>DASYYX010000017.1:0-152486 GCA_035946795.1 Caulobacteraceae bacterium | reverse complement strand
GGCGCCTCCGAGCGCGCTGGCGGCGGCGCTCAGGGTCGAAGCGACGGCAAGGCTGGAAAGAGCCTTGGCGGCTGCGCTGGCGCCGGCGCCGCCTCCGGTTCCGGGATCGCCGACCGCCAAAGGCGCGCCGCCGGCGCCGCCGGCCCCGCCCTGGGCCTCGGCGGAGTTGGCCAGGTCCGCTCCGGCGCCTGGATTGTACGCATAGGCGTAGCCGCCCGCGCCTCCGGCCGTCCCCGGCGCGCCGGCGACGCCCGCCGGCCCGGTCTTGGTGACATCGCTCATCGCCGCCCCCGTAGCTGCGACGGCGATATTGGCGCGGCTGCCTTGTTTAACGCTTAAGTAAGATGTTTAACGCCCGCTAACCCTGTCGAACACTTTACATTACTGTGGCGTGGGTGGTGGTGCGCCAGTCGAGCGATCGGGTATTGCGGCGCCTTACGGCTGCTTGGCCGAAGCCTGGGTCCCGTAGGAGGCGGCGACCTGGGTCCCAGGCGCCAGCGGCTCGGCCGCGGCGTGATCCAGATCGGCCAGAGTCTCGCGCACGAAGCGGGCGTCGGTGACAATGCCGATGCCGAGATTCTCGTGATCGAGCTCCACCTCCTGGGTGAGGATGCCGGCCACCACCGGCTCGGGAGCGCTCTCGCCGGCCAGTTGCCGGGTCTGCTCCAACCAGATCGGGCCGCCGGAGTTGCCGGGAAAGACACGGAAGTCGAGGAGGAAGGTCGGGAACTGGGTAGCGGGGCCGAGCGGATAGGAGGCGACCCGCCCGGACCGGAGAATGGGAAAGCCCGCCGAGTTGGCCGACAGGCCCTGCGGAAAGCCGAGCGCCATCATGGTGTCGCCGGGCTGGAGCCCCTGCTGGTCGAAGGCGGCGTCATCGGCGAGCCAGCCGACGGGGATCGCCGCCTTGGCGAAGGCCGGCGGCGCCTCCACGGCGATGACGGCGACATCGCGCGAGGGATGATGGGTCCAAAGCTCGCGCCCGCCCTGGCGGATGCGGATCTTCTGGGGAGCAAAATGCCAGACGCCGTCCGGCCCGATGGTGCGGTAGCCGATAGTCGCCTTGTCGCCCGGCATCTGCTCGAACACGTGCTCGGCGGTCACCAGCACCACGCGCGGCCGGCCGTCCGGCGTCGGATCTGAAACGAGGAAGCCGGTGCCGACGGTGCGCGCGCCGCCGGGCAGCGGCTGCTCCACCTGTACGGTGGCGTTGATGAGATCGAGGGTCAGGTCGATGGACAATGGCACCCCCTGGACGCGCGCACGAATCTGCCACCAAAATTCCTTAATGGGCGTTTGACGCCCGCGACTGAGTCGCGCAAGCGGACGCCATGCCGCAGGGAGGGCGGTAAGTCATTGAGACCCCATCGACAATCCGCCCGCGGCCGCTGGCCCTGATCACCGGCGCGTCGGCCGGGCTCGGGGCCGAGTTCGCCCGCGCCTATGCGAAGCGGGGCTGCGATCTGGCGCTGGTGGCGCGCCGTCGCGACCGCCTCGAGGCCCTTGCCGCCGAACTCGCAACGGCGCACCAGGTCGAAGCGGTCGCCATCGTCTGCGACCTGGCGCGATTCGGCGCCGAGCGCGCGGTGCTGGACGAAGTGGGACAGCGCCGCCCGGCCGGCGTCGACATCCTCGTCAACAACGCCGGCTACTCGATCCCGCAGAGTTTTGCCGCCGTCCCGTGGGAGCGACAGCGCGACTTCCTGATGACGCTCATCGTCAGCGCCTGCGGCCTCGCCCACGGCGTCATCCCGGGCATGGTGGCGCGTGGTGGCGGCTCGATCATCAACGTCGCCTCGCTCGCCGGCTTCGCCCCGGGCATGGCCGGCCACAGCCTCTATCCGGCGGCCAAGAGCTTCGCGATCAAGTTTTCCGAGTCCCTCAGCGAAGAGTACGGGCCGCGGGGGATCAGGGTGACGGCGCTCTGTCCCGGCTTCACCCACACCGAGTTCGCCCTGGCCAATGGCACCCAGGCGATCATGGACGCTTCGCCGCGGCTGTTCTTTCAGACGCCCGGCCCGGTGATCGAGACGGCGATCCGCGCCAACGCGCGCGGCAAGGTGATCGTCACGCCCGGCTGGCACAACCAGGCGGCGGCTTTCCTGTTGCGCTACGTCCCCGAGCCGATCCTCAAAGCCGTGATCCGCGCCGGTTCGGCGCGGTTCCATCTGGAGTGATGGGCTCGGCCGGGACCAGCGGGGAGACGGATTGAGGGCAAGGGATGGGCGGGCACTACGATATCGTGATCGTCGGCTCCGGCGCCGGGGGCGCGAGCCTGGCTCAGCGCCTGGCGCCGAGCGGCAAGTCGATCCTGATCCTCGAGCGCGGCGAGCACCTGCCGCGCGAGGCCCAGAACTGGGACGCCCGCGCCGTCTTCGTCGACCATCGCTACCGCACCACTGAGCGGTGGTGGGACAAGAGAGGCTGCCCGTTCGTCCCGAACACCCACTACTGGGCCGGCGGCAATACCAGTTTCTTCGGCGCGGCTCTGATGCGCCTGCGCGCCAGCGATTTCGACGAGGTGCGCCACGCCGGCGGGCTGTCGCCGGCCTGGCCGATCTCCCTTGCCGACCTCGCGCCCTACTACGCCGAGGCCGAGAGGCTCTGGCAGGTGCATGGCCAGAGGGGCGTCGATCCTACCGAGGCCGGCAACGAGCCCCCCTACGCCTATCCGCCCGTGAGCCACGATCCGGGCGTGTTGGCCCTCAAGGGCCATTGGGAGGCGCAGGGCTGGCGCCCCTTCTCCCTGCCGCTAGGCGTCAAACTGGACGAGGCGCACCCGCTCACTTCGCCCTGCATCCGTTGCCGGACCTGCGGCGGCTTTCCGTGCCTGCTCAAGGCCAAGAGCGACGCCCGCACCATCGCTCTCGAGCCGATCCTGGACCTCCCCAATGTGACCTTGCTCACCGGACGGCGCGCCGTCCGCCTCGAGACCGGCGCCGGCGGCCACGCCGTCTCCAGAGTGGTCTGCGCGACCGCGGACGGCGAGGAGGCCTGGAGCGGCGACATCGTCGTTTTGGCTGCGGGCGCCGCCCACACCGCCGCCCTGCTGCTGGCCTCAGCCGGCCCCGGCCACGAAGCCGGGCTCGCCAACGGCTCGGATCAGGTCGGGCGCAACTACATGTTCCACACGCTGACCGCCATGGTCTCGCTCACCTGCGCGCCGGCAGCGGTGAACTTCCCCAAGACCTTGGCCGTGAACGACTTCTACCACCGTGACCCGGCCGGCGGCTTCGACTTCCCTATGGGTCACATCCAGCTGCTCGAGTACATGAGCGGCCCGACCTTGGAAGGGGAGATCAGCCAGTGGCTGCCGCCGGCGCTGGCGCCTGGGCCTCTCTTCGGGGCCATGGCCGAGCGCCTGCTTTCCATGCTCGTGATCTCCGAGGACCTGCCGCTGGCGAACAACCGGGTGCGCTTGCGCCCCGACGGCGCCATCCAGTTGGACTACGACTACAACAACCTGGAAGGCCACGAGCGCCTGGTCACGCGCCTGAAGTCGTCGCTGGACGGCTTCGTCGACCACGCCCACCCGATCTCGCAGCACCACTTCCAGTTCGACTCGCTGCTGCCGCTCTACGGCGTCGCCCACCAGTGCGGCACCGCGCGCATGGGGCGCGATCCGGTCAGCTCGGTTGTCGATCCGACCTGCCGGGCGCACGAGCTCGACAATCTCTACCTCATCGACACCAGCGTCTTCCCCTCCGCCGGCGCGGTGAACCCGACGCTCACCTGCGTCGCCAACGCCATGCGCGTCGGCGACCACCTGTTGGAACGACTGCGATAAGGCGAGCTTAGCGCCGGAAGCGGATGTCGAGGCCGCGGGCGATCCAGCCGGCTTCGATGGCGTCCAGGTCGGTGATCCCGGCGGGATTGGCCTTCGACGGCGAATTGCCGAGGAAAGGGGCGCGCTCACGCCGCCAGATGTCGAGCAGCCGCCGCAGCTCGACGAGCGGCTCGAAGTGGTCATCCACCCGCAGCGACAGATCCGGAAAATCCTCGGTGGAGATCACGACCATGGCCGCCGATTGCCGGCCGCGCCGGTCCCCTCCCGCCGCTTCCCCAGCCTCGAGCGCCGCCATCAGGCGTTCGGGCAGCGACAGGGCCGGGTCCGCCTTGAAGCCCTCCAGGGTGGCCGGTGCGACCTTGTCGTTGGCGAGCATGTTGCCGGCGACGCAGACGCCGCTCTCGCCGACGCTGCCGCACCACTCGACGCAGTGGCGTCCGGTCCGGGCGGCGATCCGACCATGACGATCGACGGCGTGCAGCTGCCGGATCTCACGGCCCTCGTCGCCGGCCAACGCCGAGTCCAGCGCCAGCGCCGGCGACAGCCCGCGCGCCATGGCGTCCAGGGTCGCCGGACCGAGACAGCGGTTGGTGAGCGACTGGGTGGCGGCCGCGCCGACGCCGGCGCGCACGAACGGAACCCAGGAGCCGGCCGCGAAGGCCTTGGTGGCCACCGCCGCCCCGAAGGCGCCGCTGGCTTCGTCGTACGCTACGATCGACCAGGTCATGCGGCCCTCCTCGCGAACGCTGCCAGGGGGACCACGAAGCGGCGATGGGGGCAAGCGCCGCAGGTCGACGCGGCGCTCTGGCAGCCCCGGGTTTACGCGGCCCGTGCGAGGGCCGCCAGCGCCTCCCAGGTGGTCGCCTTGAAGCTCGGCCGCCCGATCACGCGCGCCAGCCAGGCGGCAAGGCGCGGGCGCGCCTTCACCAGCGCCTCGCCTTCGGGCGCCAGCGTCAGCAGGTCCATTTGCGGGGCGATCATCAGGTCCGCCAAGGAGAGAGCCTCGCCGGCCAGGAACCTCTGCTCTCCGAGCAGCCGGTCGATCTCGTCGTAACAGATCTCGGCCTTCGGCAAGGCCGCGGCGACGACAGCCTCGTCCGCGACACCGCCCAGGAGCCGAGGCAGGATGATGCGCTGGAAGCCGATGGAGCGGCCGACCTCGGCGAACAGGTACCAGTCGTTGATGCTCATCAGTTGGTCCATGCGCGCCGCCGACTGCGGATCAGCGGGCGTGAGCGTGGGCTCGTCGATGACGCGGTCGAGGTAGCGCAAGATCGCCTGGGTCTCGTACAGCCGGAAGTCGCCGTGAGCGAATACCGGCATGCGGCCAAAGGCGTTGCGCTTCAGGTACTCCGGAGCGCGGAAGGTCTGCGGCGTCAGCGGGTGGAACGCGTAGTCCGCGCCCTTCTCCTCGAGGGTCGCCAGGACGGCGCGGCCGAAGGGGCTGCCGGGGATGAAGTCGACGGTGAAATCGGTCACGGGCGGATCTCCTCTTTCTGGGTCTGATCGGCGAAGGCGGCATATTCGGCCAGGAACTTGGGCCAGCCGCCGCCGAGTTGGGCGGCGAACTTTTCGGCGTCGGCGCCGAAGCGCTCGAGATTGCGATGCTCGAGCCTTACCTCCGTCCCACCCGCGCCGGCCGGGGTGAACGTCAGTTCGAGCTCGGTGACGAAATCCGGATCGTAGGCCCATTGGCTGTTGAGCTGCCATGCCAGGAGCACTCGCCCAGGCGGCTCCCACGCCAGCACCTTGCCCCACTGCGTCTCGGCGCCCTGGGCGTCGCGTTCGAACCAGCGACCGCCAACGCGCGGTTCCATGATGACGTCCTGGTGCGGCTTGGCGCCAACCGTCTGGCCCCGGGGCCACCACGCCCCCATGCTCGCCGTGAAGGCCTGGAACGCGCGCTCGGGCGGCGCCTCGAGCGTGAGCGTCTTGACGATCGGAGCGATGGTCACGGGCGGGGGTCCTCCTGCTTGTCCATGAAGGTCTTGAAGGCGGCGAGCGCTGCGTCCCAGTGGGTGTCGAGCCAGTCGCGCATGGCTCCGACGCCGCGCGGATCGAGGCGGTAGATGCGCCGCGTTCCCTGAGCTTCGTCGGCCACCAGCTGCGCCTCCTTGAGCACCTTGAGGTGCTGCGACACCGCCGGCCGGCTCACCGGCAGGCCAGCGGCTAGGTCGGCCACCGACGACGGGGCGCGGGCGATGCGTTCGAACACGGCCCGGCGGGTCGGGTCGGCCAGAGCCGCGAACGGGTCGCGTGCGGCCAATGCGTTCGCCATGACTTACGGTTAGCAGTTACTTACGCATTGTCAAGCGCTGGGTCACACACTTAAACGCCGCCATGACCGTCGCCCTTACCTCCCAGCCGTTCCCCGACCTCATGGGCGTGGAGATCACCGCCTACGGCAAGGGTGGCGTCGAAAGCCGGCTGCTGGTGCGGCCGGACCTGTGCACCGCCGGCCAGATCCTGCACGGCGGGGCGATCATGGCCTTCGCCGATACTCTGGGCGCCCGCGCCGCGGCCATGAACCTGCCGGAAGGCGCCGGCACAACCACGATCGAGAGCAAGACCAATTTCGTGCGGCCAGCGCCGATGGGGACGGTGGTCACAGGGGCCAGCGCCCCGATCCACATCGGCCGCCGCTCTTCGGTTTGGCAGACCAGGATCACCGGCCAGGACGGCAAGCTGGTCGCCGTCGTCACCCAAACGCAGTTGGTGCTCTGATCAGCGACCGCGCGGCAAGAGCGCTTACGCCCGCGCTGATCCGAACCAGCGGTCGATGACGCCATCGAGCACCTCGAGGGGGACGCGTCCACAGGAGAGGCCGGCCTGGTGGAAGTCCTTGATGTCGAATCGCGGCCCCAAGGCCGCGCGGGCGCGCTCGCGCGCCTTCTCCCACACCGTGTGGCCGATCTTGTAGCTGCACGCCTGGCCGGGATTGACGCAGTAGCGCTCGATCTCGCGCGCCGCGAATCCGGGCGCGTCCGCCTCCAGGCCCTCGAAGTAGGCGATCGCCCGTTCGCGGCTCCAGCCCCGGAGATGGATGCCGGTGTCGGCGACGCAGCGGCCGGCGCGGAAGAGCTGCATCTTGAGCATCCCGATGCGACCCAGGGGATCGTCGTCGTACATGCCGATCTCGTCCGCCAGCTGCTCGGCATAGAGCGCCCAGCCTTCGGCGTAGCCGGAAAAGCCGATGGTCTTGCGGATGAGCGGCAGGCGGGTGTTGGCAAGCGCCAGACCGCCTTCCAGCTGATGCCCCGGCAGACCTTCGTGGAAGACCGTGGTCGGCAGGGCCCACTTGGGCCAGTCGTGGGTGTCGTGCAGGTTGAAGTAGACCAGCCCGGGGCGCGAGCCGTCCAGGGAAGGCGGTTCGGAAAAGGTCGCGGCGGCCCCGACTTCCAGGTTCGCCGGCACCCGGCGCACCTCGAAGCGGTAGGGCGGCAGCCGCTTGAACCAGCGCGGCAACCGCGGACGGATTGCGGCCAGCCGATCGTTGCAATAGGCGATGGCGGCCGCCTTGCCCGCGTCATCGTCCGGGAAGAAGGACTTTGGATCGCGCATCAGCGCCGCGATGCGCTCGCCGACGGTTCCACGCGTGAGGCCCTGTTCGCCAAGCAGGTCATCCAGGCGGCCGGCGATCTGGCGGCCCTGGTCCAGACCGAGCTGGTGGACCTCGGCGGGCGTGAGGCTGGTGGTGGTCGCCGCCTTCAAGGCCGCGGCGTAGTAGGCAGGCCCGTCCTTCAGCCGACCGACGCCGGCGGCGCGCCCGGCCCGAGCGCGAAGAGTCCGCGCCGCGTTCATCTGGCGGTCCAGCGCCGGCAGGATCCGGCCCTGCCACATCTGGGCGGCGGCGTCGCCGAGCTTGGGATCGAAGCCCTTGGCCGCCAGTCGGCGGCGAAACGAGAGCACCACGCTGGCCATCTCGGGGGGCTGGTGCAGGGCCGTCATCTGCTGGAGCGCCAGGTCGAGGATGAAGTCAGGCGCGACGACGCCGAGCGCCGCATGGTGTCGCATGCGGGTGGTGTCGCCATCGAGCTGGGCCTGGAAGCCGGCGAGGCGCTCGACATAAGCCTCCCCGTCCGCCGCTGATTCGACCGGATGCTTGGTCTCTAGGAACCGCGGCGTGAACTGGTACGAGCCCGAGAGCTGGCTGACGACATAAGGAGTGGGGCCGAACGACGCGCCGCCGAAACCGAACGCGTTGATCGCGGCCGCTGAACGGCGCGCGTAGAGCAAGGTGTCGAGGTCGACTTGCGCGTCCGGCGACAGGGCGTCGCGGCTGATGGCCTCCAGCCGCTTCAACTGGCTGGCGACGAGCTGCTCATTGGCTACGATCCCGGCCGGCGAGGTGTCGTTGAGACGCGAGCGCATGGCGGCGTTCGGCCCTTTGTCGAGGCCCAGCAGTGTCGCCTGCTGCGGATTGTTCTGCAGCTGCTCCTGGAGGCAGGCGTCGAGCAGAGCGGAGAGCTTGGCGTCTTCGCTCTGCTCGGCGAAGGCCAGACGCGGCGCCGCGGCTGCTGCGGCGGCCGAGGCGATGAGTTCACGGCGGTTGAGCATGGGCCTTGCCCGCTCGCCTAGGCGCCGGCGCCGAACTGGTCAACATGGCCGCCGACGCTGGGGAGGGCTTTGTTGCCGAACGGTGGACCGACCGCCTTCCGGCGCCAAATGAAGGTCGCCGGCGCTCTCCTGCTCACGCTTTCGGCGATCACCCCGGCCGCTTCTGTTTACGTCATCGTTCCGGGCGTGATCGCCGCGGCTGGGAGCGGAGCGATCTGGAGTCTCCTGGCGGCCGCGGCGGTCGGCCTTGCCATGGCCTTCACCTATGCCGAGCTAGGCTCGGCACATCCGATCGCGGGCGGCGAGTATGCTCTGATCGGGCGGACGGCAGGTCCGACGATCGGCTTCGTCTATTTGGGCATGAACGCGGTCAGCTGCGCCCTGGCCCCTGCCGTCATGGCTCTGGGCGCCGGCCAATACCTTGCCGCCGTCTGGCCCGGAGCCCCGCACGTTCCCATAGGCGTCGGCGTGCTCGCCTTCGCCAGCCTGCTGGGCGTGCTCAACATCCGCACCAACGCCGTGGTCACGGGCATTTTCCTGTCGATCGAGGTCCTCGCCCTGGTCCTGCTGGCTTGGCTGGGCTTCTCCCATGGGCAGCGCAGTCCGGCGGAGCTGGTGTCGCATCCTCACTTCGTGAACGGTGGCAGACTGGGGCCGGCCCCCTTGGCCGCCATCGGCCTCGCCACCGCCCAGGCCATCTTCGCCTACGATGGTTTTGGCGCAGTCATGGCCTTCAGCGAGGAGATGCTCAGAGCTCGCGAACGCGTCGCCATCACCATCGTGGCGGCTTTCCTCCTGACCGTCGTCCTCGAGTTCGTCCCGACGTTCGCGGTGCTGCTGGGCACAACGGACCTCAAGAACCTGATCGCCTCGTCCGGCCCGTTCAGCGATTTCGTCGCCGGCGCCGGCGGCCGCGGTCTGTCGATCGCGGTCAGTCTCGGCATCGCCCTCGCGATCCTCAACGCCGCGGTCGCCATCGTGCTGGTCAACGCGCGCTTTTTCTACTCGGCCGGCCGGGACGGCGCCTGGCCCGCGCCAGTCAACGCCGCATTGGCGCGCATCCATCCCCGGTTCCACTCGCCCTGGATCGCCAATCTGGCGGGGGGCGTGGTGGCGATGCCGGCGTGCTTCCTCCCCCTGCGCCTGCTGCTGGTCTTCACCGGGGCGAGCGTGGTGGTGAAGTACGCCCTGGTGAGCGGGGCCGCCATCGCCGGGCGGCTGAACGGCGGCACCGCCCATGGACGCTACCGAATGCCGGCGTTTCCGGCCGGTCCGGTGCTGGTCATGGCTTCTCTGGCCTATGTACTCTACGCCAACTGGATCGACCGCGCCCTGGGCCGGCCCAGCCTGATCGCCACGGGCGTCATCCTCGGCGGTGCGGTCTGCTATGCGACCGCGATGCGCATGGCTCGCGGCTCGGGCTGGGTGGTGGCGGGCCCCGCGGACGAGGGCGGCTAAACGCGGTCGGTCTTTGCGGCCTGCCCGCGCGCCATGACAAAGCGCACCCGCTCCAACTCGGTGACCTCGGCGAGCGGGTCGGCGTCGACGGCGATGAGGTCGGCCGACTTGCCGGGCGTGATTGTTCCCGCCTCGTCCGAGATATCGAGCAGCTCCGCAGCGTTCACCGTGGCCGCCCTGATCGCCTCGGCCGGGCTCATCCCCGCCTCGACCATATAGCCGAACTCGCGCGCGTTCTGGCCGTGCGGGCCGACGCCCATGTCGGTGCCGAAGGCGATCTTAACCCCCGCGCCGTGGGATCTGGCGAGCGCCGCCTTGATGCGCTCACCGATGATCAGCGCCTTCTCGGTCTGGGCCGAGGTGAGAACGCCGCCTTTCTTCGCCATCTCGAACACAGTCATCCCGGCGATGATGGTCGGCACGTGGAAGGCGCGCCGTTCGAGGAAGAGGCGGATCGAGTCATCGTCGAGGAAGCTGCCGTGTTCGATGGAATCGACGCCGGCGGCTAGAGCCGCGTTGATCCCCGCCGCGCCGTGCGCATGGGCCGAGCAGCGACGGCCCAGGCGATGGGCGGCAGCCACGATTGTCTCGATCTCGGGGGTGGTGAATTGCTGGTCGACCCCGGCCGTGAGATTCGAGAGCACCCGCCGGTGGCGACGAACTTGATGGCGTCCGCCCCCATCGCCACCTGGGCCCGCACCGCCCTGAGGCAGGCGTCCGGCCCGTCAGCCACGCCGATGCGCGATTGCACGCAGGCGCACACGTCCTCGCGATAGCCGTAGGTCTGGCCGTGGCCGCCAGTGGGCGAAAGGATGGCGCCGACACACAGGATCCGTGGGCCTGGGACCTTCCCCTGGGCGACGGCCGCGCGCAGGGCGAAGATCGCCTCTGGCTTGCGCGCCCCGACATCGCGCACCGTGGTGAAACCGGCCTCGAGGGTGATGCGGGCCCGGTGCGCCGCCTCCAGCGCGATCGCCGGATCGGACTCATCCACCAGCGCTAGGCGAGCGCCCGGCCCGAGCTGGCCGGTGAGGTGCACGTGGCAATCGATGAGGCCCGGAAGCACGAACCGGTCCCTCAGGTCTACGACACGCGCCCCGTCCGGCGGATCGACAAAGCCGTCACCGACCGCGGCGATGCGGGCGCCGGTTACGCGGACGCTCTGGGTCTTTCGCGGCGGCTGGCCGGGCTCGGCCAGCAGGGTTCCGGCGTAGATGATGGTTTCGGGCTCGGCCTTGGCGCTCATGGCGCGCCGGTCTATCGCTTCAGAACGGCGGCGGCGAGGGAGGTCTTTCTATGACCTTGCAATGGCGGATCGGCAAGGTCCGGGTCACCCGCATCGTCGAGCTCGAGGCGACCGGCGGCAGCCGCTTCATCCTGCCCGCAGCGACGCGCGAGGAGGTGCGCAAGATCCCTTGGCTGGCGCCGCACTTCGCCGATGACGAGGGTCGGCTGAGGATGAGCGTGCACGCGCTCGTCGTCGAAACGCCGTCACGGCGAATCCTTGTCGACACCTGCATCGGCAATGACAAGGAAAGGACGATCCCGACCTGGAGCCACATGCAGACGCGCTTCCTGCAGGATCTCGAGGCGGCCGGCTTTGCTCCGGGGTCGATCGACACGGTCCTGTGCACCCATCTTCATGTCGACCACGTCGGTTGGAACACACGCCTGGAGGCCGGGCGTTGGGTCCCGACCTTCCCCACGGCCCGGTATCTGATCGGCCGGGCCGAGTTCGCCTATTGGCAGGCCCAGGCGCGCGCCGGCGCCGGCGAGCCAGCAGTTTTCCAGGACTCGGTCCAGCCGGTGTTCGACGCCGGCCTGGTCGACCTCGTCGAGACTGACCATGTCGTCTGCGCGGAAGTGCGCCTGGAGCCGACGCTCGGCCACACTCCCGGCCATGTCAGCGTGCGCATCGCCTCGGACGGCGAAGAGGCTCTGATCACCGGAGACTTTCTTCACCACCCGTGCCAGATGGCGCGCCCCGAATGGGCCTCCAGCGCCGACTTCGATCCGGCTGCGGCCATGGCGACGCGACGGCGCATGTTCGGCGAGCTGGCGGGTGGGCAGGTTCTGGTAATCGGCACGCACTTCGCCGCCCCGACCGCCGGCCGCGTCGTGGCCGATGGAGCCCGTTGGCGACTGGAGGCTTGAAGCGCCGCCGCCCTCAGCCCTCGTCCGCTTCCAGGGTCGCGAGCGCGGTCTCGATCTCGCGGAATTTCGCCTCGAGCGCGCCGATGAGCGCCGTGTTGTCTGGCGCCGCGAACACCATGGCCGAAGGCGTGCGCAGGATCTCCAGCTCGCGCGCCAGCCGCGCGCGCGCCGCCTGGAGTTGGTCGTGCAGGCTCCGGTCGGACTCTTCCATCGGGCGAAACTAGCGCCGGCGGCAGGCTCCGGCGACTCGCCGCCGCCTTAAAAAGGATCAGGCGACTGCCCGGGGCTCCTCGGGTTCTCCAGCCGAACTGGTCCAGCGAGCGATCGCGGCCAGCAGCTGTCTGGGCAGCACGGGCTTGGCGACGTGATCGTTCATGCCGGCAGCCAGACAAGCCTCGACATGGGCCGGCAGGACATTGGCCGACAGGGCCACGATCGGCGTCGCCCGATTGATCTCGGAGTTGGCGCGGATGGCCGCCGCCGCGGCGAGACCGTCCATTCCGGGCATCTGCACGTCCATGAGAACGAGATCGAAGCGTTGTTGCAGCGAGGCTTCCACCGCCTCCGCACCTGAGACGGCTTCGACGATGTCGACCTCGAAGTCGCCGAGCATGGCGATGACCAACTCGCGGTTCACGGCCACATCGTCGACCAGAAGGATGCGCGCACGTCCGACGGTGATCTCTGGCGGCGGTTCGTCCGCCGGCATCGGTTGCGCATCCGTCAGCGGGGCCGGGATGGCGAACCAGAAAGTCGATCCGGCGCCGGGCGCGCTCTTGACGCCGATGTCGCCGCCCATCTTCTCGATCAGTCCCTTGCAGATCGCCAGCCCCAGCCCGGCGCCGCCATGCTGGCGCGTGTTCGAAGGATCGATCTGCGAGAAACGTTGGAATAGGCGCCCGGCGAGTTCCGGGGCGATGCCGGCGCCGGTATCGCTCACGGCCACGATGAGCCGCTCGTTGTCGGGAAGATAGTCGGCCGTCACCGTGACCCGGCCGTCGTCGGTGAACTTCACCGCATTGGTCAGCAGATTGAGCATGACCTGACGAAGGCGCGCCGCGTCGCCGATGACGGCGCGGGGCGCGGTCTTTCTGAGGTCAACCAGAATTTCCAAGCCTCTGGCGTTGGCTGAGCCGCGGACGAGGTCGGCGGTCTCTTCGAGGAACCTTGGGACGTCGAACGGCTGCGGATCGAATTCCACCTGGTCCGCTTCCAGTTTGGAAAAATCGAGCACGTCATTGACGACCGAAAGCAGCGCCTCGGCGCTCTTGTGGATGTGCTCGACATGCCTCTGCGCGGCCGAATCGAGTCCGGGCGTCGACCGTAGCAGGCCGGCGAAGCCGATGACGCCGGTCAGGGGCGTGCGGATCTCGTGACTCATGTTCGCCAGGAACTGGCTCTTGGCCGCCGTGGCCGCTTCGGCCTCGGCGGTCTTCAGGCGAAGCTCGTCTTCCAGAGCCAGGCGTTCGGTCACGTCCCGCAGCGCAGTGACGACGCCCACGAGCTTGCCGTCCTCGTCGAGGATCGGGCTGGAGCGACGCTCGAAGGCGGCCTCCCGGCCGTCGCGCGCGTGCGTGCGCCAGATGGCGTCCGGCCCCTGCGCCGTCGACCGGCCGGCGGCCATGTCGGCTATGTAGCCCCGATTCTGCTGCTGTTCCGCGGGCGTGAGGACGGCCGCGAGACTGGCGCCGATCAGCTTGTCGGGGTCCCAGCCGTAGGCCCGCGCCGCCGGAGACAGGTATTCGATGGTCCCGTCGACTCCATAACGGACCAAGACATCGGGCGAGCGCTCGGCGAGCACCCGAAAACGCGCTTCGCTTTGTTGCAGCTTGGCCAAGGCTTCGCGCTGCGCCTTCCGGCCGCGGTCGAGGTTCTGCTGGATGACCCGGAAGGTGCGAAAGACCACGTACGGAGTGGCGAAAACGGTGATCACCTGCCAGGGATGGCCATCCCGGATGAGGACCGCCGTCGCCAGGCACTGCGCCAGGATGACAAAAGCGATCGGCGTGGCCAGGTTGGCCCACAGGCGACGTTTGGCGGCATAGTCAGCCGACAGCACCTGGAACATGACCACGCCGAACAGCGTGACCCCGAGGATCTGCGCCGCGCCGGTGTATTTGTACCTCAGCCAGAAGGCCATCGCCGAGTAGGCGAGGGTCGAGAGCCAGGCCCACGGGTTGAATCGACCCGGTGGTCCGCCGGCCCGAGCGGCTTGCTTGCGCCAGCGCTCGTCCGCGCCCACGCACACCAGGACTGCCGTGGCCCAGATGAGCGGCAGGGGCCAGCCGGCGAACGGCGCGACCGCTGCGGCCACCATCAATGCCGAGACTGAGCGCGAGGTCACCCCGCCCAACGCGCCGGGCGCCGCCGCCAGCGCTCCACAGAGCCGGTCGAGGCCGCGCCTGAGCCGCGCCGGCCACCTGCGGCGCTGCGCCTCAACGCCCGCTAACCCTACGCCCTCCATCGGCTTCAGGATGAAGGCGATGTTTGAAAATATCCTTGCCCGAAGAACCCAAGGCGCCCGCCGGTTAGCCGCCGGCCATGAAGGTCTCGAACTCGCCCTTGAAGTCCGGATGCCAGCGCGACAGCGCCGGACGGTTCTTGATGATGTCGTCCACCGCCCACTGCATGCGCTTCTGGTCGGTGGCGCGGTCGACGTCGTTGTCGGGGCAGAGGATGTAGAAGTCCCCGCGTTCCAGGCGCTCCAGCATGAATTCGATCACCTGCTCGGGCGTCCAGGCGGCTGCCGGCTTCTCCCGGCCCGAGGCGGCGGAGATGCCGGTGAAGGTGAAGCCGGGAATGAGCAGGCGGACGCTGAGTTGGGAGTCGGGCGTGTTGCGCAGCTCGTAGGCCAGAGCCTCGGTGAAGACCTTCAGACCCGCCTTGGAAACGTTGTAGGCCGAGTTGCCCGGCGGGGTGGTGATCCCCTGCTTCGATCCGGTGACGATGACCAGGCCTGGGCGGGCCGTCTCCAGCATCGCCGGAACGAGGGCCTGAACCCCATTCACCACGCCCCAGAAATTCACCTCGATCAGGCTGCGCCAACCGACCGAATTCTCCCAGGCGCGACCGGGATTGGCGCCGACGCCGGCGTTGAGCATCAGCACGCCCACATGGCCGAACGCGCTGAACGCGCGGTCCCGCAGGGACGCCCAGTCCTCAGGCCGGGCGACATCGCACGGGTGAGCGATGACGCGTCCGCCGTCGCCCTGAAGCGACGCTTGCGCCGCGTCCAGCCGCTCGCCCGGGCGATCGGCGATGAGGACCGGCAGGCGCATGGCCGCGAACCGTCGCGCCGCGGCCAGGCCGATGCCGCTCGCGCCACCGGTGACCACCGCCGCGCCGCCCTCTGAAAACGCCCTGGCGGCGACATCGTCAGGCATGGACCTCCTCCTCAGGCGGCTCCGGTCCGCTCCTTGAAGAACGCGATCACCCGCTCTTCGGCGGCCTTTGTCGGCCCGTCCTCCTTCAAGTTGATCGTCAGCACCGAATGGGCGTGCCTGAGCGGTCCAGGCGCGGCGTCCTTGGGGTCGATCTCGACAGCCTCGAACTTGTCGCCGAACTCGCGTTTGTAGCGCTCGAAACGCGCGTCCGGCACATACGGGTCACCGAAGAAGCGCAGGCCGATCATGGAAAGCCCTTCGTCGGCGAAACGCTTCTTCGCGCAGGTGATCTCGGCGGCCGAGGCGTCGATGGCGCCGGGGCGGCGGGCATTGCCCGCAGCCATGGGCAGCGAAGGCTGGGACACCACCGGAGCGGTGACCGCCGGTTCGGTCATCATGGCCAGCGCAAACCCGCCGGTGAAGCACATGCCGACCGCGCCCACGCCTCGGCCGCCGCAATCGCCGTGCGCTTTGCGCGCCAGAGCCCGCAGCCAGTCGACGATTGGACTTGAGCGATCCGTCGCCCAGGCTGTGAACTCGCGCCGGATGCAGAGGGCCCCAAGCATGGTCAGCACGCTCCCCGGGTGTGTCGCCGGCCGGCCGGGGACGCCGAAGAGCACTGGGCAGAAGACGGTCATCCCGGCCGCAGCGACGCGATCGGCGAAGCGGATCACCAGGGGATGCAGGCCGGGCATTTCGTGGATGACGATCACCGCCGGGCCTGTCCCCCGCCAGTAGACGCGCCGCTTCCACCGGCCATTATCGAACTCGAAGCGGTCATAGGCCGCCAGCGCTGCCTCGTAGCTCATGTCGCCGCCTCGGGATCGTTCCACGAGTGCCTGCCGCCGGGCGGGGTCATGAAAAGCAAGGTCACCCCGCCAGGCGCGTCGGACCTGTGCCAGCAGCGCGCCGGCACGATGACGAGGTCGCCTTCCTTGAACTCGCGGACGATCTCGCCGGCCGGCTCCCGCACCGTGAATCGAAAAGCCCCGGCCAACACGTGCAGCAGCTCGTCGCCTTCGTGCCATTCCCAAGGAGGCTGGCCCACGAAGCTGGCGACGCCACAGTAGCAGCCATGAAAATCGAATGGCTCGATGGGGCTGGCGGGCTCTTCCGAGACGGTCGCCAGATCGATGCACTCCATATTCCCGACGGCGCTCGCGCTCAGGTCATGGACCAGCATCATTTTTCTCCTGGCCGGAGTTGGGTCATCCACGCCGCGGCGCGGTCGAGCAGATCGCCCAGGACTTCGGCGTCCGTGCGTCCGCTGCGCGCCGGGACATGGAACGAATGATCCGCTCCCTCGGTAAGCTCCAGCTTCGCGCGGGCGCCGAGCCCCGCGACCGTTTGTTTCAGAAGGCCGAGGTCGGCCAGGGCGTCGCTTGTTCCTTGCAGGAACAGCATTGGTACTCCGACATCCTTCAGGTGCGCTGCGCGTTCGTCGGACGGCCTTCCGGCTGGATGCAGCGGAAAGGCGAAGAAGATGAGGCCAAGAGCCCCGAGGGGCGCGCTCGCCTGGGCCTGTGAAGTCATTCGCCCGCCGAACGAACGTCCGCCGGCAAAGAGAGGGAGGGGATGGCCGCGACGAGCGGCCTCCGCGACCGCGGCCCGCACCGTCCTTTGGGCGACCGCCGGCGGATCGACGCGCCTTGCGCCCTTTTCCATGTACGGAAATTGGTACCGAAGGCTTGCGACGCCGCGTTCGGCCAGCCCTTCTGCGAGAAGGCTCATGGACCGATGGCGCATGCCGACGCCAGCGCCGTGCGCCAGCGCCAGGCACGCGCGCGCTGCGGGCGGCGCGAGCCACAGGCCCGAGACGGTTTCGCCGCCCGGAAGCGCGATCGTGACCGGCTCCGCGTCCATCGGGGCAAGATAGCCTCGGCGGCGGGCGTTGCGCTAATCAATGCCGCCATGGCCAGCCTGGACACCTACAAGGCCAAGCGGCGCTTCTCGCGTACGCCCGAGCCCAGCGGCGGCGTGGCCGGGGAGGCGGAGCCGATCTATGTCATCCAGAAGCACCACGCGCGGCGGCTGCACTACGATTTGCGCCTTCAAATCGGCGGCGCGCTGAAGAGCTGGGCCGTGCCCGAAGGCCCGTGCCTTGATCCGAAGGTGCGGCGCTTCGCCAAGCTGGTGGAAGATCACCCGCTCGACTACGCCTCGTTCGAGGGCCGAATTCCCAAAGGCGAATACGGCGCCGGCACGGTGATCGTGTGGGATCGCGGCTCGTGGGTGACCCTGGCCGATCCGGAGGCGGCGCTGGCGGCGGGCGAGCTGAAATTCCGTCTCGTGGGTGAGAAGCTCTCCGGCGGCTGGATGCTGAAGAGGTTGGCGGATGAACCGACGAACTGGCTACTGATCAAAGAGCGCGATCCGGCCGCCCGCCCGCTGGCCGACTACGACGTCCTCCTCGAGGAGCCGAACAGCGTCCTCACTGGCCGGCCCGTGGACGAGGCGCCGCCGGCTCCTCGCAAGCGCCTGCCGCGCCCCAAGGCGGCCCAAATCGCTGGAGCGGTGGCGCAGCCGATGCCGGCGCGCTGGCGCCCGCAACTGGCGACCCCCGCCGAGGCTCCGCCCGGCGGCCCTGGCTGGCTGCACGAGATCAAGTACGATGGTTATCGCACCCTCGCCTTCTTCGAGGGCGGCAAGGCGCGTCTCGTCACCCGAAACGGTCACGACTGGACGGCGCGGTACGGCGCGCTTGCCAAAGCCTTCGAGCAGCTGGCCTGCAAGAACGCCATCCTGGACGGCGAGATTGTGGCCCAGGACGCGCGCGGGGTCTCCTCGCTCGATCTGCTCGAGCAGGCGCTATCGAGCCGCGAGACGCACGGGTTGACCTTCTTCGCTTTCGATCTGCCCTATCTCGACGGCTACGACCTCTCGGCCGCCCGCCTCGTCGACCGCAAGGCGGCTCTGGCGGCCGTCATCGACCCGCTGGCGGACGCCCGTTCGCCAATCCAGCTCAGCGAGCACATCGAAGGCGACGGCGAAGCCCTGTTCGCTCAGGCCAGTAAACTGGGCCTGGAAGGCATCGTCTCGAAGCGCGCCGACTCCCGCTATGTCCAGGCTCGCTCGACTTCGTGGCTGAAGATCAAGCGCGTCGACGTCGGCGCCTTTGTCGTCATCGGCTTTTTGAGCAACGCGCCCCGGAGCGTCTCGTCGCTGATCCTGGCCGAGGAGCGGGACGGCGAGCTGACATTTGCCGGCCGCGTTGGCTCGGGCATCGGCGAGGCCAAGGCGCGACAGCTCTTCGCCGAGCTCTCCACGGGCGAGCGCGCTTCGCCCGTCATCGACACGCCCAGGATCGCCGGCGCGCGCTGGGTCGAGCCGCGCTGGTCGGCCGAAGTCGGCTATCGCTCGCGCTCGACGGGAGGCGCGCCCCGCGCCCCGGTGTTCCTTGGCTTCGCGCCTCGCACGGCTGCCCGCCCAGCCACGGCGATCAAGCCTAGGCTGGTCACCGACCGCGATCTCGCCGCCATCCGGCTCACCAATCCCGAGCGCGAGATCTTCGCCGGCAGCGGCGTCACCAAGCTCGACATCGCCCTCTACTACGCGCGCGTCGGCGACTGGCTGCTGCCCGAGGTGCTGCGCCGGCCGTTGACCATGGTCCGCTGCCCCTCCGGGGCGCTGAAGGATTGCTTCTACCAGCGCCACGCTTTCGCCGGCCTGCCGGAGGGGGTGGAGACGATCGAGCTGGCGGAGGATGGCGAACGCGCCGCCTTCATCACCGTCGTCGAGCCCAAGGGCTTCCTGGCGCTGGCGCAGTTCGGCGCCGTCGAGTTCCATCTGTGGGGCTGCCGCATCGACGATCCCGAACACCCGGACCGCCTGGTCGTCGACCTCGACCCCGACGAAGCGCTGCCGTGGGCGCGCGTCGTTGACGCGGCCGAGATTTTGCGAGACCGGCTTCGCAGGCTCGGCTTCGAGCCCTTCCTGCGCACAACCGGGGGCAAGGGCCTGCACCTGGTGGTCGCGCTCACCCCCGGCCACGACTGGCCTCTGGTCAAGGGCTTCGCCGAAGCCTTCGCCCGCTCCATGGCTGCCGACGCCCCGGCCCTGTTCACCGCCGTCGCTTCCAAGGAGCGTCGTAAAGGGCGAATTTACCTTGATTATTTACGTAACGCCCGTGGCGCCAGCGCGGTCGCGTCTTATTCGTTGCGAGCGCGGCCGTCGTTTCCGGCGGCGACGCCGATCGCGTGGGGGGAGCTGCGAGCGCTGCAGGGCGGCGATGCTTTCGACCGGCTGAACGTCCCGAGGCGCCTGCAGTCGCTGGCCGCCGACCCGTGGGATGGGCTAGGATCGAGCGCGACCAAGATTACGCCGAAGATGCGGCGCGAGCTCGGAATGAGGACTTGAGAGGAAGGTTCAACGCCATGGCCGGACGCGCGTATTGGAAAGGTTACCTCAAGCTGTCGCTGGTCGCCTGCCCGGTGAAGCTCTTTCCGGCGACCTCTTCTACGGCGGGCAAGATCTCCTTCAACATGCTGCACAAAGACACGCACAACCGCGTGCAGATGAAGTACCACGATCCGGAACTCGGCGAGGTCGACCGCACCGATCTGGTCAAGGGCTATCAGTTCGAGAAGGACAAGTACGTCGTCGTCAGCAACGAGGAGCTGGAGGAGGTCGAGATCGAGTCCAGCAAGACGGTCGATATCGATGGCTTTGTGGACGCGGCCGCGATCGACCCGATCTGGTTCGATTCCACCTACTATCTGGCTCCCGACGGCCCGATCGCCGAAGAGACCTTTGCGGTCATCCTCGAAGCCATGCGCAAGGCCCGCAAGGTCGCCATCGCCAGGATCGTGCTCTCAGGGCGCGAGCGGCAAGTGGCGATCTCGCCGATCGACAATGGCTTCCGGCTGGTGACCCTGCGCGCGGCCAGGGAAATCCGCGAGCCGGCGAGCGCGCTCGACAAGCTCAACGTCAAGATCTCCGCGGACATGCTCGCCATGGCCGGACAGATCATCGCCAGCAAGCCCTTGAGCTTCGAGCCGGAGGCGTTCCAGGATCGCTATGAAGAGGCTTTGATGGCGCTGGTGAAGTCGAAGATTTCCGGCGGCCAGCCGGTGATCACCAAGGCGCCCGAGCGGGGCAACGTGATCAACCTTATGGATGCGCTCAAGCGGAGCATCGAGGAAGAGCGGCGTCCGCCGGCCCCCAGCGTCGCCAAGCCCGGGGCCAGGAAACCGGCAGCCAAGGCGTCCGAGACGGCGACGAAGAAGAGGAAAACCGTCGCCGCCTGAGGCATGATCCGATTCGATGGATCGCGCCCTGGCGGAGGATCGCCAACAGAACCCGGGACTGGATCTGCGCGGCGGGAACGTGGCCCTGTTCGGCCGCTTTTCACGTGGGGCGCGAGAGCGGTTGGCCGCCCAAGTCGTCGGGCGCGGCGGCTCGACCGCCCGCGACCTCACGCGCCGCAGCCGCGTCCTTGTCGTCGGCGCCCTGGCCACGCCTCTCATCGACACCGGCGCCCTGCGGTCCCGCCTGGCGAGCGCCCACGCCCGGACCGTCCCGGTCTTGGCAGAGCGGGCCTTCGTCGAGGCGCTCGCCGGCGCCGAGCGCCGCAGCCCGGCGACCGTGCCGGTTGCGGCGGCGCTCTCCGGGGCGAGGCTCTCCATTGCTGACCTCGAGGTGCTCGCCGCCTTCGATCTGATCACCCTGGCCGGCGAACACTGCGCATTCGCCGACGCCGCGGTGCTTCGGGCGGCCGAAGAGCTACTCACGGCTGGCCGCTCGCTCGGCGAGGTCGTCCCCATTCTTGGGCAGGCGCGCGATTTAGCCCCTCGCGGGCGTCACCGGATCGTCCTCACCGGCGCCGGCCGGGCGGCGCTGCAATGGGAGGGCGGCCTCACCACGCTCGAAGGGCAGGGCCTGCTGCCTCTTCCGGAGGGCGGCGCCACCCTCGAGGACCTGTACGAGGCGGCGGCCCTGGCCGAGGACCGCGCCGAACACGACGAAGCCGCCAGGCTCTACGACCTCCTCGCCCGGGCCGACCGCACCGACCCGATCGCCTTCTACAACCTCGGCAACATCCGTCTCATCCAGGGTAATGCCGGGGAGGCGGAGCTTGCCTACCGGCGCGCCCTCGCCCGCGATCCCGATTTCGCCGAGGCCCGCTACAATCTGAGCCAGGCGCTCGAAGCCAGCGGCGATGCGGCCGGCGCCGAGTCCGAACTCGCTGGTGTCGTTCGAGCCGATCCCGGCTACGCCGACGCCGTGTTCAATCTGGCGCAACTCAAGCTGAAGAAGGGCGAGGCCGGCGCCGCCCGCGCCCTGTTTCAACGCTACCTTGCCCTCGACCCGCCAGCCGACTGGGCCGTTCTGGCGCGCAAAGGCCTGATGGTGTGCGCCGCCGGCGCTCCGGCCTGAGGTCTCAGCCGGGCTGGTCCGCCGTCGGCGGCCCTGCGCGCGACAGCCGCGGCAGAGGCAAGATCATCGACACCTGCGTGCGGTAGGTCAGATAGCGCGCGCCGAACAGGGTGATGAGATCGCGCTCCTCCAGTTGGATGGCGATGAGCATCCAGGCCGTCGAGGCGAGGGCGAATACGAGGTGCCCGAGGGTCATTTTCGGGATGGCGAAGAAGGCCACGACGAAACCGAAATAGATCGGGTGGCGCACCAGCTTGTAGAAGAGCGGCGTCTTGAACTGCGGCGGCTGGTGCTTCTGGCCCCGGCTGAAAGCCCAGACCTGGCTGACGCCGAAGAGTTCGGCATGGCTGATCAGGAAGGTCGAGATCAGCACGATTCCCCAGCCGGCGAAGAACAGCACCCACAGCAGGGCCACGGCCCAGCTCGCCTGAACGCTCCAGATCGTCTGCGGCAGCGGCCGCCAGGCCCAGTAGAGCAGGATCAGCACCAGGCTGGCGGCGAGCACATAGGTCGAGCGCTCGATCGGCCAGGGCACGAACCGCGTCCACCATTTCTTGAACGCCTGCCGGGCCATGCCGCTGTGCTGCACGGCGAATAGCCCCAGGAGCGCCAGATCTATCGCGAGCGCTAGCGGCAGGGCCGTGGCCGGACCGCTGTCTATGCTCTTGGGAACGACGAGGTCGCCGACAAAGCCGATCGCGTACAAGAAGGTGAGGAAGAAGATCAGATAGCAGAGCGCGCCGTAGGCGAGCGCCAGCGGTTTCATGGCAGTCCTCCCATCGAGGTCTCGCTCGAGCGAGACGCTCCCCGAGATCGAGGATAGCACTCTTCGAGCAGTCATCCACCCGCAGTGGCCGCGCCAGAACTCGCCTCCATGGTGTGCGCGGTTTGCGCTATCGAAGGCATTGCGTAGTCTGTTATCGGATCGCCCGGTCGAGGGCGGGGCGGCCAGGGCGTCGCCGGACCCGGAGGAGGGACCATGTTCTCACGTCTCATGCTCGCGATGTGCGCGAGCGCGGCCGTGTTGGCTGGGGCCGACACCGCGGCGGCGACCCCGCTCTTCGTGTCGGGGAGCAGCTTCAGCGTCGACGCGCTCAACTCGCCCGACACCTTTCTGCAGGGCGTCAACCTGACGCCGGGGACGCAGTCGCTCGACGGCGGCAAGCTCAACCTGCAGATCTCGATCGTGTCGGGGGGCGGGGCCAAGGAGTGGCTGGTCTTCGACTACACCACCGCTTCGGGGGGCCCGCTCGTCCCCTCCACCAGCGACGATTGGCACGTCTACCAAACCGGGCTGGACGCGGCCCGGCCCGTCGATCTCGTTGGCGCCTTCGCCGAATTCTTCGGCGGCGGGACCCCGACGAGCAGCATCTTCGGCAACTACAGCGTCGGCTCCAATCCAGTGCCCGGCGAGACCGGCACAGGTTTCGTGGGCTCCTTCCCCGCGGTCTCGCTGGGCTCGGGCCCCTTGCCGGCACTGGGCAGCTTTATCTCGCCGTTCGGTTTCTTGAATGACACCGGCATCAACTCGGCCAATGTCACCGGCTACCTCGAGGCGCTCGAGTTCGCGCCCACTTCCGGCGGCGTCCCGGAACCGTCGTCCTGGGCCTTGATGCTGGCCGGCGCCGCGGGCCTTGGCTGGGCGCTGCGCCGGCGGCGGGCCGCGGGCCCGAGCGCCGCCTGACCCTCGAGCGCCGGGCCGAAAGGCCCGGCGCGGCGCGCTAGCGCATCAGCGCTCGCATCGCCTGGTCGAGTCCGGCCAGGGTGAGGGGGAACATGCGCTCGCCGGTCAGCTGGCGCATCAGTCCGATCGAGGGGGTGTGGTCCCAATGCCTGGCGGGCGTGGGGTTGAGCCAGACGAGGTTGTCCCAGGTGTTCGCCGCCCGGTCCATCCACACCGCCCCGGGCTCTTCGTTCCAATGCTCGACACTGCCCCCGGGATAGGTGATCTCGTACGGGCTCATGGTGGCGTCGCCGACGAAAACGATCTTGTAATCGCGCCCGTACTTGTTGATCAGATCCCAGGTCTCGAGCTTCTCGGTGTGACGGCGCCGGTTGTCTTTCCACACCGCCTCGTAGAGGCAGTTGTGGAAATAGAAGAACTCCATCGTCTTGAACTCGGTCTTGGCGGCGCTGAACAGCTCCTCGCAGACCTTGATGTGGCTGTCCATCGAGCCACCGATATCGAAGAACAGCAGCACCTTGATGGTGTTCCGCCGCTCCGGCTGCATGACGAGGTCGAGGTAGCCGTGCTTGGCCGTCTCCTTGATCGTCCCCTTCATGTCGAGTTCGTCGGGCGCGCCTTCGCGGGCGAACTTGCGCAGGCGCCGTAGCGCGATCTTGATGTTGCGGGTGCCGAGCTCGACCTGGTCGTCCAGGTTCTTGTACTCGCGCTTGTCCCACACCTTGATGGCGCGCCCGTGACGGCCCTTGTCCTGGCCGATGCGGATGCCCTCGGGGTGATAGCCGCCGGCGCCGATCGGGAAGTTGCGGCCGTTGCCGCGGGCGTTCTCGTCGCCGTCCTCCCCCTCGCCCTCGCCGCGCGCCTGGCGCATGCGCTCGGCGATCATCTCCATGAGCTTGTCGAACCCGCCCATGGCCTCGATCTGCTTCTTCTCTTCTTCGGTGAGAAAGGTATCGGTGAGGCGCTTGAGCCACTCTGTGGGGACGTCCTTGATGTCCTCGCGCTGCAGCAGTTCGAGGCCCTTGAAGACGTGGCCGAAGACGACATCGAATCGGTCGAGGTGGCGCTCGTCCTTCACCAGCGCCGTGCGCGACAGGTAGTAAAACTCCTCCACCCGCCGGCCGATGACGGCCCGGTCCATGCCTTCCATCAGCATCAAGTACTCTTTCAAGGTCACCGGGATCTTGGCGGCCTTGAGCTCGGTGAAGAAGCGCAGGAACATTTCGGCAGGGCCTCGAACGCTCGTTTAAGCGAGAATCGCCCCCGCCGCGTTCCCTGTCAAAGACTTTGGGCGCTGAGCGCCTCGACTGCGCTGCGTCAGGCTTTCCGAAGGGCGGCCCGCGCCGCCGCCAGGTCGGCGGCGACGGCGCGCATCATGATCCCCACCTCGGCGCCCAAAGTGACGAAATCGAAACCGGCCGCCAACCGCCGGCAGGCCCACTCGAGGCCGTTGGCGAAGATGCCGGCGGGGACCTTGTGCTGCTTGCAGGCGGAAAGGATCTTGGCCACGGCCTCCGAGTGGGTCGGGTCGTCGGTTTCTCCTTGTGGCGGCAGCCCGAGCGCCAGGGCGAGGTCGTTGGGGCCGATGAAGACGCCCCCGAGCCCGGGCGTGGTCACGATCTCCTCGACCTTGTCGATGCCCTCGCGCGTCTCGATCATGACGATGCAGGCGATCTCGGTGTTGGCCTCGGCGGCGTAGCCGCGACCGCCGTAGAGAGCCGCGCGGATCGGGCCGAAGGACCTCGTCCCTTCGGGCGGATAGCGACACGCCGATACCGCCGCGGCCGCCTCGGCGCGGTTATTCACCAGCGGCACGATCACGCCCATGGCCCCGGCGTCCAGCACCTTCATGATCTCCTTGGGGTCGTTGCCGGCGACCCGCACCAGGGGCGTGGTGTCGGTGGTCGAGATCGCCGGCAGCATGTGCCGCAGGTCCTCGTAGGCGAGGAGGCCGTGCTGGAGGTCGACGCACAGCCAGTCGAAGCCGGTATGGGCCATCAGTTCGGCAGTGTGGGTGTTCGCCAGCGACAACCAGCCGCCGATAGTCGGTTCGCCGGCCCGCCACTTGGCGAGCGCCAGGTTCTTGCGCACGGCCCCTCCTCGGTCAGAAGACGCGATAAGGCCCCGCGCGGGAAGCGGCCGCAAGAGGGACCGCGCAGCAGGGGGCGGGATGGCGCCCTTCCTATCCGGGGTCGTTCTCGCGCCGGGGCAGCGGCAGGATGACCAGGTTATCGGGCGCGCCGCCGCGGGCGAAGCCCTTGGAGATGAAGCGCGCCGCCGGCTGCGGCTCTTTCGCCCCCGCGCCCAGGCCGTCGGCGTCCAGTCCGGCCGGGTCGGCGTTGGCGAGGTCCTTGCGCCCCAGGTACGACACTCCCAACTCGCGGAAAACGTAGTCGAGGATCGAGGTCGCCGAGCGGATGGCGACGTTGCCCTCCACCGTTCCCGCCGGCTCGAAACGGGTGGAGACGAAGGCGTCGACGAACTCTTCCAGCGGCACCCCGTATTGCAGGCCGATGGAGATGGCGATGGCGAAGTTGTTCATGACCGAACGGAACGCGGCGCCTTCCTTGTGCATGTCGAGGAAGATCTCGCCCAGCTCGCCGTCGTCGTATTCGCCGGTATGCAGGTAGACCTTGTGGCCGCCGACCTGCGCCTTCTGGATGTACCCCTTGCGCCGGTCGGGCAGGCGTCGGCGGCGCCGTTCCACTTCGATGATGCGCTCCCGCGGTGGTGGCTCGGGGAGCTTGCGCGCCTCCGCCGGCGCGGCTTCGGGGATCTCCAGCCGGAAGCCGGCCGGTGGTCCGGCGCGCTCGACCCGCGCCGCCCGCGCGCCCACTGCGGCGGCCAGAGCCTGCAGCCGCTCCGCCTCGGCGGGCGGCGCCTCGAACGGCAGCTCCAGGCGCGCCACGCAGGGGGCGTCCAGGAACGGGTCGATGGCGGCGATCATCGCCAGCCGGTCCTCGATGGCGACCTCGGAAGCGCACGAGAACACCGCGCCTTCGAGACGCCCTCGACCCAGGAGCCGGGCCTCCGCTTGTGCCAGGTCGGCCGGCGCAAAGCCGGCAAACTCCAGAGTGTCGAAGGCCGGCGCGGCGGCCTCGACCGGATCGGCGCCTAGAGCATCGACGACGAAGCCGGTTCCCAGCACCGCTGGGGCGAAGGCCGTCTTGAGCGACGGCGCGAAGGCGAGGGCGGCTTCGGCGGCGCCGATCTCGTGGTCGGTGAAGCTGCGCTCCCGCAGGGCGGCAGGGGACAGCAGGGCGTCGTCCTCGAGGGTCCGCGTTCCCAACGTCTGGGCGCGCGCCGCGCCAATGTCGCGGCCCAGGCGCGCGAGGGCCTGGAGCGCCGGTTCGGCGAGCACGGTGATGAGCCGGCCATCGGCAGTCTGGCTCCGGATCGCCGGCCCGCGCCATGGCTCGCCGGGAGCGGCAACGGCGCCGATGCGAAGCGCCAATTCCGGATCGAGAACGCCGCTGAGCAGTAGGCTGTGGCGCAGTCCATGCTCGACAGCCAGGATCCGCGCCGATTGCAGCCGCTCGAGCGCGCCCCGGGCGGTTTCGTTGTCGTCCAGGGCCTGCACCGCCGCTATCCGCGCCTCGATGCCCGCCAGCCCGGCGTCGGCTTCCTGGGGCCAGCGTCGGTGTGGGCCGAGCCGCGAAGCCAACAGGGCCGACTGCTCCAGGGCCACGGCCGTCGCCAGCGCCGTCAGGCTCGCCGCGCGGGTCCGGGCGTCGGCTTCGCCGAATGCCACAGCCTCGGCGACGAGCCGCTCGGCCATCCCGACGATAGACAGGGCCAACGGCCGCCGGTCGCGACGGACGAAGGCCGCGGCCGGGATCGCGCACGGTCCGGCCGAGGTTTCGATCTCGAGCGCCAGGATGGCGAGGCGCACGGCGGCCTCCAGTTCGGCCTCGCTGAAGGTGCTGACATCGAGCGCGGCGCTCGCCGCTGATGCCGCCAGCTGAAGCGACTCGGCGTCCCGGTTCGAGAAGGCCACGGTCTGCCCGGCGCTGCGCCAGCCCAGTCGCGCCGCTAGGCCGGCGTCTGCGGTCCGCCCGGCGACCACGATGCTCGGCGCTGCGGCGCCGCCGGCGGCGATGTCGTCGAACGGCGCCAGCGCGATCGCCGCGGCTACGTCGGCGTCGCTCGCGCCGGCCGCCCGAGCGGCCAGCGCGGCGCGGGCCAGCGCCTGGTTGAGGCGCGGATCGGCGCACGCCGCGGCTTCGCCGGCGCAGCGCCGCACCGCTTCGGCGACCGGCCGCAGGCGCTCGTCGCCCCGGCGGGCGAGGTCTCGAAAAGCGGACGAGCCGACCGCAAGTGCGGAAGGCTTGGGCGGGTCGGCGGGGTCGGCCTCCAGCGACCAGGCGCGCACGCCGACCAGTGCGCGGGGGCCGAACGCCAGCCGTCCGGCAGCCATGAGCGTTACCAGGGGCTCGCGGAAGGGGCGGGCTGAGCCTTCGTCCAGCACCCCCAGCGCCAGCCCCCAGGCTGCCAGCGAGCGAACGAACCGGTCCGGTCCGCCGCCGAGGAGCGGGTCTGCTGGCGCGTCGGCGGCCGCCGTCGGCGCGCCGCGAGGGAGGTCCAGCACGATCGTCCGGCTCCAGTCGAGCCAGGCCTCGACCCGCGCGTCCGGCCACGACACCGGCGCCAGAATGTGGAATTCCCCCTCGGCGGTCTCCAGGACGCGCGTCTCTGCGAGCGGCAGCCCAAAAGCCTCGGCCATTGGCTGCAGGCTAGTCGGGACGTCCGCCGGCATCAATAGATGGTGGGGGTCGGCGGCCCGCGATCCACAAGATATAGAGCCGCTGCGCGGCTGGACGGTGTCCTGGCCGCCGCCTATAAGCGCCCTTCGTGAAGTCGTCGCGTCCCGATCGCCCCGGCCTGTTGGCCCAGATCTTCACCTGGTGGCAGGGCGCCACCATCGGCGCCCGCAATCAGATCCGGCGCGGCAGTGTCCGCGTCGGCGAAGACGATTTCGGCAATCAGTACTTCGAGACCCGCGATCCCAAATACGCCTTCGACGGCCGGTCGCGGCGGTTCGTGATCTACCGGGGCGTCGCCGACGCCTCGAAGGTGCCGCCGGACTGGCATGGCTGGCTGCACCATACCTTCGCCGATCCGCCGACAGTCGCGCCCCTTCGGCGCGAGCCCTGGGAAAGGCCGTACGAGCCTAACCTTTCCGGCACGCCCTGGGCCTGGCGTCCCCCCGGCGCGCTCGCAAGGGGCGGGGAGCGGCCGCCGGCGACCGGAGACTACGAGCCGTGGGTCCCCGACTGAAGCGCGCCCTGGCGTGCGTCATCGGCGTGGCTGTGCTGGCCGCCGCCGCGGTCGACCTCTCGCGCGCCCAGACCAACACCGCGCCTCAGCAGGTCGGAAACGCGGGCCCGGCCGAGTCGAACGCCGCCGCGCCCGCGCCCCCAGCTGCGTCCGCTCCTGCAGTGAACCTCGTGCCAGCGGCGCCCGCCCAGACCGCCAATCTCAGCGCCGCCTTGCCGCCGCCGCCGAGCGAAGCTGCGCCGACGCCGGAGAAGAAACCGCCGCCGCCTCCGCCGACCGTGGTGCGCAGTCCGTTCGCCGTGATGCAGGCGCTCGACAAGGTCACCGCCGAAACCATGCGCTTCGGCGCCCCCGTCGGCCAACAGGTCCGCTACAAGAACCTGCTGCTCACGGTTAAGGCGTGCGAGACCCGCGACATCGGGTCGGCCGATCCCCAGTCCTCGGCCTACGTCGTCATCATCTCGGCCCCGCCCGGGGCAGGGGCCGGCGGCGCCCCTCCGGCCAAGGAGGTCTTCCGCGGCTGGATGTTCGCCAATTCGCCGTCCCTGAACCCGCTGCAGCACCCGATCTATGACGCCTGGCTGATCGCCTGCAGCGCCGCTGCGCCGACTGCCTGATCCCCGGCGGCGAAGTCGCCGCGCGCCTCGAGTGCGGTGGCGAGGCGGTGATGGTATTCGGCCCGCGAGATTTCGATCGCTCCGAACTGCTCCAAGTGGCTGGTGACGAACTGCGCGTCCAGCAGGCGGAAGCCTCCCGCCGTCAGGCGCGCGATCAGGTGCACCAGCGCCACCTTGCTGGCGTCTCGTTCGGCGGCGAACATGCTCTCGCCAAAGAAAGCGCCGCCGATGGCGGCCCCGTAGAGACCGCCCGCGAGCGTCCGGCCACGCCATGCCTCGAGGCTGTGGGCGACACCGCGGGCGTGCAATTCGCAGAAGAGCTGCTGGATCGGCCGATTGATCCAGGTCTCGGTCCGGCCGGGGCGGGGTGCGGCGCAGGCCTCGATCACCGCTTCGAAAGCGGTGTCGGTGCGGATGTCGTACTTGTGCGCCCGCACGGTCCGCGCCAGGCGCGCCGGGATGCGCGGCCGCTCCAGTGGAATGATCCCACGCCGCGCTGGGTCGACGAGGAAGATGCGCGTGTCATGGCGCGCGTCCGCCATCGGGAACACCCCGCGCCGATAGCAGGCAAGCAGATCGTCGGCGGAGAAGTCTTCCGTTCCGGGTCCGCGTCTGGGCCTCACCGCAACCGCCAACTAGCTTTGAGCGGCGATCCACCGCTCGAGCCAATGAATGTCGTAACGACCTTCGAGGATGTCGACTGCGTTCAGCAGGTCTTGGAAAAGCGGAATCGTCGTCTCGACGCCACCGACGACCATTTCGGCCAGCGACCGGCGCAGCCGGGCGACACACTCGGTCCGGTCGCGCCCCTGCACGATCAGCTTGCCCGCGAGACTGTCGTAAAAAGGCGGGATGACGTAGCCGGCGTAGAGGGCCGAATCGAGACGCACACCCAGGCCTCCCGGCGCGTGGAAGTCAGTGACCAGGCCCGGTGAGGGGGCGAACGTTCGCGGGTTTTCGGCATTGATGCGGCACTCGATGGCGTGCCCCTCGAAGACGATCTCGTCCTGGGAAAACGACAGCGGCAGGCCGGCGGCGACCCGGATCTGCTCGCGCACCAGGTCGATACCGGTGATCGCTTCGGTGACCGGGTGCTCGACCTGCAGCCGCGTGTTCATCTCGATGAAGTGGAACTGGCCATCTTCGTAGAGGAACTCGACCGTGCCCACGCCCAGGTAGCCGATGGTGCGGATGGCCTCGACCACGATCTTGCCGATGCGATCGCGCTCGCCGGGGTCGATCGCGGGCGAAGGTGATTCTTCCATAACCTTCTGATGCCGCCGCTGCAGCGAGCAGTCGCGCTCGCCCAGATGCAGCACCTCGCCCAGAGCATCGGCGATCACCTGGATCTCGATGTGCCGCGGCCCGGCGAGATAGCGCTCCAGATAGACCGAATCGTCGCCGAAGGCGGCGCGCGCCTCGGCCCGGGCGGTGGCGAACGCCTCGGCCAGTCGCCCCGGGCTGTCGGCGATCTTCATGCCGCGCCCGCCTCCGCCCGCGGCCGCCTTGACGAGCACCGGATAGCCGATCCGCTCGGCCTCGGCGGCGGCTTCGGCCTCGGTGCGCACTGGCCCGTCCGATCCGATCGTGACCGGGATTCCGGCCGCGGCCATGGCCTTCTTGGCGGCGATCTTGTCGCCCATGATGCGGATGTGTTCGGGCTTGGGGCCGATGAAGACGTAGCCGTGGGCCGCCAGGATCTCGGCGAAGCGCGGATTTTCGGAGAGGAAGCCGTAGCCCGGGTGAACCGCCTGGGCGCCGGTGATCTCGCAGGCGGCGACGATGGCCGGGATGTTGAGATAGCTCTTGGCCGCCGGCGCCGGGCCGATGCACACGCTCTCGTCCGCCAGGCGCACGTGCATCGCCGTGGCGTCGGCCTCCGAGTGCACCGCGACGGTGGCGATTCCCATTTCCTTGCAGGCCCGGTGCACCCGAAGCGCAATCTCGCCTCGGTTGGCGATCAGGATCTTCTCGAACACCTAGTTCACTCGATGACGAGCAGGGGCTCGCCGTACTCCACCGGTTGGCCGTCGCTCACCAGGAATTCCATGACCCGCCCCGCTCGGGGAGCCACGATCGGGTTCATCGTCTTCATGGCCTCGACCAGCAGCAGGGTCTGGCCCTCGCTCACCGAGCCGCCGACGCGCACGAAGGGATCGGCGCCTGGCTGCGGCTGGAGATAGACGGTCCCCACCATGGGCGAGCGGACCATTTCGCCCCGGGCGGACTCGGCCTCCGGCTCGCGGGCTGCGCCCTGGGCCGTCGCCGGCGCGGTCGCTGACGCTCCGACCGGCGCCGCCACGGTCGGGGCGGCCATGAGCCCGCGGGCCACCTTGACCCGCACGCCGCCGCGCTCGACCTCGATCTCGGTAAGGCCGGTTTCGTCCAGGACCTCGGCCAAGGCGCGCACCAGGTCGAGATCGAAGGCTTCCGCCGCGGCTTTCGAACTGGCCATTCGCTTCGCCGGCCCTCTCAGCCCGCCTCGGCGTTCGCCAGCCGCAGGGCTGCGTCGATCGCCAACTCATAGCTCGCCGGACCGAAGCCGCTGATTACCCCTGCCGCGACCTCGGAGACGAAGCTGGAGCGACGATAGGGCTCGCGCGACGCGGGATTCGAGAGGTGGCACTCGACCACCGGGATGGCGAGCGCGCGCAGAGCGTCCAGGAGCGCGATCGAGGTGTGCCCGTATCCGGCGGGATTGATCACCAACGCGCAGGCCTCCTGCCGGGCTTCCTGGACCCAGTCGATCAACTCGCCTTCGTGATTGGTCTGGCGGAAGACCAAGGCGCAACCGGCGTCGCGGGCGCGGCCGCGGCAGGCGCTCTCGATGTCCTCCAGGGTGTCTCGGCCGTAGATCTCGGGTTCCCGACGCCCGAGCAGGTTGAGGTTGGGCCCGTTGAGCACATAAATCGGTTTCGACATGCCGCTCCCGCCCTGCGGAGGGCCTTGTATAGGCGGGTCCCCGGGGTCACAAGTTTCGGCCCTGTGGAACCAGCCAGCCTGACCCTGACGCTGAACGGCGAGTTGCGCCGCCTCGATGGCGTGCGCGACGTGGCGGCGCTGGTGCGCCTGCTCGGACTCGATCCCCGCAAGGTGGCGGTGGAGCGCAATCTCGCGATCGTGCCCCGTTCGGCCTATGCGGCGACGCCACTGGCCGAAGGCGACCGCATCGAGATCGTCCACTTCGTCGGCGGCGGCTGAGAGCTCTGGTCGGCGGTGACGCGTGCGCGCCCGGGGCCTATAGGAGCCGCGGGCCGGAGGGCTCTTGATCAAGGACCATGATGGACGGCTCGACGCACCCGAAGGAAGACACCTGGACCGTCGCCGGGCGGACCCTGCATTCTCGCCTCATCGTCGGCACCGGAAGGATGGCGGACTATGGCCTCAACGCTGCGGCTGCGGAGGCTTCCGGCGCCGAGATCGTCACTGTGGCCCTGAGGCGGGTGAACCTTTCCGATCCGGCCAAGCCGATGCTGACGGACTTCTTCGACCCCAAGCGCTTCATCTATCTGCCGAACACCGCCGGCTGCTTCACCGGCGAAGAGGCGGTTCGGACGCTGCGCTTGGCGCGCGAAGCCGGAGGCTGGACCCTGGTCAAGCTGGAGGTGCTCTCCGATCCCAAGACCCTCTATCCGGACATGGAGGAGACGCTCCGGGCGTTGAGGCTGCTGGTCGCCGACGGCTTCGAGGTCATGGTCTATTGCAGCGACGATCCGGTGTACGCCCGCAAGCTCGAAGAGGCCGGCGCGTCCGCGATCATGCCGCTGGGCGCCCCGATCGGGTCGGGGCTGGGATTGCAGAACCGAGTCAACATCTGTCTCATCGTCGAGAACGCCAAGGTTCCGGTGCTGGTCGACGCCGGCGTCGGCACCGCGTCGGACGCCACCGTGGCGATGGAACTCGGGTGCGACGGGGTGCTCATGAACACCGCCATCGCCGAAGCCAAGGATCCGGTGCGCATGGCTCGGGCCATGCGCCACGCCGTAATCGCCGGCCGCGAGGCTTATCTGGCCGGCCGCATGCAGCGGAAGCTGTATGCCCAGCCCTCCTCGCCGCTCTCCGGTCTCATCTGATTTTCGCCGTCCGCTTCACCAAGCCTTAGCGCTGGCCGGCCCATGCTCGCGCCGCTCGCGAGTATGGGAATGGATCGATGGCAGCGCTTCACTGGCTCTATGCCGTCAGTGGCAGTTTCAACACGGCCGCCGACTGGACCTCGGGCCTCGTGCCGGGATCGGCGGACACCGCCATTCTGGATGCCGCCGGCGGCGCCTTCACGGTCACCGCCTCGAGTTCCGTGACCGTCAGCGGCGTCGAAACCGCGAAGAACGCCACCCTCTCGATCGGCGCCGGAACGTTCACCGCCAGCGGCGGCACTGGCGCCGGGGCCAGCGCCGGAACCCTGAACATCGGCGACGGCGCTGCCCTGGTCGCCGGCGGCGCGATCGCCAATTCCGGATTCATCGACGTTTCCAGCACCGGCGATGTCACCAGCCTGCTGTTCTCCGGGTCGAAGGTCACTCTCTCGGGAGGCGGGGTGGTGGCGCTTTCCGACAACGGGGCTAACACGCTGGACGCCCAGCACGCCGGAACGACGCTCGAGAACGTCGACAACAAGATCAAGGGCGTCGGCCAGATCGGCTCGGCCAATCTGACGGTGATCAATGACGCCAAGGGCATCATCAAGGCCAATGGCGCGCTCGCCCTGGTTCTGACCGGCGCCGGCATCACCAACGCCGGCGCCATCAAGGACGCCATCAACTCGGCCATGATCGTCTCCTCCACGACCGTCGCCAACGCCGGCGGCCTGCTCAAGGCCAAGGACGGCGCGGTCCTGACCCTGCAGGGGGCGACTATCGAAGGCGGGACCCTGAGCACGGTCGGCTCGGGCGTGATCGAGACCTCCAGCAACGGCGCCAGCCTCGATGGCTCGGCGAGCGCCGTCGCCAATGCCGGAACCTTCCTGGTCCCGGACAACACCAGTCTGGCGCTCAAGGGAACTATCGCCAACTCCGGCGTTCTCGAGCTCGCCGCCAACCTTGGTTCGGCCGCCGTGAGCGTGAGCAATGTCACGCTTACCGGCGCGGGCACGGTCGCGATGAGCGATTCGAGCGGCAACGCCATCTCGAGCGCCAGCGCCTCGACGCTCACCAACGTCAACGACACCATTTCGGGGTCGGGTGCGCTCGGCAGCGCTCAGCTGACCTTGGTCAACGATGCCGGCGGCACGATCGACGCCAGTGGCTCGAGCGCCAGCCTTGTCATCAACACCGGGAGCAACTCGGTGACCAACGACGGGCTCATCGAAGCCACCGGAACAGGTTCGGCGGTGGGCAAGGTGCAGAGCGCCGTCGTCAACAACGGCACGCTGGCGGCGGCCGGCGGAACGCTGCAGCTCCTGGCTGCGGTCACCGGCTCCGGGTCGGCGAAGATCTCGGCCGGAGAGCTGAGCTTTGCCGCCGCCTTCACCCAGAACGTCGCCTTCACCGGGACGAGCGGAACCTTGCTGCTCTTCAAATCGCAGTCCTACACCGGCACGATTTCCGGCTTTTCGCTGACCGGCGGGACCAGGCTCGACCTGCGCGACATCGGTTTTGCACGCTCCAACGAGGCCACCTTCAGCGGCAATTCGAGCGGCGGCACGCTCACCGTGACCGACGGCTCGCACACCGCCCACATCCTGCTCGCCGGCAACTACACAAGCTCGACCTGGGTGTGCTCGGCAGACGGCTCGGGCGGTGTCATCGTCGTCGATCCGCCGGCCAGCGGCGCGGGCGCTTTCGCCCAGGCTATGGCGGGCTTGCCCGCGGCCACCGGCGTCCTCGGCCAGGACCATCTCCGCACCAGCCCCGAGGCCGGCGCGCCGCTCCTGGCCCTCGCCCGTCTGCCCTAAGCCGAAGCTGCGCCGCGCTGCTTGGCGATGTCGGCCATGATGGCGTCCATATCCTCGCCGGGAATGATGTCGTCGCCGACGATGAAGGTCGGCGTGCCGCCGAGCCTCAGCCTGGTGAACAGGGCGGTGGTCTCGGCGATGTGGCGATCGGCGGCGGGATCGGAGCGCAGGTCGGCCGGCCGCGCGCCCATCTTCTCGGCGATGGCGTCGATGTCGGCGTCGTCGAGCGGGCGGGTCTCCATGAACCGGCGATAGAGGCCGAGGTAGTCGCCGCCGGCCGCTTTTACCGCCAGGGCGGCGCGCGCCGCGTGCTCGCTGGTGGGGCCGAAGATCGGCATTTCCTTGAACACGAACCGGACCTCGGGACGGGTGCGGATCAGGTTCAGCACCTGCGGGGCGATGTGGGCGCAGTGCGGACAGCGATAATCGAAGAACTCTGTGACCGTCACCCGCCCATTCGGGTTGGCGACGAAGTCGTTCGGATCGCGCTCGATGGCGGCGCGCAGGCGCGGCAGCTCCGCTGCGGCCTGCTGCTCGTCGGCCGCCTCTTGCGCCTGGGCCTTCGCCTGCAGGCGCTGGGCCGCTTCTTCCATGACCTCGGGATGAGCCAGCAGCCAGGCGCGGGCGCGGTTTCCGAAGGAGGCGTAGTCATAGACGCCAAAGGCCAAGGCGAGGGCGGCGGCCAGCGCCAACGCGAAAGTCTTCATCCGCTCGAGCCGAGCACCTTCATGTCGTCCTTCGATGGATCGGAGGCCAGGAAGATGTCCGTCGCCCGTCGCCATTCCGGCGAGTTCTTCTTCAGCAGCTCCCGGGCGCGGAAGGCGAAGATCCGCGCGTCCTTCATCTGGCCGAGATTGAAATTCTGTTCGGCCGCCGCCAGCCGCGCCATCCCCTGTTCGCCCTTGCTGTCATAGGCTTCGGCGAGCAGGCGCCAGCCGAGCGGATTGTCCTGCTCGGCGCCGAGCGCCAGGTGCAGGTCCGAGATGGCCTCGTCGACGCGCTGGGGGTCGTTCTCGGCGAGCAGGGCCTGCGCGAGGTTTATCCGCAGCAGCGGCGCGTCCGGCTTGAGCTCGACCGACTTGCGGAACGGCGGCTCGGCTTCCTTGGCCCGGCCGGCCTCGAACAGCACCTGGCCCTTCAGCTCATAGAGGTAAGGGTCGGTCGGCCGCTCGACGATCAGCTCGTCGATCTTGGCGACCGCCGTCGCCGTCTCGTTCTCCTTGTAGTAGGCGATGGCGCGCGCGTACCGGGCCGGGAAAGACTTGTCGCTCGGCGGATAAACCTGGAAGGTGATCATCGGCTGGTCGAGGAAGCCGACCAGCTTAGCCTTCATAACCTCGTGCAGGGCCTTGGCCTCGGGCGAGTCCACGACGTTGTAGTGCGGTTCCTTGGCGACGCGCACCGCCAGGGCGTCAATGCGCTCGTCGGTGAGCGGGTGGTCGCGCCAGAACGGGAACTTGCGGTCATCGGAAAACACTTCCTGGTAGCGGAATTTGTTGAAGAAATCGACGAGACCCTTGCCCGAGTAACCGGCCTTCTCGAGGTAGGTGACCGCCGCCGCGTCGGCGCGCGACTCCTGCTCGCGCGAATATCCCAGTTCGTTGATAGCGGCGAAGTAGCTGCCCGAATAGACGAGGCCGGCGGCGGCGTCCGGCGCGCCGGCGGCGGCGGCCAGCGCGCCCAATCCCAGGCCCAGCAGCAGCGGCCCCAGCCCAGCGTGGCCCATGGCGCCGGAATGGGCCACATCGCCGCCGGCCATGTGCCCGGTCTCGTGGGCGACGACGCCGATCAATTGGTCCGGATCGTCGGTCTGGATAATCAGTCCGGTGTTAAGGAAGATGTTCAGGCCGCCGGCCGTGAAGGCGTTCAGGGTGCCGTCGTTGACGATATGGATCTTCACTTCGGCCGGGTTGATGTCGGCGGCGGCGAAGATGGGGTCGCATTCCTTGTGGAGGATCTCCTCCACCTCGGTGTCCCGGATCAGCGAGATCGGCGCCCCTTCCTGCGCCTTCGCCGGCGGCGCACTGGCGGCGAGCAGCGATACGCCCGCGACCGCGCCGATCAGGGAGCGTAGGTGTCTGGGGCGGATCAAGGCCAAGCTCTTGTTCCTTAAGAAGCCCGCAGCCGCCCAGCGCCGGCGGTGTTCTAGTGTCCCAAGTCCGAAGTTCGCAAGTGTTCGGGGCGGCCATCCAACGAACTTCGGACTCGGTCGGACACCAGCAAACCTATTGATTCTAGTGGCTTACAGATCCGAAGGTCGCCATGGACGCCTCCCTGGAGCCCATGCGAACTTCGAGTCCGCGACACTAGGGCCGGACGGGCCCCTGATGAAAGCGACCGCGGGGACGGGGTGCGAGGGGCGCTTGGCGGCCGCGGCGCTCAGCGTTTCCACCAGCCCTGGCGAGGCGCTTTCGGCGGCGCAGTGATCTCTGCCGGGTCGGGCGCCCTGGGCGCTGGCGCCGCCGCTGGGAGCGCCTCAGCCAGCTCGACTACTGCGACCGCCGCTGGCGCCGGCGGTTCGGCGGCGGCGATGGGGGCGAGCACCGGCGGCGCCTCCGGCGGCGGCACGGCGTCATCGGCCGGCGCCGGTTCGCTCGCCGCGGCGGTCTCGGCGGGTACCGCGTCCTCGCCATTGGCCCGCGAGCGCCGGCGGCGCCCCCGGGTCTTGGCCGGCGCTTCCACCCAGATCTCCTCCGGCGCCGCCGCCTCGCCCGTGGTCCCCGCGGCCGCAGGCAACGGGGCCTCCGGTTCCTCGGGGACGGAGAGGGCGGCCGAGGCCGGTGGTCCGCGCCACTCGTATGGGTCGGTTCCGGAGAGCTTGGCCGGCCAGTTCCAGCCGTAGGGATCGGCCAGCCGGGCCTCGTCGCGCTGGCGTCGGCCCCCACGGCGCCCGCGCCGTCGCCGGCCGCGCGCTTCCATCGGCTCCCTGCTGGCTTCCACCGCAGAGGCCTCCTCCTCGGTGCTCGGCGGGGCGGCTCGCCCCTCATCGGTGCGCTGGCCGCCGCGACGGCGCCGGCGCGAGCGCCGACGCCCGCCGCCTTCGCCTCTGGCCGGCTCTTCCGCCATGCCATCAGCTTCGGCTTCGTCTTCCGCTTCCTCCTCGGCCTCCTCGTCGACGTGTTCGTCGGCGAATTCCTCCTGAGCGCCCGGCGCGTAGGTCCTCGCGACAGGGCCCTGGTAGCCGCTCACCGCCTCCGATGTGGTCTCGGAGACTCGGTCGATCTCGTGGTCGTCGTGGGCGAGCGCGTCGTCGATCACCACGCGCACGAAAAGGCCGCGCGTGCGCAGCAGGTTGGCCAAGTGCTCGCGCTTGTAGTTGAGGATGTAGAGGCTGACGTCGCGGGCCACCCGCAGAGCCACTTCGCCGCCGCCCTTGACCGCCTCCATGTCGAGGCCGCGCAGGGCCGCCAGGGCGCTCGATTCCACCGAGCGGATGCGCCCGGCGCCCTGGCAGTGCGGGCACACCAGGGTCGTCAGTTCGAGGATGCCGGTGCGCCGCCGCTGCCGGCTCAGCTCCATCAGCCCGAAACCCGATATCCGCCCCAGCTGGATGCGGGCGCGATCGTCCTTGAGGCAGTCCTTGAGACGCTTCTCCACCGCCTGGTTGTTCTTGGCCTCGTCCATGTCGATGAAGTCGATGACGATGAGCCCGGCGAGGTCGCGCAGCCGCAACTGCCGCGCCGCTTCCTCGGCCGCCTCGAGATTGGTCTTCAGCGCCGTCGATTCGACATTGCGCTCGCGGGTCGAGCGGCCGGAGTTGACGTCGATGGCGACCAGGGCCTCGGCCTGGTTGATCACCAGGTAGCCGCCCGAACGCAGCGGAACCACCGGCGAATAGATCTGCGACAGGTGGTCCTCGACCTTGTAGCGGACGAAGAGCGGCGTGTCCTCGCGCCAGTGCTGCACCTTCTTGGCCTGCGAGGGCATCAGCATGCGCATGAAATCGCGGGCTTCCTTGTAGCCCGCCTCGCCTTCCACCCACACGCCCTCGACATCCTTGTCGTAGAGGTCGCGGATGGCCCGTTTGACGAGGTCCTCCTCCTCGTAAATGAGCGCCGGCGCGATCGACTTCAGGGTGTTGTCGCGGATGTTCTCCCAAGCGCGCGAGAGGTACTCGTAGTCGCGCTTGATCTCGGCCTTTGTGCGCTTGGCCCCGGCGGTGCGGACGATGAGGCCCATCCCCTTGGGCACTTCTAGATCGGCGACGATCCCGCGCAGGCGCTTGCGGTCGGTCGCGGCGCTGATCTTGCGACTAATGCCGCCGCCGCGGTCGGTGTTGGGCATGAGGACGCAGTAGCGCCCAGCCAGCGACAGGTAGGTCGTCAGCGACGCGCCCTTGGTGCCGCGCTCTTCCTTGACCACTTGCACCAGCATGATCTGCCGCCGCTTGATCACCTCCTGGATCTTGTAGCGCCGCATCATCCGCCGGCGACGGCGCGCGATCTCCTCGTCCAGCTCCTCCTCTTCCTCCGCCGCGCCGACCGCCTCGCTTGCTTCGCCGGCGTCGTCGGCGCCGTTCGCCTCGGCGGCGGCGGGGGCGGGGGTGTGGCCTTCGTCTTCGCCCGGCTCGGTCTCGGCTTCGGCTTCGCGCAGCAGGGCTTCGCGATCGGCGTGCGGGATCTGGTAGTAGTCGGGATGGATCTCGTTGAAGGCCAGGAAGCCGTGGCGGTTGCCGCCGTATTCGACGAAAGCCGCTTGCAGGCTCGGCTCGACCCGCGTCACCTTGGCCAGGTAGATATTGCCGCGCAACTGTTTCTTGGCGCGGCTCTCGAAATCAAATTCGTCGAGTTTCGATCCGTCCAGAACGACGACCCGGGTTTCTTCCTGGTGGGCCGCGTCGATAAGCATCTTCTTTGACATCAAATTTCACTCCGGCGCCGGCGAACCCGGGGTCCGGGCGCTTGCGGGCGGGCGCGCAGCCGACCGCTCGCCCCGCGAGACTTCGCGAGGGGGTCGGGACCGGCGATGGGGCCTGAGCGGCGCCGCCCATGGTTGTTTCCTTTGCTCGCCATACGCTCCGACAAGGAGCCGGCGAGCCACGATACGCATCGGCGCCTTCGGGGCGCTTTAATCGATGCTGAGAGTCGCGCAACTTGCCGCCCCGCTTTGGGGCCGCGCCTGCGCGAACGACAATGTATGGCATCGCACGAGTAAATGAAAGCTGGACCTTGGGGGCGCGGACGGGCGCCCTGGCCCCCCGGTCGATGACCCCATCCACACTTAACTGTTTCGCTACGCGCCTTTAGCGATAGTGCTCCAAGCGTCGCCTCGCTATCAGGGCGGCTTGGGCTGAGGGCGGATGATGGGGCGCTGGGGCGCACTCTCATCGAAGGCGCTGCGGGTGCTGCTGGGAGCGGGCTTCGCGCTCGCCTGCGCCGCGGCGGTCGCGGCTACCAGCGGCCTGGCCCCGGCGATCGGCCTCGAAGGGGTCCGTTTCGGCGGCGACGCCCACCAGACACGCATGGTGCTCGACCTGGAGCAGGGCGCCTCGGCCAAGGTCCCCGAGGGGGATGCCGAGGGTCGGACCCTGGTGCTCGATTTTCGCGCCTTGAAGGGCGAGGGGCGGCTCGAAGGGCCCGGCTCGGGCTTGGTGCGGCGCTGGACACTGGAGGCGGTTCGCGGCGGGGCGCGGCTGTCTCTCGATCTCGCCGCCCAGGGCCGTATCCGCCGCCGCTTCCTGCTGCCGCCGGCCGACGGCGTCGACCACTATCGCTACGTCATCGATGTCGAGGCGTCCGATGCCGTCGCGCCCGCCGCCGAGGCGCCGGTGACGGCCGCCTTCCAGGATCCGCTTGCGCCGTCGCGCGCCTGGCATGTCCGCAAGGTGGTCGTCATCGACGCTGGCCACGGCGGCCAGGATCCGGGCGCGCAAGGCGCCGAAGCGGTGGAGAAGAACGTCACTCTGGCGGCCGCAAAGGTTCTGGCGGCGCGGCTGGAGGACGAAGGGCGCTACAAGGTCGTCCTCACCCGCGACTCCGATGTCTTCGTGCCCTTGTCCGAGCGGGTGCAGATCGCCCGCAAGTCCGGGGCGGATCTCTTCATCTCCCTGCACGCCGATTCGGGCGAGAATCCACAGACCCACGGCGCCACCGTCTACACCCTCTCCGACCAGGGAACGACGCGGGTGAGCCAGGTGCTCTCCGGGCACGAATGGTTCTCCCGGGCGGCCGCGCGCAGCGCCGATCCAGCCGTGGGTAAGATCCTGCTCGACCTTTCGCAGCGCAGCACCCGCAACGAGTCGGCCGAGTTCGCCGACGTCTTGTTGAGCCGGATCGCCGACAGGAATGTCGACCTGCTGCCGCGCAGCCATCGCGACGCCAACTATTTCGTTCTGCTCGCCCCCGACGTGCCGGCGGTGCTGCTGGAGATGGGCTTCATCACCAATCCCGAAGATGAGGCCAGGCTTACCGATCCGCGAGCCAGGCGGCGGATGATGGACGCCGTGGCCGACGCCATTGACGCCTACTTCGACGGCGAGATGCGTTTGGCATCCCGGTAACAAGGGGAGAGGATGCCTACCTCTCCTCACTGCTACCGTGGCGCCGGCCGACTGCGCATAGGTATCCTGTCCCCACCGGCGCCGTTGCCGCCGCCGCCTGAAGGGCGCTAGACCAGGGCCAGGCGGGCGGCGGGGGCGCTCTGAGTCTCTCTAGGCGAAGGTCGGCTTTTGGATTGGAATAGACGCTGGCTGCTGCGCGCCGGCGCGGCGCTGCTGGCCGTGGCCGGAGCGGCAAGTGTGGCCGCCTTCATCTACGCCCTGTTGCTCTTCTACGGCATGCCGAGCGCATCAGACCTAGTGGACTACCATCCGCCTACCGCGACGCGCGTCTACGCCTGGGACGGCACCCTGATCGGCGAGTTTTCCAAGGTCAGGCGGATCTACGTCCCCTACGATCAGATGCCGCCGCGGCTCGTCCTCGCCTTCCTCGCGGCCGAAGACCACAACTTCTTCGAACACGGCGGCGTTGACGTCTTCGGCCTCACCCGCGCCATGATCAAGGACGTCTTCAACCTGCTCCAGGGCCGCCGTCCCGAAGGCGGCTCGACCATCACCCAGCAGGTCGCCAAGAACGTCCTCCTGAACAATCGCGTCAGCGTAGGACGCAAGCTCAAGGAAGCGATCCTGGCCACTCGGTTGGAGCAGGTGCTCACCAAGCAGCAGATCCTCGAGCTCTACATGAACGAGATCTGGCTGGGCTATCGCTCCTGGGGCGTGGGGGCGGCCGCCTACAACTACTTCGGCAAGTCGGTCTCCGACCTCGACTTGGCCCAGTGCGCATACCTGGCGGCGCTGCCGAAGGGGCCGGACAACTACCAGCCGGTGAAAGACAAGGCGGCCGCGATCGCTCGCCGCAACATGATCATCGCCTCGATGGCGGGCCTGGGTTGGGTCAGTCCTCATGAGGCCCGTGCGGCCATGGCCGAGGACCTGAAGGTCCAGGCGGCCCCGACCCGAGCCCAGTACCACGACGCCGACTATTTCGTCGCCGAGGCGCGCCGCGAGGCCCTGCAGCTGAAGCACGTCGGCGCCGACCTCGACGAGGGCGGCTACTACATGCGCACCACCCTCGATCCGCGCCTGCAGACCGCCGCCCGGATCGCCCTGATGGATGGCCTCGAGACCTATGATCGGCGCCACGGTTGGCGTGGCGCCTGGGGCCATGTCGACATCGTTCCAGGCTGGCAGCAGGCGGCGCTGCAGGAGTCGCCGCCATCGGAGCGGCGCAAGTGGCAGGCGGCGGTGATCACTTCCGTCGACGGCGATGACGTCAAGGCCCAGAGCGCAGCCGGCAATACCGTCGGCCAGATCGTCTCGGCGGATGTCGCCTGGGCGCGCGCCGGCAAGGGCCTGAAGGTCGGCGATCTGGTGTTCGTCGAGCCTGCCGACGGCGGCGGTTTCAACCTCAGGCAGATCCCGGCGGTGAACGGGGCCCTGGTCGCCGAAGACCCGGCGACCGGCGGCGTGCTCGCCATGGTCGGCGGCTACAGCTACTCGCTGTCCAGCTTCAACCGCGCCACCCAGGCCTATCGCCAGCCGGGCTCGTCGTTCAAGCCCTTCGTCTACGCCACCGCCCTGCAGAGCGGCGCCTTCACCCCGGCCAGCAAGGTGCTCGACGCGCCCATCAGCCTGCCGGGCGCCGGGGGCCAGGTGTGGAGTCCCGAGAACTACGAACACAAGTACTATGGGCCGCTCTATTTCCGCCGCGGTCTGGAGCTGTCGCTCAACACCATGACGGTGCGCATCGCCGCGGCTACCGGCATGAAGCGCATCGTCGACACGGCCGAGCGCTTCGGCGTCGTCGACCACATGGCGCCGGAGCTGGCGATGGCCATCGGCGCCGGCGAGACCACGCCATTGAGGATCACCAACGGCTACGCCAGCTTCGTCAACGGCGGGCGCAAGGTGACCCCGCACCTCATCGAGCTGGTGGACGACCGCACCGGCAAGGACGTCTGGCGCGCCGACGACCGCGACTGCGACGGCTGCGACGCGCCATTCTCCGGCGCTTTCGGCCCCGATATCCCCGAGACGGGGGAACAACTGGTTGATCCGATCACCGCCTATCAGATCGACACCATGCTCGAGGGCGTCGTCATCCGGGGCACCGGGTACGCGGCTCACATCCTCGGCCGGCCGGTCGGTGGCAAGACCGGCACCACCAACGACTATCGCAGCGCCTGGTTCATCGGGTTCACGCCCCAGATCGTCGTCGGCGTCTTTGTCGGCTTCGACGACAACCGCAGCCTCGGCCAGGGCGAGACCGGGGCCCAGGCCGCCCTGCCGATCTTCATCGAGTTCATGCAGGAGGCGTTGAAAGGCTATCCGGCGATGGATTTCACGCCGCCGCCGGACGCCAAGTTCGCCTGGATCGGCCCTAACCGCGAAGCCTTCCGGCCCGGGACCGAGCCGAAGCCGCCGGCGCCGCCCGCGGCCGGCGGCCCTCCAGGAGGACCGTTCGCCATCCTGCCGGCGGGGCCGCCGCCTCAGGCGCCGGTGCTGCCGCGGCCGCCCAAGGCGACGCCGCCGCCCAAGCGTCCGGACGAGCTGAACGGCCTATATTAGCCGCGAACCGCGTCACGAAAGGAACGAGCCATGCGCGCCGACATCGACGCCGCCCTGACCGACATCGCCCGATCGGTCGCCCTACTGCGGAGGCGTCTTTGACTGGGACGTCGCGCTGAAGCGCCTGGAGACGCTGGAGCAGCAGAGCCAGGATCCGGATCTGTGGAAGGCCGCCGCCGCCGCCCAGAGCCTGATGCGCGAGCGCAACCTCCTGGCCGCCCAGATCGAGGCGGTGCGCGCGCTCGAGCGTGAATTCGAGGACGCCCGGGACTTCGCCCGGCTCGCGGACGAGGAGGGCGATGAGGCCTCGCTCGACGATGTCGCCGCCCAGCTGAAGCGTCTTCAGGGCGAGGCCGAGCGCGCCGAACTCGAGGCGCTGCTCTCGGGCGAGGCCGACGCCAACGACGCCTTCGTCGAGGTCAACGCCGGGGCCGGCGGCACCGAATCGGCCGACTGGGCGTCGATGCTGGTGCGCATGTACAGCCGCTGGGCGGCCGCGCATGGCATGAAGGTCGAGCCGCTGGAGGAGACGCCGGGCGAGCAGGCGGGCCTGAAATCGGCCACCCTGCGCATCGACGGTCCCAACGCCTACGGCTGGCTGAAGACAGAGGCCGGGGTGCACCGTCTGGTGCGCATCTCTCCTTTCGACGCCAACGCCCGCCGCCACACCAGCTTCGCCTCGGTGTGGGTCTATCCCGTGGTCGACGAGAAGATCGAGATCGACATCAATCCGGCGGACGTGCGCACCGACACCTACAGGGCCAGCGGCGCCGGGGGGCAGCACGTCAACAAGACCGACTCGGCGGTGCGCCTCACCCACATGCCCACCGGCATCGTCGTCGCCTGCCAGAACGAGCGCAGCCAGCACCAGAACCGCGAGCAGGCCTGGAAGATGCTGCGCGCCCGGCTCTACGAACAGGAGCTGAAGAAGCGCGAGGCCGCCCATCAGGCCGCCGAGGACGCCAAGAGCGACATCGGCTTCGGCCACCAGATCCGCAGCTACGTCCTGCAGCCGTACCAGATGGTCAAGGATCTGCGCACCAACGTCGAGACCTCGGACGTAGACGGCGTGCTTGGCGGCGACCTCGACCGCTTCATGGCCGCCTCGCTCGCACAAAGGGTCGGGGCAACGCGCGAAGCCGCCCCGGCCTGATCCTCTCCCGTCGCGAAGCGATGGGGAGGCGGGGGGATTGCCGCGGGCGGGCGCTCAGGGACGAGGCGAGATCGTCGCCGACTTGGAAGAGCCGTTGCCGCCTTCCTTTGCCGGCGTCGGCGGCTCGCTCGACCGGGCCGAGGTCGAGGTCGAGGCGCTGGGCGAGGCGAGTGGGGCGCGCTGCAGGCGCAGCGATCGGCCCTGGAAGAAGGCGCCGGTCTCCATCGCCAGCTGCTCGTGGGTGATGTCCCCATCCACGTGGCAGGCGCCGTAGAGGCGCACCTGCTTGGCGGTGATCGCGCCCGACACCCGACCACGCACCTCCACCGCCTCGGCAAAGATGCCGCCCTCGACGGTGCCGGAATCGCCCACGGTGACGCGCTCGACGCGGATGTCCCCCTTGACGGTGCCGTCGATCTGCAGCTCGCCGCCGGCGGTGACGTTGCCCTCGATGGTGACGTCGCCGGCGATCAGCGAGGCGCCCTTGCCAGGCGAGCGGCGCTGCGCCGCGGACGCATCCACAGCCGGCTGCGCGGTCGAAGGCGCGGGCGTGGGCGCCGGCGTCGTCGGCGTGGGCGCAGGCTGGGGCTGCGGATTGGGCTTGCTGAACATGCGGCTGCCTTCCTTGATCCGTTGGTCTTCGATTGGGCGAAGAGCCCCCCGCCGAGCCTGACCCTACGCCAATCGAGCCGCCCGCGCCAAGGGCGCCAGCTCAGCCGATCGCCTTGGCGGCGGCGAGCACCTCGGCGGCGTGGCCGTTCACCTTCACCTTGCGCCAGATCTTGCGGATGACGCCCTCGGGATCGATCAGAAAGGTGGACCGATCGATGCCCATGTACTTGCGCCCGTAGAGGCTCTTCTCGACCCAGACGCCATAGCGCTCCACCATCGCCCCGCTCTCGTCCGAGGCCAGCAGCGGCGAAAGGCCGTACTTGGCGCGGAACTTGGCGTGCTTGGCCGGCGAATCCTTGGAAACGCCGACCACCACCGCCCCGGCCGCCGCGAAGTCCTTGGCTGCGGCGGTGAAGGCCTGGGCTTCGGCGGTGCACCCGGAGGTGTCGTCCTTCGGATAGAAGTAGAGGGCCACCTTGCGGCCGCGCAGATCGGACAGGCGCACCGGGCCGCTGTCGCCGGGCAGGTCGAAGTCTGGCGCCTTGTCGCCCACGGACAGCGTCATCGATCTTTCCTCCTCATTACCGCTCCCTTCCCCCTCCCGAGAGAAGTCCGCCCGAAGGGCGGGAAGGGGGCCTAGACCGGCCGCACCAAGACGATCCTCTTCCTGCCGGCAGCGAGCTTGATCAAGCCCTCGGCGCCGCAGTCGGCCAGGGTGACGAGCCGCATGCCGTCGCGTTCGGGCGCGTCGTTGAGCCGCAGCCCACCGCCTGCGGCCAGTCGCCGCGCCTCCGAGCGCGAGGCGGCAAGCTGGGCGTCGGCGGCCAGCACCGCAAGCGGAATGCCCTCCGCCAGGCTCTCGCGCGCGACCTCGAGCGTCGGCAGGTCCTCCGAGAGCCGGCCTTCCTCGAAGGCCGCGCGCGCCGCCTCCTCGGCGCGGCTGGCTTCGTCGGCGCCGTGCAGCAGTAAGGTCGCTGCGTTCGCAAGGATCTTCTTGGCCTCGTTGATCTCCCCGCCCTGCAGTCGCTCGAGACGCGCGATCTCGTCCATGGGCAGTTCAGTGAACAAGCGCAGGAAGCGCCCGACGTCGGCGTCCTCGGTGTTCCGCCACATCTGCCAGTAGTCATAGGGACCGAGGCGGTCGGGGTTGAGCCAGACCGCGCCGCCGATGCTCTTGCCCATCTTCTCGCCCGAGGCGGTGGCCAGCAGCGGCGTCGTCAAGCCGAAAGCGAAACGCCCGTCCTTGCGGCGGATGAGCTCGACCCCGTTGACGATGTTCCCCCACTGGTCCGAACCGCCCATCTGCAGGACGCAGCCGAGGCGCCGGTTCAACTCGACGAAATCTGTCGCCTGCATGAGCATGTAGTTGAACTCGAGGAAGCTCAGCGGCTGCTCGCGCTCGAGCCGCAGCCGCACCGAGTCGAAGGCGAGCATGCGGTTGACGCTGAAGTGGACGCCGAACTCGCGCAGGAACTCGATGTAGCCGAGCTTCTCCAGCCACTCGGCATTGTCGAGCATCACCGCCCCGGTCGGCCCGTCGCCAAATGTCAGGAACCGGTCGAAGGTCCGGCGGATGCCGGCGAGGTTGGCGGCGATCTGGGCGTCGGAGAGCAGCGGCCGCTGCTGGTCCTTGTCGGTGGGATCGCCGACCTTGGTGGTGCCTCCGCCCATGAGCGCAATCGGTCGATGGCCGCACGTCTGCAGCCAGCGCAGCATCATGATCGAGATGAGATGACCGATGTGCAGGGAATCGGCGGTGGCGTCGTAGCCGACGTAGGCCGTGACCGGACCGGCGGTGAGGGCCTCGTCCAGGGCTTCGAAGTCGGTGCATTGGTGCACGAAGCCGCGCTCGATCAGGACGCGCAGGAAGTCGGACTTCGGCTTGAAGGCGGTCGGCTGGTTCTCGGCCATGGCGGGTCTCCTAGCGGGGCCGGAGACCAAGTCCTATCGGGATTCGAACCGCCAGCCGGGGAAGGCGAAAGCGGCAGGGGTGACCGGCCGCTCGCTAGCGCGAGCGGTAGTAGGTTCCGAAGCGGCGGTTCGGGGCTGTCATCGGGGGCGTAGCTAGGGGCGCGGCCTGTTCAGGTCAAGCCGATCACAGCCCGTCGGCGGCCATGCGCTTGTCGAGGTAGGCGCCCACGCGGCGTTCGACTTCGCTAAGGTTGTCGTTCCAGAAATGGCCGCCGCCCTCGACGAGTTCGTAGTCGATGACGATGCCCTTCTGCGTGCGCAGCTTAGAGACGACGCGCTCGACCTCGAGCGAGGGCACGACGGTGTCGGCCGAGCCGTGCAGGATCAGGCCCGAGGCCGGGCACGGGGCGAGGAAGCTGAAATCGTACATGTTGGTCGGCGGCGACACCGAGATAAAGCCGTCGGTCTCGGGCCGCCGCATCAGCAGCTGCATGCCGATCCAGGCGCCGAAGTCGAAGCCGGCCACCCAGCATTGAGACGCGGCCGGATGGGTCGACTGGAGCCAGTCGATGGCGGTGGCCGCATCGGCCAGCTCGCCGATGCCGGCGTCGAACTCGCCCTGGCTCTTGCCGACACCGCGGAAGTTGAAGCGCAGCACGTGGAACCCACGCTTCATGAAGAGGTGAAAGAGTTGCACCGCCACAGGGTTGTTCATGTGGCCGCCGGCGCGCGGGTGCGGATGTAGGACGAGCGCGATCGGGGCGGTGTCGTCCTTGCGGGTGGAGTAACGCCCCTCGATGCGGCCGGCCCCGCCGGCCAGGACTAGCTCTGGCACGCTCGCTTAGCTTCCCTGCCTAATACTTGACTACCGCGCTTGGTCTTCCTAGGTGACCCCCGAGCCGACGCGGCGCCTCGAAGCCCTTCGGCATCGAAGCGCCGGGCTTGTAGCCGCAAGCGCTTTGCGAAGGCGAGATAATTACGATGCAACTCTCCACCAAGGGGCGGTACGCAGTCATGGCGATGACCGACCTTGCCGGCCGCGGTGAGGCAGCGGTGGCCCCGCTGGCTGAGATCGCCCAGAGCCAGGAGATCTCGCGACCCTATCTGGAGCAGCTGTTCGCGCGTCTGCGCCGCCGCGGCTTGGTGACCTCGGTGCGCGGTCCGGGCGGCGGCTACCGGCTGGCGCGCCCGGCCCACGACCTCACCGTTGCCGAGGTGGTGACCGCCGTGGACGAGCCGATCCGGGCGGTCCGCTGCGTCGGAACCGGCGCGGGCTGCATGAAGGGCGGCGCGCGCTGCCGCACCCACGATCTCTGGGAAGAGACCGGGCGCCAGATCCATCAGTATCTCTCGGGTGTCTCCCTGGCCGACGTCCTGGCCGGCCGGCTGGCTCCCAAGCCGGCGCCCGCGGCGAGGGCGGCATGAGGCCGCCCGTCTATCTGGACTACAACGCCACCGCCCGGCTGCGGCCGCAAGCGCGGGAGGCGGCGCTGGCGGCAATGGCGATCGGCGCCAATCCTTCCAGCGTGCACGCCGATGGCCGCGCCGCCCGCATGGCGATCGAAGACGCGCGGGCCGCCGTGGCCAATCTGGTCGGCGCGCCACGAGCCGCGGTGACCTTCGTTTCCGGCGGCGCCGAAGCCAATGCCCTGGCGATCGCCAGCGCCGTCGCCGCCGGCTGCGAGCGCATCCTTGTTTCCGCCGGCGAGCACGACAGTGTCCTCGCCGACGCCCAGGCAAGTGGCGTGGGCGTCGACATCTGGCCGACCCGGTCGGACGGAACCGCGGACCTCGGCTGGCTCGCCGAGCGGCTGGCCGGCCCCAAGGCCCTCGTCTGCCTGATGCTTGCCAACAACGAGACCGGCGTCGTCCAGCCGGCGGCCGAGGCGGCAGCCCTGGCGCGCGCCGCTGGCGCCTGGCTGCACGTCGATGTGGTGCAGGCGGCCGGCAAGATCCCGGTTTCGCTGGCGGCGCTCGGCGCCGACACCCTGGCCCTTTCGGCCCACAAGCTCGGAGGGCCGGCTGGCGCCGGAGCGCTGGCTGCAGCCCAGCGGGCGCGGCTGACCCCGATGCTGCGCGGCGGCGGTCAGGAGCGCGGGTTTCGCGCCGGCACCGAGAACCTGGCCGGCGTCGCCGGCTTTGGCGCTGCAGCCGGGGCGGCGCTTGCGGAAATCGGCGCGCCTGCGGACCAGGGCGCCTGGCGGGACCGGCTGGCTCGGACGGTCCAGGCCGCCGGCGCGGTCGTCCTCGGCGAGGCCGCGCCGAGGCTGAACCAGACCTTGTGCTTTGCCACCCCTGGGTTCTCGTCCGAGTTGCAGGTGATGGCCCTGGATCTTGCCGGAGTGATGATCAGCGCCGGCGCCGCCTGCTCGTCAGGCAAGGTGAGGGCGAGCCGGGTGGTCCAGGCCATGGGCCGCCCCGATCTTGCCCCGTTCTCGGTGCGCGTCAGCGGCGGGTGGGCGAGCCGGGAGGCCGACTGGATCGCGTGCGGCGAGGCATGGCTGGAGGCGCACGAGCGCTGGGCGGCGCGGGCGAGAAGGGTGGCCTGACAATGGCGGCGGTCAAGGAAACGGTCGAACGCGTCGCCGAGCTGGAGCGGTATCGGCACGGATTTGTCACCGACATCGACCAGGAGTTTGCCCCCAAGGGCCTCAGCGAGGAAACCGTTCGCTTCATCTCGGAGCGGAAGGACGAGCCGGCGTGGATGCTGGACTGGCGCCTGCAAGCCTTTGAGCACTGGCAGGCGCTGGATGCCCCGGAGTGGGCGCGGGTGCGCTTTCCCCCGATCGATTACCAGGACTTCCACTATTACGCCGCGCCGGCGCAGAAGGCCGGCCCCAAGAGCCTCGACGAGGTCGACCCGGAGCTCCTGGCGGCCTACGACAAGCTCGGCATCCCACTGAAGGAACAGGCGGTGCTGGCCGGCGTCGAGGGCGCCCCCAGGTACGCCGTCGATGCGGTGTTCGACAGCGTCTCGGTGGTCACCACCTTCAAGCGCGAGCTCGCCAAGGCCGGGGTGATCTTCTGCTCGATGAGCGAGGCCATTCGCGAGCACCCTGAGCTGGTGCGCCAATACCTCGGCTCGGTCGTGCCCTCGGGCGACAACTACTTCGCCTGCCTCAACAGCGCCGTCTTCTCGGACGGTAGCTTTGTCTACGTGCCCAAGGGCGTGCGCTGCCCGATGGAGCTCTCGACCTACTTCCGCATCAATGCCGCCCAATCCGGCCAGTTCGAGCGCACCCTGATCATCGCCGACGAGGGCGCGTACGTCTCCTATCTCGAAGGCTGCACCGCGCCGATGCGCGATGAGAACCAATTGCATGCGGCCGTGGTCGAGCTCGTCGCCCTGGCCGACGCCGAGATCAAGTACTCGACGGTCCAGAACTGGTATCCGGGCGACGCCGAGGGGCGCGGCGGCATCTACAACTTCGTCACCAAGCGCGCCGACTGCCGCGGCCCGCGCTCGAAGGTCTCCTGGACCCAGGTGGAGACCGGGTCCGCGATCACCTGGAAGTACCCATCCTGCATTTTGCGCGGCGAGGGCTCCAGCGGCGAGTTCTACTCGATCGCCATCACCAACAACCGCCAGCAGGCCGATACCGGCACCAAGATGATCCACCTGGGCGCCAACACCCGCTCACGCATCATCTCCAAGGGGATTTCAGCGGGCCGCTCCTCGAACACCTACCGCGGGCTCGTCTCGGCGCACCCGAAGGCCAGAGGCGCCCGCAACTTCACCCAGTGCGATTCGCTCCTGATCGGGCCCCACTGCTCGGCCCACACCACCCCCTACATCGAAGCGCGCAATGGAGCGGCGAAGTTCGAGCACGAGGCGACGACGACCCGCCTTTCCGAGGACCAGCTCTTCTACGCCATGCAGCGCGGCCTCGCCCAGGAGGAAGCGGTGCAGCTGCTGGTAAACGGCTTTGTCAAAGAGGTGCTGCAGGAGCTGCCGATGGAGTTCGCCGTCGAAGCCCAGAAGCTCGTCGCCCTGTCTCTGGAAGGGAGCGTGGGATGAAGATCCAGGCGGTGGACCACGTCCAGATCGCCATGCCGGCCGGCGGCGAGGACCAGGCGCGTGCCTTCTACGGCGTCCTGCTGGGCTTGAGGGAAAAGCCCAAGCCGCCGGTGCTGGCAGTGCGCGGAGGGTGCTGGTTCCAAGGCGCCGGCGCCGAAATCCACCTCGGTGTCGATCCTGATTTCCGACCGGCGCGCAAGGCGCACGTGGCCTTCAAAGTCGACGAGATCGGGAGTTTTCGCGAGCGGGCGCGGAATGCCGGGTACGAGGTCCGCGAAGACGACGACATCGAAGGCGTGGACCGAGTTTTCGTCTTCGATCCGTTCGGTAACCGGCTCGAGTTCGTCCGCCCCGAGGCGCCGGGGTTTTCGCGAGCATGACCACGGCGATGCTGAGCATTCGCGGCCTGGCGGTCACCGTCGAAGGCAAGACGATCCTCTCTGGCCTCGACCTCGAGGTTCCAGCCGGCGAGGTCCATGCCGTCATGGGTCCCAACGGCGCGGGCAAGTCGACCCTGTCGTTCGCCTTGGCCGGACGGCCGGGCTACGAAGTGACGGCCGGGTCGGCGCAGCTGGACAGCGAGGACCTCCTCGCCCTCACGCCCGACGAACGCGCCGCGCGCGGCCTCTTCCTGTCGTTTCAGTATCCGATCGAAATTCCGGGAGTGACGGCGCTGGCCTTCATCCGGACGGCGCTCAACGCCCAGAGGCGCGCCCGCGGCGAGGAGGAGGTCTCGGCCCCGGATTTCCTGCGGCTGGCGCGGGAGAAGGCGGCGGCCCTGAAGATCGATTTCGACATGCTGCGCCGCCCCTTGAACGTCGGCTTCTCGGGCGGTGAGAAGAAGCGGATGGAAGTGCTTCAGATGGCGCTGCTTTCGCCGCGGCTGGCTATCCTCGACGAGACCGATTCCGGCCTCGATATCGACGCCCTGAAGATCGTCGCCGAAGGCGTGAACGCCATGCGTGAGCCCGATCGCGCCATGCTGATCATCACCCACTACCAGCGCCTGCTGGATTACATCCGACCCGACCGCGTCCATGTCATGGTGGCCGGCGAGATCGTGGCCCACGGCGGGCCGGAGCTGGCGCACGAGCTCGAGCGCGAGGGCTACGATCGGTACGCGCGGAGGGCCGCGTGAGCCTGGCGCGCGCCATCAGCACGGGCGAGCTGGCCGAACTACCGTCGCGCCGGCAGGAGGACTGGCGCTGGACCGACTTGCGCGGCCTCGTGCGTTCGCTGCCGCCGCCTTCCGCGGCGGGGGAGGCGCGGCGGGCAGGCCCATTCGCCACTCTGGCCGACCGTGAAGTCGTGATCGTCAACGGACGAGGCGCCGAGCCGGTGATGCTGGCGCCAGGAGAGAGCCGGGTCGTGGCTCTGCGCATCGTCGCCGCCCAGGGCGCCGGCGCGCATGCGGCGAGGATCCTGGTGAATGTCGGGGCCGGCGCCAGCCTCACGCTACTTGAGAGTTATGAGGGCGAAACGGCGGAATACCTGAGCGAATTCGATCTGGATATCCGCGTCGCCGAAGGGGCAAGGCTGGAGCGGATTGTGCTCGCCGATGAAGCTGCGGACGCGGTCAGCGTCTCGCTCGCCAATGTCGAGATCGCGCCTGGCGCAAGTCTAGCCCAGACGGTCGTCGGCGTCGGCGCCAAGCGCCAGCGCCTGGAAACGCGGGTCATGCACAAGGGCGGCGGCGCGGCCGCCCGGCTGGATGGCGTCTATGTGCTGGAGGACAAGCGCCATTCCGACCTCACGACCGCAGTGACCCACGAGGCGGTCGGCGGCGCGACCGACCAGCTCATCAAGGGCATCGTCCGCGACCAGGCCCGCAGCGTCTTCCAGGGGCGGATCACGGTGGCGCGAGGGGCCGACAAGACCGACGCCCGCATGGGACATCACGCCCTGGTGCTCTCGGACCGCGCCGAGGTCGACGCCAAGCCCGAGTTGGAGATCTTCGCCGACGATGTCGCCTGCGCCCATGGGAACTCTGTCGGCGCCCTGGATGAGGACGCCCTCTTCTACGCCTGCGCCCGCGGCCTTCCCGAAGACGCGGCTCGGGCGCTGCTGACAGCCGCCTTTCTGGCGGAGGTCATCGATCGCATCGAGAACCAAGACGCGCGCGAAGTCGTCCGCTCGTTCGTCGAGGCGCGGCTGGAGGGCGCGTCATGAGTTTCGATGTCGATACGGTCCGCGCCCAGTTCCCGATCCTTGCCCGGCAGGTGAACGGCCGTCCGTTGGTCTATCTCGACAACGCTGCTTCGGCGCAGAAGCCGGCGAGTGTGATGGAGGCGATGCGCGCCGCCGCCGCCCACTCCTACGCCAACGTCCACCGCGGCGTGCACACGCTCGCCAATGAAACGACCGAAGCCTACGAGGGCGCACGCGCCGCCGCGTCCGCTTTCCTGAACGCCGCCGGCCCCCAGGAGGTCGTGTTCACCAAGGGGGCGACCGAGGCCATCAACCTCGTCGCCGCCTCCTTTGGCGCCACGCTCCAGCCGGGCGACGAGATCGTGCTCTCGGAAATGGAGCACCACGCCAACATCGTTCCCTGGCACTTCCTGCGCGAGCGTCAGGGCGTGGTCCTGCGGTTCGCGCCAGTCACCGAGGACGGTCGGATCGATCTCGCCGCCTACGGAACGCTCCTGGGTCCGAAGACACGGATGGTGGCGATGAGCCACATGTCCAACGTTCTCGGAACCATCAATCCGGTGGCCGAGATCGTCGCCGAGGCCCATCGCGCCGGCGCCGCGGCGCTCATCGACGGGGCTCAGGCGGTCGTCCACACCGGCGTCGACGTCCGCGCTTTCGACGCCGACTTCTACGTCTTCTCCGGCCACAAGCTCTATGGGCCGACGGGAATTGGCGTGCTCTACGGAAAGGCCGAACGGCTGGCGGCGCTGCGCCCCTACCAGGGCGGCGGCGAGATGATCGAGACCGTGGAGCTGGACCGGATCACCTACGCCGAGCCGCCGCACCGCTTTGAGGCCGGCACCCCGCCGATCCTGGAAGCGATCGGGCTGAAGGCCGCCATCGAGTGGCTGTCGGCGCTGGATCGCGACGCCATCGCCGCTCACGAGACGGCGCTGTACCGGCGGGTGAAGGAGGGCCTCAATGGCGCGAACTGGGTCCGCGAGGTCGGCACGGCGCCGGGGAAGGGCGCGATCTTCACCTTCGCCATGGAAGGCGCCCACCCGCACGACATCGCCCAGATCCTGGACCGTTATGGCGTGGCGGTGCGCGCCGGAACCCACTGCGCCGAGCCGTTGCTGAGGCGGTACGGACTCACTTCCAGCGCCCGCGCCTCCTTCGCCCTATATAACACCCTCGAGGAGGCCGATTCCTTCGTCGAGGCCCTCGAACGCACCCGGACCTTCTTTGCGTGATGGACGACGCCGCCGCCATTCGGACGACCGCGCCTTCGGCCCTTTCCCAGGCCGAGCTCGACCAGTTGACCGACCAACTGATCGAGAAGCTGAAGACCGTCTATGACCCGGAGATCCCGGTCGACATCTACGAGCTCGGCCTGATCTACAAGGTCGACGTCTCCGACGAGAAGGCGGTGGTGATCGACATGACCCTGACCGCGCCTGGCTGCCCGGTCGCCGCCGACATGCCCGGCTGGGTGCGTGACGCCGTACTCCAGATCGAGGGCGTCACCGATTGCCAGGTGAACCTTGTCTTTGATCCGCCCTGGGACCCGTCCCTGATGTCGGACGAGGCCAAGCTCGAACTGAACATGTTCTGATGGAAGCTGTTGTCCAGCCCAGGGCCCGCCGTGCGCGGCCGAAGATCGTCAGCTTGACGGACGCCGCCGCCGCGCGGGTGCGCGAGATCATGGAGAAGGCCGAACGCCCGTACGCCGGTCTGCGCGTAGGCGTGAAGAACGGCGGCTGCGCCGGGCAGGAATACGTCGTCGAATACGCCGAAACCGTCGATCCTCTGGACGAGGTGGTCGAGGAGAAGGGCGTCAAGGTCCTGGTCGAGCCCAAGGCAGTGCTGTTCCTGATCGGCTCGGAGATCGATTACGAGGTGAGCCGCCTGGCTTCGAGGTTCGTCTTCCGCAATCCCAACGAAACCGACGCCTGCGGATGCGGCGAAAGCGTCACCATCGTCCCGGCCGAGCCCGAATAGATCGAGGAGGGGCTATGCCTGTCCTGCGGCAAGTCCCGCGCGCCGAGGTCGAGGACGACACGGTGCGCCGTTATTACGACGCCCTCTTCGGCAAGGACCGCGATCCGGTCGCGCAGCCAGGCACCGCCACCGGCACACCAGGAGACTGGTGGACCGTCTTCGCCCTGGTTCCCGACATCTTCCGACATGCGGTCGATGGTTTCGCCCTGTACCGCAGCGGGCGGCGGCTCGATCCTGTCCTGCGCGAACTCGGCCAGACCCGCGCCGGCTGGGTGAAAGGAAGCCAGTTCGTCTTCTCACAGCACTGCAAATCGCTGCGCGGGTTGGGTGTCCCGGAAGAGAAGATCGCGGCGGTTCCCTTCTGGCAGACGTCCGATGTCTTCGATGAAAAGGAGCGGGCGGCGCTCGCCTACGCCGACTGCCTTTGCGCCGCCGACGGACGGACCCCGGCGGAGGTGATGGCGAAACTCCACAGCTTCTGGTCGGACGAGGAGATCCTCGAGTTCACCTACATCACCATGCTCTACGCCATGCACGCGGTCATGAGCCGCGCCCTGCGCCTGGAATACGACGACCGCGACGAGCCGATAACCGAAGTGCCGGCGCCCGAGAGCTTCGAAGGGGCGGATTTCCTGGGCGGCCAGAAACGCCGATAGGGCCGCCGCTCAGCCCTCTGACGGGACCAGGGTGCGGCGAGCGAGGAAAGCCGGCGAGTCGCCGCCAAAGCCGACAACCGGTCCGCCCGGCGCCGCAGCCGGCGCCGCGCGCTCCTTCTCGGGGCGGGGCGGCCGCTCCCGCCGAGGCCGATCCTGGCCTTGGGCGCGAGGCCGATCTTCGGCTCGGTGCTCCTGGCGCGGACGCTCTTGGCGCGGATGCTCCTCGCGGGGCCGTTCCTCGCGGGGCCGCTGCTCCCTGCCATGGTGCGCCTGGCGCGCGGGGCGGCTGCGTTCTCCTTCGCGCCGATGCTCTCGACGCCTCGGCTCGCGGCCGCCGCGGCCCGATGCCTTGACGCCCGACCAGTCGACCTCGAGCACGACCTCGTCGGGGGCCTTGCCGATGAGGCGGATGACCTTGTCGACATCGCGGCTGTCGGCCGGGGTGACCAGCATGTAGGCCTCGCCGGTCCGGCCGGCGCGGCCGGTGCGGCCGATGCGGTGGATGTAGTCGTCGGCGTGGTGGGGGACGTCGTAGTTGAATATGTGGCTGACATCGGGGATGTCGAGCCCACGCGCCGCCACGTCCGAGGCGACCAGCAGCTTCAACTCGCCGCGACGGAACGATTCCAAGGTGCGCATGCGCACCGGCTGGTCGAGGTCGCCGTGGATCGGGGCCGCGTCGAAACCGTGGCGCTTGAGAGATTTGGCGACGACATCGACCTCGCTCTTGCGATTACAAAAGACGATGCCGTTCTTGACGTCCGCGCGGCTCACAAGGGCGCGCAGGGCCGCGCGCTTGAACGCCGGATCGGCGGCCGGCACGCGCGCCATGCGCTGGGCGACGAGCTCGGCTGCGGTGGCTGGCGGCGAGGCCTCGAGCCGTGTCGGGTCCTTGAGGAACTGCTTGGTGAGCCGGGTGATCTCGGGCGGCATGGTGGCCGAAAAGAACAGCGTCTGCTTCTTCGCCGGCGTCAGCCGGAAAATGCGTTCGAGGTCCGGGATGAAGCCCATGTCGAGCATGCGGTCGGCTTCGTCCACGACCATGATCTGAACGCCCGTGAGCAGAAGCTTGCCGCGCTCGAAGTGGTCCAGGAGCCGCCCGGGAGTGGCGATCAGCACGTCGACGCCGCGGTCGAGCTTAGCCTCCTGGTCGCCGAAGGAGACGCCGCCGATGAGCAGGGCCCAGGAGAGTTTCTGTCCCTTGGAGTAACGCTCGAAGGACGCGGCCACCTGATCGGCGAGCTCACGCGTCGGCTCGACGACCAGCGAGCGCGGCATCCGCGCTTTGGAACGACCGGCCGCTAAGCGATCGATCATCGGCAGGGTGAAAGCGGCGGTCTTGCCGGTGCCCGTCTGGGCGATGCCTAGGACATCGCGGCCGGCGAGCGCCACGGGAATGGCCTGGGCCTGGATGGGGGTGGCGACCTGATAACCGGAGTCGGCGACCGCCTGGAGTGTGGGTGCGCTAAGGCCTAGCTGGGAGAAGTCTGTCATACCTTGAAGGAAAAGCGCCGAGCGGGAAGGCGATCCGAATCGGGTCGCGCGAAAGGACTCGGCCCTTTGCAAACATGGGGGCCGCCGACCCCCAAGTCAACGCGCCGGCTCGTCTGGCTCCCAGTAGACCTCGATGGCGTAGCCGTCGGGGTCCGCGCAGCGGAAGAAGATAAAGTGATCTTCCTCGGTCAGCGGTTCGAGAATGGGAGCGCCGGCCTCGAGGGCCGCGCCATGCAAGGCCCGCACCTGCGCCATGCCATCGGGGCGGAAGCCGAAATGGAACCACGACGGGAAGGTCTCTCGTCCGCCTGGCGCCAGCGCCAGGTCCATGCCGGTATCGTCCCGCATGAAGAGGATGCCGCCGTGCCACAAGTGGCGCTTCAGACCGAAGACGCGTTCGTAGAACCCCGCCGAGCGCTCGACGTCGGCGACGTGCAGGTGGAGGTGGTTGAGATTCATACGTCCAGATCGGCGGCAGCGAACGGCGCCCGTTCCTGGATGAACCGATAGCGCAATTCGGGCTTGCGGCCCATCAGCGCCTCTACGAGCGGATCCGGGTCCTCCCCGCCGTCGATGAGCGCCACCCGGGCCAGCGTCCGTGTGGCCGGGTCCATAGTGGTCTCCTTGAGCTGGGCCGGCATCATCTCGCCCAGGCCCTTGAAGCGGCCGATTTCCACCTTGCGGCCCTTGAAGGCGCCAGCCAGCAGCTCTTCGCGGTGGGCCTCGTCGCGGGCGTACTCGGTGCGGCCGCCGCCGGAGAGGCGATAGAGCGGCGGCAAAGCGAGGAACAGCCTTTCGCGGCGAATCAGCTCGGGCATGAGGCGGAAGAAGAAGGTGATCAGGAGCGAGGCGATGTGCGCGCCGTCGACGTCGGCGTCGGTCATGATGACGACGCGCTCGTAGCGCAGGTCGTCGGCTCGGAACCGCGCACCGGTCTCCACGCCCAGCGCCTGGCAGAGATCGGTGAGCTCCTTGTTGCCGCGCAACTGCTCGGCGCTCGCGGAGGCGACGTTGAGGATCTTGCCGCGCAGCGGCAGCACCGCCTGGATGCGGCGGTCGCGCGCCTGCTTGGCCGAACCGCCGGCCGAGTCGCCCTCGACGATGAAAAGCTCGGTCCCTTCGGGGCCGGCATCAGAGCAGTCGGCGAGCTTGCCCGGAAGGCGCAGCTTGCGCGTGGCCGAGGCGCGGGCGATCTCGCGCTCCTTGCGGCGGCGCATGCGCTCCTCGGCGCGCTCGGCGATGAAGGCCAGCAGGGCGCCGGCGGCCTTGGGCTGGTCGGCCAGCCAGTGATCGAAGGGGTCGCGAAGGGCGTTCTCGACCAGGCGCTGGGCGGCGGCGGTGGAAAGCCTCTCCTTCGTCTGGCCCTGGAACTCGGGATCACGGATGAAGACGCTGATCAGCGCCCCGGCCTGGGCGAGCACATCGTCGGAGGTGATGACCGCGCCGCGCTTCTCGCCCACCCGCTCCGCGTACGCCTTGAGGCCGCGGGTGAGGACGGCGCGCAGGCCGGCCTCGTGCGTCCCACCCTCCGGCGTGGGGACAGTGTTGCAGTAGGAGCGAACAAAGCCGTCGGCTTCGCCAAAACCGGCCCCGGTCCAGGCGATCGCCCACTCGACCGCCCCGCCATCGCCGCCGCGCTCGATCCGGCCGGCGAACGGTTCCGGTGTCACCGTTTCTGCCTCGTTCAGGGTCTCGGCCAGAAAGTCGGCGAGGCCGCCCGGGAAACGCAGCACCGCTTCGGCCGGCACGTCGGCAGCCAGCCGCTCGGGGGCGCAGCGCCAGCGGATCTCGACCCCGCCGAAGAGGTAGGCCTTCGACCTGGCCATGCGGAACAGGCGCTCGGCGCGGAACGCCGCCTCCTCGCCGAAGATGATGCGGTCGGGCCGGAAGGCCACCAGGGTGCCGCGGCGGCGGCTCGGACCCACTTGTTCGAGCTTCGACACCGGCCGGCCGCGCGCGAAGCGCTGGCGCCACTCGAAACCGTCGCGCCAGACGGTGACGCAGAGCTGCTCGCAAAGGGCGTTGACCACCGACACGCCGACCCCGTGCAGGCCGCCGGCCGTCTCGTAGACTTTGCCCGAGAACTTGCCGCCCGAGTGCAGCACCGTCATCACCACCTCGAGGGCGGACTTGCCGGGGAACTTCGGGTGCGGGTCGACGGGCATGCCGCGGCCGTCGTCGCGCACCGAGAGGGTCCCATCGGCGGCAAGGGCGACTTCGATGACCCGCGCGTGCCCGGCCACGGCTTCGTCCATGGCGTTGTCGAGCACCTCGGCGAAGAGGTGATGAAGGGCGCGCTCGTCGACGCCGCCGATGTACATGCCGGGGCGCCGGCGCACCGGCTCCAGGCCCTCGAGCACCTCGATGTCCTTGGCCGAATAGGCGCTCTTCGGATGCGCCGGGGCGAGCGCCTCGTCGAAGAAGTCGGCTTGGAGAGCGGCGCGGGCCATGGCGATTCGCAGGCTTTCTTACCAGATCAGGACGGCGCCAAGACGGATGACGGCGTCGCAGACTTGCGCCGCAGGGTGAACGAATCTTCACTAAGGGCATGAGCCATCCGCTTCGTTCCCGCCGCCGTCCCGCCGTCGGAGCGCCGGCCTGGCCGAGTTTCCGCGGCGTCGCCCAGCAGGTGGGAACGAGTCCCTCAGGTCGAGTCACGGTCTATGTCGATCCGAACCTCGGCGCGCCAGGGTTGGAGAACGGCCGGAGCCTCCTCGCCGATGCCGACCGCATCGTCGCCGCCAACGACGCCGTCTTCGGGGTTGCCGGCGGGGCCGTCGAGGTCGTCGTCTTCGCCCTGGGCGGAGCGACGGACGGAACCGGCGGCGCCGACCACATGGGTTGCGATTACCAGACCGGCGCGGCAATCGAGGTCGACGCCTCGTTTGGAGCCCCCGAGCGCGTGGCGGCCCTGTTCGAAGCCGAGCTTTCCGAGTGCTCGATGGGCGGGAACCTTTGCGGCGTCTCCACCGGCGAGGCGCTATCGCGGCGCTGCGCCGCCTCGGTGAGCAACGACGCCCTGGCCGATTTCGCCACCGCCCCGGACTGGGCCGGCGCCGGCATGCCCAACTACGTCGACAAGACCTACCCTTCGGACCAGGACGGCGCCTCCATCGGCTGCGGCATGGCCTTCATCTCCTGGCTCGTCGGCAAGGGGGCCGCGCTCGCCGACATCGCCCGCGAGCTGGTCGGTCTAGGCGCAAAGGGGACGTTCGCAGAGGTTTTCGCCAGCATCACTGGCCAGCCCAAGTCACAGGCCTGGCCGCAGTTCCAAGCCGCGGTGAGGGCGCTCCCGGGCGGGGTGACGAACGACGCTCCGTTCGGCTAAGCCGGCGCAGTGAAATCAAAGGAGGACCAATGGCCGTTTCGCTCTACGACTGCACCGTCGCCAACTTCCTGCAGATGCTGACCGGCGTCGAAGGCTTCCTGGCCAAGGGCCTGGAGCACTTCAAGGCCAACGGTCCCGACCCCGCCGACATCGTGCAGACGCGGCTGTGGCCCGACATGCTGCCGTTTTCGTTCCAGATCTGGTCGGTGAAGCATCACTCGCTGGGCGCCATAGAGGGCGTAAAAGCGGGCGTGTTTTCGCCGCCTCCGGAACTTCCGGACCTCGACTACGCCGGCTGGCAGAAGGTGGTGGCGGACGCCAAGCAAGGGCTTTCGGCGCTGTCGCGCGACGAGGTCGAGGCCCTCGCCGGCAAGGACGTCTCTTTCAAGTTCCGGGACTTCAACCTGCCGTTCACGGCCGAGAATTTCCTGCTCTCCTTCTCGTTTCCCAACTTCTATTTCCACGCCACCACCGCCTACGACATCCTGCGCAGCAAGGGCGCGCCGCTGGGCAAGAGGGACTTCACCGGGCCGTTGCGGATGAAGAGGTGAGGGGCCGCACGCCGTTCGCCACCTGTCGGGTTTCCGAGAAGGCGACCGCCGTCGCTCCGGACGGGAGCGAGGCGCGGCCGCTGCTGAGCCTCGTCGGCGGCAGCTTCGCCCATTTCACCCTGCGCCCCGGCGCGGCCTCCAAGGCGGTGGAGCACAAGACGGTGGAGGAGATCTGGTTCGTGGTGAAGGGCGCCGGCGAAATCTGGCGCTCCCAGGATGGGCGCGAGGAGATCGCCGAGATCGGGCCGGGTGCCTGCCTGACAATCCCGCTGGGCTGCGCCTTCCAGTTCCGCTGCGCCGGACCAGAGCCGCTGGCGTTCGTGGCGATCACCATGCCGCCCTGGCCGGGCGAGGGGGAAGCGGTGGCGCGCCAGGGCCGCTGGACCTAGCCGACGACGATGGCGGCCGCGGCCGGCAACCCGAGGACGACGAGGCCGTAGAAGAGGAGGAGGGCCGTGCGGTCGAAGATCGAAATCACGCTGGTGATGGTCATTTCGGTGTCCCTCATCGAGAAGAAGGCGTTTGCATCCGGATGACGAACCAGGGAGGGCGAATCCGACACTCGGCCCTGCCCGGGCCGGCGGCGCCGGCAGCCCTCTCGAGGAGAGCGAGATGAAGAAGATCGATGTGGCCGCGACACCGGAAAAGTCCGGCTCGAGCTACCCGGCGCCGCTCGATGCGCCCTGCGCCGCGACCTCGTGGAAGGTCCTGGCGCGCAGCCACGGCCTGACCCACTTCGGCGTCAATCTCTCGCGCCTGCCGCCAGGCGCGTGGTCGAGCCAGAGGCACTGGCACAGTCACGAGGACGAGTTCATCTGGGTTGTCGAGGGCGAGCTCGTCCTCATCACCGACGCCGGGGAGGAGACCATGCGGGCCGGCGACTGCGCCGCCTTCAAAGCCGGCGATCCCGACGGCCATCACTTCGTCAATCGCTCGAACCGCGACGCCCTCATCCTGGAAATCGGCAACGCCGACGCGGAGCGCGATGTCTGCGATTATCCGGATATCGACATGGTCGCCGGTCCGGGCGAACTGGGCTACCGCCATCGTGACGGCAGGCCCTATCCGGCCAAGGCGTAACCGAGAGCAGTGCGTTGAATCCAATTGTCGATCTGGCCCGCGCCTACCATTTCGCGGCGCTCCGCCATCGGACCCAGAAGCGCAAGGGTGAGGCCGAAGAACCCTACATCAACCACCTGACCGAGGTCGCCGAGCTGGTCGCCCGGGCCACCGGTGGCGAAGATCCGGAAGCGGTGATTGCGGCGGTGCTGCACGACGCGATCGAGGACACGGAGACGACGCCCGCCGAGATTGCCCAGGCCTTCGGCGAGGACGTGGCTGGGCTTGTGGCCGAGGTCACCGACGACAAGAGCCTCGACAAGGCCGAGCGCAAGCGGCGGCAGGTCGAGCATGCGGCGCACGCCTCGCTACGGGCCCAGGTGATCAAGCTCGCCGACAAGACCTCGAACCTGCGCTCGCTGCGCGCCAGTCCGCCGAAGGGCTGGCCGCAGCAGCGGATCGCCGAATACCTGGACTGGGCCCGGCGGGTGGTCGACGCCTGCCGCGGCGCGAACCCTTGGCTGGAAAGGGAGTTCGATCTCGCCGCCGCGGCCTTGGAGGTCAAGCTGGCGACCGAGCCCGCCTGAGGAACCCCGAGGATCGGACGGCGCCGTTCGCGCGTTCCGGCGCTCGGGGGCGCGTCAGATGGAGAAGTCCATGCCCGCCAAGTCCGCCGCCCAGCAGAAAGCCGCCGGCGCCGCCCTCGCCGCCAAGCGCGGCGAGAAGTCCAAAAGCTCGCTCAAGGGCGCCTCGAAATCGATGGCCGGGTCGATGAGCGAGAAGGAGCTCGAGAAGATGGCCCACACCAAGCGCAAGGGTAAGCCCGAGCACGTGCGCCACTCGCATTGAACGAGCCCGAGAGCTCTCCTCCCCCTTCGTGGGGGAGGTGGCCGGGCAACCGCCCGGCCGGAGGGGGAAGGCGGACACGCGGAGATGATGGGAGGGCGGCCATCCCCACCCCGCTCGGCGTGCGCAGCGCGCCGAGTCGACCCTCCCCAGACGGGGAGGGAGCGAGCGCCAGCTATTCCGCGGCCACGAAGGCGCGCATCTGGCGGGCCGTGCGCAGCACGTCGCGCCGCTTCTTGGGGGCGAAGAGAAAGCGGTTCACGGCCGCCAGCAGGGTCGGGGCGGCGCGGGGAAGAGCCTCCGCCAGCTGTTCGGCGGCCAGCAGCGTCTTCACGTAGTGCACCGACATGATGAAGTCGGCCTCGCCGTGGTCGAAGAGGCGTTCGCGGGCGCGGCTGGCGAAGGCGCGCCTATCGTCGACGGCGAACGGGGGAGGATCGAAGGCCGGATCGACGTAGGCGGCGTTGCGGCCCTGGAAGCAGGCGAGCTGCAGCAGCACCGCCGGCGCCAGGTCCGGGCGCGCCGCCATGGCGACCCGGCCGGCGTTGGCGAAGGTCAGGGAGTGGGTGAAATCGAGCCAGCCGACGTTGTCGGCGATCTTGCCCGCCGTCGCGGTCATGCGGCGTTCGTTGGCGGTCAGCAGGACGCGCGCGGCCGCCTCGACCAGGGTCTCGAAAATCGCCTGCGGAGAATGTAGCCCGCCCCAGGAGGAGACGAGCGCCAGCGACTGGCGCGTCGAGCGGCCGGAAAGGGCGTCGGCGGAGAGCGGCGGCGGCTTCCCCCCGGGACGCTCGCCGTAGGCGGCAAGGCGCCGCGCGTAGTCGCGGAACTCCGGCAGCAGGTCCTCGCGGCGCGCATAGACGAGGCTGCGCGCCAGCATCAGCAGCAGGGGCTCGGCCACGCCGGGGCCGAGGCGCTCGACCAGCCTCACCGTGTTGACGGCGTAGATGAGCGAGTGGCCAAAGTCCTGATAGTGGGCCAGGGCGGCGGCATAGAGCGCGCCGGCGAGATCGGCCGGAGCGGCGCTGGCCCCCTTTGTCGCCCCGGATCGTGTTCGGGGCGACACTTCCCCCAGAGGGGGAAGAAAGCCCCGCACGAGGCGCACGGCGGCCGGCTCGTCCTCGGCCTCGATGGCGGCCAGGAAGGCGGCCTCGCTCCAGGGCGCCTCGCCGGCCGCGAACGGCCAGGCCGGCGGCGCGCCGCGGCAGTTGTCGGCGACGTTGCCCAGGATCTCGCCGATCGCGGCCAGCCGTTCCTCGGGACGGCGGCCGCGCTCGTCATGGACCGCCAGCCATTCGCTGGCGCCGCCGATCGCATGGGTAGTCCCGAACTCGAGCCGAGCGGCGCCCCAGTCGATGGCCAGCGCCACCGCCCCGACGGCGTCGCCCTCCAGGCGGCTGAGGCGGGCGGCCTCGCGCACCAAGCGGTCCTGATCCTCGTCGGCGAGCGCCTGGGCAAGGCCGGCCCGCACCTTGGCGCGGCGATCCTCCAGAGGCGGCGGGGTAAGGTCCACCAGCACCTGGCCGCCCTCGATGCGGACGGGGAAACGCTCCAGGGTGTCGCCGCCCACCAGGGTCTCGCCGCTGGAAAGGTCGAACTTCCAGTTGTGCCAGTTGCAGGTGAGGACGCAGGGGCGTCCGGCGCCATTGCTGAGTACGCCCTCGCTCAAGGGATAGCCTTCGTGCGGGCAGCGGTTGGCGCAGGCGAAGACCCTGCCTTCCGAGGCGACGAGCAGGATCTGCCGGCCGGCCCTGCGCGCCACCGCCTTGCCCTTGGCCTGGAGCGCTTCCAGCGCCATCACCGGCTCGAATTCCGCCATCGGCCTCAAACTCCGTTGTGGAGGACGACGAATTGCCGCTCCGGGTCGTCCTGGAGGCCCCAGGCCCCGTCGCGGAAGGTCTTCGCGCCCTCGGGCGCGTATTGGAGGATATAGGCCTTGCGCACCGTGCCGGCGCGACGGTTGGGGCCGGTGCGGTGCGGCGTCAGCGAGGAAAAGGCGATGATGTCGCCGGCCCGGGCCGGAACGGCGAGAGCCTCGGGCGCCGCTTCGAAGCACTTCAGCCCGATGTCGGTAGTCCAGTGGGCCAGCGTGCCCTGGCGGTGAACGCCCGGCGCCACCCAAGGACAGCCGTTCTCCTCATCCACGTCGGTGAGCGGGATCCACAAGGTGAGATACTGCTGCGGCTCGATGAAGCCGTAGCCGTTGTCCTGGTGCCAGGGAAATTCCTGCTGCTTGCCGGTCTTCTTGTAGACCGACTGGTCCCAGTAGAGGCGGACGTTATCGCCGACGAGGTCGGCGCAGATGGCCTTGATGGCGGGGTGGGCGGCGAAGGCGCGCAAAGCCGGCGATTTCAGCACCAGGTGGGTGGTGAAGGTGATGACGTCGGCCTCGTTGATGAAGATCTTGCCGCCGGCGTTCTCCCGCACCCATTGCTCGCGCCGGGCCTCGATGGGATCGATGGCCGCGGTGACCGCGGCCAGCTCCTCGTGCGCGAATACGCCCTGAAGGAGGACGAACCCGCGCGCGTCGAAGGCGCGGGCCTGGTCGGGGGTCAGATAGCGGAACGGGCCGGCGGGCCGGTCGGCCCAGGTAAAGCCCTGGTTCAGCGGATGCAGGGCGGGCGCGCTCACGTGACCCTTGCGGCCGCCAGAGGCGGCGTGATCCGGTAGACGCACCGGCGCGCGCCGGCGAGGAGATGGTGGGTGCGCTCGACCTTGGCCGGCGCCAGCAATTCGGAGAAGAGTTCGAGCTCGGCGCGACAGAAGCCCTGGCAGGCGGAGGCGGCCGCGCAGATCGGACAATGGTCTTCGACGAAGAGCCAGACGCCGTCCCGAACGGCCCAGCGCGCCATATAGCCCTCGGCGGTGCGGGCGGCGGCGAGGCGGTCGAGCTTCTCTTCGAAGCTCTCCGCGCCGGCCAGGCGCTGGCGATAGGCTGCAGCGCTCTGGGCCTCACGGACGGCGATGAGCCGATCCAGGCCTTCGTCGCCAAAGACACTTCGCGTGGCGGCGATGAGATCGACGGTCAGCCGCTCGTGGGCGTTGGGAAAGCGCGCGTGCCCCTTGGCCGTCAGCGACCAAGCCTGAGCCGGCCGGCCTCGGCCGCGCCGATGGCCGTTCGCCGTCTCTTCGCAAGCCACAAAGCCGTCGGCGACAAGCCGGTCTAGCCGGATCCGGGCCGCCTGGCGGCTCACGCCCAAGCGCCGCGCCAGGGGGCCTACCGCCAGGGGGCCACCGGTCTTCAGCGCCAGAAGGGCCAGATCGGGCGTGTCCATTTTGACAATCAATCTATTGCATAATCCGTCGGCCGTCCAGGCATGGGGTCGGCAGGCCCGGATTTCCAAATTCCATAAATTGGTCCGCTGCTTGTGCAGAGTTCTTGCGTGCCGAGATGAACACGCTTCGGCACGTTTCGGCACGCTGCGGCACGTTTCTGCACGCTACCGCACGTTTCTGCACGCAGCGGCACGTTTCGGCTCGCTTTGGCACGTTCCCGCACGCCTTCGACACGATGCGGCTCACCAACGGGGCCGCGCGCGGCTAGACGGCAACGAGGGTGCGGAACTGGCGATGATCGAGGCCGGGCGGAGCATTGATTGCATTATGTAATGCAAAGGGGCGCCATGTCAATATGCAAATTCGCTCGCGGCGATCGAAGTGCTGGCGATTGCCTGTCGCAATCATTTGCCCAATGCCTTAGTGGGCGTCCGATGACCGAAGGACCTTCGGGGTGACGGTGCGGCGGAGATTCTGACAGATTCCGCTCGGGCAAATGCGGGAGTGAGCATGCACGTCGTCCGCCTCGACCACGCCACCATCAACACTTCCGACCTGGCGGCGAGCCTTAAGTTCTACGAACGGTATCTGGGCATGAAGCCGGGATGGCGGCCGGCCTTCGATATCGGGGGCGCGTGGCTCTATGCGGAGGGCGGCGACTATCCGATCCTGCACCTGATCGAACGCCAGCGGCCGTTCGAGGGCGGCAATTTCGACCACGTCGCCTTCCGCGGCTCGAACCTCAAAGCCTATCTCGCCAAACTGAACGCCGCCGGTGAGCCCTTTGAGGCTCAGCCCGTTCCGGGCACCCGCCTGGTGCAGGTGCACCATCGCGACCCCAACGGCGTGCTCATCGAGGTGAACTTCGAGGACGAACCGCTGGAAGCGATCCAGGGCGCCTGATCGCCCTACAGCTTCGCCTGAACCGCTGCCCGCGCCCTCCTGGGCGCGCTACCCATGCCCGATCGGCATGGCGAAGGCGCCTACATTGAATTTGACCCCTGCCCCAAAAGCGCATTCCCCTTCGGCCGCTCAGGGCGGAGCCGAAAACGTCATGGAACTCGATCACTACAACGTCCGCACCAGCAAACTCGCCGAGACCGTCCGCTTCTACGAGGACGTCGTGGGCCTGAAGTCGGGCTTCCGCCCCAGCCTGCCCATGGACGGCGCCTGGCTGTACGCCGATGAGACGGCCAAGCTTCACCTGATGGACCTGCCGGCCGCGCCGAGCGCCACCGGCCCGCTGGATCACGTGGCGTTCGCGATGCAGGGGCTGGGCGCCTTCATCGAGCGCGTCGATCAGGCCGGCGTCGCGCGTGTGACCCGTAAAATCCCCGGCACGCCGGTGATCCAGGTGCAGCTGCTCGATCCCAACGGCGTCATGGTGGAGGCGAATTTCTCGGGCGAGGACTTCGCGGGCCAGACCGACGCGCTCGACTTCGACGCCCATCGCCGGCTGGCGGAGCTCCGGGTCGAGAACAGCCGACGCGCCGGCGTGGCCCGCGCCAACGGTGTCGCCACCGCCTACGAGAGCTGCGGCGCGGGGCCTTTGCTGGTGCTGATCCATGGGGCCGAAGCGGACAAATCGAGCTTCGCGCCCGTTCTGCCGGCGCTCTCGGCGCGCTTCACCTGCGTGACCTTTGACCAGCGCGACACCGGGGCGACCGCCAATTCCGCCAAGCCGTACGCGATCGCCGACCTGGCCGACGACGCCGCCGCCCTGATCGCCCACCTGGGCGGGCGAGCGCACGTCTGGGGCACGTCCTTCGGCGGCATGATCGGCCAGGAGCTGGCGATCCGGCATCCGGGCGCGGTTGGCGGGCTGGCGCTCAGCGTCACCTTCCAGAAGGTCGAGGGGGCGCTGGCCGAGCCCGAACGGTTCCTGGACCTGAGAAGCCGGGCCGCTGGCGGCGACGCCAAGGCGCGCGCCGAGCTGACGGCGATGTTCTTCTCGCGGCGCACGGCCGAGCAGAGACCCGAGCTCGTGGAGAGCCTGCAAGGCGCCTTCACGCCCAGGCCGCCAGAGGCGCAGGCGCGCCGGACGGCGGCGGGCCAGGCCTTCGACTCCCAAGGGCGGGCCGGCGCCATCGCCGCGCCGACGCTGGTACTGGGGGCGAGGGAGGACCGGGTCATAGATCCGGCGAACTCCTGGAAACTGGCGCGGGAGATCCCCGGCGCGGCGCTCACCGTGCTCGACGGCGTCGGCCATGCCCTCGCCTTCGAAGACCCCGACCGGGTGGCGGCGGTCATCACTGCCCACCTGCTGCGGCAACGCACATGAAGCGCGAGCGCGTTCCGGTCCTCATCGTCGGGGGCGGCCCGATCGGGCTCGCCACCGGCCTGGCGCTCGGCCGCTTCGGCGCGCCGACGATCCTGGTCGAGCGCAACCCGGGCACGACGGACCACCCCAAGGCGCGCGGAACCACCGCCAGGACGATGGAGATCTTCCGCCTGTGGGGCGTCGAGAAAGCCATGCGGGCGCGGGCGCTCGGCGACACGGCGGATGTCTTCGGCGTCGGCCGCAGCCTCTTCGACCTGCGCCCCACCCATCCCGAACCGGTCTCCGATCTCACGCCCGCGTGGAAGAGCTACGTGGCCCAGGACGTGGTCGAGGAGGAGCTCTTCAGGGCGCTGGCGCGCTATCCGACGACGCAGGTGCGTTTTTCCACCGAATGCATCGGCTTCGAACAGGACCAGGACGGAGTCAGCGCCCGACTCGTCGATCGCGCCACCGGCGCGGAGAGCGAAGTCCGCTGCGACTGGCTCGTCGCCGCCGACGGCGCCGGCAGCCGCATCCGCAAGCACGCCGGCATTGGCATGAGCGGCATCCCGGCGCTCGGCTATTGGACGAACGAGTACATCAAGGTCGACCTCAGCGACATCCCGGCGCTCAAGAAGATCGGCATCGCCCTGCTGGCGCCGCCCTCGGCGGCCGAGCCGTGGCTTGCCTTGCTCAACCGGGACGGGACCGATCGCTGGCTGGTGGTGCGACGCATCGGGGTCGCTGGCGACGAACGCGACCACACCCCTTCGGATGCCGAGCTGGCCGCGGAGCTGAGACGCAGGCTGGGGATCGACCGGCCGATCGAAGTGGTCAACATCAGCACCTGGCTGTCGGCGCGAGAAGTGGCCGAGCGCTACCGCAAAGGCCGGGTGTTCCTGGCCGGCGACGCCGCCCACCGGTTCCTGCCGACCGGTGGCCAGGGCATGAACACCGGCATCGCCGACGCCCAGAACCTCGCCTGGAAGCTGGCGTTCGTGATCTCGGGCGCGATGGATCCGGTGATCCTCGATTCCTATGACGCCGAGCGCCGTCCGATCGGCGAGGCCACGGCCGATTTTCAATTCCGGACCGGATCGCGGCTGGCGGGCCTTCAGGCCAGGATCGACCTCGACGACGAAGACAACTTCGGGTTCTGGATCGACGAAGCGGACAAACACGTCCGGAACATCGGTCTGAGTCTCGGACACTGGTACGACCAGGGATTGGTGGTCCGCGACGAGACGACGGCGCCGGCCCTCGACCCGGAGCGCTACACCCCCGTGGATCGCCCGGGTCATCGCTTCCCCCACCTGTGGGTCGATGAGAGACACAACGAGTCGACCCTCGACTGGTTCGACACCGCCTTTGTCCTAGTCACCGGGCCGGACGCCGAAGGGTGGCGGGCCGCCGCCGCCGAGCTGGCGCGGGAAGTGGCCGTTCCCCTCCAGATCAAGACGATCCGGGCGCCCGACCGTGAGCGGGGGATCATGATCGGCAAGCGCGGCGCGGTCCTGGTCCGGCCGGACGGCTATGTGGCGTGGCGCTGCGCCTGGGCATCCAAGACGCCCCTGGAGGACCTGCGCGGCGTGTTCGAGAAGCTCGGAGTCCGCGCACCGAGGAGAGCGCGGGCGGAGGCGCCCCAGGCGGCGGAATAGATGCAAACAGCGCCGCTGCGGCCTAGAAGCATGACGGTGGAACTGCGCCAGCTCAGGTACTTCAAGACGATCGCCGACGCGCGCAGCTTCGTGCGCGGCGCCGACCATCTGCACGTGGCGCAATCGGCGCTCAGCCGTTCGATCGCCAAGCTCGAGGAAGAGGTCGGCTGTCCGCTGTTCGTGCGGCACAGCGACGGCGTCACCCTAACCGACGCCGGCGCCCTCTTGTACGAGCATTGCGAGCGGGTGCTGCGGCAGGTCCAGCAGCTGAAGGACGAGATGGCCGCCGATTTGCGCACTCCCCGCGGACCGGTGACCCTGGGCGCGGTGCCGTCGCTGCAGTCGAGGCTGACCTCGCCGGTGGCCGCACGCTGCATCAAGGCCTTCCCGGAGGTTCGCCTGACCGTCGTCCAGGAGACCAGCGTCAGGTTGCGCGAAGGCGTGCTCGCCGGCCAGCTCGACCTGGTGGTGTGCTCGACGCTCGCACCCATGCAAGGTCTGCGGTGCGTCCCACTGTTCAGTGAAAACATGTTCCTGATCTACCGGGATCGCGACGGCGCTGCGCTAGGCCCCGATGTCACCATCGAGAACCTCGTGGGCGTGCCGCTGATCATCTGCGGCTTCCCCAACACCCTGGGGCTCTATCTCGATCGCGCCTTCGCCGAGATCGGGGAAAAACCGACCATAAGATGCGAGGCGAACAGCGCCGCGGTGGTGGCCGATCTGGTGGCTCAGGGCGCCGGCGTCGGCGTCGCTCCCCCCGGGGTGCTGTCGCTGCGCAACTCCGACGGCCTGAGGGCCGCGCCGATCCGTGGCCCATCCGCCTCGTGGGTGCTGGCGACTTCCTTCGAGCGCATGGGCTCGACCGCCGTGCAGCAACTGAGCGCGATGATCGTCGATCATGTGCGGACCGCCATCGCCGAAAATCGCTGGCCGACGGCCGTCTTCGACGGTCCGCCGCCCACCCGCGCCGACCGGTTGCTCACTGCCGACGCAGTCTGACCAAGCCGGGCGAGCCATGCCGTTCCGGCATGGGGCGCATGAGAACAAGGTGTTGGATCGGCCGCCGCCGCACCCGGGATAATCGCATCTCGACGCATTGGGACGAGAGGTCATGCCTGCCCGCGCTCTGACGCCATGCCTGGTTCTGATGGCGACGACTTCGGCGCTGTGCCTGCCGCCGCCGGCCTCGGCCGCGAGCGCCGCGGCGAGCGATGCCGGCACCACGGTCGGCGAGATCGTGGTCACGGCGGAAAAGCGCGAGTCCACGGTCCAGAAGACGCCGATCAGCATCACCGCCATCACCGGCGTAGAGCTGCAGAGCACCGGCGTCTCCACCGCCCAGGGGCTGGCGGGCGAAGTCCCGGGACTTTCGGTCGCATCGGCCGGGCCGGGAAACGCCGTCTACGAGATCCGCGGCCTCGCCGCGCCCGGCGGCGAGTCGACCACCATCGGTTTCTATCTGGACGAGACCCCGATCACGCCGCCCGTGGGCGCCACGCTGGGCAAGGTGGAGGTCGATCCGGACCTCTACGACCTGCAACGCGTCGAGGTGCTGCGCGGACCGCAGGGAACGCTGTACGGCGCCGGCTCCATGGGCGGGACGATCCGGCTGATCACCAACCCTCCGAGCCTGAAGGGCTTTGCCGCCAGCGGCCAGACGATCGTCGGCGGCACCGATGGCGGCGGGATCAACTTCACCCAGAACGCCATGGTCAACGTCCCGCTCGGCGCGGCGGCGGCTCTGAGGATCGTCGGCGGCTATGGTCATGTGAGTGGCTGGATCGACCGCATCGTCGCGCCGGACCTTCCCGTGCCGAGCAACAACGGCCTGACCCGGGCCAACCCGGTGGGACTGCCGGGCGAGCAGGTCTTCAAGAACGTCAACGACGAAGACCGTTACAACGTCCGCGCCTCGCTGCTGATCGCGCCCTTGAGCCGGCTCACCGCCGCGCCCAGCGTCTTCTACCAACGCACCGACCAGGGCGGCATGAACGCCTACGACAGCACCCCCGGCGCCCTGGCGCACTACGAGCCGTTCAACATCGCCGAGCCGTCGAAGGACGCCTTCGTGGTCGCCAGTCTGCCGATCACCTACCGCTTCGATCGGTTCTCGGTGACCTCGGCCACGGCCTGGTGGTCGCGGTGGCAGACGCAGTTCCAGGATGCCACCGAACAGTTCCAGGAGGTCCTGGGGCTGCCGGCCTTCTCCGCCGACCAGGGCGGCCTGGGCCCGACCCAGGTCTACGAGACCGACGCGACCCGCCAGTTCAGCCAGGAGCTGCGCGCATCCTCATCGGGTAGCGGGCGCCTCCAGTGGACGATCGGCGGCTTCTTCAGCCAATACCACTTCGGCTACCAGGCGCTGCCGACCTCGCCGCCGCCCGGGGCCGTGGCCATCCTAGGCGCGCCGCTCGTCTACAACACCAGCTCGGCCCTCAACATCCGCCAGGAAGCGGTGTTCGGGAACGCCAGCTGGCAGATCACGCGACAGCTTAAGCTCGAGGCCGGGTTGCGCGGCTTCTGGTACCACAACGACTTCGAGACCGGCTTCCAAGGGGCGCTGTTCGGCAATCCGCCGCCCGCGCCGGCGATGATCTCCACGGCGGCGGCCTCGAACTCCGGCGTCAGCCCGATGTTCAACCTGTCCTGGTCACCGAGCGAAGACCTGATGCTGTACGCCGCCGCCGCCAAGGGTTACCGCGAAGGCGCCGGCAATTTCGCCATTCCCACCAGCGGCCCGCCCGGGTCGATCGGCGCATCGTGCCTGGCGGACCTGCAGGCGTTGGGGCGGTCCACCGCCCCGCTGGAATATGGTCCGGACTCCGTCTGGAACTACGAGGTCGGCGAGAAGGGTCAGTTCTTCGACCACCGCCTGACGGTCAATGCCGACGTCTACTACATCGCCTGGTCGCAGATTCAGTCGCTGGTGGTGCTCTCCGCGCCGGCGCCGAACTGCAACCTGTTCTTCACCGCCAACGGCGCCAACGCCGCCGTCAAGGGCGGCGAGTTGGAGGTGCGCGCCGAGCTGGCGCGCGGTCTCGAGCTGACGCAGAACCTCGGCTACGCCTGGGCCGCCTACACCACCAGCTTCCCCGCCTCGAATATCACCAAGGGCCAGCGGCTGCTCGACGTGCCCAACTGGACGGTCAACACGCTGCTGGAGCTCCGCCGCCCGGTCGGCCGCTTCACCTTCGTCGCCATCGCCCAGAATTCGTTCGTGAGCTCGGCGGAAGAGCTGACCTACCAGATTTTCAAACTGCCCAACCGCGATCTGCTCAACTTCCGCTTCGGACTGGCCGCCGACAAATGGTCGGTGTTCTGTTTCGTCGACAACGTCTTCAACAAACACTACCCCGAGGAATACCTGAGCCTCATAGCCAACACCGCGCCCCCCTACAGCCGGATCGCCACCAACCAGCCGCTGACCGCCGGCATCGACCTCAGCTATCAATTCTGAGCCAGTGTGGTGGATTCGAAGTTCGCCTGCTCCTTGGGGTGACTCCGATGGCGTCTGAATCCGTAAGCCACACCAGGATCATTGGCCCGCCAGTGTCCTTTCGAGTGCGAAGTTCGTCGGACGATCGCCCCCGGCTCTTACGGACTTCGGACTGGGGACACTCGAGCCGATGAGCATCGACTCCCTTTCGGGGCTGGCGGCCGAGCGCGGCCTCGACTCCCTGCGGCCGACCATCGCCGGGACGCGCCACGTGGTCGCCGCCGGACACTACCTGGCGGCCGAGGCGGCGTTCCAGATCCTCGAAGCCGGGGGCAACGCCATCGACGCGGGCGTGGCCGCGGGGCTGTGCATGGGCGTCGTGCAGAGCGAGCTGGTGAACATCGCCGGGGTGGCGCCGATCATCCTCTATGTCGCCGAGAGCGACGAGATCGTGACCATCAGCGGCCTGGGCTGGTGGCCCAAGGCGCTCGATCCGCAGCTCTTCGAACGCGAGCACGGCGGCCGCATCCCCGAGGGCATCCTGCGCACCGTGGTCCCAGCGGCCCCGGACGCCTGGATCACCGCCCTGGCGCGCTACGGCACCATGAGCTTCGCCGATATCGCCGGCGCGGCCATCGGTTTCGCCCGGGACGGCTTTGTCATGTACCCGCTGATGGCGGAGCTGCTCGAAACCTATGCCGACGGCTACCGGCGCTGGCCCAGCTCCGCCGCCGTGTACCTGCCGGGCGGGCGGCCGCCGAGACCGGGCGAGGTCTTCGTGCAGAAGGACCTGGCCGGGAGCTTGCGTTACATGGCCGACTGCGAGCGCGGGGCGCTGCGAGGCGGCCGGGAGGCGGGCCTGAAGGCCGCCAGGGACGCCTTCTACCTGGGCGACATCGCCCGCACGATCACCCGCTTCCACGAGGCCAACGGCGGCTTGCTGCGGATGGAAGACCTCGCCGCCTTCCACGCCGAAGTCGAGCCGCCCCTTGCCGCATCCTTCGGCGGCGCCCGGGTTTATTCCTGCGGGCCTTGGTGCCAGGGCCCGGCGATGCTGCAGATGCTGACCATGCTGGAGGGCGCGGACCTGGAGGGCCTCGGCCACAACAGCGACGCCTATCTGCACATGCTCGCCGAGACGGTGAAACTCGCCTTCGCCGACCGCCACGCCGCCTTCGGCGATCCGCGCTACGTCGAGGTCCCATTGGCGCGGCTGCTGGACCGGACCTATTGCCAGGAACGACGCGGCCTCATCGATCCGGACCGCGCCTTCCCCGACATGCCGGCGTCGGGATTGGGACAAACCGGTCCCGGATCCCCTCGTCCCGCGCACGCCCATCCGGCGCCGGCGCTGGACACCTCCTACGTCGCGGTGATCGACAGGGCCGGGAACGTGTTTTCGGCCACGCCCAGCGATGTTTCCTACGACACCCCGGTGATCCCGGGGACGGGCCTCTGCCCATCGTCGCGCGGCAGCCAGTCCTGGGCCGATCCGGCGCATCCGTCGGGCGTAGCGCCGGGCAAGCGCCCGCGGCTGACGCCGGCGCCTTTCCTGGCGCGCGGCCCTGAGGGCGGCTTCACCGCCTTCGGCACGCCCGGAGGCGATGTCCAGCTCCAGGCGCTGCTGCAGGTATGGTTGAACCTGGAGGTCTTCGGCCTGTCGCCACAGGCGGCGGTGGAGGCGCCGAGGTTCGCCTCCTACAGCTTCCCCGATTCCTTCGAGCCGCACGCCGCCCACCCCGGCGGGCTACAGGTCGAAAGGCGCGTCGGCGAGGACGCCATCGCCGCCTTGGACCGCCGCGGCCACGACGTCGCCCTCTGGCCGGAGTTCAGCTGGCGGGCCGGTGCGGTGTGCCTGGCGCGCCAGCGTCCGGGCGGGGTGGTCGAAGCCGCCGCCGACCCGCGCCGGCCGGCCTATGCGCTGGGGATATGAACGAGCGGGTTCTCCCGCCCTGGAGGTTTGGCTATCCAGCGCCTAAGACTTGAACATGCTCGCCGCGATCAAGTCACATAGACCTCAGATCGAAGAGCTCTGCCGGCGATTCCGGGTCAAGCGACTCGACCTCTTCGGCTCGGCGGCGCGCGAGCGGGATTTCACGGAAGAATCGGATTTCGACCTGCTGGTGGAGTTCGAGGCCACGGCATCCCCGCCGGCGTTTTCGGATTTCCTGGACTTCAGGGACGCCCTGGCAGACCTCCTCGGACGCAAAGTCGACCTGACGATGGCGGGCGCGATCCGCAACCCGTATCTCAAGGACGCGATCGAGCGCTCGCGTTTGCCACTTCATGGAGCGTGATCCGCGGACGTTCCTCTGGGACGCCCTGGTCAGCGCCGAGGCGATCGCGCGCTACATCTCCGGCAAGAGCGCGCAGGACTACCTGGCCGACGATATGCTCAGGGCGGCGGTCGAGCGACAATTCGAGATCGTCGGCGAGGCCCTAAACCGACTCGCAAGGGAAGCGCCGGAACTAGCGGCTCGCATTCCCAACATTTCGCGCGCCGTGGCGTTCAGGAACCTTCTGATCCACGGCTATGGCGACATTGACGATCCAACCGTGTTTCGGATCGCCACCGAGGATCCGCCCGCGCTGACCACAGCCGTCAGGCAGGTCTTTGGCGACTTGGAGCCTCGCTCGAAGTGAAATTCGCGGTCGTCGGCGCGGGCGCGATCGGCGGCCTGCTGGGCGCGCGCCTGGCGCTGGCCGGCGACGACGTCACCTTCATCGCCCGCGGTCCTTCGCTGAAGGCGATCCGCGAGAGGGGCTTCCGCCTGATCGAGGCGGACGGGAGCGAGAGCGTCGCCCGGAACCTGCGCGCGGCGACGATCGACGAGGGCGGCGAGTACGAGGCGGTGCTGCTGGCCGTGAAGGCGCAACAGATCGCGCCGATCGCCGCGGACGTCGCCGACCTGCTGGGCCCGGCGACGACGCTGGTCACGCTGCAGAACGGCGTCCCCTGGTGGTTCTTCCACAAGCTCGCCGGGCCCTTCGAAGGCCGGGTCATCGAGGCGGTGGACCCCGGAGGGGCGATCGCCGCGGTCATCCCGCCGGACCGGATCTTGGGCGCCGTGGTCTATCCGGCCGCCGAACTCGTGGCGCCGGGGCGCGTCCGGGTGATCGAAGGCGACCGCTTCACCTTGGGCGATCCGGACGGGTCGAAGTCGGCGCGGGCGGCCGTGATCTCCGAGGCGTTTGGGCGCGCCGGCTTCAAGGCGCCGGTGTCGAGCGACATCCGCGCCGAGATCTGGCTCAAGCTCTGGGGCAACCTCGCCTTCAACCCGATCAGCGCGCTCACCCACGCCACCTTGGAGGACATGTGCCGGTTCGCGCCCACGCGGGCGCTGGCGGCGACGATGATGGCCGAGGCCCGCGAGGTCGGCGAGAAGCTGGGGATCCGGGTGCGGATCCCGATCGAGAAGCGCATCGCCGGGGCCGAAGCGGTGGGGGCGCACAAGACCAGCATGCTGCAGGATGTCGAGGCCGGACGGCCGCTGGAGACCGCGGCGCTCACCGGCGCCATGGTGGAACTGGCGCGAATGACGCAGACGCCGTCGCCCGCCATCGACGCCGTCCACGCCTGCATCAGGCTGCTCGGCGACACCCTCGAGGCCCGGGGCGGACGCCTAGCGATCCAGGCCAAGAGCTAGGGCATGACAAGACCCCCTTCGATCCGAGAACTGCTCGAGGGCGGCGCCGACGAGGCTCCGGCGATCGCCGCGCCCGGCGCGCCGGCGCTCGATTATCGGGGCTTGAGAGACCAGGTCGACGGGACGATCGACTTCCTCAATGGCGTCGGCATCGGCCGCGCCGACCGGGTGGCGACGGTGCTGGCGAACGGGCCGGAGGCGGCGACCTGCTTTCTCGCCATCGCCTCGAGCGCGACCGCGGCGCCGCTGAATCCGCAGTACCGCAAGGACGAGTTCGCCTTCTACCTCGAGGACCTGCGCGCCCGGGCGCTGGTGGTCGGGCCGGATGCGCCAGCGGCCGCTGTGGAGGCCGCCGCGGGGCTCGGCGTGCCGATCGTTACTCTGACGCCGACGCTGCAGGCCGGGGCCGGGCGGTTCACACTGGATGCCTCGGGGCTGCTCAAACGCGCAGCGGCGAGCGGCGGTCCGGCCCTCGGCGGCGATATCGCCCTTGTCCTGCACACCTCAGGGACGACCTCGCGGCCGAAGATCGTGCCGCTCTCGGGCGCGAACCTTGCGGCCAGCGCCGGCAACGTCGCCGCGACCTTGAAACTGTCGAGCGCCGACCGTGGCCTCGAGATCATGCCGCTCTTCCACATCCACGGCCTCGTGGCCGGGGTGCTGGCGCCGCTGCTCGCGGGGGGCACGGTGTTCTTCCCGCCGCCGTTCAACGCGCTCGGCTTCTATTCCTGGGTGCGCGAGGCCAGGCCCACTTGGTGGACCGCAGTGCCGACCATGCACCAGGCGATCCTCGCCCGCGCCGACCGCAATCGTGACGTCATCGAAGGCTCGCGCCCGCGCTTCCTGCGCTCGTCCTCGGCCTCGCTGCCTCCCACGGTGCTGGCGGAGCTGGAGGCGACCTTTTCAGCGCCGGTGATCGAGGCCTACGGCATGACCGAGGCGGCGCACCAGATGACCAGCAACCGCCTGCCGCCGGGCAAGCGCAAGCCGGGAACCGTGGGCGTCGCCGCCGGCCCGGAGGTGGCGGTCATGGACGAGGCGGGCGCGCTGCTGGCGGCCGGAAAGACGGGCGAGGTCGTCATCCGCGGCCCGAACGTGACCGCCGGGTACGAAAACAATCCGCAGGCCAACGCCGCCGCCTTCACCGCGGGCTGGTTCCGCACCGGTGACCAGGGGGTCATGGACGCCGACGGCTACCTGACCATCACAGGGCGCCTGAAGGAGATCATCAACCGCGGCGGCGAGAAGGTCTCCCCCCGGGAAGTGGACGAGGCGCTTATGGACCATCCGGCAGTGCTGCAGGCGGTGTGCTTCGCCGCGCCGCACGACAAGCTGGGCGAGGAAGTGTGCGCCGCCGTCGTCCTGCGCGCCGGGGCCGAAGCGGGCGAGCGCGAGCTGACCGCCTTCGTGGCCGAACGGCTCGCCCCTTTCAAGCGGCCGCGGCGCATCGTCTTTCTCGACGAGATCCCGAAAGGCCCGACCGGCAAGCTGCAGCGCATCGGCCTGGCGCAACGGCTAGGGATCAGCTGAGACGGCGGGTAGCGCCAGGAGGCGGTGAAATGGTCCTCGATTGGAAAGGCGCAGTCCTGGGCGCCGCGGCGGCGTTCCTGATTTCCGCGACGCCGGCTGGCGACAACGGCCCGCAGCCGGTCGCGCCGGCGGCCTCCGAGCTGACCTTGGGCGCAACGAAGCTCTACGCCCTGAGGGACACCGGCTTTGTCACCCCCAACGACGGCGCCGATTTCGGCTCCGATGTCGGCCCCAAGGCGGTGGCCGCGGCGCTGGCCGCCGCCGGCCTGCCGACCGACGCGATCCGCCTGGACATCGACGCCCTCCTGGTGCGCGAGCCCGGGCGGATCATCCTCGTCGACGCGGGCCTCGGCCCTCGCTTCAAAGGGGCGCTGCCGCAGAGCCTGGCGATCGCCGGGGTCACGCCGGGCGAGATCACCGACGTGCTGATCACCCACACCCACCTCGACCATGTCGGCGGCCTGCTGACGGCGGACGGCAAGCCGGCCTTCCCGCGGGCCAGGATCTGGATGTCGAAGAAGGAATGGGCCTGGCTCAACGCCCAGCCGCACGGGCGCAAGCTCGCCGACGCCATCGCCCCGCAGGTGCGGACCTTCGAGCCCGGCTCGGCCATCCTCCCCGGGATCACGCCGATCGCGCTTTACGGGCACACACCCGGCCACGCCGGCTACCAGATCGCCTGGGGCGGCGCGGAGATCACCGACATTGGCGACACCGCCCACAGCAGCGTCATCTCGCTGGAGCATCCCGAATGGCGGGCCGGCATCGACAACGACCCGCCCGAGGGCGAGGCCACGCGGGTGGCGGAGCTGGCGCGGCTGGCCTCGGCCCACGCCCTCATCTTCGCGCCGCACTTCCCGTTCCCGGGCATCGGCTGGATCGAAAAGCGCGGGACCGGCTACGCCTGGAAGCCGGATCCGGACGTCCGCGCCGTCGCCGCGAGCAGGTAGAGGCGGCGATGGAGATCCTCAACCAGCCGCCGCCGCTGCAGGACTACGACCTCTTCGCCTCCGACCGGGCGCTCGCAGAGGCGGTGAGGCGCGAGGGTGCGGCCTGGGCGGCCGACGACCTCTCGGCTTATGGGCGTCGCCTGGGCGCCGCCGAGACCCTGGCGCTGGGGGAGGCCGCCAACGCCTTTCCGCCGACCTTGAAGATCGTCGACCGCTTCGGCCATCGCCTCGACCGGGTCGACTTCCACCCGGCGTGGCATGGGCTGATGGCGCTGCAGGTGGGGCAAGGCATCCACTGCTCGCCATGGTCAGATCCGAAGCCGGGGGCGCAGGTCCATCGCGCCGCCGGTCTCTACATGAGCGGCCAGGTCGAGGCCGGCACGAGTTGCCCGATCTCCATGACCTTCGCCGCCGCCCCGGTGCTGCGGCAGGCGAGCGACATCGCCAAGGCGTGGCTGCCGCGGATCTTCTCGCGCGCCTACGATCGCTCGCACGCGCCGGCGGAGCGCAAGGCCGGCGCCCTCATCGGCATGGCGATGACCGAGAACCAGGGCGGTTCGGACCTGCGGACCAACACCACGGCGGCCGAGCCGGACGGGACCGGCGCCTGGCGGATCACCGGGGCCAAATGGTTCATGTCGGCGCCGATGTGCGACGCCTTCCTGGTGCTGGCCCAGGGGCCGCGCGGGCTGGGCTGCTATTTCATGCCCCGCTGGACGCGCGCCGGCGAGCTCAACGCCATCCGCTTGCAGCGCCTGAAGGACAAGCTCGGCAACCGCTCCAATGCCTCGGCCGAAGTGGTGTTCGAAGGGGCGGAGGCTTTCCTCGTGGGCGAGGAGGGGAGGGGGATCCCCACCATCATCGAGATGGCGGCGCTCACGCGCCTGGACAACGTCGTCTCCAGCGCCGGCATCCAGCGCGCCGCCCTGGCCCAGGCGATCCACTGGAGCCGCTACCGGACAGCATTCCAGAAAAGGCTGATCGACCAGCCGCTCATGGCCGCGGTGCTGGCCGACATGGCCCTGGAGGTCGAAGCCGCGACGGCGCTGGCCTTCCGCCTGGCGCGCGCCTTCGAAGAGGACGTTGACGAGGCCGAAGCGGCCTTGCGACGGCTGGTCACGCCGGCGGCGAAGTTCTGGATCTGCAAGCGCGGGCCGGTCCTCGCGGCCGAGGCGCTCGAGGTGCTGGGCGGGTCGGGGTACATCGAGGAAAGCGGCATGCCGCGGATCTACCGCGAGCTGCCAGTGCACTCGATCTGGGAAGGGTCCGGCAACGTCATGGCCCTGGACGCGCGCCGGGCGTTGGAGCGCGAACCGGCGAGCCTGGAGGCGCTGGCGGCCGAGCTGGCGTCCGCGAGAGGGGCGGACCGGCGGCTGGACACTGCCATCGATGCGACCCTGGACGTGGTCAGCCAGCGAACGGACGAGGCGGGACTGCGCGGGCTTTGCCGAGGCATCGTGCTGACGTTCCAAGGGGCGCTGCTGGCGCGCCATGCCCCCGCCGGCGTTGCCGACGCCTTCATGGCCAGCCGCCTGGGCCAGAGCGACGGCCGTGTCTTCGGCGACCTGCCGGCGGGTATCGACACCCGCGCCATCCTCGAACGCGCCGCGCCGGCGCTCGCGGCCTGATCAAACTTGCGCCCGATCAAGGCGGGCGCGAACGATTCCCGGTCTCGGTGGGAGAGGGAGGACTCCGACATGGCGATGAGCGGCGGCGAGCGTCTGGCGCGGGCATTGGCGGCGAGCGGGGTGCGGTTCGTCTTCGGCCTGCCCTCACCCGAGGTGGACCCGTTCCTGGCGGCGCTGGAGCCGCTGGGCGTGCGCTTCGTCCCCATCCGCCACGAAGCGGCCGGCGCCTACATGGCCGAGGGCGTGTGGCGCACCACCGGCCAGCCGTCGGCGACGCTCACCAATCCCGGCCCTGGGACGGCGAACCTGCTGCCGGGCCTGATCAACGCCCGCCACCAGGGCGTGCCGATCATCGCCATCACCGCCCAGCACCGGCTGGATGTCGTCTATCCCTCGCCGCCGACCACCTTCCAGGGGCAGGACCAGCTCGACGTCTTCCGCGCCGCGGTGAAGTGGGGCGGGCCGATCCTGAGCCGCGAGCGCATCGACGAGGTCGTCGCCATCGCCCTGCGGGAGATGTGGGCCGGCCGGCCGGGCCCGGTGCAGCTAGAGGTGCCGGCGCCGGTGATGTACGCCACGGCCTCGGGCGAGGCGGCCGAACCCCCAGCCATGCCGCGACTATTGCCGCAGGCGGGCGCGGCCCAGATCAGGGCGGCCGCCGCCCTGCTCGAGGCGGCGCAACGGCCGGTCATCATTGCCGGCGCCGGGGTCGACGCGGCCGGCGCCTCGGAAGCGGCGGTGGCTCTGGCCGAGCGCCTCGACTGCCCGATCATCACCACCATGGCCGGACGCTCGGCCGCGCCCCAGGACCACCCGAACCATCTCTACGGCTACGGAGCGGGCGCAGACACGGCCCGGCGCGAAGCCGACATCCTGCTGGCGCTCGGCACGCGCCTGGGCAACCTCGACACGCCCTTCGACAAGTATTGGGGCCGCGGCGCCGAGCAGAAGCTGATCCAGATCGACATCGAGCCGCGGAACCTGGGCGTATCGCGGCCGCTGAGCCTGGGGATCATCGCCGATCTCCCCGGCGCTCTTGCGGATCTGGGCGCCGCGCTGGGGTCCGCGCCCAAGCCGGGCGCAGCCGATCGCCTGGCCCGCTACCGCGCCCTGGAAGCGGACTGGCGCAACCTCGCCTTCGCCCCGACCGAAGGTTGGAACGGCGCCGGCCTGCATCCGGCGCAGGTGATGCAGAAGGTCGCAGAGACCTTCGGACGCGAGGCGATCTATGCCGCCGACGGCGGCTTCACGAGCCTGTGGGCCCACTTCATGCTGCCGCCCACCCGCCCGCGGTCCTACCTCAGTATCCTCGAGCTGGGCATGCTCGGCATGGGCATCCCGGCCGCCATCGGGGCCAAGCTCGCCAACCCTGAGCGCGAGGTGGTGTGCGTCACCGGCGACGGCGCCGCCGGCTTCCACTGCATGGAGCTGCAGTCGGCCGCGCGCGAGCGGCTGAAGCTCGCCGTGGTCGTGTTCGCGGAAGGCTCGTGGTCGATGGAGGTCCCCAACGAAATGGCCATCTGGGGGCGGACCTTTGGCGCCGAAATGGGCGTGGTGCGCTGGGACAAAGTGGCCGAGGGCCTGGGCTGCGCGGGTTTCTACGCCGAGGAAATGGACGCGGTCTCCAAGGCGCTGGCGGCCGCCCGCGAGACCGGCGGGCCGGCCCTGGTGTGCGTCAAGACCGACCGCGAGGCCAACATGGCCGTGCCCAGGAGCGTGGGCGCACGCTTTTCCGAGGTGTACCAGGGGCCGAGCGCCGAAGCGGCGTGAGCCGCGGTCCCCTTCTCGCGCGGGAGGAGGCCGAATTTGACAATCTAGACGTTGCATAAGTCGGGAGGGCCGAGCACTGTCGCTTTCACCACCTGATGGAGGCGTCATGGCTCGCGGCTGGGCGGATGTGCTGGACGAGGGCCGGGCGCCCGGCTTCATCCTCATCTGCCTGGGGGTGTGGCTGAACGCCGCCGATTCGCTCGTCACCTCGACGATCATGCCGAGCGTCGGCCGAGCACTCGGCGGCTTCGCCTGGTTCGGCTGGGCCAGCGGCCTCTATCTGCTGGCCTCGGTGCTTGCGGCCGCCAGCGCCGGCCTCATCGCCCGCCGGTTTGGCCTTCGCCGCGCCACCGCCGCCTCGGCGCTGCTGTACGCCGCCGGCTGCGCCCTCTCGGCCGGCGGCGGCTCGATGTCCGTCTTCCTGGCCGGCCGGGCCTTGCAGGGGGTCGGCGGCGGCTGGGTGGCCGGCCTGTGCTCGGCGGCGGTGGGGCTGATGTTCCCCAATCGCACCCTGCCGCGCGTCTACGCCGCGGTGACCTCGATCTGGGGGATCGCCAGCCTGATCGGGCCGCTGATCGGCGGCGTCTTCGCCAACGCGGGCGAGTGGCGCTGGGCCTTCTGGTCGTTCGCCATCCAAGGCGTGGCGGTGGCCGCTGCGGCGCTGGTCTTCCTGCCGAGCGAACGGGGCTCGAGCAAGGCGCGCATGGCCTGGCCGCAGCTGGGTCTGATCGGGCTGGGCGTCGGCCTGATCGGGGTCGCCGATTTCGGCGGCTCGCCGCTCGCGGCCGCGGCGCTCGTGGTCCTGGGGGCGCTCGTGCTCCTGGGCGTGCCGGTGCTGGACCGGAAGCAGTCGACGCGCCTGCTGCCGCGCGCCGCCGCCGACCTTTCGGGCCCGGTGGGCGCGGGCTTCGCCTACCAGTTCCTCTATTCGGCCGCGGGCATGAGCTACGGCGTCTACGGCCCGGCGCTGCTGCAGACCCTGGCGGGCTTATCGCCGCTCGCCGCCGGCTATACCGTCGCCATCGAGTCGGTCGGCTGGACGGCGGCGGGCCTGGCGGTCGCCGGCCTGACCGGCGCCTGGCCGGGGTGGGTGATCCGCGCCGGGGCGGTGCTCGCCTGCGCCGGGATGGTGATGAGCGCCTGGGCCTTCCCGACCGGCAGCGTCGTGGCGGCGCTGGCGGCGGGCGCGGTGCTGGGCGCCGGCTACGGCCTTTCCTGGGCCTTCACCAGCCAGCGCGTGTTGGCGCCGCTCGGCGACGACGAGCGCATGATGGCCGCGGCCGGCTTGAACACGGTGCGCCTCACCGGCTCGGCGGCCGGCGCCGCCGCCGCCGCGGTGGCGGCAAACCTGTGTGGGGTGGCGCGCACCTTCTCGCCGGAGGTGGCGCGGCTCGCCGGCGTGTGGGTGTTCGTCGTCCTGCTGCCGGTGGCTGCCGTGGGTCTGCTCGCCGGCTGGCGCGTCGGCGCCGGCCGCGCCCCCGAGCCCAGTTTCGCCTGACCCTCCGCGTTGTCGTCTTGCGCCCGGGGGCGTAGCTTCGCAACGTTCACTGACCCTCGAGAGGAGCTCGCCATGGCCGACAGCGGCGCCGACATCCTGAAGCTGGCGCGCGAGGAAGCGTGGGCCTCGCCCCTGGAGGACATCGACGTCTCCTTCCAGGAGCGCTTCCGCGATTTCACCTTCTGGCCGTTCTTCGAGCGCCTCAGGAAGGAGGCCCCGGTCCACTTCTGCAAGGAGAGCGAGTTCGGCCCCTATTGGTCGATCGTGAAATTCGACGACATCGTCACGGTGGAGACCAACCACCAGGTCTTCTCCTCCGAAGGCGGGATCACCATCCAGGACGAGCGGGAAGACTTCCAGCTGCCGATGTTCATCGCCATGGACCCGCCCAAGCACGACGTGCAGCGCAAGACGGTGAGCCCGATCGTCTCGCCGCACAGCCTGATGGAGCTCGAGCCGCTGATCCGCGAGCGCGCCGGAAAGATCCTGGACGAGCTGCCCAGGGACGAGGAGTTCAACTGGGTCGACAGGGTGTCGATCGAGCTCACCACCCAGATGCTGGCGACCCTGTTCGATTTCCCCTGGGAGGAGCGGCGCAAGCTCACCTGGTGGTCGGACGTGGCCGTGCACGGGGTCGAGTCGGGCCTGGTCGCCACCGAGGAGGAGGGTCAGGCCGAACTGCTCAAGTGCGCCGAATACTTCACCAACCTGTGGCAGGAGCGCATCAAGGCCCCGCCCAAGCACGACCTCATCTCGATGATGGCCCACAGCCCCAGCATGCGGGACATGGGCCCGATGGAGTTCCTCGGGAATCTCATCCTGCTCATCGTCGGCGGCAACGACACCACCCGCAACTCGATCAGCGGCGGCCTGCTGGCGATGAACGAAAATCCCGACCAGTTCGCCAAGCTCAAGGCCGATCCGGCCCTGATCCCGTCGATGGTGAGCGAGACCATCCGCTGGCAGACGCCGCTGGCCCACATGCGCCGGCGCGCACTGGAGGACTTCGAAGTCCACGGCGTGACCATTCCCGCCGGGGCCAAGGTGGTCATGTGGTACGTCTCGGGCAACCGCGACGAGGACGTGATCCCCAACGCCGACGCCTACGTCATCGACCGCGAGCGGCCGCGCCACCACGTCTCGTTCGGCTTCGGCATCCACCGTTGCGTCGGCAACCGCCTGGCCGAGATGCAGCTGCGCATCGTCTGGGAGGAGCTGCTCAAGCGCTGGGACCGGATCGACGTCGTCGGCCCGCCCAAGCGCGTCATGAGCTGCTTCATCAAGGGCTACGAGGCCCTGCCGGTGGTGATCCCGAAGTCGGCCAAGCCGGTGGTGATGGCTTAAACGCTCTCCTCCCCCTTCTGGGGGAGGTGGCCGCGAAGCGGCCGGAGGGGGAGGGCGGCGAGTGCCCGTGCACGGCTTCCTTCCCCACCCGGCCGCCCGTTCGGGCGGCCACCCTCCCCAGAAGGGGAGGGAGAGCGAACGGAAGAGGAGGATGGGATGGACCTGCAGCTCAAGGGGAAGAACGCCGTGGTGCTCGGCGGGACGCGCGGCATCGGCCGGGCCATCGCCGACACCCTGGCGGCGGAGGGCGCCAACGTCGCCATCTGCGCCCGCAACGCCGACGAAGTCGCTAGCGCAAAAGCGGCCTTCCAGAAGATGGGCGTGAAGGCCGTCGGCGGGGCTGTCGACATCACCGACGGGGCGGCCCTCAAGGACTGGGTCGCCAAAGCGGCGGGCGAGCTCGGCGGCCTGGACATCCTCGTTTCCAACGCCGGCGCTATGGCGCAGGGCGCGGACCCCGCCGCCTGGGAGGCCAACTTCAAGCTGGATGTCCTGGGCGCAGTGAACGCCTTCGACGCCGCCCAGCCGTTCCTGGTCAAGTCGGCCCAGGAGAAGGGCGACGCCTCTTTCACCATCATCTCCTCGGTGTCGGCGGCGGAGACCGACCGCGCCGACTCCTACGGCCCGATCAAGGCGGCGCTGATCCATTACGCCAAGGGCCTGGCGCGCCAGTTCGGCCCCAAGCGGGTGCGCGCCAATGTCGTCTCGCCGGGCGCGATCTACTTCGAGGGCGGGGTGTGGAACCAGGTCGAGAAGAATGCGCCGGACTTCTTCAAGGGCATGCTCGGCCGCATCCCGATGGGGCGCTTCGGCGCCCCGCAGGACATCGCCAACGCCGCGGTGTTCCTGGCGAGCCCGGCCGCTTCCTACGCCTCCGGCGTCAACTGGGTGGTCGACGGCGCGACCAGCCGGCGGGTGAACTTCTAGCTGAATCCGGCTTTTCTCTTCCCCTGGCGCGCAACGGCGCCATTGTAGCGGCGGCAGCTCGAGGAGGCCCCATGGCCCTGAAGGACCACTACGTCATCCAACCCGAAGGCTCGACCTGGTCGGTGCCGCAGGATTTCGACGTCCGCTTCAACTGGGACTACGACCTGGGGCGCGCGGCGATGATCGGCCTCTACCGCAAGGGCGTGGAGATGCAGTGGAACGCCGAGACGCGCATCGACTGGACCCAGGAGCTGGACGAGGACAATCCCGAGCAGTTGCCCGACGAGATGCTGCCCATCTGCGGCATGGCCGAGTACGAGGCCATGGCCCCCAAGGAGAAGGCGCGGGTGCGCCGGCACTTCCAGGCCTGGCAGATCAGCCAGTTCATGCAGGGCGAGCAGGGGGCGCTCATCTGCGCCGCCAAGATCGTGACCCAGGTGCCGGACGCGGATTCGAAGTTCTACGCCGCCACCCAGGTGATCGACGAAGCGCGGCACGTGGAGAGCTACCGGCGGCTGTTGGAGAAGTTCGGCGTCGCCTATCCGATGACGGCGCCGCTGCAGGAGCTGATCGACCAGGTGCTGCGCGATTCGCGTTGGGACATGACCTATCTGGGCATGCAGGTGGTGATCGAGGGCCTAGCTTTGGCGGCCTTCCAACAGATCCGCGACCACGCCCAGAACCCTCTGGCCGCCGCCGTGAACGCCTACGTCATGCAGGACGAGAGCCGGCACGTCGCCTTCGGGCGCCTCGCTCTGCGCGACTACTATCCCACCCTCACCCAGAAGGAGCGCGACGAGCGCGAGGAGTTCCTGCTCGAGGCTTGCTACCTAATGCGCGACCGCTTCGATTCGGTGGAGGTGTGGAAGACCCTCGGCCTCGATCCGGAAAGGTGCGCCGAGCACATGTACGATTCGGGGCTGATGCAGCAGTTCCGCTCGGCGCTTTTCGCCCGCATCGTGCCGATCGTGAAGGACATCGGCCTTTGGGGGCCGATCATCCGCAAGGGCTACGAGGACATGGGCATCATCGGCTACGCCGCCACCGACGTGCAGGAGCTGCAGGACGCGGACGACACCATCGCCCGCGACTTCGACGCCCGCCGCGCCTATGTGCAGGGCGTGGTCGACCGCGCCGCCGCCGTGGCCGCCGAGTAGCGACTACGCCAGCGCCGCCAGGTCGTCGGCCAGGTCGCCGGCGGCGCCGGCAAGGATGAGCTGCACTCGACCCGGCGCCGGGCGGGCCAGCGCACGCACGCCCAGAGCGAACAGGGCGCCCTCGTCGATCCTGGCGCCATCGCGCACGCCCACGAGCACTCGATTGCCGGCGCCGGCGCAGTCGGCGAGGTTGGCGGCGCCGCCCAGCGCCTCGAGAACAGCGCCCGGCGAAGGATGGTCGATCCCGCCCTTGCCTTCCACCGCCGCCGGCGAGGCGGGCGCCGAGAGAAGGGCGCGCATCTCCCGCGCCGCGTCGTCCGCGATCGGGCCCAGGACGACCTGGAGGTCGCGCGGCGAGGGGCGGATAACGCCCATGGCCCCCAGAGCTTTGAGGGCCGCCGGGTCGACGGCGCCCTGGTCGGCGACCACTAGGCGCAGCCGTGTGGCGCAGGCTTCGACGGAGCGCAGGTTCTTCGCCCCGCCCAGGGCGGCGATCAGGCGTTCCGCCCGTTGCCCGGCCGGCGCCGGGGAGGTCGGCGCCGCGGCCTCGGGTTCGCGGCCGGGAGTCGGCAGGCCAAAGCGGGCGATGGCGAAGCGGAAGACGCCGTAATAGACGCCGAAATAGACCGCCCCCACCGGCAGCAGCAGCAGCGGCCGTGAGGCCCTGCCGAAGTTGATGAGGTAGTCGAAGAGACCGGCGGAGAAGCTGAAGCCGAGGCGTACTCCCAGAGCGTTCATGACCACCATCGAGACCCCGGTGAGCACCGCGTGGACGGCGTAGAGCGCTGGCGCCAGGAACATGAAGCTGAACTCGATCGGCTCGGTCACGCCGGTGAGCAAAGAGGTGAGGGCCAGCGACAGCAGCAGGCCGCCGACGGCGGCGCGCCGCTCCGGCCGGGCGGTGTGGTACATGGCCAGGCACGCCGCCGGCAGCCCGAACATCATCACCGGGAAGAAGCCGGCCATGAAGGCGCCGGCCGAAGGGTCGCCGGCGAAGAAGCGGTTGAGGTCACCAGTGGCGCCGTGGAAGTCGCCGATGATGAACCAGGCCAGGTTGTTCAGGATGTGGTGCAGGCCGGTGACGATCAGCAGGCGGTTGAGCACGCCGTAGAGGAAAAGGCCGAACGGGCCTGCGGCGACGATGGCGCGGCTGAGGCCGTCCATGCCCGCCGAGAGGTTCGACCAGGAAAGGCCGAAGACGAGGGCCAGGCCGATGCCCGCCAGGCCGCTGATGATGGGAACGAAGCGGCGGCCGCCGAAGAAGGCCAGGTAGTCGGGCAGCTTCACGGTCGAGAAGCGATTGAACAAGGCCCCGGCGATCACCCCCGAAAGGATGCCCAGCGGCACGCTGAGCCGATAGAGGGCCTGGGCGCGAAAGTCGGCCCGCGCCAGCTCGACGGCCTTGCCGGCGAAGCCGGCGAGCGCCTGCGGCGGGGCGCTGATCAGCGCCTCGGCGCCGTTGCCGGCTACAAGGAAGCAGACAACGCCCGCCAGGGCCGCCGCGCCATCGCCGCCGCGCGCCAGGCCGACGGCGACGCCAGCGGCGAAGATGAGGCCGAGGTTGTGGAAGACGGCATTGCCGGCCGCGGCGACGAAGGGGATGGCCAGCATGTCGGGCTGGCCCAGGCGCAGTAGCAGTCCGGCCACCGGCAGCACGGCGATCGGCAGCATCAGGGCCCGACCCAGAGGCTGGAGCACGGCGAGGCCGCGGCCGGGCGCGGACATGGCAGGGTTCATCTAGCGATCCCTCGAGAATTCGGCGGCGAGCGCGCGCACCTGGGCGGCGCTCTCCAGGTCCAGGGCGCGGGCGGCGAGGTCGCGGCAGTCGTCGGCCACGAGGCGCCGGACAGTGGCCTTGAGCTCCGGTATCACCGCCGGGGCGACGGAAAGCTCGGTGACGCCGAGGCCGATGAGGATGGCCGAGGCCAGCGGTTCGGAGGCGATGGCGCCGCAGACCGCCACGACCCTTCCCGCCTCCTCCGCGCCGCCGGCCGTGTGCCTGATGAGGCGCAGGACGGCCGGGTGGAGGGCGTCCAGGCGCGGCGCCAGCGCGGCGTCCGTCCGATCCATCGCCAGGGCGTACTGGGTGAGGTCGTTTGCTCCGATCGAGAAGAAGTCCGCTTCGGCGGCGAGGAGGCTGGCGGTCATCGCCGCGGCGGGGGTCTCGATCATGATCCCCAGCCGCGGCTCCGGCGCGCCGATGGCGGCGGCGGCCTTTTGCGCCAGGGCCTTGGCGGCGCGAAGCTCGTCGATCTCGGACACCATCGGCAGCATCACCGCCGGCGCCGGCGTCACGCGCAGGATGGCGCGCAGCTGAGCGGCGAAGAGCTCGGGACTGGCCAGGCTCAGGCGCACCCCGCGCAGGCCGAGCGCCGGGTTGGCTTCGGCGCGCCGGGGAATAAAGTCCACCGGCTTGTCGGCGCCGGCGTCGAGAGAGCGGATCACCAGCGGCCGGCCGCCGAGGCCGTCGGCCACCTGCTGGTAGATGCGCGCCTGCTCTTCCTCGCTCGGCGCCTCGGATCGGCCGATGAACAGGAATTCGGTCCGCAGCAGGCCGCAGCCTTCCGCGCCGAGATCGACGGCCGCCGCCGCCTCTTCCGGGCCGGCGAGGTTGGCGAGGATCTCGATCCGGCGCCCATCGGCGGTCCGGCAGAGCTCGTGGGCGTCGCGCAAGGCCAGGGCGCGATCCTCACGCCGGCTAGCGAGCCGGACGCGCGCCGAGGAGATGTCGGCTTCAGCCGGATCGACGCGCAGCAGGCCGGCGTCGGCGTCCAGCAGGAGCATCGTCCCGGCCTCCACGGCGTCGAGAGCCGGACCTAGTGCGACCAGGGTGGGCAGCTCCAGGGCGGCGGCCAGCAGGGCGGTGTGCGAGGTCGGGCCGCCGGCGGACATGGCCAGGCCGGTCAGTCGCGAGCGGTCGAGGCGCACGAGCTCGGAGGGGAGGACCTCGCGCGCCAGCAGGATGGAGCCGGGCGGCGTCTGGGCCGGCGGAATCTGTGCGCCGGCGAGTTCGACGAGGACTTGAGTCTCCAGATCGGCGAGATCGGCGGCCCTTTCCTTGAGGCGCGGATTGTCGCTGGCCGCCAGAAGTTCGACGAAGCCAGCGATCGCCTGGCGCCAGGCCGCCCCGGCGCCCGAGCCCGCGCGGATGGCGGCGTCGGCGCGCGATCGCAGCTCGGGGTCGGCGAGCAGCACCAGGTGGGCGGCGAAGATGTCGCCGCCCGCGCCGGCCCGACCGAGCCGCTCGCTCACGTGCAGAATCGCCGTTTCGAGGCGGCGCATCTCTTCGGCCGGGCCGGAAGGGGGAAGGTCCGGTTCGATCCGTGGCTTGGGAAGGCGGGCGGCCGGGCCGATGGCGATCCCGGCGACCGCGGGAACGCCACTCAGAAGCCCCGGGCCGATTTCCGAAGCATGGACCGGCGTCTGGACGGTGGGCGGGCGGGCGCGCGGCGGTGGGCCGCCGGCGAGGAAACCGGCCACGGCGTCGGCGGCGGCCGCCGCGCCGGGCCCTCGCGCGGCGATGGTGATGTCATCGCCCTGGCCGACTCCCAAGGTCATCACCGAGACGGCGCTGGCGGCGGCGGCCGAGCGGCCGCCTTTTTCCAGCGTCACCTCGGCCGCCAAGGCGGCGGCAAGCTGGGCCAGGCGCGCCGCCGGTCGGGCGTGCAGACCGTGCTCGATGGTGACGCGCAGCGCGCGGCGAACCGACGCTCCAGAACCCTCGGGCGGCGGGGGCGCTGTCGCCAGCGGGCGCAGCTTTAGGATCGGCGCGCCGAAGGCCACGATCCGGCCCGTGACGGCGGATTCGACGGCGAAGGCCGCGCCATTGGCGATGATCACCGGCGAGATCAGGGCCGCGGCCTCGCGCGCCAGCAACTCCAGATCGAACCGCAGCAGCACCTCGCCGGCGGAAACGCGCGCCCCGGGGGCCGTCAGGACCTCGAAGCCGTGGCCGCCAAGAGCCACCGTCTCCAGTCCGACATGGACGAGGACCTCGACGCCTCCGTCGCTGCGCACCGTAAGCGCGTGACGGGCGGCGTGCACGTTGGCCACGACCCCCGAGCAGGGGGCGCGCAACTCGCCGACGACAGGATCGATGGCGAGGCCGTCGCCCAGCATCTTCTCGGCGAAGACCGGGTCTGGGACCTCGGCCAGCGGCGCGGCCCAGCCTGCCAGGGGCGCCTGGATGACTATGGCGTCGTCTTCGGCCATCACCTTAGGAGCGGACCGGCCCCAGGCTCACCCAGCGGATGGCCCAGAGTGGGTTCAGCTTAGGCGCGGCAAGAATGACGCACAGGGCGTGGGATCCGGTCTGCGGGGCGAGCGCGGCGGTGATCGGGGCCGAACCGTCGTGGGGCGCGGAGGGCAGTGGGGCGCTCGCCACCACCGGCCCCGCGCAGGTGTCCAGACGGATGGTCAGGTCTCCGGCAGGCATCGTGGGCGGATGGCGCACCAGCTTCCAGGCGTCCGGCCCGAGCTCGAAGTTGTATGGAAGCACATCGAGCCGAAGGCTGATGCCGCGCACCCCATCAAGCTTTCGCGGCGGAACGGTCCAGCACGAATCCAGAATGTCGACGAGGTCGACGGGTCCGGCGCCGGCCGGAAGCCAGGGGTCCTCGAGGTTGAGCGGCAGCTTGGCCGAGCACTGGCCGAGGGCTTGGCTGGGAAGAACGGCGGCGGTGGGCGCGAGCGGAGCGCCGGGGGCGTCGGCGCGCAGGCCCAGTCCTCGGGTGCGCGCCGCATCGGCCTGGAGGCGGCGCGTGAAGTCGTCGAAGTCGAGACGCTCCGGTGCGGTCCAGGCGATCTCGGCGAGCGCGGCGGCGCGCGGCAGAGCCATCCGCTCCAGCTCTTCGTCGCTGCGGATCTCCTCGGTCCAGAGGGCGCCCTGGAGGCCGAGGACGTGCGCGTTCGCCGCCGGCGCGATCCCCGCGGGCAGCGGCTGAAATGCGTAGACATCACGCAGGCTCACGACGACCCCGCGCCCCGGAGGTTCGCCCGGGGCCAGCGATTGGCGGTTGTCGAAATAGAGCGTCGGCGCGGTGGCCACGACGACGTCGCGGCCGGTGCTGGCGGCCGCGAGGGCCGCGCCGGACCGCCAGGCCGCGACCGCGGTCGACGGAGGCGGTGCGCCCGCGAGGATGTCGTCCCAGCCGATCGCGCGGCGCCCGTGGGCGCTGACGAAGTCGCAAATCTGGCGCGTGAACCAAGCCTGGAGCGCGGTATCGTCGGCGAGGCCCAACGCCTTGATGCGCTCCTGGACGGCGCTGGAGCCGCGCCAGGCGTCCTTCATCGCCTCGTCGCCGCCGATGGCGATGAAGGGTCCGGGAAAGAGGTCCATGGTCCGCCCGAGCACCGCTTCCAGGAAGGCCAGGGTGGCGCGGGAGGGATCGAAGATGGCGGGGAAGACGCCCCAATCGCTCATGTCGGCGGCCGTGGCGCCGCCGGTGAAACCGAACCGCGGGTAGGCGAGGACGGCCGGCAGCGCATGGCCGGGCGATTCGATTTCCGGCACGATGGTCACCCCGCGGCGGCGCGCGAAGGCGACGATGCGACGAATCTGCGCCTCGCTGTAATAGCCGCCATAACGAGGGGGCGGCGGCCGATCCCGCCACGGCTCTGGGGCGGGCGCGCGCCAAGCCCCGACAGAGACCAGTCGCGGATACGCCGGAACCGGCAGGCGCCAGCCCTGATCATCGGTCAGATGCCATTGCAGCACATTGAGCTTGTGCAGCGCCATCCAGTCGATCAGGCGTTCGATCTCCGCTTCGCTCTGCATGTGGCGGGCGGAATCGAGCAACAGTCCGCGCCAGGAAAAGCGCGGCCGGTCGGTGATGGCCTGCGCCGTGAGGGCGACCGGCCCGCGCTCGGCGTCGGCCGTCATCAGCTGCCAAAGGCTGGCCATGCCATAGAAAAGGCCGGCATCGTCGGCGGCGGTGATGCGCGCGCCGCCGGCTCCGATCTCGAGACGATAGGCTTCGGGCGCCAAAGCAGCATCCCGCTGCAAGACGATCGCCGGCCCGGGCCGGTCGTTGCGGGCGGGGGTCGGGCGCAGGCGCAGGCCACGCGATCGGCGCGCGAGCTCGGCGAGCCGGCGGGCGACGAAGGCGGCTTCGGCGTCGGCGGGCGCAAAGCGAATGGGTTCGTCCTGGACGATGCGCACCGGCGCCGCCCCCGGCGCGAGGTCCGCTTTCAGCGGCGCCGGGATGATGTCTGGCGAGGGCGCCGCGGCAACGCCAGCGGCCGCCAGCGCCAGCGCCAGCGCCGCGGCCAGGGCGCACTCAGGCCGTTTCATGGACGTCGACCGCGCTCGAGGACTTGCCCCCGATCCAGGTCTCGAGCACGCGAACGTCGTCGTCCACGAGGACGAGATCGGCCAGATAGCCGCGCGCAATCCGGCCGCGCTCGTGATCCAGCCCCAGGAAGGCGGCGGGGTTGCGGCTCGCCATCCGCGAGGCCGTCGTCAGATCGAGTCCGAGCAAGCGCATGGCGTTACGCACGGCGCTGGCCATGTCGAGGTTGGAGCCCGCCAGGGTGCCGTGCTCGTCGAAGCAGGCGCCGTTGCGCACCAGGATCCTCTTGCCCTGAATCGCGAAGCTGTCGCTGTCCGCACCGACGCACGGCATGGCGTCGCTTACCAGGTTGAAGCGCTCGGCCGGGCGGAGGCGCAGCGCCAGCTTCAGGACGACGGGATCGACGTGGACGCCATCGACGATCAGGCCACACCAGGCTTCCTGGTCCTCGAGGGCGGCGCCCACGACCCCCGGTTCGCGGCTGCCGAGTGGGGACATGGCGTTGAAGAGATGGGTGAATCCCGTCACCCCCTGGGCCAGGGCGGCGCGCGTTGCGGCATAAGAGGCATTGGTGTGCCCGGCGGAGACGATCACCCCCGCCTCCACCAGGCGCGCGATCATGCCCGGAGCGGCCGCTTCAGGGGCGAGCGTCACCACCGTCTTGCCGACGCCCAGAGAGGTCAACAGTGAAAACGAGGGTTCGTCGATCCGGCGGAACTTGCGCGGGTCGTGAATACCTTTGCGGCGGGGGTTGAGGAATGGGCCCTCGATGTGGAGTCCGAGGACGCCCGGAACGCCGGCGTCTATTGCCAGGCGGGCGGCGGCGATGGCTTCGCCGACGCGGTTCAGGTCGTCGCTGATGAGGGTAGGAAGGAAGCCGGTCACGCCAAAGCGCCGGTGCGCCGCCCCGATAGCCCCGATCGCCTCGACCGTCGGCGAGTCATTGAAAAGAACGCCGCCGCCACCGTTCACCTGGGTGTCGATGAAGCCCGGGAGCAGCATGGCGCCTCCGAGATCGCGGGGGCGCGCGCCCGGCGCGAGGTCGGCCGGCGCGCCGACGTCGGCGATGCGATCACCGCGCAACCGCACCGCCCGGCCCTCCACCAGACCGCGCTCGTTCATCACCCGGGCGTTGAGGAGGACCTCGTCCATCACAGGGTCCGGGTGACCTTGGCCAAATGGGGCGGCTGGTCCGGGTCGAAGCCCCGCGCCCGGGCCAAGGCCTCGGCCATGCGATAGAAGGTCAGGGTCTGGACGATGGGTTGCAGCTCCGCTGGCGCCCAGGCCGTTTCCAGCCCGATGACACCGCGCCGGGGCTCTCCGCCCGCCTGGAACACCTGCGCGCCCTGGGCGGCGCAGGCTTCCGCCGCCGCCTCTACGCCGGATCGCGATTCGTCATCCTGGACAAAGGCGAGCACGGGAAAGCCTCGGCCAACGAGCGCGATAGGTCCATGGCGCAGCTCGGCCGCGCTCAAGGCCTCGGCGTGAAGGCCGCACAGCTCCTTGAGCTTGAGGGCCGCCTCCTGCGCAGCGGCAAGGCCGACGCCGCGGCCGATCACGTAGAGGCTGCGGATGTCGACGAGGGCGGCCACGAGCTCGGGCCAGTCGAGCGCCAAGGCGCGGCCCGCCGCCTCGGGAAGCACCGCCAGGGCCGCCAGGATGCGCCCATCCTCGGCCCAGTGCGCCGTCAGCTGGGCCGCGGCGGCAAGGGAAGCGGCGAAGGACTTGGTCGCGGCCACGCTGCGCTCGGCCCCGGCGTGGAGCGGAATCGCGAAGTCGGCCGCCTCGGCGAGGGGTGAGCCGTCGACGTTGACGAGGGTGATGACCAGCGCGCCCTCGGCCCGCGCTCTCTCGGCCGCGGCGATCAGGTCGGGACTGCGACCGGATTGCGAGAAAGCGATCAGGACCGCCCCTTTGAGGTCGAGCGCGGACTGATAGACCGAGCTGACCGAGGGTGGGGCGGAGGCGGTGATCACCCCGCACCGGGTCTCTATCAGATAGCGGGCGTAGGTCGCGGCGTTGTCCGAGCTGCCGCGGGCGAGGGTCAGGAGGGCCCTGGGCCGGGCTTGACGCAGGCGCCTGCCGATTTCGGCGGCGACGGCGGCGTTACGGCCGAGCTGGCGGGCGATGACCTCTGGCGACTCACCGGCCTCGGCCGCCATCTGGCTGGCGGCGTCGATCTCGGCGGCGCCGGTGGGCCGGCCCATTGTGGTTCCGCTCAGCGCCAACGCCCGCCGCGCCTTCAGGTGGTCAGCTCGGCCACGAAGTCGTAGGCGTCGCCGCGATAATAGCTCTGGGTGAACTCCACCGCGCGGCCGTCGGCGAGGAAGCCGCGCCGCTCGATCAGGAGACCTGGGGCGCCGTCGGCCAGATTCAACAGGCGCGCCCGCTCACCGGTGAACAGCACGGCGCGGAGGCGCTGCAGCGCCCGCATCGGCCGATAGCCGCTTTCCGCCAGCGCTTCGTAAAGCGAATCGCCGACCGCTGTTTCGGCGGGCAGGCAGAACGCCGGCACGGTGGAATGCTCAACCGCCATGGCCGCGCCGTCGGCGTAGCGAATGCGGTTGAACCGATACACGCGCGAGCCAGGGCTCAGTCCCAGGGTGAGCGATTCCTCCGGCGTAACCGTCCCTTGCGAGCGGCTGAGCCAAACGCTCTCCGGCTTGCGCCCGCGCGCGATCATGTCCTCCGAGAACGAGGACAGCTTGGAAAAGCTCTTCTCGACCCGCTGGGCGACGAAGGTGCCGGCGCCCCGGCGCCGCGTCAGCAGGCCCTCTTCGACCAGGCCTTCCAAGGCCCGCCGGACGGTGATGCGGGATATCCCGAGTTCTTCGGCGAGGTCGCGTTCGGCCGGCAGGGCCTCCTCGGCGCCGAGACGGGCGTCGGCGATGGCCTCGCGCAAGGCTCTCTGAAGGCGCTGATACAATGGCGCGTTCGGCTGGGCTTCGAGGGGGCCGATCACGTCGGAGAACGCGGTCACCGCGGCGATCCCTCCCTAGTTCACGCGCTCGAACAAGCGCTACGACAGCCGCGATCCATACCAGTAATCAATTGGTCTGTCATTGGTATCATTTTGGACTTGCATTACGAGCCTGACTGATGACAAATTCACGACGTGACTGCGGATTCGGGCCGTACCAGGCGCTGAATCCGCCAGATTGGTATCGGAATGGGCTTGGACGCTGCGCAGACCGCGAGCGATCCAGTTGGGGAGGACGGCCATGGGCCTTCGAAAGCATCTTCTGATCGGCTCCGCCAGCGCTGTGGCGCTTGCCGCCGCGGTCCCGGCTCAGGCGCAGCAACAGCCGGCCGCCCCGACGTCGGTTTCCGAGATCGTGGTCACCGGAATCCGCGCGTCGCTGCAACGCGCCATCCAGATCAAGCGACAGAGCGTCGATCAGGTCGACGCCATCTCCTCCGAGGACATCGGCAAGCTGCCCGACAAGAACATCGCCGACGCCTTGCAGCGCATGCCCGGCCTCAACACGGTCTCTGCCGCCAGCGGCGAGGGCGGGTTCGACGAAAACAACCGCGTCAGCATCCGCGGCACCTCGCCGAGCCTCACCAACGTCACCATCGACGGCCACAATGTCTCGACCGGGGACTGGTTCATCCTCGACCAGTTTCAGACCGTCGGGCGCAGCGTCAGCTTCGACCTGCTGCCGTCCGAGATCGTGCAGAACATCGAGGTCTACAAGACCCAGGACGCCTCCCTGCTCGAAGGCGGCGTCGCCGGCGTTGTCGATATCCAGACCCGCAATCCGCTCGATCTCAAGCCCGACTTCACCTTCGAGGGGACAGCCCAGGGCGCGTACAATACCAATTCCAGCGAGACCAAGCCCGAGCTGAACGGGCTCATCGGCTGGAGGAATGCCGACGACAGCTTCGGGGTCATCGTCCAAGGCTTCTACGAACAGCGCAGCGTGCGCCGTTATGGCCAGGAGACACTTGGCTACACCCAAATCACCAGCTCAATGCCGATCGGTGCGGCCAATCCGTCCCTGGTGGGCGTCTGGGCGCCGTCGCTCATCGGCTCGGCCCTGTTCGAGCAGGAGAAGACTCGCGCCGGAGTTGATGGTGCGGTCCAATGGCGCCCGAACGACAAGGTCGAGTTCAAGCTGACCGGCTTCTACTCGCACCTGAACGCGACCAATCACAACGACAACTACATGTACTGGGGCTCGAACGAGCTCAACAACAACCTTCCGACGAGCTTCACCGTCCAAGACAACACTCTGGTCGCGGCCAACTGGCCGTTGCTTGGCCCCAACGGCAAGCCCGTCAATGGCCTCGTCGTCGACAACATCATCCGGCCGGATGCTTCCGGCCAGAGCTGGTTCATCAACCTCGACGGCAAATTCCAGGTGGCCGACCACCTGACCGTCAAGGCCCAGGCCGGCTACACCGAAGGGATCGGCTCAACGCCCACCGAGCCGGCCTTCGAGGTCGACGGCGCCACGGCCATTTCCTACGCGCCGTCCGGCAACGGCTGGACGGTCAATCCGACGGACATCAACCCGGCCAGCCCGACAGGCCTGGCTAACGATTGGGCCTGGAACGAAGTGTTTAGGTCCCTCGACCGCGAGTACTACGGCCGGGTGGACGGGATCTGGGATGTCGACGACGGCGCGTTCAAGGACGTCGAGTTCGGGGCCCGCATCGCCGAGCACACCCGTCAGGTCGACGGTTGGGACCGCGGTTGTTCGCTCGGGACCAACGGCCAGTGCTTCAGCGGCGGGGCGATGCCGTTTTCGGCGACCAACCCGACGCCTTACCCGGACGGCTTCAATGCCGGCACGCTCGGCATCCCCGGTCTGCTGATCCCGATCGCCGGCGATCCCAATACGATCATCAACATACTCAACAGCGTCACCGACCCGGTGCGCGGGCCGATCTCGCACATCGTGCAGCCGACCAACTACTACTGGCCAGGCTCGTTCAAGGTGCACGAACGCGACGTCGAGGGCTACGTTATGGCCCATGTCGGCGGCGACCGTTGGAGCGGCAACTTCGGGGTGCGCTTCGTCGACACCCTCGAGGACTCCTATGTCAATTCCTCGAATCCCGGCGGGATCAACTCGACCTATGTGACGACTTCGGCCTACGGCAACTACTACGTGGACGATGTCCAGAACGACTACTTCGACATCCTGCCCAGCATCAACCTGAGCTTCGACATCACGCCCAAGCTGGTGCTGCGCGCGTCCGCAGCCGAGACTATGTCGCGACCGGACTTCAGCGCCCTGGGCGGCTCGGTGTCGCTGACCGAGACCAACCTCACCGGCAACGGCGGCAATCCCAACCTCAAGCCCATCAAGGCGGCGACCTACGATGCCTCGCTGGAATGGTACTACGGACCGACGTCGCTGGCGGCTGTGAGCGTCTTCTACGACGACCTTTCCTCGTACGTGAGCTTCGGCGTCGCCAACGCCACCTACTTCTGCCAGAGCTGCGTCAATGCTTCCGGCGGAAAGGGTGAGAACGCCGTCTTCGCGATCTCCTCGCCCTTCAACGTCTCGGGCGAACTGAAGGGCGTCGAGGTCCAGGTGCAGCAGCCGCTCGCCTATGGCTTCGGCTTCCAGGCCAACGCCACCTACGCCGATGGCCACGATAATCAGGGCAACGCCCTGGTCGGCGCGTCGAAATGGACCGCCAACGTCATTGGCTATTTCGAGAACCGCTGGGTGAGCGCCAGGCTGGCCTACACCTACAGGTCGCACTTCTTCGTCGGCCTGGACCGCAGCGCCGCCGAGAACCAGGACAACTACGACAGCCTCGACGGCTCGATCGATTTCAATGTGACGCGCAACATCGCCCTGACCTTCGACGCGTTGAACATCACCAACAGCCCGCTGAAGTACTACGCCATCGATCGGACCCAGCCGCGGGCGGTGTACAAGAACGGCACCCAGCTGTTCTTCGGACTGCGCGCCAGGTTCTGATCGGCGAGGTCACGACGGCGGCGGCGTTCCTCCCCGCCGCGCCGGCTGCGGAGGGGCGCTCCGCCCCTTCGCCTTTCTGCTCTAAGATGCCGGCGAAGTCCTGAGGGCGGAGCGACGGCGAATGGCCAAGCCGATCCAGAGCATCCTGATCGTCGGCGGCGGCACGGCCGGCTGGTTCGCCGGCGCCTACCTCGCCAGGCGATTTGGGGCGGCCCGGCCGGGTGGCGTGCGGGTGACCCTGATCGAATCCGCGGACGTTCCCATCGTCGGCGTCGGCGAGGGCACCTTTCCGGCGATCAAGAAGCTGATCCTCGCCCTTGGCGTGGAAGAGGGCGCCTTCATGCGCGCCTGCTCTGGCGCCTTCAAACAAGGCTTTCTTTTCCTCGATTGGGGGCGCCTGCCCAGAAACGGCGCGCGCCATCGCTACTACCATCCGTTCAACCTGCCCGAACGCACCCGCAGCGGCCTCGATCTTCTCCCCTACTGGCTGATGGGGGTGGCCGGCGATGCGCCGCTCTCAGAGGCCATCGCGGTGCAGGACGCTGTCTGCGAGGCCGGCAAGGGCCCGCGGAGCCTCACCGAAAGGCCGTTCTTCGGGGCGATGAATTACGCCTACCATTTCGATGCCGGGCGCCTTGCGGAATGGCTCGCCGGCGTAGGCGAGGAGCATGGCGTCAAGCGTCTGATCGGCAAGGTCGAATCGGTCGAACTGGACCAACACGGGGCGATCGCCGGCCTGATCACCCGCGAGCACGGCCGCCTCGAGGCCGATCTCTACATCGACTGCACCGGCTTTCGCGCCGAACTGATCGGCAAGGCGCTCGGTTCGCCTTATCGCGAGGCCGGATCTCACCTCATGGTCAACCGCGCCCTGGCGGTGCAGGCGCCGTACGGCCGCGCCGACCATCCCATCGCCACGACCACCATCTCCACGGCTAAGCCGGCGGGTTGGATCTGGGACATCGGCCTCAACAGCCGCCGCGGCGTCGGCTACGTTTACTCAGCCGCGCATACAACCGACGAGACCGCCGAAGCGGTGCTGCGCGATTACCTCGGGCCGGAGCACGCTGGCCTAGACCTGCACCGCAGGCTGAGCTTCAACCTCGGCTTCCGCGAGCGCCCTTGGGTGAAGAACTGTGTCGCCATAGGCCTTTCTGGCGGTTTCCTCGAGCCGCTCGAGTCCACGGGCATCGCCATGATCGACATGTCGCTGGAGATGCTGGCGGAATTGCTGCCGCGCACCAGCGACACCCTCGACGCCGCCGCCCGCGCCTTCGGGGCGGTGATGACGCGCCGCTTCGAGGCGGCGATCGACTTCCTCAAGCTCCATTACGCGCTCTCGCAACGCGCCGACTCCGCGTTCTGGACCGACAATGCCGATCCGGCGACCTGGCCCGAGAGCCTGAAGGACAAACTCGAACAGTGGCGCGAGCGGGCGCCTTCGCCCTACGACCTGCCTTCGACCGTTGACTGTTTCTCGCTCGCGAGCTGGCGGTTCGTCCTGTACGGCATGGGCTTCGAGACCGAGCTGGCGGGGGCGAGCGCGCGCTATCCCCACGCCGCCGAGGCCCGGGCGGAATTCGCCCGCATCCGCCAGCTGGCGGCGCGAGCGGCGGCGACGCTTCCGGACCACCGCACTCTCGTTGAGCAGGTCTACGGTTCGGCGGCAGCCGACCCGGCTGCGGCATAGCCGAGCCGTTCGACCCAGGGCGCCAGGATCGGCGCCGCCTCGCCGAACGCGCCGGCGTAGGCGCGCCAGCGGCCTAAGCCCTGGCGGTTGAGCCCGGCGCGGACCTGGGCGGCGCTGGGGGTGCGGATCGGCCGTCGCGCCGCGGTGGCGGCGACATCGGCCATCGGCGCTTCGAACTCGATCCCCAGGAAGCGGCACATGCGCTCGAGGCCGCCGGCGAAATCGTGCACGAGGTCCTCGTAGCGCAAGTCGAACCAGGGCAGGGAGAGCAGATTTCGATACAGTCGGGCGAGGGCCATGGTCGCGGCGTAGCACTGCGCGGCTTCGACCAGGTCGGTGAAGGCGTAGGTGAGGGCGTTCATCTGGAAGTTGTTGCGGAAGCAGCTCCAGACGACATCGCGCGGGTCACGGATCGCAAAGATCACCCGGGCATCCGGGAACAGCTTGGCGATGAGCGGCGCAAGAGCGCTCGCCGCCGGCGCCTTGTCGACGAAGGCGTCGGCCGGAAGCTTCGCCCCGGCGGCTGCCGCCGTGCGCCAGTAGTCGGCGCGCCAGAACTCGGCCTCCTCTTCGCCGAGGCGGGAAAGGTCGGAGACTGCGTCGGCGTTCGACAGGAAGCGGTCGGCGGCGCGCGCCAGCAGGGGCGCCTCCTCCAGCGTGGCTACGCGCGAATGCCCGGCGAGCGCCTGTTCGATCAGCGTCGTCCCCGAACGCGGAAAGCCGAGAAGGAAGACGTGGGTGGTCGCGCCGCCTGCGGACCGAGCCCCGGGCGCCCGGCGCCAGGGCCCCGGATCGGCGGCGGCGAACCAGGCCAGAAGCCGCTCGAGGCGCGCCAGCTCGCCTTCCCGACCGGCGGCGCGCTCGGCGAAATAGCGCCGCAGCAGACGCTTGGCGGCGGCGAAGTCGGCGAAGGCCTCGTCGAAGCGGCCGAGCCGGTCCAAAGCCTCGCCGGCCAGCAGCAGGGCTTCGGCGCGCTGATCGGGCCGCAGCTCGGCGCGTTGCGCAACCCCGCCCGCGAGGGCGGCGGCTTCCGCGGCCCGGCCGTCCGCGAGCGCCAGCCTCGCGGCGAGCCATTGCACGTCGGGGGTCGGGTCTCGGCTCTCGAACAGCGGCTTCAGCCACGACCTCGCTTCGCCGGCGCGTCCCTCTTCGAGGGCCTGCAGCGCCAGCCCGAACCGCGCCGGCGCGTGGCCGGGCTGGAGTTGGATGGCCGCTTCGAAGCAGCCCCGCGCCTCGGCCGCATGTCCGAGGGCCTGCAGCGCCCGCGCCTTGGCGCAATGAAGATCCGCCTGATCGGGAAGACGGCTCAGGGCTCTCTCGCAGACCGTCAGCGATTCCCGCGGGCGCCGAGCGATCAGCAAGCATTCGGCCAAGGCGAGCAAGGCGGCCGGCTGGTCCGGCGTCGCTTCGACGGCAGCCCGCAGATGCGTTTCGGCGGCGACCAGGCGCCCGGCGGCGAAGGCGCTTTGCCCCTCCTGCAACGCTCGGCTCATTCAGCGCCGATAGCGATCGCCGGGCGCCACCAGCACACCGTTTGCGGACGCCAGGGCAAGCTCCAGGCTCTCGCCGATGGCGCGCGCCCGCTCGGCGAAGGCCTGCGCCGCCGCCGGCGGGCACAGCTCGCGCGCCGTTTCCTCGAAGAGCTCCAGCCAGCGGTCGAAATGCGCCGCGTCGATGGGCAGCGGATTGTGCAGCTCCATCGGCCGGCCGTGATAAGCGCCGGTCATCAGCATCACCGAGCTCCAGAAGGCGACCATGCGCGCCAGGTGCGGTTCCCAGTCGGTGATGCGCGCCGCGAACACCGGCCCCAGCAGCTGATCGGCGCGAGCCTTCCGGTAGAACGCAGCCACCAAGGCCGTGATCATCGCCTCGCTGACGCCGGTCTCGGCTTCGATGCGGGCGGCGTAGCCGGCGCGGCGGTCGCTGGCGTTGCTCATGCCGCTCGATTTCGGCGGCGATCCTCGGTGTTGCAAGGGCTGGTCAGGCGCCGCGCCACTCGTAGAGCACGTCCGGCGTCTTCTCTTCGTTGCGCGCGCCATCGTTGAAGTCGACGGCCGCGAAGCCGTGCTTTTCATAGAAGGCGCGGGCGCGGTGGTTGGCCTGGAAGGTGAAGAGACGCAGGCGATCGGGATTGGCCTGCTTGGCTTGCGCCAGCAAGGCTGAGCCAATGCCGCGCCGATACCAGCCGGGCCTCAGGTAGAGCTGCTCGAGGCAGTCGCCATGCAGGGCCAGAAAGCCCACGATCCGGCCCGCGTGGCGAGCGACCCAGACCTGACACAGAGGCACAAGCTGGTTCGCGATCCAGTCCCGTGTCTCGTCATCGCCGTGGACTTTGGGCAGATAGGGCAGGGCGTCGGCGCGGGAGGCGAGGAAGACCTCGGCGATCTCGGCGGCGTCGGTGGCTCCCGCCGGCTCGATCAGGGTCTCCGCCAAGCCTCTCCTAACATTTGTAGTAGAGGTCGTATTCGACTGGGTGGGGGTGCAGCTGCACGCGCATGATTTCCTCCGCCTTCAGCTCGATGTAGGCGTCGATGAAATCGTCGTCCATGACCCCGCCGCGCTTGAGGAAAGCGCGATCCTTGTCGAGGTTGTCCAGCGCCTCGCGCAAGGAGCCGCACACGGCCGGAACGCGCTTGGCCTCGCGCGGCGGCAGGTCGTAGAGGTTCTTGTCCAGCGGTCCGCCCGGATCGATGCGGTTCTCGATCCCGTCCAGCCCGGCCATCAGCATGGCCGTGAAGGTGAGGTAGGGGTTGCCCATGGAGTCCGGGAAGCGCACCTCGATGCGCTTGGCCTTGGGGCTCTCCACGTGCGGGATGCGCACCGCCGCCGAGCGGTTGCGGGCCGAGTAGGCGAGATTCACCGGCGCTTCGAAGCCGGGCACCAGGCGCTTGTAGGAATTGGTGGTGGAGTTGGAGAAGGCGTTGATCGCCTTGGCGTGCTTGATGACGCCGCCGATGTACCAGAGGCAGGCCTGCGACAAGCCGGCGTACTTGTCGCCGGCGAACAGCGGCTGGCCGCCCTTCCACAGCGACTGATGGGTGTGCATCCCCGAACCGTTGTCGCCGAACATCGGCTTGGCCATGAAGGTGGCCGTCTTGCCGTACGCCGCCGCAACGTTGTGGATGACGTATTTGTAGAGCTGCAGCCGGTCGCCCATGGTGACCAGCTCGGCGAACTTGAGGCCCAGCTCGTGTTGCGCCGGCGCGACCTCGTGGTGGTGCTTTTCGGGCGCCATGCCGAGCTCGCCCATGACTTGCAGCATCTCGGCGCGCAGATCCTGGGCCGAATCGATCGGATTGACCGGGAAGTAGCCGCCCTTGGGCCCGGGACGATGGCCCATGTTGCCTTCGGCGTATTCCTTGCCGGCGGTGACCGGCAGTTCGGTCGAGTCGTAGCTGTAGCCGGTGTTGTGGGCCTCGGTGGACCAGCGCACGTCATCGAACACGAAGAACTCCGCCTCGGGGCCGAAGTACGCGGTGTCGCCGATGCCGGACGCCTGGAGCTGGATGAGCGCCTTCTTGGCGATCGAGCGTGGATCGCGGTTGTAGGGCTGGTTGGTGTCCGGGTTCAGGCAGTCGCAGAAGAGCGCCATCGTCGTCAGCTGGTAGAAGGGGTCGATGGTCGCTGTCGCCAGGTCCGGCCGCAGCTTCATGTCGGACTCGTTGATCGCCTTCCAGCCGGCGATCGAGGAGCCGTCGAACATGGCGCCGTCGTTGAGAAAGTCGTCGTCGACCATGGAGAGGTCGAAGCTGACGTGCTGCATCTGCCCGCGCATGTCAGTGAAGCGCAGGTCGATGTATTTGACTTCCTTCTCCTTGATCTGCGCTTGGATTTCTTTGGACGTGGTCATGTCTTCCTCGAGTTTCGAAAGATGTTCAGATCGCGTTGGGGCCGGTCTCGCCGGTGCGAATGCGGATGACCTCGGCGATGTCGGAGACGAAGATCTTGCCGTCGCCGATGCGGCCGGTGCGGGCGGCGGCGGCGATCGCCTCGACGGCTCCGGCGAGCTGACCGTCGTCGACGATCACCTCCAGCTTGATCTTGGGCAGGAAGTCGACGACGTACTCGGCCCCCCGATAGAGTTCGGTCTGGCCCTTCTGGCGCCCATAGCCCTTCGCCTCCAGGACGGTCATTCCCTGGACCCCGAGCTCCTGGAGCGCCTCCTTCACCTCGTCGAGCTTGAAGGGCTTGATGACCGCTTCGATCTTCTTCACGCCGCCCCGCCGCGCCTCACCGCTCGACTGCGAAAACCACGCCCGGGGGATCGGGGCAAGGGCGGGCGCCGGCGCGAATGGTCGCGGCGGCGCTGCTTCGATCGGCGCCTGGATTCCGGGCGCCGCGTGGTCAGGAAAACGGCGCCCGGCGCGATTGCCGGCGCAGGGCCACGCCGCTAAGGCTCGGGCGCAGAACCCGCTCATGTCCCTTCCCGAAACCACGCCTGTTCTGATCGGCGCCGGCCAGTTCACCTACAAGGGCGAGGCGGCCGCCTCACCGAAGCCGCTGGACATGGTCAAGCTCGCGTCTGCGCGCGCGGCGGGCGACGCCGGCCTTGGCGAGGCGGCGCTGGCCCGCCTGGACGCTATCGGCGTCGTCGGCTTCACCATAGACACGCCCGGCGCCCTGGCAGGCCTGCCCGTCCCCAGACTCGCCAACCCGCCCGCAGCCCTGGCGAGAGCCCTGGGCGCCAACCCACGCTGGCTGGCCTACACCCAGAACGGCGGTAACAGCCCCCAGCAGCTCATCAATACCCTCTGTGAGCGCATCGCCGCGGGCGAGAACGAGCTGGCGCTGGCCGTCGGCGCCGAGTTCCTGGGCTCGGTCATGCGCCGCCTCAGGCAAGGCATTGCCTTCGATGGTTGGGGCGGGGAGGCGGCCGAGGCGCCGCAGCGGCTCGGCGAGGATCGCCCGGGGGTGAGCGAGCACGAGGCGGCCCATGGCCTCGCCTTGCCGGTCAACACCTACCCCTTGTTCGAGAACGCCTTGCGCGCCCGCGACAAGCGCAGCCTGGCTGATCATCAGGCTCGCATCGGGCGGCTGTTTGCCAGCTTCACCACGGTCGCCGCCGCCAATCCCTACGCCTGGTTCCCGACCGAACGCAGCGCCCAGGAACTGGTCACGGTCGGGCCGGCCAACCGCATGGTGAGCTTTCCCTACCCGAAATACCTGAACGCCATCATGCAGGTGGACCAGAGCGCCGGCGTCCTCATCGCTAGTCTGCGCAAGGCGCGGGAGCTCGGGGTGGCGGAAGAGCGGATGGTCTTCCTCCACGGCTGCGCCGACGCCGCCGACCTGTGGTTTCCGCTCGAGCGCCAGAACTACTACTCGAGCCCTGCGATCCGGCTTGCGGGTAAGGAGGCGCTGGAGATGGCGGGCGTCGGCGTCGACGACCTCGCCTTCATCGATCTCTATTCCTGCTTTCCTTCCGCGGTCGAGATCGCGGCCGAGGAGCTGGGCCTGGCCATTGACGACCGGCGTCGCCTCACCGTGACCGGAGGGCTTCCCTACTTCGGCGGTCCGGGAAACAACTACTCCATGCACGCGGTGGCGACGCTCATGGACAAGCTGCGCCAGCGGCCGGGCGCCTTTGGCCTGTCGACGGCGAACGGCTGGTATCTCACCAAGCAGTCGGTCGGGATCTATTCCACCACCCCTCCGGAGGCGGCGTTCGCGCGCCCGAACAGCGCCGCCCTGCAGCGACAGATAGATGTCTTGCCGCACCCGGCGATCGTCGAGCGCCCGAGCGGAGAAGCGAGCGTCGAGACCTACACAGTCGTCCATAGGCGCGAGGGTTACCGCCTGGGCATCGTCATCGGCCGCGACCAGTCCGGCGCGCGGTTCGTCGCCAATACGCCCGATGACGAGGCGACCCTGGCGGCGATGGAGCGCGGCGAGCAGGTGGGCCGCCGCGGCCAGGTCCGCCGTCACGAGGACGGCGTGCGCAACCTCTTCCTGCCGGGCTGATGGCGCCGGTCTGGCTGATCCGCCACGCCATGCCGACCTCGGGTTGGGGCGGCGAGGACGACGACCCGGGCCTGGAGGGCGCCGGCAGGGCCCAGGCCCTGGCGGCCGCCGAAGCCCTCGCCGCCTTGGCCCCGACCGCGATCGTCAGCTCGCCCCTTCGGCGCTGCCTCGAGACCGCCCAACCGCTCGCCGACCGGCTCGGCCTTGCCGTCGACATCGACCCGGCGGTCGGCGAGATCCCGACGCCGGCGGGGCTGGCGCGCGAGGCGCGCTCGCCTTGGCTGCGGCGGGCGCTGGCGGGCCGCTGGACCGAGATCGAGGGCGACCTCGACTACGCCGCCTGGCGAGCGGGCGTGCGCGACGCGGTCGCCAGGCGACCTGGAGCGGCCATCTTCAGCCACTTCGTCGCCATCAACGCCGTCTGCTCCTTGCTCGCCAAAGACGATCGCGTGGTCGCGGTCCGACCCGATTACGCCTCCATCACCACGCTCGAGGCCGGACCCGACGGCGCCCTGGCGCTCATCGAGTCCGGCGCGGAGGCGGTGACGAGGGTGCTGTGAGCGCGCCGCCGGCCGGCCTCGAAATCCTGACGGTGGCTGAAATGAACGCGGCCGACCGCGCCGCGGTGGCGGCCGGCGCCCAGATCAGTGAATTGATGGAACGCGCCGGCGCCGCCGTCGCTGCGGCGGCGCGCGAGCGTTTCCCTGGCCGCTCCGTCTGTGTCCTTGCCGGCCCCGGCGACAACGGCGGCGACGCCTATGTGGCCGCCCGAATCCTCGGCGAGACGGGCGTCGAGGTCACGCTCGAGGCGCTGTCGCCGCCGGCTTCGACGGCGGCCAAGGCGGCCGCAACGCGCTGGGGCGGCAAGGCGCTCTCGCTGGGCGAGCGGTCGCCCAAGGCTGGCCTCGTCATCGACGCCCTGTTTGGCGCCGGGCTCAATCGACCCCTGCCGCCCGAGGCGGCGCGCCTCGCGCGGACACTGGCGCGGTCGGGAACGCCGGTGTTGGCGGTGGACGTTCCCAGCGGGCTTCTCGGCGATACCGCCCGGCCGCTCGGGGCCGCCGCGTTCAAGGCCGAGCTGACCGTCACCTTCCATCGCCGCAAGCTGGCGCATGTGCTCGAGCCAGGCCGCAGCCTCTGCGGCGAGATCGTGGTGGCGGATATTGGGCTTGGAGCCGTCAGCGCCCGCCTCTACGAAAACCGCCCGGCCCTTTGGCTGCCTACATTTCCCTGGCCAGGCGCCGAGACCCACAAGCACAGCCGCGGCAGTCTCATTGTCGTCTCTGGCGAGGCGTGGTCGACCGGGGCGGCGCGCCTGGCGGCCCGGGCGGGACTGCGCGTCGGCGCAGGCCTCGTCACCATTCTCTCGCCGCCGGACGCTCTGGCGGTCAACGCCGCCCACCTCGAGGCGGTCATGCTGCGGCCGTTCGAGACCGAGACCGAATTGGAGGCAGCGGCCTCGCGCGTCGAGTCGGCGGTCATCGGCCCGGCGGCGGGCGTTTCTGAAGCCACGCTTTCGAACGTGCTCGCCCTGGCCCGCACCGGCGCGGCCCTGGTCGTCGATGCCGACGCCCTGACGGTGTTTCGCGACGAGCCGGAGGAGCTTTTCAGCGCCCTCGACCGCGACGACGTGCTGACGCCCCACCCTGGCGAGTTCGACCGCGTCTTTCCCGGCCTCCTCAAAGGCTCTCCCGAGCGGGTCACCGCGGCGCGCACCGCAGCAGCGAAGGCCGAGGCGGTGGTGCTGCTCAAGGGCCCCGATACCGTCGTCGCCGCCGCCGATGGCCGCGCCGCGGTGAACCTCGATGCGCCGCCGTGGCTGGCGACCGCCGGATCGGGCGACGTCCTCGCCGGCCTGATCGGGGGCTTGCTGGCGCAGGGCATGGAGAGCTTCGCGGCCGCCTGCGCCGCCGCCTGGATCCATGGCCGCTGCGCCGCCTTGCACGGCGCCGGTCTCATCAGCGAGGACTTGCCGGGACTCGTGCCTTCAGTGATGAAAGAGCTGCAGACGCGAGTCGGCGTCGATTCGTGACCCTCACCGGAAGCCCGCATGAAACCCTTTGTCCCGTCGCTGGTCGCCGCGGTCGTCCTGGCGCTCGCCTCCTTCTCCGCCGCCCCCGCTTGCGCCCACGTCCATCACCATCACCACCGCGCCGCCGGGGTTCGTCACCACCGCCATGCCGCCGCGGTTCGACGCCACCATCATCGGCGGGCGCAGGTGGCGCGCGCCGGCCGGACCGGACGCGAGAAGGTCACCGCCGTGGCCCATCGACGGGCGGCGCTGTGCGACACGGTGATGGTGCATCGTCGCTGGCGCACCGTCTGCCGCGGCGAAAAGGAGTCCTGATCCCGCAAGGATCGTCCCCGGAGGCGGGGCCGTGTGCGGCATAGCCGGCCTCGCCGGTCCGCTCGGGCCTGACAGTCTCGGCGACGGCGTGAGCGCCATGCTGGCCCGCCTCATTCACCGCGGGCCGGACGACGAGGGTCGCTGGCTCGGCGACGGCGTCGCCCTCGGTCAGCGCCGGCTGGCGGTGATCGATCTCTCTCCCGCCGGCCGCCAGCCCATGGTCTCGGCCAGCGGGCGTTTCGTGCTGACGATCAACGGGGAGATCTACAATTTCGAGGCCCTCCGCCGTCAGGTGGATGCGGCGCGGCTCGTGCGCTGGCGCGGTCACGCCGACAGCGAGGTGCTGCTGGAAGCCATCGACGCCTTCGGCATAGACGACGCCCTTGCCAGCATCCGGGGCCAGTTCGCTCTGGCTCTGTGGGACCAGCAAGAGCGGCGGCTGACCCTGGCGCGCGATCGCTTCGGCGAAAAGCCGCTCTGTTACGCCGCGGACTCGCGCCGAATCGCCTTCGCTTCCGAGCTGACGGCGCTGGCGGCCGCGCCCGGCCTGGAGTTGTCGCTCTCGCCCGAGGCGACCAGCCTCTTCTTCCGCTATGGCTACGTGCCGGCGCCGCTGACCATCTACCGCGAGGCCTCGAAGCTGGAGCCGGGCTGCCGCCTGGACTGGCGGGCCGGGGAAGGCCCCCGGGTGACGCCGTACTGGCGCCTCGGCGAGCTCGTCGAAACTGGAAACCGCGCACCGATCGCGGACGAGGCGCAGGCCGCCGAGGAGCTGGACGGCCTGCTTCGCCAGGCGGTCGGGGAGCAGACGGTGGCCGACGTGCCTCTCGGCGTTTTCCTGTCGGGTGGCCTCGACTCCTCCACCGTGGCCGCGGTCATGCAGCAGGTCTGCGGCGGCGCGCGGACGTTCACCGTCGGCTTTTCCGATCCGCGCTTCGACGAGGCGCGCGCCGCCGCCGAAGTCGCCCGTGTCCTGGGGACGGATCACACCGAGCATTACTTTTCCGAGGACGACGCCCTGGCCGTAGCGCCGACCCTCGGGCGCGTTTTCGACGAGCCGTTCGCCGATCCTTCCCAGATCCCGAGCCTGCTGCTGGCGCGCATGGCGCGCGAGCACGTGACCGTGGCCTTGAGCGGCGACGGCGGCGACGAGCTCTTCGGCGGCTATGTGCGCTACCAGGGCGCGCCGCGGCTTTGGCATGCGATCCGGCGCGCGCCGTTGCGCGGCTGTGCTGCCGCGCTGGCCGAGGCGGCGCCCCTCGGCGTGCTGGAGAGAGGGTTCGCGGCGCTCGGCCCGGTCGCTGACGCCTATGCGGCCCGTGGACGGCTGGGGCCAGGGATCCGCCGCGCCGCCGGCTGGATCGGCGCCCGCAGCGCCGAAGACCTCTATGAGCGGGTGATGAGCGCCTGGCCCGAGCCGGCCGACATTCTCACCACGGACAGCCAGGCCCGGCCGCGCCGCCCCTGTGCGCCGGCGTTCGCTGACCCGCTCGCCGCGATGCAGTGGCGCGACGCCGTCGACTATCTTCCCGGCGACATCCTCGCCAAAGTCGACCGCTCCGCGATGGCGTGGTCGCTGGAAACGCGCGCGCCTCTGCTCGATCCGCGCATCGCCGCTTTCGCCTGGCGGCTGCCGGCCGACATGAAGATCCGCGGCGGCGTCGGCAAATGGCTGCTGCGCCAGGTCCTTGGCCGGTATCTGCCGCAGGAACTCATCGACCGGCCCAAGGTCGGTTTCACACCGCCGCTGCACGCTTGGCTCGCCGGGCCGCTGCGCGCGTGGGCCGAGAGCCTGATCGGGGAGGCGGCTCTGGCCTCGCAATCGGTGATCGACGCACGGGCCGGGTCCCGGTTGTGGCGCCGCTTCCTTGCCGGCGACGGCGTCGTCGAGCTGAAGCTCTGGACGATGCTGATGTTCCGCGCCTTTGTGACGACGCGGGCGCAAGGGGGCGTCGCTTGCGCGTCCTGATCACCGGAGCTGCCGGCTTTATCGGCTTTCATCTTGCGCGCCGGCTGCTGCAGAACGGCCACGGCGTCTTCGGCTTCGACGCTGTGACCGACTACTACGAGGTCCGCCTCAAGCGGGACCGGCTGGCGCAGCTGCAGGCGTTGGGCGGATTCGGCTTCGACGAAGCGCCACTGGAGGATGTGGCCGCCCTGCGCCAGGCCTGGATCGCGGCCGATCCCGAGGTCGTGGTTCATCTCGCCGCCCAGGCGGGCGTACGCTACAGCCTCGAAAACCCACGCGCCTACGTCTCGGCCAATCTCGTCGGGACCTTCAATGTCCTGGACATGGCCGCCGGCCGGCCCCCGGCCCACCTGCTGATCGCTTCGACCAGCTCCGTCTACGGCGCCAATACCGCCATGCCGTACGCGGAGACCCACAAGGCCGATCTCCCCCTGACGCTCTACGCCGCCTCGAAGAAGGTCGGCGAGGCGATGAGCCACGCCTACGCTCACCTGCACGCGATGCCGACGACGGCGTTGCGCTTCTTCACCGTCTACGGGCCGTGGGGGCGCCCGGACATGGCCCCTTTCAAGTTCGTCGAAGCGATCCGGGCCGGAAAGACAATCGACGTTTACAATCAGGGCGATATGTCCCGGGATTTCACTTTCGTCGATGATCTCGTCGAGGGCCTTTCCCGGCTCGCCGCGTGTCCACCGGCCGCCGGCCAAAGCCTCGGTCCCGAGGACTCTCTGAGCCCGGTCGCGCCCTGGAGAGTGGTCAATATCGGCGCCGGCGCGCCCACGAACCTCGAGGACTTCATCACCGCGCTGGAGCGTCGCATCGGGCGAAAGGCGAAGCGGCGCTATCTGCCGATGCAACCGGGGGACGCGGTCCGCACCTTCGCCGACACCACCCTCCTCCACAGGCTGACCGGATACCGCCCGACGACCTCGCTGGAGGCGGGAGTAGACGCCCTGGTCTCCTGGCACGAGACCTACCGCCCAGGCGCGTGATGCTGCCCTTCATCGACCTCGCGGCCCAGCAGCGGCGCCTGAAGCCGCACATCGACGCCGCCATCGCCCGCGTCCTGGCGCACGGCCAATACGTCATGGGCCCGGAGGTGGCCGAGTTCGAGCGCCGGCTCGCAGCGTTCTGCAGCGCCCCTCTGGCGCTCTCGTGCGCCAATGGCACCGATGCCCTCGCCCTGCCGCTGCTGGCCTGGGAGATCGGGCCCGGGGACGCGATCTTCATGCCCAGCTTCACCTTCGCGGCCACGGCCGAGGCGGTGGCCTGGACCGGCGCTTCCCCGGTCTTCGTCGACATCGACGCATCGACCTACAACCTAGATCCGCGCGCCCTGGAAGGAGCGATCGCCGAGGTGCGCGAGAGCGGGGACCTGCAGGCGCGGGCGGTAATCGCCGTCGACCTTTTCGGCCAGACCGCCGACTATCCGGCGATCGCGGCGATCTGCGAGCGCGACCGCTTGCGGCTGATTTCGGACAACGCCCAGGCCTGCGGCGCGACCCTGGCGGGCCGTCACCCGATCGCGTGGGCGGACGCGGTCGCCACCAGCTTCTTTCCGGCCAAGCCGCTCGGAGCCTACGGGGACGGCGGCGCGGTGCTCGCAAGCGATCCGGCGCTGTGGGAGCGGATGGATTCCCTGCGCGTGCACGGCAAGGCGACAGCCGCCGATGCGGCCCGGGGCGCCTTCGCGCACGAAGCCAAGTACCTGAATGCGCGCGTTGGCATGAACAGCCGCCTCGACACCCTCCAGGCGGCGATCCTATTGGCCAAGCTCGACGCCTTCCCGGAAGAGATCGCCGCCCGCAACCGCGCCGCCGAACGCTATGGCGCCGCCCTTTCCGGCCGCGGCCTTTGCGTCCCTGAAGTGATCGCCGGCGGGGTTTCGACCTGGGCCCAGTACGTCATCGAACACGACGACCGCGACGGACTTGCGGCCCACCTGGCGCGGCAGGGAATCCCGACGGCGGTCTACTATCCCGTGCCAATGCATCTGCAGGCGCCCTACGCCCACCATCCGGCGCCCGGAGGCCTGCCGGTCACCGAGGACAAGGCGCGCCGCGTTCTTGCCCTGCCCATGCATGCCGACCTGGACGCTCAAACCCAGGATCGGATCGTGGCCGCGATCAGGAGCTACAACGGCTAATCCCAGCACGCGCGCGCCGCTTGGCGATGTCGTGCGCCAGCCGCAGGGCGGCGATGAGGCTGTCGGGGCGCGCCAATCCCTTGCCGGCGATGTCGAGGGCGACGCCGTGGTCCGGCGAGGCGCGGACGATCGCCAGGCCCAGGGTCAGGTTCACCCCGCCCCAGAAGTCGATCAGCTTGGCCGGGATCAGCGCCTGATCGTGATAGAGGCACAAGGCCCCGTCGAAGCGGGAACGCGCCTCGGCGTGGAAGAGGCTGTCGGCCGGAAACGGGCCGCGGGCATCGACGCCGGCGGCGCGCAGGGCCGCCACCGCCGGACCGATGGTCTCGGTTTCCTCCCGGCCGATCGAGCCGTCCTCGCCCGCGTGCGGGTTGAGTCCGGCCACCGCCAGACGCGGGGCCTCGAAACCGAAGTCCGCTTGCAGCGCCCGCGCGGTGACCAGGCCGGCGTTGACGATGGCTGCCTTGGTCAGGAGTGAGGGAACGCGCGCCAGCGGTTCATGGATCGTGACCAGGCTGGCGCGAAGATCACCCGCGACCAGCATCATCACCGGCCCCCTGCCGCCATCCTCCTTGGCGCCCGCCAGTTGGCCGAGGAATTCGGTATGACCCGGGAAGGCGAAACCGCCCTCATAGAGCGTGTTCTTGGCGATCGGGCCGGTGACGAGGGCGCTTGCCCGTCCTTCGAGGGTGAGGCGGGCGGCCTCTGCGATCCAGCCGACGACGCTAGCGGCGGCCGCCGACGACGGCTGGCCCGGCTCGACCGCGATCGCCAGTGGTCTGTCGATTACCGGCAGGGCGTCGGCGAAGGCGGCGCCGGCTTCGTCAGGGTCGGCGATCCGCACTGTCGCGCCGGACAATGGCGAGGCGCGGTCGATGGCGGCGGCGTCGCCGACGGCGAAGAAGGCCGGCCCGTCCTCGCGCATAGCCTCCCACGCCTTGACGGCGATCTCGGGCCCGATTCCGCCCGGCTCGCCGAGCGAAAGGGCGAGTGGCGCGTCGCTCAACGGATGTCGATGGTGGCCGAGTTCCGCAGGTCGCGAAGCTGGCGCTTCGAGATCATCGACAGCTCCTCGCCATACAGCCGGTCCTCGATCTGGTCATGCGTCAGGGTCTTGGCCCCCGAGAGCTGGCGACTGCACACCGCGATCAGATGAAGTCCCGCCTGGGTGCGGATCGGGTCGGAGACGCCGCCCACGGGCAGGGCCTCGGCGGCGGACCGGAAGGGCGGCGACAGGTCTTTGACATCGGCCAGGCCCAGGTCGCCGCTGATCACGCCCGGGACTTTGGCGGCTTCGGCGGCGATGTTGTCGCAGCCGTGCAGCTTGGGCTTGAGCGCCATCAGCTTGGCCTCGGCCTGGCTGGCGGCTTCCGGCGTCGCATCGGGAGCCAGCGCCACCGCCGCTTGCATCAGGTCGACCATGAGGTCCGACCCAGGCGCGCGGCGATCCTTGAGGTAGATGATGTAGACGCCATCGCGCACCGGGATAGGGGACGACAGCTGGCCTGGGCGCAACTGCTCCATGGCGCGGTCGACTTCCGGCGGCATCTCGCCCGGCGACACCCAGCCCACGTCGCCGCCGTTGGCGGCCGTGGGCGAAGCGGAGAACTGGCGGGCCACGGCAGCGAACGGCGCGCCCTTCTGCAGCTGCGCCACCAGCTGGGTCGCCCCCTTGACCGCCGCATCCTCGCCGCCGGCGTGGGCGGCGTCGATAAATATCTCGCTGATTTCGTACTGTGGTTTGTCCTGCTCGGCCGCCAGGCGCTGCTGGTAGGCCTTGATCTCATCCTCGCCGATGGAGAGGCGGCTGCCGTAGCGGCCGCGGATCCAGCCGCGCCACGAGATCTCGGCCTTGAGCTGGTCGCGCAGAGTTTCGGGCCCGACGCCTTCGGCGGCGAGTTGCGCCAGCAGCTGGTCGGCGCTGGTGTTGTTGGATCGGGCGATGTCGGCCAGCTCCCCGTCGACCTCGTCCTTGCTGGCGATCAGGTCGAATTTCTGCGTCTTGCCCTCCTTGGCCAGCTCCTGAAGCTCCAGGTGCTCGTCGATCAGCGAATTGAGCGCCGCGGTCTGGATCTCGGGCAGGTTGTCCTTCGTCGGCTGGATGCCGGAGGTGACGATGAGCAGCCGCATCCTCTGGACGACGTCGTAGCTGGTGATGATGTCGTCGTTCACGGTGGCGACCACGCCTTCGGCCAGCGGTGGCGGCTCCGCCGCAGCGGCGGCCGGCGCGGCGCCCGGAGCCGGCGCGGCCGCGGCTGCAGAGGCGGCGGGGGAGGGCGCGGTCGCCGCAGCCGGGGTGACGGTGGAGGCGGAAGCCGCCGCATCAGTCTGCGCGAAGACGCCGGCGGGGAACAGGACTGCGCTGGCGAACAGAAGCGAGGGGATCGAAAGCCTGGAAATCATTGAAGCCTTATAGCGCCCAAGCGGGGCGTGTTGGAATGCGGCGCCGCGCCCGGCGTTGGTTCTGTTCGCGTCAATCGATGGGCGGTTCGGCGAGCGCCGGACCGGCTGTTGTGGCGGCGCCGAGCGTCGACAGCGACAGGCGCAGCACCACCGAGTTGGAGGGGCCGAGGGTGCCGTTGAAGGTCTCCTCGCGCCGCCAGAGGATCTCGAAGCGCACGCAATCGTCGCGGTAGACGAGGCCAAAGTCGCGCTTGCGCCAGTCGCCCTGGTCGATGTCGCGGATGGCGTAAACGTCCAGGCCCCAGTGGCGGGTGAAGAAAGCCTCGCCGTGCAGGTCGATGCTCTTGACCGGCAGGCCGCTGGGCGAGCGCTTCTCGTCGAGATAGCTGGCGTAACCGATGATACGCGAGGTGGTGAACTCGGCCCCGGTCTCGAGCTCGTTGATCGCGTAGGTGGTCGAGTCGAGCCGCCACCGGGAGAAAACCGTGATCCCCGGACGCGGCGTCGCCTCGGCGCCGATGATCCAATCCGAGAGCGCGGTGCGCAGGCCGGTGCGCTCGGGGAGGTACGGCGCCTTCTCGAAGCGGATGCTGCGGCCGATGATGACGCTGGCGCTGGCCCCGTCGTCGAAGAGCGCCGTGCCTCGGACGCCGAGGTTGAGCTTCTGGCCGCCGTCGTAGATGTCGTAGCCCGGCGATTTGTTGAATTCGAAGAGGTTGGTCTCGTCGAACTCGAAGATCTGACTGTCCTCGTTGGGGATACGTTTGTCGATGGACGGGTTATTGGCGATCGCCAGCTGCGCCATCGGCTCCAGGATCCAGGAGACCCCCTTGTCCTGCCGGATGAAGGGCCAGGTGGCGTTCAGGCCGACGACGCCGAAGGCGCGTCCGATGGTCGCGTCCTGGCCCTTCACGCCATTGACGTTGCTGATGCTGTACAGATCGACCCGGCCGTCCGCGAATGGCGCCAGCCGGATGCCGTTCGCCAGGGTGAAGGTGCGCATCCAGTCGCCATCGACGCTCGCCCGGCGGCTGTCGATCCCAGGCAGGGTGGGATCGAACTCATACCGGTCGCGCGTCAGCACCACGCCGCCGCCGATCATGCGAAGCCGCCCGCCGAGAATGGGCGTCGAAGGATCCCAGCGGGCCTCGATCAACGGGGCCACGAACGGGAAGGTGCTCTGGAGGTCGCCGGGCAGGCCGCCGCCCGGCTCGCGCAGGCCCTGGATGGCGATCGCCGCGGCCGAGATATAGGAATCCGAGTCCTGGCGGATGGCATAGATCTGGGAGATCAGGCGGCGGTCGTCGGCGGCGTAGAGCCCACGATCGACGAAGACGTTGCCGATGCCGTACTTGTCGAAGATCAAGCGGTCCGAAGCGCGTTCGGCGGTGAAGCCCCACTCCCACTGCGGCGACAAGTCGAAGAGGCCGCTGGCGAGGATGAAGCTGCGCGAGGTGAGCGGCCCGAACTTGTCGCCACCGGAGGTGAAGTCCTGGTCGTAGGTGTAGCCGGCGCGAACGTCCATGGCTCCCGAGTAGAAGCGTTTGCGCCAGTCGATGGTGAGGAACGGATTGACCTTGGTGTTGATCTGCGGGGTGATGGTGATGTCGGATGAAGGCGTGATCACCTGGTAGTAAGGCTGGTCCCAGGAGAGCCCGCGCTTGTCTGAATAGGTGACCACCGGCAGCAGGAGCCCCGACTTGCGGTCGGCCGTCGGATCGGCGGTCCAGAAGACGGGCACGTAGAGGAGGTCGATGCCCTTCACCTGGAGGACGGCGCCGCGGAAGGCCAGCGTCTTCCGCTTCTTGTCCTCCACCACCTGGCGGGCCCGGATCGACCAGGTCGGCGCGCTTGCGTGGTTGTCGGCGCACACAGGACAGGGCGTGTAGACCGCGCGGTTGAGTTCGGTGACCAGAGCGCTCTTGCGTTGCACCTCGTCGGCGGCGATCTTCACGTTGCTTGCCAACCGCGCCGAAAAGCCGATGGCGACGCCCTCGCTCATGTCCTTGTCCAGAGTGATGTCGCGAGCGAACTGGCTGGTCCCGTCCGGGTTGACGATGGCCACGTGACCGTGCGCGGTGACCACACCGGTAGTGCGGTCGTAGTCGAGTTCGTCAGCCCGCAGCACACGGCCCTTGTAGCGCGCCTCCACCGAGCCTCTGGCGACGACACGGTGATGGGCGTCGTCGTTGATGAGGGTGTCGGCCTCGAGATAGAAGCCGCCGCCTGCGAGCCCGTCGTTGCGCGGCGGCGCCGGGGGCGGGGCCGTGGGCGCCAGAGCCGAGCTGGTGAGCGGATAGGTCTGGGCCGGCAGCGGCTCGGGCGTTGCGATGACGGCGGCGGCGCCGGCCAGGAGCACGCTCGCCAGCCGCGCGCCGGAGTTCTGCGGCAGCCTCGTGGACCAGGAAGCAGCGAGGCTCCGCCAGCGCACAGCTAGTGTCCCCAGTCCGAAGTTCGCAAGTGTTCGGGGCGGCCGTCCAACGAACTTCGGACCTGAGCGGACAATAGCAAGCTAATAATTCTATTGTGGTTCACTGATTGGAAGTTCGTCATCGAGGCCTCCCCATGCGAACTTCGAATCCACCACACTAGGGCCTTATCAGCCGTCCTCGGTCCAGCAAAGCAGGCTCACGCCCGCCAGCAGCGCCAGCGCCGGGGTGGCCCACGCCGCCAACAGGGGCGGGATGACGCCGGTGGACCCGAGCGCGCCGCAGAACTTGTCGAGGAAATAGAGGACAAAGCCGATGACCGCGCCGGCGATCGCCATGCGCGCCAGGCCCCCTAGCCGCATCAGGCGGAACGAGAATGCCCCGGCGACGATGGTCATGGCGGCGAAGACGAGCGGCGTCGCCAGCAGCTGGTCGAGCCGAAGCCGATAGACCGCTGTGGCGTAGCCGGCCAGGCTCGCCGCCTCGATCACGGCCGGCAGGCTCCAGAAACTGATGGCCGCCGGCGAAGCGAACTTCTCCAGGGCGGTGCGGCGGTTCAGCGAGGAGGGCAGGGTGAGGCTCTCCGCATAGACCGACTCCTGCCCCGGCAGGGCCTCGCGGGCGTCGGTGAGGCGCCATGCCCCCGGCGTGAGACGCGCCTCGCGCGCCTCGATCCGGCGGCCGAACTCGAGCCGGCCGTCGGTCCCGGCCGTCTGGATGAAGAGCGACACCCGCTCCAGCCGCACCTCGTCCCCGAAGATGCCGTGGTCCTGGGCGTGGATCACCACCTGGCCGTTTTCGTCACCCTGGCGCAGCCAGATCTCGCCCGGCCCGTGTTCGGCGCCGGCGATTTGCGCCCGCTTCTCCTCGAAGGAGGCGTTGAGGCTGGCCGCGGCCGGCTGCAGCGCCCCGATAGTAAACACGCCAATGACGACGCCGGCGATCGCCGTTGGCAGGGTGAAGCGCCAGGCCGACGCTCCGGCCGCGCGCATGGCGACAAGTTCGCTGCGGCGGTTGAGGGCCACGTAAGCCCCCATGGATCCGAACAGGAAGGCGAACGGCAGCAACTGCACGATCAGAGCCGGCGATCTCAGCAGCGTCAGCCAAGCAAGTTCGAAGAAGCCCGGCTCGGTGCGCCCGCCGAGGTTCCGGGAAAGGTCGACGAAGTCGGTCAGCATGATGATCGACGCGACCACCGCCGTCGCCGCCCCCACGCCGGCCAGGGTGCGCGACAGCACGTACAGATCCATGCGCCGGGGAGCTGGGCTCATGCGCCGCTCGGCCGCGCCCATGGCCCGCGCCGCGTCGAACACGCTTCTGTTCTCACGCTCATCGGGGTTCCTGCGCGGGAAGTGCCGGCCCGAAAATCATACGACACCTAGTCGCCGCACGACCTTGCCGCCACTGCTGATCGGCGTAGCATCAGCAATAGCAGCCGCCGCGGAGCAAGCTCCATGCAGCCTTCGCGCCTTTATCGGGAATACGCGCGACGAGCAGCCCTGGTGGCCGACCGCCTCACCGACCCGGATCTCAAGGCGCAGATGCGGCTGCTGGCCGACGAATGGGGCCAACTTGCCGATTTCGCCTGGGCGCGCGAGGCGCGCTCGCCGGGCTGGGCGGCCCCGGGCCGCAAGTGGTTGGACTAGCGGCGGCCCATCCGCCTGCCATCACCTGGATGTGAAACGCCCGAGGCCGCGCTGGCCTGCCAATTGCTTAACAAACGGTAAATTTGACTGGACGCTCCCGGTGCGGAACGGCTAAGTCCGCTCCGGAGCCGGGCGAGGGTGGCCGTTGATGCCCAGACTGAAGCGTGTTGCGCCATTCCTGCTGGCCGGCCCGGTGACCGGCCCGCTGCTTGCCGGCGCCTTTTTCAACTACCGCGAAGGCCGCCCTGTTCTCGCCTCGCTCTACTTCGTCGCTGCAGTGGAAACGACGATCCTCATCCCCCTGATCACTGCCCACCTGGGTTGGCGGCTGATCGCCTGAATCGATCCCCGGCGCTGTTGGGCGGCGAGCACCCGTTCGTCCGCTCCTGTCGCGGAAAACGCCAGCATTGCCTTGCGCCGGCGATCCGCCGTTTACACTGGCGCCGTTTTCGTTAGGTAGCGGATCAGCGGGTGCCAGAGATCTTCATCTCCTACGCTCGCTCGACCGAGGGGGAGGCGCGGCGGATCGCGGAGGCCCTGCGCGGGCTCGGCTACGCTGTCTGGCGCGACGACGAGCTGCCGGCGCACCGCGACTACTCGGAGGTGATCGAGGAAAGGCTGCGCGCGGCCAAGGCCGTGGTCGTGGTCTGGTCGGCCGAGGCGGTGAAGAGCCAGTGGGTGCGGGCCGAAGCCGACATCGCCCGTGAAGCCGGCACTCTGGTGCAACTCACGCTTGATGGCGCTCCTCTGCCGCTGCCGTTCAACCGCATTCAATGCGCCGACCTTCGTGGCTGGGCGGGCGAATTGGCTGCCCCTGGCTGGGCGAAGGTGGTGGCGAGTGTGGACGAGCTAGCCCGGGGCTCCGGCGAGGCTGCGGCGCCGGCTACGGCGCCTGCCGAGCTGCGGCATGCGACTCCCCGCAAGTTCACGGTCGGCGTGGCGGCGTTCGCCGATCCGGCCGGCGCGGCGGGGGGCGACGACTTCGGCGAGGGCCTCGCGGCCGAGGTCGCCACGGCGCTGGCGCGCTTCCACGTGCTCACCGTCACCGACGCCCGGCCTGACGCGCGCTACGTGATCGAGGGCGCGGTGCGGCGCGCCGGGACCCTGGCGCGCATCAATCTGCAGCTGCGCGAGGCTTCCGGCGCCCGGGTGTGGGCCGAGCGTTTCGAGGGTGAGCTCGGGGACGCCTTCGCCTTGCAGGACGAAGTCGCCGCCGCCGCCGCCGGCCGGATCGAGGCGGCCATCCTCACCCACGAGACCCAAGCCATCAGCGCGCGACCCGTCGAGACGCTCGATGCTCACGAGCTGTGGCTGCGCGCCCGCGAGTCGATCCGACGCGCCGGCCTTGGCCAGGTGGAGGCGCTGGAAGAGATGGCCACGCGGGCGATCGCGATCGAGCCGGGCTACGCCCCGATGCTGGCCTTACAGGCCGTCGCGCTGGGCTTCCGCATAGCGTTCGCCGGCGCCGGCGCGGACACGGCGCCCCTGCAGGCCGCGCACAAGCAGGTCACCGAACGCGCGCTCGCGGCCGGGGCGGACGATCCCGAAGTGCTCACCTTTGTCGGTGAAGCGATGCTCTTGGCCGAAAGGGACATGGTGTCCGCCCGCGCCCTCGTCGACCGGGCCCTGGAGATGAACCCCGGCCTCGTCGTGGGCTGGGACATCTCGGCCAACATCCGCATGCAAGCGGGCGAGTACGAGGACGCGCTGGCGCGCTATCGGCGTTGCCTCACGCTGGACCCGAAGACGCCATGGCGGACCTACGTATGGCCCGGCATGGCCGGTTGCATGGTCGCGCTCGGCGACTACGAGGATGCGATCCCTCTGGCCAGGGAAGGCTTGCAGATCGGCGCCCACAATCCCTGGGGCATGGCCGCGCTGATCGCGGCCTACGCCCACTCTGGACGCCTCCAGGAAGCGCGCGCGGCGCTGGAGGAGTTCGATCCCCGTCAGGCGGGCGTTTTCAAGACCGGCACTCTCGGGCCGGAGCTGATGGCGAAGATCCGCAAGGCGCTCGAGCTCGCCGGTTGGGCAGACGGCGTCGCAGGCTGAGAAGGCGCGCCTCCCCGCAAAGGCGGAAGGAGATGCAGCTCGGAACCCTCACCCCCGCGCCGCCGGCGACTTGCGAGGCTCGGGCCGACTGCAGTACCGGACTTCAGGGAGTGTCTGATGAGAGTACCTCTCTCCACCATCGATTTCCTGCGCCGCGCCGAACTCTGCTACGGCGAGCGGGCCGGTCTGATCGACGAGCCTGGCGAGTTCCAGGACGGCGGCTTGGGGTCGCTGACCTACGCCCAGCTGGCCGACCGCGGCCGGGCGATCGCCGCGGGTCTGGACGCGCTCGGGGTTGGCAAAGGCGAGCGGGTCGCGATCGTGTCGCAGAACAGCGCGCGGCTGTTCGAGCTCTTCCACGCCGTGCCGTCGTCCGGGCGCATCCTGGCGCCGATCAACTTCCGTCTCTCTCCTGCGGAGGTGGAATACATCGTCGGCCACTGCGGCGCCTCGGTGCTCCTCGTCGACCCGGAACTGCAGGATGCGCTCGCTGGCGTAAGGGCGAAGCACCGCTTCGTGCTTGGGAAGGAATCCGACGGGGCGCTCCTGCGGCCCGGCGCCACGCCGATCGAGTGGGGAGCGCCCGACGAGAACGCCACGGCCACCATCAACTACACCTCCGGCACCACGGCTCGTCCCAAGGGCGTGCAGATGACGCACCGCAATCTGTGGACGAACGCAGTGACCTTCGCCCTGCACGCGGGCTGCACCGACCGGGACGTCTATCTGCACACCCTGCCAATGTTCCACTGCAACGGCTGGGGGATGCCCTATGGCCTTACGGGCCTCGGCGTTCCGCACGTGGTGCTGCGCAAGGTCGATGGCGCGGAGATCCTGCGTCGAGTCGAGCGCCATGGCGTCACCTTGATGTGCGCCGCCCCGGCGGTGGTGGCGTCGGTATTGGAGGCGGCCGCCGGTTGGAATGGACCCATTCCCGGGCACGGCCGGGTGCGCGTGGTCGTCGCCGGGGCGCCGCCGCCCTCCCGGACGATCCAGCGGATCGAGACCGAGCTCGGCTGGGAATTCCTGCAGATCTACGGCCTCACCGAGACCGCGCCCCTGCTCACCATCAATCGCCGACGGGCCGAGGAAGACGGGCTGCCGATCGAGGAAGCGGCAAAGCGCCTGTCGCGCGCGGGCCAGCCGGCGCTCGGGGTGCAGGTGCGGATCAGCGACCAGGGCGAGGTGATGGCGCGCTCGAACGTCGTGCTCGAGGGCTATTGGGAGCAGCCCGAGGCGACGGCCGCTGCGATCGAGGACGGCTGGTTCCATACCGGCGACGGCGGCTCGCTCGATGAGGAGGGCTACGTCACCATCAACGACCGCAAGAAGGACGTCATCATCACCGGCGGCGAGAATGTTTCGTCCATCGAGGTGGAGGACTGCCTCTTCTCCCATCCCGCCATTGCCGAAGTCGCAGTGATCGGCGTGCCGAGCGAGAAGTGGGGCGAGACCATCAAGGCCCTGGTCGTGCTCGCGCCCGGGGCGTCGACCACCGAGCAGGAACTGATCGGCCACTGCAAGGACCGGCTTGCCCACTACAAGGCGCCGACCTCGGTGGAATTCCGCGAGGCGATCCCGCGCACGGCCACGGGAAAGGTCCAGAAATTCAAGCTGCGGGAGCCATACTGGAAGGGCCTGACCCGGCGGGTGAACTGATAAGGCCCCTCAGGCAAGGATGGCGGGCAGGTCGAGGCCCTTGTCGCGGGCGCAGGCGATGGCGTCCTCATAGCCGGCGTCGGCATGGCGCATGACGCCGCTGGCCGGGTCGTTCCATAGCACTCGGCCGATCCGTCGCGCCGCCGCCTCGGTGCCGTCGCAGACCACGACCATGCCGGCATGCTGGGAAAAACCCATGCCGACGCCGCCGCCGTGGTGGATCGAAACCCAGGTGGCGCCGCTGGCGCAGTTCAGCAGCGCGTTCAGCAGCGGCCAGTCGGAAATGGCGTCCGAGCCGTCCTTCATGCCCTCGGTTTCGCGGTTCGGTGAGGCGACCGAGCCGGAGTCGAGGTGGTCGCGGCCGATGACGATCGGCGCCTTCAGTTCCCCGGAGGCGACCATGTCGTTGAACTTCAACCCCAGCCGGTGGCGATCGCCCAGGCCCACCCAGCAGATGCGCGCCGGCAGGCCCTGGAAGCGGATCTTGTCGCGGGCCATGTCGAGCCAATGGTGCAGATGGTGGTCGCTAGGCATCAGCTCTTTGACGGCCGCGTCGGTCCGGTAGATGTCCTCGGCCTCTCCCGAGAGCGCCGCCCAGCGGAACGGTCCGATCCCACGGCAAAACAGCGGACGGATGTAGGCCGGGACGAAGCCGGGGAAGTCAAAAGCGTCCGCCACGCCCGCATCCTTGGCCATCTGGCGGATGTTGTTGCCGTAATCGACGGTGGGGATTGCTTGCCGGTGGAAGGCCAGCATGGCGGTGACATGGCGCGCCATCGAGTCCTTGGCCGCCTGCTCGACGCCCTTGGGATCGACCTCGCGCCGCTCGCGCCACTCGTCCAGGCTCCAGCCGGCCGGCAGATAGCCGTTTACCGGGTCGTGGGCTGCGGTCTGGTCGGTGACGGCGTCGGGGCGAACGCCGCGGCGCACTAGTTCCGGCAGAACCTCGGCGGCGTTGCCGATCAGGCCCACCGATGTCGGACGCCTGGCGGCGCACGCCTGCTCGATGATCGCCAGGGCCTCGTCGAGGTCCTGGCTCATCTGCTCGAGGTAGCCAGTGCGCAGGCGCATCTCGATGCGCGCCGCCTCGCACTCGATCGCCAGGCACGAGGCGCCGGCCATGACCGCCGCCAGCGGCTGGGCCCCGCCCATGCCGCCAAGGCCTGCCGTGAGGATCCAGCGGCCGGCAAGATCGCCGCCGTAGTGGCGCCGGCCGAGCTCGGCGAAAGTCTCGTAGGTGCCCTGAACGATGCCCTGGGCCCCGATGTAGATCCACGAGCCCGCGGTCATCTGGCCGTACATCATCAGGCCGCGGCGATCGAGGTCGTTGAAGTGGTCCCAGTCGGCCCATCGCGGCACCAGATTGGAGTTCGCGATCAGCACTCGCGGAGCATCATCGTGGGTGCGGAAGACGCCCACCGGCTTGCCGGACTGGACGAGCAGGGTCTCGTCAGGTCCCAACCGGCGCAGCGCGGCGACGATGCGGTCGAAGCTCTCCCAGTCACGCGCGGCGCGGCCGACGCCGCCATAGACGATCAACTCCTGCGGCCGCTCCGCCACCTCGGGATCGAGGTTGTTCATCAGCATGCGCAGGGGCGCTTCGGTGAGCCAGCTCCGGGCGGAGATCTCTGGCCCGCGCGGGGCGCGGATGCGGCGGGCGTTGTCGAGGCGCGTCATGCGGCGGTCAGGCTCCCCGCGAAATCCAGACAGGCGGCAAGGACGTCGCGCAGCACCGCCCGGATCGGGCCTGCGCGCGCCTCGTCCCAGGGACCGGGCCAGTTCGCCTCGGACGGGTTCTGCGGCTCGGCCATATAGGCGCGGCAGGCCAGCTCCATCTGGATGGCGTGGACGCCCCGTTCGGGCGCGCCGTAGGCCCTGGTCGTCCAGCCGCCCTTGAAGCGGCCGTTCACCACCGTCGGCTCGCCGCCGCCGCGGCAGATGACATCGACAGCTGAGGCGAGCTCAGGATCGCAGCTGCGCCCGTCGTAGGTTCCGATGTTGAAGACCGGCAGCTCGCCTGCGAACAGCCGCGGGATCCGCGAGCGGATCGAGTGAGCGTCATAGACCACCACCCGCCGGTGCATGCCGCGCAGGCGCTCGATCTCGGCGCCGAGGGCTTGGTGGTACGGCGCGAACCAGAGCACCCGGCGCTCGGCGATCTGGGCCTCGTCCGGCGCCTCTCCAGGGCGCCACAGCGGCTCGCCGTCGAAGGTCTCGGTCGGGCAGAGGCTCGTTGTGGCCTGGCCGGGATAGAGGGAGGCGCCGGAAGGATCGCGATTGACGTCGATCACGGTGCGGCTGATCGCCGTCCGCACAATGGTCGCGCCCACAGTGGCGGCGAAGTCATAGAGGCGGTCGACGCGCCAGTCGGCGTCCTTGCGCCCCAGCCAGGGCGAGACCAGTCGGCGCTCCAGCTGGGCCGGTAGCTCGAGTCCGGCATGGGGGATGCTGACGACCAGCGGCGCCTCGCCGCGCTCGACGGTGAGCCAGTTGGTCATGCCGCCTCGCAGATCGCCGGCAGGAATACATCGCCCGCCGCCGCGACGATCTCGCCCCCCCGCGCCAGAGCGGCGGCGGCTTCGAGATCTGGCTGCAAGGGCCGATCCTCGGCGAGCGTCGGCACATCCCGCCGCAATCGTTCTCGCACCGCCTCCAAAGGGGCGCTGGAGCGGAGCGAGGCGTGGAAATCACAACCCTGGGCGGCCACGGCCAGCTCGATGCCGATGATGGCCCATAGGTTGTCGGCCATGCGCGCGAGCCGCCTCGCCCCGTGCGTCGCCATCGAGACGTGGTCCTCCTGGTTCGCCGAAGTCGGGATGGAATCGATGCTGGCCGGGTGGGCGGCCTGCCGGTTCTCGGCGGTCAGCGCCGCCGCCGTCACCTGGGCGATCATGAAGCCGGAATTGAGCCCGGGCCGGGGGGTCAGGAACGCCGGCAGGCCCGAGAGCGCCGGATCGGTGAGGAGCGCGATCCGCCTCTCGGCGATGGCGCCGATTTCGCAGAGCGCCAGGGCGATCACGTCGGCGGCGAAGGCCACCGGTTCGGCGTGGAAGTTGCCGCCGGAGAGCGCCTCGCCGGTTGCGGCGAAGATCAGCGGGTTGTCGGTGACCGCGTTGGCCTCGATGGCGAGCGTAGCTGCTGCGCCACGGAGCAGGTCGATGGCCGCTCCCATAACTTGAGGCTGGCAGCGAAGCGAATAGGGATCCTGGACGCGCGGATCGCCGAACCGGTGCGAGGCGCGGATCTGCGATCCGGCCATCAACTCCCGCAGCGCCCTCGCCGCCTCGACCTGCCCGGGGTGGGGCCGAAGGGCCTGGATGCGCGGATCAAACGGCGTGTCCGAGCCGCGGGCCGCCTCGGTCGAGAGCGCGCCGGCGACGAGGGCGCACTGGACCAGCGCTTCGGCCTCGAACAATGCCGCCAGGGCGTAGGCAGTGGAGAACTGGGAGCCGTTGAGAAGAGCCAGGCCCTCCTTCGGACCCAAGGTCAACGGCCCAAGTTCCGCCCTGGCCAAAGCTGCGGCCCCGGCCAACGGTTCGCCGGCGAGCCTGGCCTCGCCCTCGCCGATCATAACCGCGGCCATGTGCGCCAGCGGCGCCAGATCGCCCGAGGCTCCGACCGAACCCTGCGTCGGGATCACCGGAATGATGTCGCGCTCGAGCATCGCCTCGAGAAGACGGACGGTCGCCGGCGACACGCCCGAGGCGCCGCGCCCCAGGCTGGCGAGCTTGAGGGCCAGCATCAGCCGCACGATCGGGGTAGGGGCCGGAGGGCCGACGCCGGCGCAGTGCGAGAGGACGATATTGCGCTGGAGCTGCGCCAGATCGGCCACGCCGATGCGCTCGCTGGCAAGCTTGCCTACGCCGGTGTTGACTCCATAGACCGGCTCGCCGCCTTCGAGAACGCGCGCCACCGCTGCCGCTCCCGCTTCGATCGCGGCATAGGCGGCGGGCTCGAGCCGCGCGGACGCCCCCCGCCACAAGGAGCGCCAGTCGCGCAGCGGCACGTGCCCGGGGCTCAGGGCGAGGAGAGTCATCGGCCGCCCCAGACGCGCGCGTGCAGCGGATTGCGGCCGATCCAGTAGACGAGTTCCGCCGGCCGCTCGATCTCCCAGATAGCGAGATCGCAGCGCTTGCCGGCCTCCAACGTCCCGACCTCGGCCTGCAGGCCCAGGGCCTTGGCCGCGTTCCGGGTAAAGCCAGCCAAGCACTCCTCCGCGGTCAGGCCGAACAGGGTCGCGCCCATGTTCATGGCCAGGAGCGGTGAGGTCATCGGCGAGGTGCCCGGATTGCAATCGGTGGCGAGCGCCATCGGGATAGCGAGCGCGCGCAGGATGTCCACCGGCGGACGGCGCGTCTCCCGGGTGAAGTAGAAGGCGCCGGGAAGGAGCACCGCCACCGTTCCCGAGCGCGCCATTGCTTTGGCGCCGGCAAGATCCAGATACTCCAGATGGTCGGCGGAGACCGCGCCGAAGGAGGCCGCCAGCGCCGCGCCGCCCAGGTTCGAAAGCTGCTCGGCATGCGCCTTGACCTTCAGCCCATGGGCGCGCGCGGCGGCGAATACCCGGGCCGACTCTTCCGCGGAAAAGCCGATGCCCTCGCAGAACACGTCGACCGCTTCGGCAAGGCCCGAGGCGGCCACGGCCGGGATCATCTTATGGAGCACCGCCTGCACGTAACCGGCCCTGTCGTCGCGGTATTCTGGCGGCAGGGCGTGCGCGCCCAGGAAGGTCGGCGCGATCCGCACCGGCCGGCGCCCGCCCAACGCCCGGGCGACGCGCAGCTGCTTCAGCTCGTCGGCAAGCGTCAGACCGTAGCCGGATTTGACTTCGACCGTACCGACGCCGTCCGCGATCATTTCATCGATCCTGGGGAGGGCCGCCTCGACGAGCTCAGCCTCGCTGGCGGCGCGCGTCGCCTTGACCGTCGAGAGGATGCCGCCACCGGCGCGGGCGATGGCCTCGTACGAGGCGCCAGCCAGGCGCTGCTCGAACTCGCCGGCTCGCTCGCCGGCGAAGACGAGGTGGGTGTGGCAGTCGATCAGCGCCGGCGTGATCCAGCGCCCTTCGCAGTCGACGGTGATCTGTGCTTCCAGCGACGGCGCCTCGGCGGCCGGCCCGGCGAAGGCGATGAGCCCATCGGCGCAGGCGATCAGGCCGTCGTCGACCTCGCCGAAGCCGGCGCCAGCCAGAGTCGCCAGGCGAGCGTTGCGCCACACCGTCTCGCAGCGCATGACCTCTCCCGCCCTGGGCCTTGGGAAACGGAAATCGGAACAGCAAAGCCTCAAGACTGCAAGGAAGGCAATTCCGCTCCGCAGCGGGCTTGGACGAGGGACGCCGTCGCCGATAACGTCTTTCACTAGGGGTGCGTGCGGTGATGCAGATGAGCTTTGCGGTGGGCGCAGGATTTGGGGCGGGAGGGGTCGGAGTGGGACATTCGGCCGAGAAGGAAGCGGACCGCGCGCTGCGGTACAGTGAGATCAGCGTCCGCTACCGCGACCCAGTGGTGCGATACTTCCAGCGACGCGGCTTGGCCCACGGCGATGCCGAAGACTGCGCGCAGGAGGTGTTTGCGCGCATGCTACGAAGTGATCAAGAGTCGATCGAACGACCGCAAGCCTACCTCTTCACCATTGCGGCAAGGGTCGCAATTGACTGGCGGCGCAGGCGGAGAACCGCACGCGTGGCGCTTCACGATCCAATCGATCAGTTTGTCCTCGCAAGCGGGGAAGGTTCGCCCGCCAGCGTCTTAGAGGGCAGAGAGGGCCTAGAGCGTGTGGCGGAGGTGCTGAAAGAGTTGCCCGAAGTGACCCGGGAGGTGTTTCTGCTCAACCGCCTCGAGGGCCTCACTTACACTCAGTTGGCAGCGCGCTATGCCATGACCGTCAAGCAAATCGAAAGGCACATGGTCAAGGCGCTCACCCGACTGCGCAGCCGCATCCACGGCGATGACTGAAACAGCCAGGAAACTGAACGATGAAGCGGCCGCGTGGGTCGTGCGGCTCCATTCCGATCAGCGGACGCGGTCCGACGACGAAGCCTTCGAAGCTTGGCTGGGCCGAGGTCACGACCGAGCCGACGCCTTCGCCGAGTGCTCGGCCGTGTGGTCAGCCGTCGGGTCTCTCGAGGGTGACCCGGTGGCTGGAGCGGTTCTGCGGGCGCTGCCGGCGACGCGCCGGAATATCTTGTGGAGCCGGAGGTCAGCTCTGGCGGTCGCGGCCGGAGCCGCAGGGGTGGCCGCGACAACGGCGATCGGTTTGGGCGTTCCGTCGGCGGCAGTGCGGTATTCGACCCGCGCCGGGGAACAGAAACGGCTGCGCCTCGCCGACGGATCGATCGTCATCCTGAACACTGACACCGTACTGCGCGTTCGGCTCAACAACACCGAACGTCGGCTCTTCCTCGACAGCGGCCAAGCCTTCTTCGACGTCGCGAAGGAGAGGCGGCGGCCATTCCGGGTGTTCGTGGGACGCGATGAAGTGCGCGCGGTGGGAACCGCCTTCGACGTGCGACGGACCGGTGACACCGCCCGCGTGACGCTCGAAGAAGGGCGGGTAGCCATCTATCGCCTTGGGCGCGCAGAGACGGTGTTGGCGCGCATGCCTGGACAAATGCAGCGTGATCCGGAAAGCGGCGCCGTGCAGGTCGCCGTTCTCGATCCGGGGCAACTGGCGGTGCTTCCGGTCTCTGGAAAGGTTCGGGTCGAAACCGCTGATGTTCGCCAAGCTCAGGCTTGGCTCTATGGACGCATGATCCTGGATGACGTCACCCTCGACCAGGCGGTTGCCGAACTGAACCGATATGGCGGACCGAGGGTCGTGCTCGCCGACCCGGCGCTGGCGCGGATTCGCGTCAGCGGCGTCTTCCACACGGACCGGCCCGAGTCCTTCGCCGAGTCGGTGGCGGCGGCATTTCCGGTGCGCATCATCGAGCAGGATCCGGACAAGATCGTCCTGGCGTCGCGCTGACCCGACCCCAGAGGTCAAGTTTATTTTGTCCGGCGACGGGGGAACTTGTCTGCTGGCGCGTCACTGGAGAGCGAGGGCGGCGCGCATCGCGCCGCGGGGGACATCCAATGGCGAAGACTGGATCATTCCGTAGGGTTCTCCTGGCCGGATGCGCGACGCTGGCAATGGCCGGCTCTGTCGCTGCGACTGCACGCGCGCAGCCGCCGACGCGTAGCTATGCAATCGCGGGACAGGATCTTGGCGGAGCCCTCCGTGCTTTCGCGCTGACCAGCGGTCGCGACGTGGTGTTCGACGCCGCGAGCGTGCGCGGCAAAAGAACCTCCGGCGTCAACGGAGAGCTGGCCGACGAAGACGCATTGCGCCTGCTGCTCGCCGGCTCGGGATTGAGCTTCGAGCGGACCGGGTCCGGGGGTTTCGCCATCCGGCGCGCTCCGGACCAGTTGCTGTCAGACTCTCCCGAACCTCGGCCGACCGCGCGGTTGTCTCGACCCCCGCCTGCAGATCAGCGGACCAGCGAATCGACAGTAAGTGAGATCATCGTTACCGCCGAGCGGCGCGCCGAGAACATACAACAGGCGACCGTAAGCGTGACGGCGATATCCGGCGAGAAGCTCGAGAAGCTCGGCGCCCGCAGCTTTTTTGACTACGCGACGCTGGTGCCCAACCTCGCATTCCAGACCGGAGCCGGTGCAGGCGGGAACGGCACCGGGTTCGGGGTGACGTCTTCCCGAGGAATCGCGATCCGCGGGGTGTTCGGCAACAACACCACCAGCTTTTACATAAACGACACGCCGGTCCCGATGTCGCTCGATCCACGCATTCTGGACATCGCCCAGATCGAGATCTTGCGCGGTCCCCAAGGCACCCTTTTCGGCGCTTCAGCCATGGGCGGAACCGTCAAGATCACTACTCGCGAGCCGTCGACCGGCGGATTCGAGGGCTCGATTGACGCCTTGGGTTACGACATGAACCACGGCGGGGGAGGGTATTCGATCAGCGGCTCAGTCAACGTGCCGTTGGCGGAAGGCTTGGCCGTGCGGGCAAGCGCCTTCTATCAATACCAGCCCGGGTTCTTCACCGTCGTTTTCGGCCCCGCGACGTATCCGCCGTACCCAGGCGTCGCCGTTCCCCCCGGTTCTCCCGAAGGCGTACGCAAACGTGTCGGGAACAACCCCGAGGTCGGTGGTTCGATCACTTTGAAGTACCAGCCGCGAGGCCTGCCGCAGCTGACTGTCGAACCGATGCTCATGATTCAGAATTCAACCTCGAACGGTTTTCCGCTGGCTGATTACTATCCCGGCAATCTCGTGCAACTGAGGCCTCTCAACGTGCCTGAGCGTACCGCCGATCAGTGGGAGTTGGCCGCCCTCACGCTTCGTTACCACGCTCGGTTCGGCGACTTTATCTCGTCCTCCAGCTTCTTTGACCGTCGCGCTTTCGATGACGAGGACGGAACTGAGTGGGTCGCCACCGCCGGCGTGCCTTCGATTACGGGCGCGGTATTGCCGGAGTTCGTGCCCTCGGCTTCGCCAAGCATCTTGAGGACCAAGACGTGGACCGAGGAGCTACGCTTCCAGTCATCCTGGGACTTTCCAATTCAGCTGATAGCAGGGGTGTTTCTCCAAGATCAGAAACGTCTCTATTACCAACTGCAGTTCTCGCCTGGCGCCAACGCGCTTACCGGCGGCAAGCTCGGGACTGATTTGGCGTTCACCGAAACCACGCCGAACGAGGACAAGCAGATCGCGGGTTTCGCCGACCTGACCTGGAAGGTGAATACGCACATCGAACTTTCAGCGGGGCTGCGGGAGGCACACCTCATCCATACATTTACTTACACCGCGAACGGTTGGGCGAACGGTGGCTTCTCAACTAATTCCGGGTACCACAGCGAAGACGACCCAGCGCCGAGGTTCAGCGCCAAATATTCATTCGACGCCGGCAATATGATCTACGCCACCGCCGCCAAAGGATTCCGAATCGGGGGCGAAAACGCGGCCGCACCTTTCTGCGGCATCGGCGAGACGCCGTTCACTACCGATAGCCTATGGAGCTACGAGGTCGGAGCCAAGAACACCTGGTTCGCTGGTCGGGTTCAGTCGCGCTTAGCGGTCTACCAGATCGACTGGAGCAACATCCAGCAAACCGTGGTCCTGCCGTGTACTTTCGCCATTGTCGAAAATGCCGGAGGAGCCAAGAGCGATGGCGCCGAGATCGAACTCGATATGCGTCCGATTCCGCAGCTCGCTGTCACCGCCGGGGCCGGCTACGAAAACGCCAGGATTACCAACACGGTGCCTGGCAGCGCCTTCGTTGTCGGCCAGCCTATCTCGGGTGTTCCCAAGTGGACGGCCGCAGCGAGCTTCGACTACACCGAGCCGACAAGCTGGGGCGCGGCGTTCTTGCGTGGTGACATCAGCTACACCGGCCAGAGCCGCAGCTTCAATAACGCCAATCGCCTCCGCGACGCCTACACCAATGTCGACCTTGACGCCGGCGCTCAGTTCGGCAGGTATGAAGTATCGGTGTTCGTCAAGAACCTCACGGATGTGCGCGCGAACCTCGGAGACGAGGAGCCGGAGGTCGGGGAGTTGCCGGGGCGGCCGAGGTGGCTGATCAGTCTTCCACGGGAGGTCGGGCTGGAGCTCAAGGCACGTTTCCAGTGACCGCCGGAGCGATCCCAAGCAGCGCCCAGATTCGCGAGGCTGGGGAGCGGACGCGGCGTGGCCCGACTACGAAGGAGGTCCTGGAGGGGTATCGCCAGCGGTCATGGCGTTTTCTCGCAGATTTGCAAACGAGTTCCGGCCAGGAGTTCGTCGTCGGCAGGCGCGAAGGGCCGTACATATGGAGTTTGGAGGGCGACAGGCGAGTGCTGGAGTGCGGCAACTCGGGCGGGGTCCACTCGCTGGGGCATCGAAACCCGGAAATCGTGGCTACGCTAGAAGACGCCCTTGAGCACTTGGATGCAGGCATGTGGACCATGCCGACCCCCGAAGCTCTGGTCCTAGGCGATGCGATTGCCGGAAGCGCCCCGACGCCTCAGCTGAACCGCAGCGTGCCGACCCTCAGTTCGTCGATTTCGATCGATCTTGCGATCATGTTCGCCTTCCGCGTGACCGGACGGGGAAAGATCCTGGCCTTCCGCCACGGTTACCACGGCTCCAGCGGCCTTGCGGCGCTGGCTACCGGTTCCGACGCGGAGGGTTGGTTCGACCACTATCGGCTGCCTCGTGACCAGAGCCTTTTCTTCCCGACTTACGGGGATCTTGCCGGAGCAGAGCGGTGCGTCTCGGACGAATGCGCCGCGGTCATCGCCGAGCCGATGAACTACGAGACCTTCGCGCCTGCGCCGCCCGACTTTCTTCCTGGCCTGGCCGAAGTTTGCCGCCGCCGCGGCGTCCTGTTCATCATGGACGAGACGCGCACCGGCTTGGGCCGTTCCGGAAAGACATGGATGACCTCTCATTACGAGGTCGCGCCGGACATGCTCATTGTGGGCAAGGGGCTCGGCGGCGGCATGTATCCTGCCAGCGCCCTGCTGGCCACGGAGTCCATCTACGACGCCTGCATGAACACCGAACGCTGGGGATATATGGCGAGCATGGCCGGTAGCCCCATCGGTGCGCTGGTCGCGACCAAGGTCGTCGAGATCGCCTCCAGGCCCAGCCTGCTTGCGAACGTACAAAACCTCGGCGAGGCTCTGGAAATCCGCTTCGCCGAGATCGCCGAGCGCTACCCACAGGTGTTTTCGCGAGGCTCGGTGCTCGGGGCGATCGCGACCTTGGGTCTCGCAAACCAGAAGATCGTTTCATCCATCCGACGCGAACTCTTCGCCCGGAATGTGCTCTGCCATAGCGTCTCGGAGATAGCGCCCAGGGTGGTGAAGTTCTTCCCGTGTCTGACCAGTGGTGAAGAGGTCGTCGAGGAGCTCACCCAGGCGCTCTCTGACGTCGGCGAGAGTTACGCGCGCGGCAGGGCCCGAAGCCAATGACCTCTGTTGCAGTCATGAAAGTTGATCCGCCCGGCCTCTTTCGCGCTCCACATTTCAGCCAAGCCGTAGTGGTCGAGACGCCCGCCCGGATACTGTTCACAGCCGGCCAGGTCGGGGGAGACGGATTTGGCGCCGTGACCTCGACGGACTTCGAGGCCCAAGCCATCGAAGCGTTCGACCACCTGGAACTCATTTTGACCCATGCGGGCATGACGATGGCCGACGTGGTGAAGGTGACTGGCTATCTCACCGAGCGCAAACACCTCGACGCCTATCGGCGCTTGTTCCTCGAGCGCCTGGGCGCGGCGCGCCCCAGCTCGACGGTCGTGATTGCCGAGCTCGTCGATCCGAGGCTCCTTATTGAGATCGAGGCGGTGGCTGCCGGAGCGGCGGTCTAGGTTCGGAGTCGAGGTCGTGGCGAGCCCGGTTCCAGCGCCACGACGATCTCAGGTCCGCTGGCTGATTCTCGCGCTGCTCACCGGTTTCAGCGTCGTCAGCTATATCGAACGCATCAACCTGACGGTCTCGGCGAGATTCATTCGCGACGAATTCCGGCTTTCCGACACCCAGATCGGCTGGTCGTTCAGCATTTTTCTTTTCAGCTACACCATGGCCCAGTTGCCGGCGGGGATGCTCGTCGATCGCTTTGGCGCGCGGCGCGTCCTCTCCGTGGCCGCAGTGTTCTGGTTCTTGATCACTCTGTTGCTCGGCATTCTCGTCGGTCGCCTCGCCGTCGATGCCGCGCAGGTCGTAGCCGCGCTCATCGCCATGCGTCTGTTGCTCGGCTTGGCCGAGTCACCAACCTTCCCGGGAGCGGCTTCGACCGTGGCGCGATGGTTTCCACCCTCGGCTCGGGGCATGCCCAACGCGATTATCCAATCGGCGTCCTATGCGGGCGAGGCGCTCACCCTCATCCTCATGGCGACGATCACTGCCTGGCTGGGTTGGCGCAATGCTCTCTACGCCTCGGCTCTCCCGGCCCTGCTGCTGGCCTTGCTTTGGTGGCGCTTCGGCGCAAGTCGCCCGAGAGATGACCCCCGCGTCTCGCCGGCCGAACTGGCCTACATCGAGCGTCGGGAATGGGCGCCGGTGGTCACCCCCTCGCAACAGAGTTTGCGGCTGTTGCTGAATCCCAAGCTTCTCTTCTTGTCGCTCGGGTATTTCTGTCAGGGATACGTCACGTATTTGTTCTTCTTCTGGTTCTACATCTATCTGGTCGACGAACGGCACTTCTCGATCGCCGCAGGAGGCTGGGTCGGCGCCCTGCCCACCATCGCCGCGGCCGTGTGCGCATTCGGCGGGGGACACCTGAGCGATAGCCTGGCGCGGCGGTTCGGCCCGATTCCTGGCCGGCGCGGACTGATCGTCGCTGCCGGATTGGGCGGAGGCGCCTGCTTGCTCGTCGGCGCTTTCGCCCGCCAGCCTTGGCTCGCGGTAGCCGGTTTCGCCACGGCTATCGGGACACGCGGGCTGGTGGAGAGCGCTTTCTGGTCGACGATCAACGACATCGGCGGCGATAGTTCAGGCATGGCCGGCGGCGCCATGAACTGCATGGGCAATTTCGGCGGCGTGGTGTCGACGGCGATTGCTCCGTTTCTCGTCGCGGCGCTGGGGTGGAACACCGCGATGGGCATAGCCGCGGGCGCCACCGCCCTTTCGGGCCTCCTCATGTTCGGCCTCGTTGACGCGAAGGTCCGGCCCGATACCTCAGCGGAAGGGATGGCAGTTCAGCGTCACGATCATCAGCCGACTTAAGCTGTCCGGAACTGGGTCGAGGTGAAAGAAGTCAATGGCCTCCCCTCAACCGACCATGGAAAGCCTGTGGTTCGAAACCGCGCTCCTGCCACAGGGCTGGCGGCGCGGCGTCCGGCTGACGGCGGTCGACGGGTTGATTTCGAAGGTCGAGACCGACGCATCACCGGCGCCGGCGGATGAGCGCGGGGCGATCGCCGTTCCGGGGCTCGGGAATGTTCACAGCCACGCTTTCCAGCGGGCGCTGGCGGGCCTCACCGAGCGGCGCGGGCCGGCCGAGGATGATTTCTGGACATGGCGCGAGGCCATGTACGCCTTCCTCGAGCGTCTCGGACCGGACGACGTGGAGGCCATCGCCACGCTCGCCTACTGCGAGATGCTGGAGGCGGGTTTCACCCGCGTGGGCGAATTCCACTACCTGCATCATGATCCGCACGGCCGCCCCTACGCCGATCCAGCCGAGATGGCGGGGCGCATCGCCGCCGCAGCCGCGGCGAGCGGCATCGGCCTGACCCTCCTTCCGGTCTTCTACGCCCACTCCGGCTTCGGCGGGGCGCCGCCGGCGCCGGGCCAGAGACGGTTCGTCGCCGGTCTCGACGGCTTCGCCCGCCTGCTCGAGGCGAGCGCCGAGGCGATCGGGCCGCTCCCGGACGCGATCTTGGGCCTCGCCCCTCACAGCTTGCGCGCGGTGACGCCGGAGGAGCTGGCCGAGATCACGCCGCTGGCGGGCAGGGGAGGGATCCACATCCACGCCGCCGAACAGACCGCAGAAGTCGATGCCTGCGTCTCCTGGTCTGGCCAGCGCCCGGTGGCGTGGCTCCTGGACCATGCCGGCGTCGATCAGAGCTGGAGGCTGATCCACGCCACCCACATGACCGCCGCAGAGACCGCGCGCCTGGCGGCCAGTGGCGCGGTCGCTGGCCTGTGCCCGATCACCGAGGCCGATCTCGGTGACGGCGTCTTCCCAGCGCGAACCTATCTCGATGCCGGCGGGCGCTTCGGCGTGGGAACAGACTCAAACGTGCGCATCGACGCCGCCGGCGAACTGCGGGCGCTCGAATACGCGCAGCGGCTCACCGCTCGCAGGCGCAACCTCCTCGCCGGGCCCGAGCAGCCATCGGTCGGCGCCTTCCTGTTCCGCGCCGCCCTGGCCGGCGGGGCCCAGGCGCTCGGCGTCGAGCCCGGCCTGAGGATCGGGGCGGCGATGGACGTGCTGGCCCTCGACGGCGATCATCCCTCGTTTGTCGGCGCCACGGGCGACTCCATCCTGGACCGCTGGATCTTCGCCGGCGGTCCGATCGACCGGGTCTGGCGCCGGGGTGCGTGCGTCGTGCGCCAGGGCCGCCATGTGCGGCGTAGGTCGGCCGCAGCAGCCTATCGCCGGTCGCTGTCGCGGCTGCTCGCCGCCTGAAAATGGCGGGAACGGCGCTGCCGCCGCGCTGGCCGTGGCTAGGCTCGTAACGGTCGGCGGCTTTTTCGAACGAGGTTCGGTTCTCAGCAATGGGCGACAAGGTGATTCGCGCGAGGGTTGTCCCGCCTTGTCACAGTTTATGGTTGGCCTTAGAGCCTGTTTCCGATGGTTTCCTGACCCGGTTGGGTATGGAAGGAATGGGGAAATGACATTCAGGAAGACGGCTCTATTTGGAGTCTTGTTGGCTGGCTTGATGTCGGCGGTCGCGGGCGCGAACGCCAAGACATTGGTCTCTACAATCTCCGGTGGATATGATCTTGGCGCTTGCTGCGGTTCGACCTGGGACACGCCGGCGCTGTTCATCAACAACTCGAGCGGTGGCGACTTCACCAACGCTCAGCTCAAGCTGGTCGGCTACCAGGGCGACAACAAGGGCCAGACCGCGACCGTAAACCTCGGCACCATCATCAATGGCGCCTCGGACCAACTCTATTGGGGCAGCTTGCCGGGCGTCAGTGGGAGCACGTCCCCGTTCAGTCTGACCGCCTATGACTACGACGACGAATTCGCCGGGACCAAGTACATCATTCCCGACCCGACCTGCGGCGGCGGCGGCTGCGTCGCTGGAGGCGGGCCGACCTGGTACGCCCAGACCGGAAACTTCAAGGTCATCTTCACCGCCACGGTCAGCGGCGGCGCGTTCAACGGCAAAGCTGTGAGCGCGGCGTTCACGCCCTCTTTCAACGCCACCGGCCACTTCGTGGGCTGGGAGGGCCTCGATGCCAACGGCTACTCCGAGCAGTCCTGCTGCGACGTGCACAACGGCACGGTCACAGGCGATCTGGCCAACATCTACCTGGGAACCGTGACAGTTCCCGAACCCGCCACCTGGGCGATGTTGCTGCTGGGCGTGGCCGGCATTGGTGGCGCCCTGCGTTCTCGTCGGCGGCTCGCGATCGCCTGAGCTTCGGCAACCGCTCGACTCCAGACGCCGCCGGCTCGAAGGGCCGGCGGCGTTTTCCTTTTCTGGCGGGGTTGATGTAAGCCGGCGCGCCGATGAACGCCCCCAGCAAAGCGCCGCGCTCCGCGCGTCGCGCCAATGATTTCCGCGACCTCGTCTCCGAACTCGACCGCAAGGTCCACTGGCTCTCGGCCTGGACCATCCACCATGCAAACCACCTCCGCGACAATCGCGACGGCCTGAAGGTCGGCGGCCACCAAGCCTCCTGCGCTTCGATCGCCACCATCATGTCGGCGCTCTATTTCGCGGTGCTGGGTCCCAAGGACCGGGTTGCGGTGAAGCCGCACGCTTCGCCGGTCTTCCACGCCATCCAGTACCTCTTCGGCAAGCAGAGCCTGGACCAGCTGCGGCGCTTCCGCGCCTTCGGCGGGGCTCAATCCTACCCGTCGCGCACCAAGGACAAGGACGAGGTCGACTTCTCCACCGGCTCGGTGGGTCTGGGCGTGGCGATCACCGCCTTCGCCTCGATCGCCCAGGACTATCTGATCGCCCACCGGATGTTGGCGCCCGATCGGGCCGGCCGCATGATCTGCCTGCTGGGCGACGCCGAGCTCGACGAGGGCAACATCTACGAATGCGTCATCGAAGGCGCCAAGCACGGCCTGCGGAATTGCTGGTGGATCGTCGACTACAACCGCCAGAGCCTGGATGCGACCACCCCCGAGCGCATGTTCCTGCGCTTTGCCGAGATCTTCACGGCGGTCGGCTGGGATGTCGTCACTCTGAAGTACGGGCGGGCGCTGGAGGCCGCCTTCGCCCTTCCCGGCGGCCAGGCCCTGCGCGACTGGATCGACACCTGTCCCAATGATCTCTACGCCGCCCTCACCTTTCAGGGCGGGGCCGCCTGGCGCGAGCGCATCGCCGCCGATCTCGGCGAAAGAATAGCGTCCCTGCTGGGGCGCTACGACGACGAGACGCTCGGCCGCCTCATGACCAATCTCGCCGGGCACGACGTCGGCCTGTTGCTCGACGCCTTCGACGCCGTCCGCGACGATCGGCCGAAGTTCTTCATCATCTACACCATCAAGGGCTTCGGGCTGCCTTTTGCCGGCCACAAGGACAATCACGCCGGCCTGATGACCAGGGCGCAGATGACCGCCTTCCAGGCCCGCATGGGGGTAGCGAGCGGGGACGAATGGGAGCGGTTCGCGGGTCTGCCACGGCCGGCCCAAGCCTACGAGGCGTTCCTGAAGGCTGCGCCCTTCGCTGGCAGGCGAGCGCCGCCGCCGCCGCCCGCCATCCCAATTCCCGAGGCCAGCGCCTTCCCCCTTCCGCGCGGGCGCCAGTCGACCCAGGCGGCGTTCGGGAAGATCCTGAACGACCTGGCCCGCCTGGGCGGACCGCTGGCGGACGCCATCGTCACCGCCTCGCCCGACGTTACCGTCTCCACCAATCTCGGGCCCTGGGTGAACCATCGCGGCGTCTTCTCGCGCGACCCGCACGCGGACCGCTTCCGCGAGGCGGCCATCGCCTCGCCCCAACGCTGGCTCATGACGCCCGAAGGCCAGCACATCGAACTCGGCATCGCCGAGAACAACCTCTTCCTGCTCCTCGGGGCGCTGGGCTTGACCGCCGACGTCTTCGGCCCCCGCCTGATTCCGATCGGGGCGCTCTATGATCCCTTCATCAACCGCGGCCTCGATGCCCTCAACTACGCTTGCTACCAGGACGCCCGCTTCCTGCTGGTGGCCACACCCTCGGGCCTGACCCTCGCGCCCGAGGGGGGCGCGCATCAATCGATACACACGCCGCTGATCGGCATGGCCCAGGACGGCCTTTCCTATTTCGAACCGGCGTTCGTCGACGAGCTGGCCGAGATCATGCGCTGGAGCTTCTCGCACTTGCAGGCAGACGACGGCGGCTCGGTCTATCTGAGGCTGTCGACGCGCAGCCTCGACCAGCCCGAACGACAGCGCTCTGACGGCTGGCGCCACGATCTCCTGGCGGGCGCCTACTGGCAGATCGAACCCGGTCCCGGATCCGAGGTCGCGGTCGTCTACGCCGGCGCGGTGGCGCCCGAGGCCATGGCGGCGCATGCGGCGATTGCGGAGGATTTCCCCGGCGCGGGTCTGCTGGCGGCGCCCAGTCCCGACCGCCTGCATCGTGATTGGTCCGCCAGCCTCGAGCGCGGCCGCCCTTCGCACGCGGCAAGACTGTTCGCGCGCCTGTCACCCCGCGCCCGGCTGGTCACCGTGATCGATGGACCGCCGGCGACGCTGTCCTGGCTCGGAGGGGTCGCCGGGCATCGAGTGCGCGCCTTGGGGGTCGAGCGCTTCGGCCAGTCAGGCGAAGTCGAGGATCTGTACCGCGCCTACGGCTTGGACGCCGAAGCCATCCTCGATGCCACGGCCGAAGTCCTGGCGGGTTAGCCCCGCCGGCGTGGGGAAAACCCCAGGCGCCGCGCCGCGATTCTCGCTGTCCGTCTGAGGACGAGGCTCTGCAGGTCCCAGGTCGAGCGCTGTTGCAGCTCGGCGAGCCGCGCCTCAAGTTCTGTGATCGCGTCGCGGTCGCGGCGAACCTCCTCGAGCGCCTCCAGCTCGCCTTTTCGGCTCGCCTCCAACTCGGCCGCTTGGCGCTGGGCTTCCTCCTGAGACCGTTCGGCTGCAGAGGCGGCCTCACCCGCTTGCCGCCGCGCCGCCTCGAGGTCATCGAGCAGGCGCTCGCGCTCGGCGTCGGCGCGAATGACCCTCTGCTGGGCGCGGGCAAGGCGCCCCGCCAGGCTCCTCTGGGTCTTGCGCGCCTCCCGCCGCGTCTGCGCGAGCTGCTGATCCCGATCGGCGAGAGCGCCCTGCGCCTCCTGAAGGTCGGCCTGAACCTCCGCTTTGGCGCGCTCCAGGCGGACCTCCAGCGCCGTGCGCTCGCCCTCCAACTCGATGATGCGCTCGCGGGCACGAGCGGCGTCGCGCTCGGCCGCGTCGAGTTTCCAGGCGAGATCGCGCTCGAGACCGGCGGCCTTGTCCAGGGCGGCGTCGCGTTCGCCTGCAAGGCTGGCGCGCTTTTGTTCGAGGGCGGCGATCGCCGCCGACGTCCGCGCCGCCTGGGCGGAGGCGGCGCCGCGCGCCTCCTGCAGCGCCTGTGCGTGAGCCGCCAGTTCGGCCTGAAGCTCTTCGAGGGTGAGTCCCGGGCTGGTGGCGACGGGCGGCGATGGCGGGACTTCGGCCTGGGCCAGGATCGGGCCCATGGTTTCTTCCAGGCCATCGAGCCATGCTGCGACTTCCGCCGGGGTGTCGGCGTTCTCCTTTTCGCCACGGGCGGCGCGCTCGAGGAAGGCGTATAGGTCTTCGATGGGGGCCAGCGCCGGCGCCCCCAGGCCGTCGACGCGGCGCTGGTGCACGAGATCGGGGCGCAGGAAGGATTCGATCTCCGCCGCCGTCTTCCAACTGCGGCGGGGGAAGGCGAAGCCGAACGCCTGCTCGATGCGGTCGAGCACCGACTCCGCGTTCTGCAGCAGGGCGTCGAAGGCCACGAACAGGCGCTTGTCGCGCCGGGTGGCGATCTCGGCCGCCAGCATGTAGGTCGCCCATAACAGCAGGCCGCGGTTGCGGGTGATGCCATCGCGCTCGGCCAGCGAACGCGCCGCCTCGGCCGGATGGCGGACCATGATCACGAAGAGCGGCTCGTAACCTTCTTCGGTCGCGGCGGTGCGCCACAGATCGATCAGCAGGGTGGCCCGGGGCTCCTTGAAGACGATCAGGTCCTTGCCGGCGTAGTCGCGGCGGATGAGTTCGCGCGCCTCGATCACGTGCTCGGCCCGGTGCGGCGGTCGCTGCCGGTGACCGCGCGGGCCGAAGAGGTCGGACCAGGAGGAGTCGGCCGCGGCGAGCACCGCATCATCGAAGTCGGCGGCCTCCTGGGGCTCCCAGTAACCGGCCGGATTGGCGAAGTTGGCCGGCATCAGGCGTTCGGGAAGGGCGCAGCCCGCCAGCGCCAGCGCCCCGGCCATTGCCGAGGTCCCTGAGCGATGCATGCCGACGACGAAGATGGCGCGTTTTCTGGGGTTCTCGGGCACGGAGCGCCTATAGGGCGCCGCGGTCGGCGGCTCAAAGGCGTGGCGGCCAGCGGCTGCAGACCCTATCAAGCCGCCGATGCCCAGGGACTCCCAGTCCAGATCGCTGCAGCTGATCGCCATCGTCGGCTGCCAACGCAGCGGCACCACGCTCACAGGTCACATCCTCGGGGCGCATCCGAGGGCGGCGCTCCTCGACGAGGAGGACGGGCTCTACGACTGGTTCCGGGCGGCCGCGGCCGGCGATGCCGACGGCGGAGCCCGCTTCGAGCGTCTGCTCGCTCTGGCGGCGCGCAAGTACGCGGAGCCGGCGACCCGGTTCATATCGATGGGCGAACACCGGGCGCGGCTGGCGCCTGGGGTTACCCGCCTCATCCTCAAGGCGCCAAACCTCACCTATGACTGGACCGCCCTGGCCGACCGACCCGAGCCGACACGGATCGTCTACCCGGTGCGCGACCCTCGCGCCGTCTCGGCCTCCATGGCGCGCCTCTCCCACATCGACTTCATCGCCAACCAGCTCGAACTGCTAGACGCCCACCCGCAGACGGCGTCCGAATTTTCCGCCGAACGCGCCTGCCTTGCCGACGCCTCGCTGAGCCCGGCCGCCCGCCGCGCCATCATCTGGCGGCTGAAGTCCGGCCTGGCGCACAAGTTCGAAGCCTGCGGACTGTCGGTGTTCAGGTTTCGATATGAGGATCTGGTCGCAGCGCCTGATCGCCTGGCGCGGCGCCTCGCCGAATTTGCCGGCCTGACGTTTGATCCGAGCATGCTCGATCTGGCCAAGGCCTACGTGGGCATGGATCACGGGGGGACCGATCGCACCCGGAAGATCAGCCCGCGGCCGGCGCCGCGCCCGGACGTGCGGGCCGACGCCGAGGTGCTGGCCCACGCCGGACCGTTGGCGAGCCGGCTTGGGTATGCCGAGGCCGACGCCGCCGGGCCCGTGCGCGCCGATGCCTGAGGCCGACGCCTTGGCGTCCGCATCGCCCGTGGTCCTGCTGGGCCGGGGCGGCAGCGGCACCAGGCTTCTGAGCGCCCTGGCGGCCGAGAGCGGCCTCTTCATCGGCAACCGCGTCAGCGACACGGGCGATTCCCTCGAGTGGGTGGATGTCATCTATGCCGCCGCCATCGAGTGGCTCTCGGGGACGCCGGACGGGAGCTGGCCGGACCGGCTGCGCGCCGTCGCCGCCGCCATGCTCGTCGAAGCCGGGCGCCGGCCCCATGACCTCTGGGGCTGGAAACTGCCCGAGACCGTCCTGGCGCTTCCCGCGGTCCGGCAGGCCTTCCCCCGCGCCCGCTACGTCCATCTCATCCGGCATCCGCTGGCCAGCGCCTTTCGGCGCTCGCACCTCACGTCGCGGACCGACAACGCTGTGGGCCGCGCCGTCCTGGCTCGCGCTTACGCCGAGGCCGGGCGCGACGCCGCCCTGGTGGAGAGCGATCCGGAGTGGTTGCGCAACGCGATCACCTGGCGGCTGCACATGGACCTGGCCCTCGATGCGCTGGCGGAGGTCGATCCGGCCAGAGTGCTGACGATCCGCTTCGAGGACCTGGTCGGCGCACCGGCCGCAGCGCAGGCGCGTTTCCGGGCTCTATTGCAGCTGCCGCAGGGCGCCAGCGACCCGCTGGCCGGTTTCGATGCGGCCCGGGCCGCTTCCACGCAGGGCACGGAGGCGGATGCCGACTGCGTGTGGCGCATCTGCGCCCCGGCCGCGCGGCGCCTCGGTTACGAGCGCGCCTGATGAGGCGGCTCTTCGAGCGGCCGGCGCTGTCGCTGGTCATCATCAGCTACAACATGGAACGCGAGCTGCCGCGGACCCTGCTCAGCCTCTCGCCGGCCATGCAGCGGGGCCTGGACGGGGCCGAGTACGAGGTCATCGTCGTCGACAACGGCTCCGCTCGCGCGCCCGATCAGAGGACGATCGCCGCGATCATCCCCAATCTGAAGGTGATTTCTCAACCGCGACCGACGGCCTCGCCCGTTCCGGCGATCCATACCGGCCTGAGGCGCGCGCGCGGCGATCTCGTCGGCGTCTTCGTCGATGGCGCGCGTATGGCCTCGCCCGGCCTACTGGCGGCGGCCCTGGCTGCTTCCCGTCTTCATCCGCGGCCGGTTATCGGCGCCCTGGGGTTCCATCTGGGGCCGGCGCCGCAATTCGAGAGCGTTCCCGCCGGTTACGACCAGGCTCAGGAGGACGCCTTGCTCGCCAGCGCCGGCTGGGAAGCGGACGGCTATCGGCTGTTCGGCATTGCCGCCCTGGGCGCGTCGGCGAGCGGCGGCTGGTTCGTCCTCCCCAACGAGAGCAACTCTCTCTTCCTCAGGCGCGAGCATTGGCGGGCCGAGGGAGGGGTGTTCGATCGGCGCTTCGTCACTCCGGGCGGCGGCTTCGCCAACATCGACGCCTGGAAGCGCCTGGCGGAGGATCCGCGCAATCAACCGATCATCCTGCTCGGCGAGGCCACCTTCCACCAAGTCCATGGCGGCATCGCCGCCAGCGCGCCGCCCGAGACGTGGCGACGGTTCGCCGACGAATACGCAGCCATCCGAGGTGAACCGTTCTCTTCGCCCAGGCGCGAGCCGCTCTTCCTCGGTGGCTTCAATGACCTGAGCCGGCCCACGCTGCGTCTGGGAATGGCGGGTTAAACAAAGAAGGGCACGTGTGTGGTCCACGGGGTAGATTCCTGCTCGACGAGGAAAGCAGAATATTCCCCGGGACTTACCGCCGACTCGTAACGACTCGCTCGAACTCGATCTGACCCGTTTTGACTCGTTTTGACTCGTTTTGACTCGTTTTGACTCGTTTTGACTCGCCCTGGCTCGGTTGGACTCGCTTTGACTCGCTTTGACTCGCTTTGACTCGCTTAGACTCGCCCTGGCTCGGTTGGACTCGCTGGGACTCGCTTTGGCTCGTCGGCGCGCCTCGAGGCGAAGCCGCGAGGAGCTCGGCATTTACATCATGCAATATACAGGCTGGTTTCCGATATGCAAGGTCCGAGAGGACTTGGACGGGGGCGAGAGAGGCTGGACGCCACGGTCCCTGGCCTTCTCCTGGCTAGAGCGGGTCGCGTTTGGCTTGGATCAGCTTTGACCCTCCTCCACCATCCTTCGCGCTACGCGCTCGGCCCAGCCCGCGGCCCGCGGCCCGCGGTCCCGGGCCGGGGCCGAGCCCTTGCGTCAGCAAGGGCGAAGAGACGCGGTGAAGGGGGGTCGCCCAATTCCGCCTGATCGCAACCCGCTTTAGATCGCGGCCGGCGCTGCCAGCAGGGCGTCGGCGGCGCGGCGAAAATCGGAGAATTCGGCTCCGGCCAGGAAGGCGCCAAGGTCCAGGTCGGCTTCGGTGTCGATGTTCAGCAACCCGAAGTCCGCCCCGCGCCCCAGCCGGGCAAGCAAGCGCGCGTTGCTCTCTGCGAACGCCGCCTTCAACTCGATGCGCTCGGCCTTGCCCAGGACCGAGTGTCGCCTGGGCGTCAGGCCGAGCCGGGCCGAAGCCGCCGCCGCCGCCGCCCGCCGCGCCAGGAACTCGGCGTGGGAGTGGGTTCGGCCGGCCAGCAGGTAGCCTAGCTGGAAGATGTCGATCGACTCCTGGACGGGGGCAACGTCGGCCAGGTCGCAGGAGGGCAGGCGGGCGCTCTGCCAGAAGGCCTCGAACAGGCGGTCCTTGACCTCGTCGTAGAAAATCACGGCGCAGCTGCCGAAAGCGGCTTCCCATGCCTCCACATGGTCGAGCCAGTCGGGCCGGCAGAAGCGCTCGTCCGTCGAGCCGCAGAGGCGCTCGACGAAGGCGGCGACGCTTTCGTGGATGTCGCCGGTCTTGGTGAGCTGGTTGAAATAGGAATCGACCCAATCGTCCTGGCGGCGGATGAGCAGCACCGGCTGAACCTCGGCGCTGGCGGGCAGCAACGCTCGCAGCAGAGGCGCGTGCCGCGGCCGCAGATTCTCCGCCGACAGCAGCAGCGCCTCGTCATTGGGCCGCCAGTCGGCGATCAGCCGCCGCGCCACTGCGGCCGGGTCCAGCCGAGATACGTCGATCGCCGGGAACGCGCGCGCGAAGCTTGGGCTGGGCTTACCGGCCAGGGCGGTCGCCAGCAGCTTGGCGTTGCCGGCCATGGCCGCGACTTCCGGAAGCCTCGGAAAGAAGACGCCGCGCTCCCGCAGCCGCTCGCGGTTGGCCGCCAGGCGCTGCTGAACGTAGGTCGAGCCGGTCTTGGGCGCGCCCAGATGCAGGACGATGCGCGGCGTCATCTTCGCCTTCAGGTCGGCACCTCGAGCGCCTTCACCGGCGCGCCGTTTTCGCAGCGGTAGAGCCAGCCCGCCTCCATTTCGGCGAGACCGGCCGGCACCGGCCGGTACGAGTGCCAGATCTTCACCTCGCCGCTGATCAGCTCGCCAAAGGCGCGATGATTGAAGGCGGACGACAAGGTGTAGGGATTGAAGCCCAGCATCTCCATCGCCAGGCTCAGATAGGTCTGGTCGCCCCAGGGCGCGTCGGGGTGGCGGCGCAGCAGCTCCTGGGCGAGGGCGAACACCTCGGCGACGTCGCCGCGGCCGGGCGCAAAGAAGACGACCCCGGAATTGTAGAGGAGCTGGCCTCGCGCCGGGACACCCTCGGCCTCCATCACCCGGCGGAAATTGCGGAAATCGGCCAGCGAATAGTGGGTCGCCTGAGCCAGCGCCATGCCGTGCTGCTCGGCCTTTTCGAAACCCAGCGAGATGTCTCCCAGCACGCGGGTGTCGACATCCAGGAAAAGGATCGAATCGAACCCCTTCGGCGCCAGATCGAAGAGCTGTAGCTTGGCGGCTTTCCCCGCGTCGCCGATCGGGGCTCGGATGAGTTGCGCCGCACCCAGGTCATCGGGGGCGGCCGTGATCTCGTCGGTGATGATGAAGACCGGATAGGGCGGCAGCCGGCTCTCGGCCGCCGCTCGCACGCCCTCGGCGAGATGGCGCTCTCCCCAGGCCATGTAGAGGATGGCTCGTCTTTGCTCGAGCTCAGCCGTGGCGGCCTGGTTGGTCATCGAAGCGAGCCCGATAACGGACCGGCTAGTTCCGCTTGGGGATGACGACCTTCATCTCCTCGTAACCCTTGATGAAGATCGAATAGCTGCGCCTAGGCTCCTCCAGCAGGCGGATCTCCGGGAAGCGCTTCAGGATCTCTTCCCAGATGATCGTCAGCTGCAGCTCGGCAAGGCGATTGCCGACGCAGCGATGGATGCCGAAGCCGAACGACAGGTGCCGGCGCGGGTTGGGGCGATCGATCACGTAGGCGTACGGGTCTTCGATCACCTCCTCGTCGCGGTTTCCCGAGACGTACCACATGGCCACCCTGTCGCCTTCACGAAGGATCTTGCCCTGGAATTCGAAGTCCTGCGTGGCGGTGCGGGCCATGTGCGCCAGTGGGGTCTGCCAGCGGATGGTCTCCGAAACCATGGAGGGGATCAGCGAGGGATCGGCGCGCAGCTTGTCGTACTGATCGGGGAAGTGGTTCAGCGCGTAGACCGAGCCGGAGATGGTGTTTCGGGTGGTGTCGTTGCCGCCGATGATGAGCAAGGTCACGTTGGAGAAGTACTGGTCCATCGAGCAATCGCGGGTCTCCGGACCATGCGCCAGCATCGAGATCAGGTCGCCGGCAGGGGCCGCGTTCACGCGCTCGTTCCACAGCCGGACGAAGTAGTCCCGGCAGTCGGCGAGCAGCTGGCGGCGCTCGTCGTAGGTGTTCCAGGGACCGTGGCCGGGCGCGGTGGTCATGGTGTCGGACCACATCGTCAGCTTGCGCCGCTCCTCGAAGGGGAAGTCGAACAGCGTCGCCAAGGTCATGGTGGTCAGTTCCTTGGAGACGAGTTCCACCCAATCGAACTGCTCGCCGATGGGGAGGGAATCGAGGATCTTGCCGGCGCGCTCGCGGATCTGCGGCGCCATCTGCGCCAGGCGCGCCGGCGCGACCCCGGGGCTGACGGTCTTGCGCTGGATGTCGTGACGCGGCGGATCCATGTTGATGAAGCTGTTGGCGTCCTCGCTGGCATCGCGCTCGACAAAGGCCTCGGGCGGCAGCACGCTGGGCTTGGGCGCAAGGGTGATGCCCTTGGCCGACGAGAACACCTGGTGGTTGGTGTCGATGGCCAGGATGTCGTTGTACTTGGTGATCGACCAGAACGCGCCGTAGTTGCTGTCCGGGGTCCAATGCACCGGGTCCTCGGCCCGCAGCCGCTCGAAATAGAGCCAGTGGACGTCGTCGCGGAAAGCTGAGGCCCAGGCCGGGTTCAGAGTCTCGAGCGGCGTGTCGTAGGCGCGGGCGCGGGCAAGGGCGCGCTTCTCGCCCAGAAGGTGGTGCGGGCCGTCGGCCATCTCGTTTCTTCCTTTGGAGCGCGCGCACTTTCGCGGGAGCGCCCTTGGCGGTAACGATGGCGCCCCAGCAGCGGCGAGGTCAATCGGCTGTCGGGCGGTGGCGCCGACCACCCAGCCCCCAACCCGCTTCACCGCCCGCCTAGTCCGCCGCCCGACGCCGCGCCTGGCAGAGGTTCATGAGGCTCGCGCGCCGCCGACGTCGACTCGCCGGTTCGTGCCGGCCAAACCCGACAGCGAATTATAGGTTACATGTAACCCATTCGGAGAATGTGTCTTGGCTCCAAAGCCCAAGCCTTCCCGCACCAAGGTGCGCCGAGATCGCGTCTGAGGCGCTCGGTTGCGATCTTCGCTACGAGGAATTACTCTTACATCTGGGAGTAAGAAAATGCGGATCACTTCCAAAGGCCAGGTCACGATCCCGGCGGCCATTCGCGAACGGGCCGGCCTGCTGCCTCTCACGGAGGTGGAGTTCGATTTCGACGGCAAATTCGTGCGGATACGGCGGACGCGGTCGATGCGCCATCCGAGTCGCGGGGCTCGCCTCGTGGCCCACCTCAAAGGACGCGGCGACATCGCCATGACCACCGACGAAATCATGGCGCTCACGCGCGGGTAAGCCTCCATGGCCGCCGCCGTCATGGTGGACAGCAACGTTCTGCTCGACGTTATGAGCGAGGATCCCGCTTGGGGCGGCTGGTCGGCAGCGGCGCTCGAGCGCGCCGGCGACGAGGGATCTCTGCTCATCAACGCCGTCGTCTATGCGGAGGTCTCAATACGCTACTCCCGGATCGAAGAGCTGGAGGCGGCTCTTCCGAGGCTGCTGATCGGGCGGGAGCCGATCCCCTTCGAAGCCGCCTTCCTGGCCGGCAAAGCCTTCACCAGCTACCAGCGTCGCGGCGGGCTCCGGCGCTCGCCGCCGCCGGACTTCCTCATCGGCGCGCACGCGGCCGTCGCCGGCTACCGGCTGCTGACGCGCGACGTGCGCCGGTACCGGACTTATTTCCCGAGGCTCGAACTGATCGCGCCGCAGGTCTGACTGCGGCGCCGCGCACCTTCCCGGAAGGTGATCAGGAGCAATTCAGCTACGGCTCGAACACCAGCTTCACATTCGGAGGTGGCTCGCCGATCCTCGTCGTACCCTGGACGGTGCAGGAAAACAGGGAATTGACAGGCTTCAGTTCTCAAACCTGGACTTCGGCGGGGTGCGCCGGAGATTTCCGCCGCGTTGAGGTAAGCGTCTCATATGGCCCGCGCTGATAAGCGTCCACTTGTGAGCGAAGTGGACGCTTACGGGTCAAGCGGCGTGGCGGCGGCTGGCGGGATTCCAGTTCCATGGGAGCAGTTCGGCGATCCTGTTCATCGGATGGTTT
>DASYYX010000016.1:0-101585 GCA_035946795.1 Caulobacteraceae bacterium | reverse complement strand
TCAGCGGCTACGACCCGCTGCTGAAGCGGCGCAGGAAGCAGCTGGAGACGCTCACCACAGGCGACGGGCGGCCGCTGCCGGCGCAACTGAAGCGGCAGATCGTGCGCGAACTCGACCGGCTGGAGCTGGTGATCGAGCAGTTGCAGGCCGTCGAGGCGGAGCGCGACGCATGGCTGGCTCAGGGTGAGCAGCCGCAGCCGGCGCCGGGCGCCAGCCTGATGCGCCTCAAGGGCATCGCCGGGGAGCGGGCGGCGGTGATCGGCGGCGAACTCTTGTGGCGTCGCTTCGAGAACCGAAGACAGGTGGGCGCCTACGGCGGCCTGGTGGGCTCGCCGTTCAGGAGCGGCGACACCGACCATGAACAGGGGCTCTCCAAGGCCGGCAACAAGCGCCTGCGCCACACCATGATCGAACTGGCCTGGAACTGGCTGCAGCATCAGCCGGACTCGGCGCTCAGTCTGTGGTTCCACAGCCGCCTCGGCCCCAGGCCCGAGCGCAAGCGCAAGAAGACGCTGATCGCCGCTCTGGCCCGCAAACTGCTGATCGCACTGTGGCGCTTCGAGACCCAAGGCGTGGTCCCCCAAGGCGCCGTCTTCAAGACCGCCTGAGCCACCGCCACCGTCCTTCCCCCTTCGCCGGGGCCCGATCAGCCCCGTCGATCCAGGCGGACGAACCGACAACCCCCTTGGCCCCACATGCCGCGGTGGAGATGGGTCCCGTCCTCCTGAGCCTTGCCCAACGAACACGGGATAGGGGTGCAGCCGCTCGAGAGCGGCGACCGCATGTGAGGTTGTGCGGACCAGGCGTCCGCTCTCCAACCCGGCTCAGACTGGATCGATCACAGCAGCTGGAAACAATCATGGACCCGACACGCCACCCCCCTTGACCCGCAAAACCCCATGTGAGGGGGCTCAGAGCCGATTCAAACTGAACGTAACGCGCTTTAGTTCAGCGTTCCGGGCCGGTGCTCATCGCCAGCACGCGGCTGATGCTGGTGAGGTCGCGTCCGGACTCCCTGGCCCAGACGTTGAAAGCGTCTTGCACGGCGCGCAGGTCGCGCTTGCCCGATGGCGGCCGGTCGAGAACGCCGGCGGCGATCAGGGCGGCGATGACGTCGCGGCTGAGGATGAAGGCCGGCTTTCCCATGACGCGAAGGGTCCAGGTGGCCACGGTGGGGCCGAGGCCGGCGCCCCGGCTTCCGAGATATTCCACCAGGCCGACGTAGTCCTCGTCGGGCCAGACAGCGAAGAACCTGGAAGCGCTGCCGTGCTCGCGCGCCAATTCGACCAGCAGGCGGGCGTTGTCGCGGACCGAGGCGACCTTGCGGCCGTTGCGGATGATGCTCGCGTTCTTCAGGTGCGCGTCGAATTCCTCCTCGCTCATGGCGGCGTTGAGCGGCGGATCGAAGTTGTGGAACGCGGTCTCGAAGGCCGGCCATTTGGCGGCGACCACCTTCCACGACATGCCGGCGTTGAAGACCCCGCGGGTCATCGCGCGCAGCCATTCGGCGTCGGGCGCGGCCGCAAGCGCCTGAACACTCTTGGTCGGATGCTGGGCGATCAGGGCCTCGAGCGCGTCCGCTCCGCCCTTGCGCTCGGCGGCCCGCGCCCAGATCGCCGCGAAGGCTTCCATACCCCCTCCCATTCTTTGCCATCACTCGCCATCTGAGCTAAAGGCGCCATCCCTTCAAGCATGGGTGTTCCGGCTATGGCCCCGCGGTGGGCGCCGTCTTCGTGGCGAGGACGGACGGCCCTGCACATTCCGAACGATTATCCCGACCCGGCGGCGGTGGCCCGGGTCGAGGCCGAGCTGCGGCGCATGCCGCCGCTGGTGTTCGCCGGCGAGGCGCGGCGCCTGAAGCAGCTGCTCGGCGAGGTGGCGTCGGGCCGGGCCTTCCTGCTCCAGGGCGGCGACTGCGCCGAGAGCTTCAAGGAATTCTCGGCCGACAACATCCGCGACACCTTTCGCCTGATCCTGCAGATGGCGGTGGTGCTCACCTTCGCCGGCGGCCGGCCGGTGGTGAAGGTGGGCCGCATGGCCGGGCAGTTCGCCAAGCCGCGCTCGGCGCCCACCGAGACGATCAACGGCGTCACCCTGCCCGCGTACCGTGGCGACAACATCAACGGCATGGAGTTCGAGGCGGGGGCGCGCACGCCCGACCCGGAGCGCCTGCTCAAGGCCTATGGCCAATCGGCGGCGACCTTGAACCTGCTGCGGGCCTTCGCCGGCGGCGGCTACGCCGACCTGGACAACATCCACCGCTGGACGCTGGGCTTCGTCGAAGGCAGTCCCCAGGGGGCCCGCTACCGCGAGCTCACCGACAAGATCAGCGAGGCGCTCACCTTCATGGAGTCCATCGGGGTGACGCCGCAGAGCCATCCCGATCTGCACCGGGTCGAATTCTTCACCTGCCACGAGGCCCTGCTGCTGGGCTTCGAAGAGGCGATGACGCGGGTCGATTCCACCTCAGGCGATTGGTACGACGTTTCGGCCCACCTGCTGTGGGTCGGCGAACGCACCCGCCAGCTCGACGGCGCCCACGTGGAGTTCCTGCGTGGGTTGAAGAATCCGGTGGGCCTCAAGCTCGGGCCGACGATCGAGCCCGATGAACTGCTGCGCCTCATCGACGCCCTCAATCCGGAGGCCGAGCCCGGTCGGCTGACCCTCTATGGGCGTTTCGGCGCCGACAAGGTAGGTGCGCGTCTGCCCCGGCTGATGCGCGCGACCCATCGCGCCGGCAAGGCCGTGGTGTGGGCGACCGACCCCATGCACGGCAACACCATGGTCGCTAATTCTGGTTACAAGACAAGGCGTTTCGATCATATTCTCAGTGAGGTGAGGAGCTTCGTCGAGGTCGCCGAGGCCGAGGGGGTGCATCCGGGTGGGGTGCACCTGGAGATGACCGGACAGGATGTGACCGAATGCGTCGGCGGCGCCCGCGCCTTGTCGGAAGGGGAGCTGGCGGACCGCTATCACACCCACTGCGATCCCCGCCTCAACGGCGAGCAGGCGCTCGAGCTGGCCTTCCTGGTGGCCGAGAAACTGCGCGCCGGGCGCGAGCGGCCGAAGATCCAGGCGGCGGAGTAGTTACACTCCCAGGACCCAGCCTTCCTCGTGGGCGGCGTCGACGACCACATCGGCCGCCGTTCGCTTGGGGGGCGCAAAGAGCGCCCCCAGCTGGCCCTGCTCGTCCACCCGGGCGTAATGCTCGGCGAGCGCGCGAACAGCAGCGGCATCCTTGGCCTCGCCGGGCTGCGGCTGCGCCGTCACCAAGCTCGGCATGACCTCGGCGGCGATCGCCTCCACGCCGTCCAGGTCGCCCTCGGCGAGCGCCTTGAAGCCGGTTTCGAAGGGCCAGAAGCGCAAGCGCTCGCCCCGGGCCAGCTTCAGCCGGCGCGCCATCGGGATCCCCAGGATGGCCTGCGGGCCGGTGGCGGCATTGTAGTACAGCTTCCAGACCGGACTGACCGCGTCCAGCGCAACCTCGACATGCCGGAACTCCGGCAGATCGGCAGGGCCGTGCTCGCGTCCCCGCCGCGGTTGCAGCGTGGTCAGCGCGTCCCTGGGCGGGCAGCCCCAGAACGGGAACGGGCCGCCGGTGAGCCGGCGGTTGATCTCCGAGCCGACGCCGAACCGGTTGTTCTGGTTGTCCGGCCGGTCCTTGACCATCCGCGCCAGCTGGTCCCACACCGCCCGCCAGGGCGGGTCGCCGGAAAGCTTCAAGGCGGCGGCCAGGCCGCGCGGAAAACCTAGCGGAAAATCAAGGCCGAGCAGGGTGCGCTCGCGGCGTCGGGCGCGGTCCTCGAGAATGGAAAGGATCAAGGTCTCGGCCGCAGCGCGCGTGGCGGGGGTGTGCGCTTCGAACACGAAGCGGAAGCGTACGTCGCGCTTGACCACGCCGATGTGGATAGCATCGGCGCCGGTCCCCGGCTTGGCGGCCGCCGACCAGTGGGCGATCACGTAGGCGTTGAAGAGGCGAGGCACCGGGAACTTGCGCGTTGCTGGATGAGCGGGCCGGGCTCCTTAAACCCTCGAGACGCGCCCGGCCACTCGCTCAATCAACGACGAGGAGACGCTGCAATAGGGGGAGGCGCTTGTCGGCGAACGCGCTCGCCTGAGCCGAAAGCTCGGCCAGGTTGGCCTCGGCGGTCGGCAGCACCGCGCCGTCCTTGATGATCGCCTCGTTCTGGCGCGCCAGAATCGACCAGGCCTCGGCCGCCCAATCGGCCGGAGCGGCCTTGCCGCGGCTGCGGGCGCCCAGAAACAGCTGCTCCAGGCGGCCGACCGGAACGCCCGAGCCGGTCACCGGGGAGGCCAGGACCCCCGAAAATCCGGCGGCCCTGGCGCGCTCGATCAACTGCGCGTTCAGGGCGCGGCATCGTGGCCGGGCCGCCTCGGTATCGGCTTCACTCTGCGCCGGCGCGGCCCACCCGGCGCCGACGAGCACCGCGAGCGCTTCCATCAGACTGGCTTGGGAGAATTCCGCAAGCTCGGGTCGCCTCGGCAGGTCGCCCACGCGCTTGGGTTCGGCGCCGTCAGCCAAGGCCTCGATGATCGGCCGGTAGATCTGTGGCTTGAGCCGCACCTTGCCGAGGCCGCCTTCGACCTCGAAGCTGATGTCCTCGACCGCGCTGGTCATGACGACAGCCAACGCCTTGAACCGCTCCACCCGCTGGAGCCCGGACAACCGGCGAGCGCCGCGGGTGTAGATGTCTCGCCGGAAGGCCTGGTTGAGGAAGAAATCGCGGACCGTCTCGCTCAGCACCTGATGCTGCAGCTCCTTCATCACCTCCTGCTGGGCGCTGGTGAGGTTGATCACGTCCATCTGGTCGAGCGCGTCGGCGGGGCAGGCGTAGCCGAGCTTTGCGCCCGAGAGCCACTCGTGCGCTTCCGAGAAGTGCATCGGGGCCCAGTGGCGATTGAAGTACTCATGGGCGACGTAGTTGCGGTTCTGGCCGGCAATGAAGTCGAGCCGCTCCTTGGCGCCGGGACTGGCGGCGAAATAGCGCGCGCCCGCCTCGGCCAGCCGCGAGCCGAAGGCCAGCGAAGCGTCGATGCGGCCGACTATCCCCTGCGTCTGGCTCCCGGCTGAGGCGTAGTAGAGGGACATCAGATGCCGCAGGGGCATCGAGACGGCCCAGCCGGGGAGGGTGTTGTAACTGATGTAGACCGCGCCGCCGACGTTGAGCTGGCGACGGACGATTTCCACGATCGCCCGGCGGTTGTCGTCGGAGACCCAGCTCCAGACCCCGTGCAAGGCGATGTAGTCGAAGCTCGGCGTATCCTGCCGGTTGAGGAAATCGGCGAAGCTGTCATCGGAAAAGTGGGCGTGCGAGCCGGCGCTCCGGGCGAGCGACTGGGCGTTGGCGGCGTGGGTGGGATTGAAATCCGCGCCCCAGAACTCGCCGGGGGCCGCCGCGGCATGAATGTTGGCCGACACGCCCTGGCCGTAGCCCAGCTCGAGATAGCGCATGCCGGTGCGGTCCGGCGGCTCGTGACCGCTGAGCAGCAGGGCGAAATCGATGAGCGAGGGCGCCAGCTCGCGATAGTAACCGTGGGTGTAGTCGATGTCGGCGAGGTAGCCAGATGTCCAATCCACGGCGCGCTCCCCAGTTCCGCGAAGCAATTGTCGAGCCTGCGGCGGCGCGGAATGTCAACGCATCCGCGGCCGCGTGGTCGATCGCAGGCGGCGAGGGCCGGAACTGAACTCGGCGGTGCGCCGCTAACCCTGTGGCCGAAAACGCACGCAGGTGCGATCTGGCGTCGCCGCGCGAATTTCGCTCTAAGGGGCCGCCTCTTTTCGCCCGCTTGGCCGCGGGGCTCGGGAGACGAGCGTCGATGAGCCTCCAGGCCTCGCCTGATGCCGCTGCCGTGGAGAGCGCTTCCGGCCCACCGACCTCGATCGCCGAGCAGCACGCCCTGGAGCGGCGCAGGCGCGGCTTCCTCGGACTTGCGATCGGCTCGCTCGGAGTCGTCTTCGGCGATATCGGCACCAGCCCGCTGTACGCCTTCCAGGCCGCCATGGGGCAGGCGTCCAAGGGCCCGGTCGTCGCCGAAACGGCCGTGGGGGTGGTGTCACTGGCCATCTGGGCCCTGATCCTGGTGGTCACGGTGAAGTACGTGCTCTTCGTCATGCGCGCTGACAACAAGGGCGAGGGCGGGGTGCTCTCGCTGATGGCGCTGGCGCAGCGGGCGATCGGCGCGCGCACGCGGGTGATCTTCTTTCTCGGGCTCGTCGGCGCCGCCCTCTTCTACGGCGACGCCGTGATCACGCCGGCGATCAGCGTGCTCGGCGCCTTCCAGGGCCTGCAGGACGTACCCCAGTTGCACCACGCCGCCGGCCCCCACCTGATCACCTCGGTTTCGGCGGTGCTGTTGTTCTTCCTGTTTCTCATCCAGTCGCGCGGCACCGCGACGGTGGCGCGCTGGTTCAGCCCGGTGATGCTGGTGTGGTTCGCCGCGATCGCCATCCTGGGGGTGCGGCAGGTTGTTGCCGAACCGCGGATCCTGTGGGCGTTCTCGCCGCACCACGCCGTTCTCTTTATGGCCCGCCACGGCCTGGTCGGCTTCCTGGTGCTGGGATCGGTGTTTCTGACTGTCACCGGGGCCGAGGCGCTGTACGCCGACATGGGTCATTTCGGCCGCTGGCCGATCCAGGCCGCGTGGCTCTTCATCGCCCTGCCATGCCTGACGCTGAACTACCTCGGCCAGGGGGCGTTCGTGATCCAGGGGCTGGAGGAGGCGGCGCGTCACCACCACGCCTTGTTCGTCAATCACGACTGGTTCTTCGTCATCGCCCCGCCGCAGTTGCGCTGGCCGCTGGTCATTCTTGCGGTCATGGCCTCGGTGATCGCCAGCCAGGCGGTCATCAGCGGCGCCTACTCCCTCACCCAGCAGGCGATGCTGCTGGGCCTGGTTCCGCGCATGGAGATCCGGCGGACCTCCGAGACCCAGTCCGGCCAGATCTTCATGCCGCAGATCAACCGCTTCCTGCTGATCGGCGTCATGGTCCTGGTGCTGGTGTTCCAGAGCGCCGACAACCTCACCGACGCCTACGGCTTGGCGGTCACCGGCACCATGCTGGCGACCACGGTGCTGGCCTTCATCGTCGCCCGCCGCCTGTGGCGCTGGCGCCTGCTGACGACCCTGCTGTTGATCGCCCCGCTGATCACCCTGGACACCATCTTCCTGGCCGCCAACGGCCTGAAGATCCTCACCGGCGGCTGGGTGCCGCTGGCGATCGGGACGAGCCTGGCGGCGATCATGATCACCTGGGTGCGTGGGGCGCAGATCCTGACCGACAAGACGCGCCGCGATTCGATCCCGATGCGTGATCTCATCGGCATGCTGCGCGCCCGGCCGCCGGCGCGCGCCGCCGGCACCGCGGTCTTCCTCACCTCCGATCCCGAGCTCGCGCCCGTCGCCTTGATGCACAACCTCAAGCACAACAAGGTGCTGCACGAGAAGAACGTGCTCATGACGGTGCGCACCACCGAGACGCCGCGGGTGGGCGACGACGACCGCATCGAGATCGAGAGGATCACCCCCGACTTCACCCGCGTGCAGGTCTCCTACGGCTTCATGGAGCGCCCCAATATTCCCCACGCCCTGCAGCTGTGCCGCAGGAAGGGTCTGAAGTTCGACATCATGTCCACGAGCTTCTTCCTCGGCCGGCGCGCCCTGGTTCCGGCGCAGAAGTCGAAGATGCCCGGGTGGCAGGACAAGCTCTTCATCTTCCTGATGAAGAACGCCGCCAATCCCACGGATTTCTTCCGCATCCCGCCCGGCCGCGTGGTCGAGCTGGGGACGCAGGTGATGGTGTAGGCGAAAGCGCAGTTAGCGCCTGAGGCGAGTGGCGCTGACGCTGGCGCTCGGGACTGCTAGAGGCCGGCATGGCCTACGCGACCGATTACACGACTCTGCTCACGGGCTCCTATTGGAGCGGCGCCGAGATCACCGGACAGCCGGTATTCGTCACCTACTCGTTCGACGCCACAGCGCCGGCCTCGGACAAGGCGCACATCGCCGCCTCGGCCTGGGCGACCTTCACCCCGCTCACGGCGACCCAGCAGACCGAGGTCAAGCAGGCGCTGACCGAATGGAGCAGCAGTTCGAGCATCCCAGGCGGCGGCAGCGGCGTGATCTTCCTGCAGGTCGCGCCCGGCAAGGGCGACATCAATTTCGCCGCTTACAACTTCTCCTCGGACCCGAACTACAGCGGCGCCGGCGGCGTCGGCTTATATCCCTGGGGCAACTGGAACTACTCCACCTTCACCTCGGGGAGCGGCCACTTCGCGGCGGATGTCGCCGGTTCGGGCAATGTGCTGATGAACACGGCCTTCGAGACGGGCGGCCTCTTCGCCTTCAACACCGTGCTGCACGAGATCGGCCACGCCCTTGGCCTGAAGCACCCCACCGACGCCTGGACGATGAACGTTCCGGGCTACATCGATGTGGTCCACAACCAGTGGGACCCAACGTCACCTACGATCCGAACTTCTCGGTGATGACGCCGGGGCCGAACACCCTGACCCAGCCGACGGCGGCCGACTTCCAGGCGATCCAGTCCATCTACGGGACCCCGGCGCAAGCCGCCGAGCAGGACAAGTCATGGTCTTGGAACGCCGAGACCAACACCCTGGCCCAGGTGCTGAACGGCGGCCCCCAGACAGTGCGCGGGATCAGCACCAACAACGTCATCACCTGCGGCTCCGGGAATGACACCGTCTACGCCATCGGCTCGGGTACGAACACGATCACCGGGGGCGCGGGGACGGACGTGCTGGTGGGCGGCTCGGGGAAGAACCTGCTGATCGCGGGAACCGGGCCGGACACCTTCAACGGCTGGTTCGGCAAGACCACGGTCTCCTACCAGAACGCCCCGGCCGGCGTGGTCGCCAATCTCGCCAACCCGAGCCTCAACACCGGCGAGGCGACCGGCGACACCTACCTGCATGTCATCGGCCTCATCGGCTCCAAGTTCGCCGACACCCTGACGGCCGACAACAAGGGCGAGACCCTGACCGGACTAGGCGGCGGCGACACGCTCGTCGGCTACAGCGGCGGCGGCGACACCTTCTTGGACACGGCCACGCACCTGAACGGCGCCACAATCCAGAACTTCGCCGGCAAGGGCGACGCCATCGACATCACCGATCTGCCGTTCGCCGGGGCCAGCCTCAGTTTCTCGGGCGGCGTCCTCACAGTGACCAACGGCGCCAAGAGCGCCGCCATCACGCTGAGCGGGACCTTCACCCAGTCGGATTTCCACATGGTCGCGCTCGGCAAGGGCGTGAAGATCACCCAGACCGGCGGCAGCCTGGCGACGTTCGTGGCGGCGTCCGCGGGTCTGGGCGGGACCGGCCAAGCCGTCGCGCCGCAGCTGGCGGAGGGAGGGTTTCACCTCACGGCGGCGGTGGCGCTGGCGGCCCGGCCCTAGCCGAACCCGGCCCGGTACCCATGCTGATTCATATTAGGTTGTATTTACAGTAGGTTACAGATATAACCTGAGTGCTGGCTTCAGCACGTTTTGGCACGTTCCCGCACATTTTGGCACGTTTCTGCACGCCCCGGCACGCTTTGGCTCGCCGCCGCACGCGGCGGCACGGTCCAGCACGTTTTCGCAAGTTTTCGGCCGCTTCTGCGCGCCAGCGCCCAGTTTTGGAGGTGGGGGTGGGGACATGATACTTATCCCCGGCCCGAACGGCCGCGCGACCGAGCCCGAAGAGGATAAGTATCATGTCCCGGTTCCCGGGCAGCCGACGCGGCCGGAGGTCTGTATCCGGTCGATCCGGGTCAGCTCTCTATTCACGAAGTCAAAGACCCAGGCGCAAGCGCCTTTCACAGCCGCAGCCGCGATGGCGATGAGATATTACAATTCGCAATCATTGTCAATAGCCGGCGCAGCGGCGGGGGCCGATAGCTAGGGCTGGCGCTGCAGCGCCCCGCCGGGGGCGGTGACCATCATCTTGATCAGGGTCTCGGTCACGTTCGGCTCGAGGCCCTCGGTGTGGCCCTTGTCGAGCCGGACGACGTCGGCGACCAGCCTGCCGCCGTCGCACTTCGGATAGACCCAGACCTGCGCCGTTCCGGGCCGTGGCAACCCGCCCCAGGCCTTGCTCGGCCCTCCCGGTCTCGGACGCGGATCCCAGACGTAGCCCGGCTGGTCGTCGGCGACGTCGGCTTCGCGTTCGCGGGCGGCGCAATGGTATCTGTCGGCCCAGGGCGAGGTCGCCGGCAGGGCGATGATCTCGTGCTGGCCGGTCTCGAAGATGAAGTTGAAATCGCAAGTCGGCTGCGCCGGGCGCGGGAAGGCGGGCCGCTTGGCCCCGGGCGGCATGGGCGGGAAGAAGTCCGGCGAAATCTCCGCCGGTCCGATCCGGCCGCCGGAAAGGCTGAGCCAGCCGTCGACCTTGCCGGCGAAGAAAGGCGTGCACACGATCCGGTTGGCGGTCATGCCGCCCTGGCTGTGGCCGGCCAGCCAGAAGGCGCGGATGTTCTCCTTTCCGAAGGCGCCGATGACCTCGTCGACGATGTTGTGCAGGTACTGGTCGTCGGCGTCGCCAACCCAGATGCGCGTCGGCGGCGCGCCCGGGAAGATCGAAGACATGGTGGCGGCGGTCGGCGTGGCGATCACCAGCCGGTCCTGTTCCTTGTAATCCATGGCCGGGAAGTAGTGCCGCTGCCAGTTACCGATCGAGCCGGCGCCGTGAAGGCTCAGGATGAAGGTCACCTTGTCGCCGGGCGCCAGATCACAGGGATAGTCGAGAAAGTACCTGCGCCCGGTCTTGGGCTCGATGGCGTTGCCCTGGTTCGCCAGCACGGCAGTGAAATCCGCAAGCTCGCACGGCCGGGTGGCGCAATGGAGGGGCGGGGGCGTTTCGCACTTCACCCCCAGGTAGTCTTTCGCCTCACCTGCGCCGGCGAGCAGCACCCCCGCCAAGCAAACCAGGGCTGCGCATGCGCGCCCGATCAGCCTCATGATCTCCCTCCCTGCACGCCGCGGTTATGAGAGCTTCACCAGCATCTTGCCCAGGTTCTCGCCCTTGAAGAGCTTGAGGAAGGCCTCCGGCGCATTCTCGATGCCGTGCTCCACCGTCTCCTGGTACTTGACCTTCCCCGAGGCGATCCAGCCGGCCATCTCCTTCTGGAACTTCGGCAACTGGTCGAAGTGGCTGGAGACGATGAAGCCCTCCAGGCGCAACTGCTTGCCCACGCACATGATCATTCCGCGCGTGCCCGGCCCCATGTCGGTGGCGTTGTATTGGGAGATCATGCCGCAGAGGGCGAAGCGGCCGAAGGGTCGCGCCGCCAGCAGCGCCGCCTCCAGGTGCCCGCCGCCGACGTTGTCGAAGTAGACGTCGATCCCCTGGGGGCTGGCGCGCATGATCGCCGCGTGCAGGGCGCCGGCGTCATCCCCGACCTTCTTGTAGTCGATGATGTGGTCGACGCCGATCTCCTCCAGCCAGGCGGTCTTGGTCGCGCCGCCGGCCGAGCCGATCACGGTGTGGCCCTTGACCTTGGCGATCTGGCACACCGCCTGTCCAACAGCGCCGGCCGCGCCGGAGACGAAGACGATATCGCCCTCCTTGAGGGCGGCGATCTTCAAGAGGCCCACCCAGGCCGTCATCCCGGGCATGCCGACGATGCCCAGGAAGGCCTGCGGCGGCAGTCCCATCGGGTCGAGCTTCTGCACCGCCGCCGCCGGGGCGTTGAAGGCCTCGCGCCAGCCCAGGAAGCTCTGCACCAGCTCGCCCTTCCTGAAGCCGGGGTCGTTGGAGGCCACGACCTCGCCCACGGCCCCGCCCTGCATCGCCTCGCCCAGCTGGAAGGGCGGAGTGTAGCTCTGCACGTCGTTCATGCGCCCGCGCATGTACGGATCGACGGTCATCCAGGTGTTGCGCACCTGCACCTCGCCCGGCCCGGGATCCGGCAACTCGATGGTGGCGAGCTCGAAATTCGCCGCCGTAGGCGTCCCCGACGGGCGGCTCCTGAGGCGGATCTCGCGCGAAGTGGTCATGGGGTTCTCCGTGTAGCGGTCTGAATGCCCTCACGCTGTAGCCCCGCAGCGGCCGCCGCTCCAGTGGCCGGCGCGCTCGCCGCCATGCTAGGCGCGCCGGATGCGAGGAACCCTGCGGGCCGGCGTCATCGGCGCGGGCGCCTTTGGCGGACGCCATGCGGCCAAGTACGCCGCCATGGAGGGCGTCGCCTTGGCGGCGGTGCTGGACAGTCATCCCGAGCGCGCCGCGCTGCTGGCCGAGCGCTTCGGCGCGGCGGCGAGAGGCGACATCGAGAGTTTCCTCGGCGCCGTCGACGTCGTCTCGGTCGCCGCCCCGGCCGCAAGCCACGCGCGCCTGGCGCTCGCCTGCCTCGCCGCCGGCAAGCCGACCTATGTGGAAAAGCCCCTGGCCCTCGAGCTGGACGACGCCGACGCCATCGTCGCGCAGGCGGCGCGGCAGGGCCTCGTTCTCGCCTGCGGCTTCCAGGAACGGGTGCTCATCGAGTCCGTCGGGCTTGGGGCCCTCAGGCGGCCGTTGCGCCTGGAGACGCGGCGCGCCGGGCCGCCGACGACGCGCGGTCTCGACGTCTCGGTGGTGCTCGATCTGATGAGCCACGATTTGGATCTCGCCCTGGCGCTGGGCGCCGGCGAGCCGCTGGCGGTGGAGGCCGAAGGATCGGCCGACGAGGCGCGGGCCGAGATCGTCTTCGGGACCGGCCTGGTGGCGAACTTCGCTGCGTCTCGGGTCGCGGGGACGAAGGAGCGACGGCTCAGGCTCGTTTATCCGGCCGGCGAGGTCGAGCTCGATCTCGTGGCCAATACGGTCAGCGGCTTTGCCGGCGCCGGCCTTTCCGCCTCCGCGCCCGAAGATCGCCTGCAGGCGAGTTTGCAAGCTTTCGTCGCCGCGGTGCGCGGCGAGCGCGACCGGCCGCTGGCCACGGGCGAGGATGGGGCGCGCGCCCTCGACCTGGCGCTTGCGGTCGAGCATGCGCTGGGCCGATAAGCCCAGGCGATAGTGGCGGAGGAGAGAAAAGCCATGGCCGGCGCGCACGATTTCACCTTCACCGGCCTCGAAGGGGAGCCGCTGCCGATGTCGCGGTTCAAAGGCAAGCCGGTGCTGGTGGTGAACACCGCCAGCCAATGCGGCCTTACGCACCAGTACGAGGGCCTGGAGAGCCTGTGGCGCGACTACAAGGAGAGGGGCCTCATTGTGCTCGGCGTGCCCTGCAACCAGTTCGCCGGCCAGGAGCCGGGGACGGAGGCGGACATCAAGGCCTTCTGCGAGACCCGCTTCGGCGTCGACTTTCCGATGACCGCCAAGGTCGAGGTGAAGGACGCCGGCCGCCATCCCTTCTACGCCTGGGCCGAGGCCGAGCTCGGCAAGGAGGCGGCGCCGGTGTGGAATTTCCACAAGATCCTGGTGGGCAAGGACGGCGAGGCGATCGCCGCCTTCGGCCCGCGCACCGACCCCTTGGACCCAGCGATCACCGGCGCGGTCGAGAGGGCGCTTTGAGCGAGCGCCTGAGCGAAGCCCCCCTCCCGGCTTCGCCGGGGCTCCCCCCTGAGGGGGGAGAGAGCGCCCGCGCTTCTCCTCCCCCGCAGGGGGAGGGGGACCGCGAAGCGGTGGAGGGGGCCCGCTCCGCCGGGGCGGTGGAGGGGGCGGCCGCGGGACTCCGCCGCCGGAGCGATGGGACATGGGACAAGTCGCGCCTGCCCAGCCGCCACGTCACCGAAGGGCCGGAGCGGGCGCCGCACCGCTCGTACTACTACGCCATGGGGCTTGGCAGCCGCGAGATCGCCCAGCCCTTCGTCGGCGTGGTCTCGTGCTGGAACGAGGCCGCGCCCTGCAATACCGCGCTGATGCGCCAGGCGCACGCCGCGGTGGCCGGGGTCAAGGCGGCGGGGGCGACGCCGAGGGAGTTCTGCACCATCACCGTCACCGATGGCATCGCCATGGGCCACGAGGGCATGCGCTCTTCCCTGGTGTCGCGCGAGGTGATCGCCGACTCGGTGGAGCTGACCGTCAGGGGTCATGGCTACGACGCCCTGGTGGGGGTCGCCGGCTGCGACAAGAGCCTTCCGGGCATGATGATGGCGATGCTGCGCCTGAATATCCCGTCGGTGTTCCTGTACGGCGGCTCGATCCTGCCGGGGCGCTGGCACGGCCGCGACGTCACCGTCGCCGACGTCTTCGAGGGTGTCGGCCAGCACCAGGCCGGCAGGCTCTCGTTCGACGACCTGTGCGACCTCGAGCGCCACGCCTGCCCGGGCGACGGGGCCTGCGGGGGCCAGTTCACCGCCAACACCATGGCGTGCGTCTCCGAGGCCATCGGCCTTGCCCTGCCGCTCTCGGCGGCGCTGCCGGCCCCTTACGAAAGCCGCGACGCCTTCGCCACCGCCTCGGGCGAGGCGGTGGTGCGGCTGATCGAGAAGAACATCCGCCCGCGCGACATCTGCACCCGCGAAGCCTTCGAGAACGCCGCCGCCGTCGTCGCCGCCACCGGGGGCTCGACCAACGGCGCCCTGCACCTGCCGGCCATGGCGCACGAATGCGGCGTTCGCTTCACCTTGCGCGATGTCGCCGAGATCGCGCGTCGGACCCCGCATCTGGCCGACCTCAAGCCCGGCGGCCGCTACGTCGCCAAGGACATGGGCGAGGCCGGCGGCGTGCCGATGCTGCTGAAGACCCTGCTGGAGGGCGGCTTCATCCACGGCCACTGCCTGACGGTCACAGGGAGGACCATCGCCGAGAATATCGCCGACCTGGCCTGGCGCGCCGACCAGGACGTGATCCGGCCCTTCGGCAGGCCGCTCTCGCCCACCGGCGGCCTCGTCGGGCTGTGGGGCTCGCTCGCCCCTGACGGGTCCATCGTCAAGGTGGCGGGAATGACCTCGCACCGGGCCCACCGCGGGCCGGCGCGCTGCTTCGACGGCGAGGACGCCTGCTTTGCCGCTGTCCAGGCCGGCGGCTACAAGGACGGCGAGGTGCTGGTCATCCGCTACGAAGGCCCCGCGGGCGGCCCCGGCATGCGCGAGATGCTGGCCACCACCGCCGCGCTGACCGGGCAGGGGAGGGGCGACAAGGTGGCGCTGATCACCGACGGCCGCTTCTCGGGCGCGACCCGGGGTCTTTGCGTCGGCCACATCGGCCCCGAAGCCCAGGCCGGCGGACCGATCGCCCTCGTCCGCGACGGCGACATCATCGCCATCGACGCCGACGCGGGAACAATCGAGCTGGAGGTGGCGCCGGCCGAGCTCGAGGCGCGCCGCCGCGACTGGCGGCCGCGGGAGACGCTCTATGGCTCAGGGGCGCTGTGGAAATTCGCCACCAGCGTCGGCCCGGCGCACCTGGGCGCGGTCACCCACCCCGGCCGCGCCGGCGAGCGCCACGTCTACGCGGACCTTTGACCGCTCGTCCCCGCCGGTCGCCCAAGCTTCACCGTTCACGGCCGAGGAAATCCTCCATCATCCTTCTGGAGGGACGGGAGGGGATCTTGGATCGATGAGCGTAGAAACGCTCAAGGCGCCGATCGGGGCGATGCCGCCGGTCTCGCGCTTGCGGGTGTCGCAGCGCGCGAAGCTGCTCGCCCTTGCCTTCCTCGTGCTCGTCCTGACCAGTCTCGCCTCGCCCGGCGGCGGGTTCATCATCACGCCGGTGTTCTTCTTTCTGAGGAACCGCCTGCATCTGTCGACCGAGGGGATCGCGACCTTCAATCTGCTCGCCGGCGCGCCGCTCTACGTCTCCTTCCTTTTCGGCCTCGTGCGCGACCGCTGGAGTCCTTTCGGCTGGGGCGACAAGGGCCACTACATCGTCTTCGGCGTCGCCGCTGCAGCGGCTTTCGGCGTGATCGCCTTCCTACCGCTGAGCTCGGGCGCATTGCTTGCGGCCATGATCATCCTGACCGCGCTCGTCCTCGTTCCGTTGAGCGCGGCCAACGCCCTGTTCTCAGAACTCGGCCAGAGCCATGCAATGACGGGTCAATCCGGCACGGTGCTGGCCGCGGCCACCTTCGTGCCGCCCACGATCGCCTATCTCTTGGGCGGTGTCCTGAGCGGCGCGCTCGAGGGCCGCAATGCGCTCCTCGCCGCCCGCGCGCTCTTTGGCCTGGGCGCGGCGATCATGGCCGCTGTCGTGCTGTTCGGATTGCTGGCGCCCCGGGAGTTGACCAGGGGTCCGACCGCGCCGCGGCGACGGATCGGGGCGGAGGTCGCCGCGCTTTTCAGGACGCGTTCGGCCTGGCCGCCGATTCTCATAATGTTTCTGTGGGACTTCGCGCCGGCCTTCGGGGTGGTGATGCAGATGCACATGGCGACCGATCTGCACGCCAGCGACGCGCAGGTTGGCGCCTTCTATGCGATCTTCAACGGGGCCAACATTCCAGCGATCATCCTCTACGGCTGGCTGGCGCCTCGGGTCCGATTGAAGACGCTGCTCACCTGGGCGGCGGTTGTCGGCGTGCCGTCGATGCTGCCCCTGCTCTTAGCCCGCTCGGCTCAAGGCGAGATCTGGGCCGCTCTTGTGGTCGGACTGATGTCCGGCTTCAGCATCGCCGCCTTTTGTCATCTCGCGGTCGTGTCGTGCCCGCGCGCGCTCGAGGGCACGATGATGAGCCTGGCCATGGTGACCGCCTTCTTCGTCGCCCAACGCTTCGGAGATGTCTTCGGCGCATGGCTTTATCAGCGCAACGGCGGGTTCGTGACCACGGAGATTGTCACCACGCTCGTCTACGCGCTTGTCGTCCCGGTGCTCTTCCTCGTGCCCAGGCAAATCCTGCAGAGCGAAGACGGCGAGGCTGATCCGCGGGCCACGGCGCCGTAGGCGATCGCGAGTGGGGAAGCTCGCATGAAGACGCTCGGTCTCTTGGGCGGCATGAGTTGGGAGAGCACCGCCGTCTACTATCGGCGCCTCAACGAACTCGTTCGCGAGCGGCTGGGCGGCCGGCATTCGGCGCGCCTGCTGCTGTGGTCGGCCGACTTCGCCGCGATCGCCGACCTGCAGGCGGCGCGCGCATGGGATGAGGCCGGCGGGATTCTCGCCGAGGCCGCGAGTGGACTGGAAGCCGCCGGCGCGGAGGCGATCCTCATCTGCGCCAACACCATGCACAAGCTGGCCGGCGAGGTGCAGGCGGCGGTCTCGGCGCCGCTGCTCCACATCGCCGACCCCTTGGCGGCCGCATGCAAGGCGGCGGCGTGTGCGCGTCCGCTGCTGCTGGGAACCGGCTTCACCATGGAGGACGGCTTCTACCAGCGGGCGCTGGGCGAGCGCGGTGTCGAGGCCAGCATCCCGCCGCCGGCGGAGCGCGGGCGACTGCATGCGATCATTTTCGACGAGCTCGTCTGCGGGGTGGTTTCGCCGGCCGCTCGTTCAGCGCTGCTGGCGATCATCGAAGCCGCGGTGCGCGACGGCGCCGACGCCGTCATTCTCGGCTGCACGGAACTCGGCCTCCTCGTCGGGCCCGACGATATCGGCCAGCCCCTCCTGGACACCCTCGATCTTCACGCCAAAGCCGCAGTCGACTTCGCTCTGTCGGGCTGACCACACCCTTCCGCTCAATCCCGCGAGAACAAGAAGTTATTTTTCCACAGATGGCCGCAGATCGCCGTAGATCAGAGCGGATCGCGCGCGCTTCGCGCGCAAGAAACGCATCTCGACAGTGTGTCGTAATCCACGGATTAAAAACGATAAAACCCTGGGGTCGCTGCCGTGGCCGGGACGAGCGGGTCGGAGGGGGCTGCTACATCAGCCTGCGGGGCACGTCGGTGGCGTGCCGCACGTCAGCCTCGACCTCGCCGTTGAGCGTCGCCAGCAGGCGCTCCTCTATCCGGAACGTGGCCGCGGTGGAGGTCACGCTGATTTCGGCCCGCAAGCTCACATCCCAGCCGGGCCGCTCGAAGCCCGCGGTCGAGACGGCGCTCCAGGCGCAGGTGAGCGGCTCGCCCACCGTCATCGAGAGATCGACATTGGGGCCGGCGCCAATGACGGTCACGCCGACATCGGCAAGCTCGGCCGACGAATGGGGCCACGCCTCGACGAGCCTCACCCGCCCCTCGGCGCGGCTGATCTCCACCTTGGGCCAGGCGGCCGGATCGGACCTGCTCGGCCGCCACGGAGGGATCGGCATCGGCGCCTCGGCAGCGGGCGGCGGGCGCACCGGCAGCTCGAGGCGCGCCGATGCGGTGTCGAGCGTCAGCCGGAATGACTGCGGCGGTGGCCAGACGAGCGGCCACAGCGATTGCGACAGCGCCAGGCGAACGCGGCCGCCGCGCTTGAACCGATGCGCCGTGAAGTGGAGCGGAACCTCGATCTCGTAGAACTTGCCGGGCTCGAGCGGCGCGGGATCCGCATCGCTGTCGCGATGGCTGAGGTTCAGCACGCCCCAGGCGACCAGCCAGGACCGGCCCTCGGGCGCAACTTCGCAGAGCCGCGCGGCCAGATGCGCGACCGGCCGGTCGCAGGCGACACCGATACGCAAGACCGGGGCGCCGAGGATTTCCAGATCATCCTCGAGCGGCGGCGAATCGAAGCTCAGCGCCCGTTCGTCGTCCGCAGATTGTTCGCCGGCGTACTCGGGCGGGGCGTACGGGCACCATTCGAAGTTCCCAAGGCCGACGACCTCGCTGGCGTCCAGCTCCCGGCGCTCGGGCGCCTGCGCCTCGCGGGAGAGCCCCGCCGGCCCGATGTGGTAGCTCCGCGGGGCAAGAGACGGCGCCGGCCAGGCGGCTTCGGCGATCCAGCGGCCCGGGATCGGTCCCGCCCCGACCTCTCCGGCGGCCGCGTCCGGCATGAAGACGCGCAGCATGGGCTCGGCCATGACCCCGGTCGCCTCGCCGGCAAGGTGCTCGCGCCACCAGCGAACCTCCTCGAAGGCCCAATCCAGCGCCGGCCCGGGCGCGGCCGGCTGCGGATAGCCGTGCCGCCAGGGCCCGAAGATGGCCTTGCGCGGAACCGTCAGGCGCTCGAGCAGGCGGGGGATGAAGTTGCAGTACGGGTCGACGAGGCCGCCGACGAGGTAGGTCGGGCAGCGGATCGCTGCCGGATCAAGGCCGACGGACCCCTGGCGCCAGTAGTCGTCGTTCGTCTGGTGCGACAGCCAGCGCGCCGTGATCGCCGGCGTGGCCGCCAGACGATGCTTCCATTCCACCCGCCAGGCCTCGCCGGTGATTTCCGGGTCAGGCGGGCCGGCCATGACCAGCTTCATGCTGGCCGCCCATTTGAGCCCGGTCAGGGCGAAGGCGCCGCCGACGAAATGGGCGTCGTCGGTGAAGCGCATGTCCGAGGCGCACATGGGCATGATCGCGTTCAGCGCCGGCGGCGCGAGCGCCGCCGTCTGCAGGGTGATGAAGCCGCCCCACGATACCCCGCGCATGCCGACCGCGCCGTTGCACCAGGGCTGGGCCGCGAGCCAGGCGACGACCGCCGCCGCGTCCTCCTGCTCGGAGGGCAGGTATTCGTCTTCCAGGAGGCCGGTGGAATCGCCCGAGCCGCGGGTATCGAGGCGGGCGTAGGCGATCCCGTGGCTCGCCAGTTTCGGCCCCCAGTAGAGGCCGCGCGGGCGGTAGTCGTCGCGCTTGCGGTAGGGCACGGTTTCGAGCACCGCCGGCGCCGGTCTGCCGCCCTCCGGAAGCCACAGTTGGACGGCCAGCTTCACCCCGTCGGGCCTCTCGACGAACACATTCTCGATCATGGTGACGCCGCCCGTGGGCGGCATCGACCAGCCTGCGCCCGTCGCCCCCGACAACCTCGAATGTCCTAGCGCCGGTCCGGGTAGCTGACCGCCATGCCGGCGCGCACGTCCTGCTGCACCCCGTATTGCGGGAAGGGGTAGCGGAAGCCGTTCTTGCTCAGCGCCTGCATGCCCTCGATCGCCGCGAGAAGATCGCCGGGCGGCAAGGCCATCAGCATTTCCTCGTCCAGCACCCCGCCGTAGCGGCGCTCGGCGAAGCACGGGATCGACAGGCTGGGTTCTCGCTTCGTGAGCGCCCGGCCCCAGGAATCGGCGCAAGCGCTCTCGCCCACCACCGACCAGTCGAAGCGCTTGTAGCCGCTCCACTGCAGCCCATTGATGAAATAGATCATCGCTCCGGGCGTGGCGTAGAAGAGGGCGATATCCGGGTCGGCGAGCTTGCCGGCCGCCAGCGGCCCCACCGCCAGCGCTTCGTAGCGGCCGTCCGGCACGCAGTTCATGGCGCTCTGGTGCGCCCCGGCGTCCTCCAGGGTCGAGAACCACACCCCCTTCATGTGTGCGCCGGAGAACCACTCGTCGGTCTTGGCGTTCCCCAGGCCGACGACGGCCCGGCACTGCGCCCCGACCAGATCCTCGGCGGTGATCCCGACCGTCCAGCCGAGCCGCGAGGCCTGGCCGACGACCTGGTCGAGGGTGTGGATGGCGCCGGGCCGGCGGATGCGCGGCACCGCCTCCATGTCCTCGCGCTTCTCGAAAAGCTTCATGCAGAAGACGATCGAGCGCAGCCGAAGCAGCCGCTCCAGCTCGGCGACGATCGCGCCCCAATCTTCGTTCATGGCCAGGCGTCTCCGGATTTCGGCGGCTCAACCTAGCAGAACAATCCGCCGGCGCGATCGGTCGAGCATTGCGCCGTTCCGTTCGCGATCTTATCGTTGTTCAGATTCGACGGGGAGGAAACGAGATGGCGGGCGAAACGGTGCTGGTGACCGGCGGCTCCGGCTACATCGGCGGCTGGTGCGTCGCCGCGTTGCTGCAACGCGGCTATCAGGTGAAGACCACGGTCCGCAGCCTGAAGCGCGAAGCCGAGGTCCGTGACGCCATCGGCACGGCCGCCGGGTCGACCGATCGGCTCTCCTTCCACGCCGCCGACCTGACCGGCGACGCCGGCTGGGACGAAGCCGCCGAGGGCTGCGCGGCGGTGCTGCACGTGGCCTCGCCGCTCGGCTTGCCGCCGCCCAAGGACGAGAACGAGCTCATCGCGCCGGCGCGCGAAGGCGCCCTGCGGGCGTTGCGCGCGGCGAAGAAGGCGGGAGCGCGGCGCGTGGTCATGACGTCTTCGGTGGCGGCGGCCAGCCGCGGCCGCGAGGCCGGCGACGCAACCAGCGACGAAACCGTATGGACCGATCCCGAAAGGCCCGGCCTGGGGGCCTACGCCAAGTCCAAGACCCTGGCCGAGCGCGCCGCCTGGGAGTTCCTAGAGCGCCAGGGCGAGGGGTTGGAACTGGCGACGATCGAGCCGGCCCTGGTGCTGGGGCCGGTGATGAGCGCCGACTACTCAGGCTCGGTCCAGGTGATCGAACGGTTGATGACCGGGCGCATCCCCGGCCTGCCGCGGCTGGGCTTCAATGTCGTCGACGTGCGCGACGTCGCCGACCTGCATTTGCGCGCCATGACCGAGGAGAAGGCCGCGGGCGAGCGCTTCATCGCCGCCTCCGACTTCCTGTGGATGGCGGACATGGCGGCGATCCTCAAGCGCCGGCTGGGCGACAAGGCCCGCAAGGTCCCGACGCGCAAGGTCCCGGACTTCGTCCTCAAGCTGTTCGCCCTCTTCGACCCGGACGTGCGCACCGTGCAGGACGATCTTGGCCGGCGCAGCGACTTCTCCAGCGCCAAGGCGCGCGAGCGGCTCGGGTGGACGCCCAGGCCGGCGGAGGAGACGATCGTCGACTGCGCCGAGAGCCTGGTGGCGCACGGCATCGCCTGAACTCTCCTTCTCCCTCTGGGGGATAGAGGGGGAGGAGAGCGCGAGCGATGGCCTTCCCCTCCGGCCCGTCGGGCCACCTCCCCCATAAAGCGGGAGGAGAGAGCGAGCGATGGCCTTCCCCTCCGGCCCTTCGGGCCACCCCCCCAATCCCCTTCCCTGCCTTCGGCCGGACTTCCCCCAGAGGGGGAAGAAGGGGGAGGAGAGCGCTGCTACCGGCCCGGGATCGGCGAGACCCCGAAGAGCAGCGGGTGGGTGAAGACGAGGCCGGCCCAGACCGCCAGCGCCAGCACGATCCGCGCCGCGCCGATCTCCCCGATCGCGAGCCGCTGGCGCCCGGCGGCGATGGCGGCGAAGGGGATGTTCGAGGTCGCGGCGGCGAACGGGGCCCAGCGCGCGCCGAGGGTGCGCTTACGCTTGGCGTCGATGCTGAAGGTTCCGAGCACCGCCAGGATGAGGATCGAACCGAAGAGGACGATGCTGGGCGCATCGCCGCGGACCATCAGGTGGCCCGCGCCCCAGAGGGCCGCGCCCCAGAGGAAGGGGTGGCGGGTAAGGCGCAGCATGCCCTTGATGGTGTCGGGGCGATCGAGCGTCGCCTCCTGGCGCACGCTGGTGGGATTGGGGGTGGAGAGGCCGCCGACGATGAAGAAGACGGCGATCAGCTGCACCAAGAGCTGGATCCATTTGGTGGCCGCCGAGGGCGTCCACCAGACGGCCGCCTGGCCGGCGCGCGCGGCCCCGGCGTAGGCGAAGCCGAGCCACACGATTAGGGCCACGGAGGCCAGCGAGAAGAGGCCCATGTACGGGCCATCGCCGATGGCGCCGGTGAGCGCATCGCGCACGCGCGTGCCGGAAACGAGCAAGTGCAACAGCAGGAAGGCCGCGGCCGCCGCGAGCAGCATGGACATGGTCGAGCTCCCCTCTGACCGAGAGGGGACGATGCGCGCCAGGGCAAAGCCTGTCAAACTGCGGGGGTTCGAGGCGCCGGGAGGGGACCATGACCGAAGTGCGGGCGGCGCAGGCTGGGGAGAAGACCGACATCCTGGCCATCCTGCAGCTCGCCTTCGCCACCGATCCGCCGACACGGTGGCTGATTCCCAAGCCTGCCGATTACGTCGAACTGTACGCCAGTTTCGCCGCCGCCTTCGGCGGCCGCGCCTTCGATCACGAAACCGCGCTCGTCACCACGGACGGACGCGCCGCAGCGCTGTGGCTGCCGCCCGGCGTCGCGCCGGACCAGGAGGCCATGGGCCCGGTGTTCGAAAAGGCATTGGCGCGCCGCGGCGGGACGCCGCCGGCCATCGGCGAGCAGATGGACGCCCTTCGGCCCAAAGAGCCGCACTGGTACCTGCCCCTGATCGGGGTCGATCCCGCCCACCAGGGGCGCGGGCTCGGCTCGGCCCTGCTGGCGAGCGGCCTGGCGCGCGTCGACGCCGAGGGGGCGATCGCCTACCTGGAGAGCTCGAACGAAAAGAACATACCGCTCTACGAGCGCTTCGGCTTCGAGGTCGTGGGCTTTGTCCAGGCAGGCGATTTCCCCGGGCTGTGGCCGATGCTGCGCAAGGCGCAGGGATGATCAGAGGTGGACACCCGGTGTTTGCCGCCTTTCCCCCTCCGGCCGGGCGTGCGCCCGGCCACCCCCCCAGGGCGGGGGAGGAGAGCGACGGTGCGGCCCGCGCTAGACCCTGAGTTCCGCCACCACCGGCACGTGGTCGGAGGGCTTGTCGCGGGCGCGGGCGGACTTGTGGATGGTGACTCCCTCGAGCCGGTCGGCGGCCTCGGGCGAGAGCAGGAAGTGATCGATGCGGATGCCGTGATTCCGCTGCCAGGCGCCGGCCTGATAGTCCCAGAAGGTGTAGCCGCCGGGCGCGCCATCAGCGGCCATGTAGGCGTCGGTGAGGCCGAGCCACTTGAGGCCACGGAAGGCGGCGCGGGTTTCCGGCTGGAAGAGGGCGTCGCCCAGCCATGAGGGCGGATCGTCGGCGTCGGCCGGCTCGGGGATGACGTTGTAGTCGCCGGCGAGCGCCACCGGCTCTTCCAGGGCCAGGAGCTCACGGGCGTGGCGACCGAGGCGCTCCATCCAGCGCAGCTTGTAGGCGAACTTGTCGCTGCCCGGGGGATTGCCGTTGGGAAGGTAGAGAGAGGCGACGCGGACCGGCGTGGGCCCGCTCACCACCGCCTCGATATAGCGGGCGTGGTCGTCGGCCTCGTCACCAGGGAGGCCGCAGCGGACGTCCTCGAGGGGAGCTTTGGAAAGCAAGGCGACGCCGTTGTAGGCCTTCTGCCCGTGCACGCGGACATTGTAGCCGAGCCGCTCGAAGGCCCCGGCCGGGAACTTGGCGTCTTCGCACTTGATCTCCTGCAGGCAGGCGACATCGGGCGCAGCCTCTTCGAACCACGAAAGCACCGTCGGCAGGCGGGCGTTGATGGAGTTGACGTTCCAGGTGGCGATGCGCATCGGGGTGCAGTCTATGCCTTCGCCTCAGCCCGGTGGAAGCCGACAGCTGGAACCCTCTCTCACCCGCTCACTTCCGCGGAAGCGGGAATTCAGTTTTTTCCACAGATCGCACGGATGACCACGGATGCGGTGGCGCTGAACGCGCGTCTGCCGGTCGGCCGGCGCCCTTCTGACTTTAGCGCGCCTGGGGGCGCGCGCCCTCTTCCCGCTCGTCCCGTGCGAGGCCGAAAGGCCGAGACACGGGATCCAGGCAAAACGTCCAGCTAGTTGCGAACCGAGCGTTTTGCCTGGGCCTAGCTGTCGCCGGGATGAGCGGAATTACAGGTGTCTCCTCGCGCGCAGAGCAATAAATATCTACGTAATCTGCGGAAAAAACGAAAAAAGCCTGGGCTTCCGCTTTGGCTGCTACGCGCCTCTGCTTCGCAGTCGCGGTAAGGAGCGGAAGTAGTGAGGCCTTGCGGGTTCGTGAAGCTCAGATCGAGAAGCTGACGCCGCAGCCGCAGCTGGAGCGGGCGTTCGGATTTTTTACTCGGAATTCGGCCGCCGCCAGCTCGTCGGCGTAGTCGATCTGCGAGCCCTTCAGCAGGGCCAGCGACACCACGTCCACGACCGCCGCGGCGCCGTCGCGTTCGATCTTGATGTCGTCGGCCTCGGCCCGCTCCACCAGGTCGAAGGCGTACTGGAATCCCGAGCAGCCGCCGCCCTGCACGGCCACGCGCAGCATCAGGGGCCGGCCTTCGTCGCGGGCAATGGCCTTGAGGCGCGCGGCCGCCGCCGCGGTCAGGGTGATGCCGCCGCTTTCCATGTCCTCTATATGCGTATGGCCGCGGACCTTGGCAAAGGGCGGACGGGACAGGCGCGGTTCGCCGCCGATCCGGCGCAAAGCCGCGGCCGCCGTCGCGCCGAGCCACAGAGCGCCACGCGCACCCCCTTCGCGCGCGACCGCGACCGCATCATCCATTGCTCGGCTTTCCGCCGGCTCAAGGAGAAGACGCAGGTGTTCGTCGCCCACGAGGGCGACCACTACCGGACCCGCCTGACCCATTCGCTCGAAGTGGCCCAGATCGCCCGGTCGCTGGCGACGGCGCTGGGGCTCGAAGCCGATCTCGCCGAAGCGGCGGCGCTGGGCCACGACCTCGGCCACCCGCCGTTCGCCCACGCCGGCGAGGAGGAGCTGGAACGGCAGATGGCGCCCTATGGCGGCTTCGACCACAACGTCCAGACCTTCCGGGTGGTCACCGCCCTGGAGCGCCGCTATCCGCAGTTCGACGGGCTGAACCTCAGCTGGGAGACGCTGGAGGCCATCGTCAAGCACAACGGCCCTGCCGATGGGCGGCTGGAGGCGCCGGCCTGGTCGTTCGTCGCCGACTTCGATCGCGATTGGCCGCTGCAGCTTTCCTCCTGGCCATCCGCCGAGGCCCAGGCGGCGGCGATCGCCGATGACATCGCCTACAACAACCACGACGTCGACGACGGCCTGCAGGCCGGTCTGTTCGATCTTCGGGAGCTGGCCGATGTGCCGCTGATCGGCCCGATCGTCGCCGGCGTCGAGCGCGACCATCCCGGGCTGGACGAGCGCATGACCAGGATCGAAGCGGTGCGGCGGCTGATCGGGGCGATGGTCGAGGACGTGCTGGCCGAAACCAACCGCCGGGCCTACGCCTTCGCCCCGACATCGAGCGATGCGGTGCGCGCGCTCGAGGGGCCGCTCGTGGCCTTCTCGGAGGACCTGGCGCAGGAGCTTGCCGGGCTGCGCGCCTTCCTTAGGGAGCGCATGTACCATCACTGGCGCGTCAACCGCACCCGCAGCCAAGCGCGCCGGCTGCTGGCGGAGATGTTCGCCCTGTTCATGGCCGAGCCGGACGTGTTGCCGGCGGAGTGGTTTGGGCGCCTGAAGGATCTCGACGAGCCGGGAAGGGCGCGGATCGCCTGCGACTACATCGCCGGCATGAGCGACCGCTACGCCATCGAGGAGCACCGGCGGCTCTTCCACCTCGATCCGCTGCTGTGAGCGGCCGCGCTTTCGCCTTCGATCGCGCTTAATATCCCGTAAACGATTCGAGCGGCGTGTGAGGTCGCATGGCCGAGTACGACTACGACTACGACGACGAGCGGCCGTTGCGCATGGACCCGCGCCAGGGGCGGCCTCTCCGCCGCCGCAGCCCGGCGCCGGTGACCCTCATCATGAGTCTGTTGGTGCTTGCCGGCGTAGCCGGCGGCGCCGGCTGGATGCTGTACCGCAACGGCGTGCGCGGGCCTGGCGATGGCCCCAGGCCGGTGGGCGCGCCGGTGACCGACTTCCGCACCATGGCCCCGCCACAGCCGGCGACCCAGGACCCTACCGCCGGGCTGACGGTCTACAAGGACGACGCCGCCACGGCCCCGCCGACGCCGACCTTCGCGCCGCCGCCGGAAACGCTGCCGCCCCCGGCCACGGCCTCGGCGCCTGACGGCGCCCAGGCGGCCGCCGCCGCGACGCCGCCGAACGCCTCGGCGCCCGACAAGGCCGTGGCGCTCCCCAAGCCGGCCAAGCCGGAGAAGGCCGCGGCGGCGCGCCAAGCCGGCCGGCCGGGCGAGGACGTCATCGCAGCGCTGGCGGCCGCGCCGACGAGGGCCTCGGCCAAGGACCTGGGGCCGGCGATGGACTCGGGCAAAGACTCGGGGAAGGACTCGGGGACGACGAAGGGCGCTGGCGCCACGGTGCAGATCGGCGCCTTCTCCACGAAAGCGCTTGCCGACCAAGGTTGGGATGACGCCGCGGCCGCCGCTCCGGGGCCGATGGCCGGCAAGGACCGCCAGGTCGTGCGCCTGGAGAAGGACGGCAAGACGCTCTGGCGCACCGCCATCACCGGCTTCGCTTCCCGAGGCGAGGCGCAGGCGCTCTGCGCCAGGCTGCGCGCCGCCGGCCAGACCTGTTTCGTGCGGTGACCGCCGCGAGCGCCGCCGCTCTCGCCTGGGGAACGGACGAGTTCGAGGCGGCCGGACCAGCCGCCTCGCCCGACGAGGCGCTGATCCTCGACCTGGAAGGATACCAGGGTCCGCTGGACGTGCTGCTGGAGCTGGCGCGGGCGCAGAAGGTCGACCTTCTCGAGCTCTCGGTGACACGCCTGGCCGACCAGTATCTGGCGTTCGTGCGCGCCGCCCGCGTCGGCCGCTTCGAGCTCGCCGCCGACTATCTGGTCATGGCGGCCTGGCTGACGTGGCTCAAGTCGCGCCTGTTGCTGCCCCGCGACGAGCAGGGGGTGGTGGAGAAGGCGGAGGAGGGGGCGCGGGCGCTGACGCGGCGCCTGGCGCGACTGGCGGCGATGCGCTGGGCCGCCGAGGCGCTGGCGCGCCTGCCCATCCTCAAGAGCGTGGTGTTCCCGCGCGGCGATCCGGAGGCGCTCAGCATCGTTCCGCGCACCCGCCTCGAAGGCGATCTGAGGGAGCTGATGGACGCCTACATCGGCCAGCGCCGGCGCGAGGCCAGGCGGATGTACCGGCCGGCGCCGGCCAAGGCCTATCCGCTCGACGACGCCCGCGCCCGCCTGCGCGAGCTGCTGCCGACGCTGGCGCAATGGACTCCGCTCACCGGCGTCGCGCCCCGCCAGGCTGGTCCAGAGACGCCCTCGCGCGCCTCGTGCATCGCCTCGACGCTTTCGGCCAGCCTGGAGCTGGTGCGCGAGGGCGAGCTGGAGGCGCGACAGCGCGCCGCCTTCGCCGAACTCTATCTGCGCGCCAGGATGGCGGCGTGAGCCCGCTCGAAACCGAACGCATGGTCGAGGCGCTGCTGTTCGCGGCGCTGGGGCCGCTGTCGGCAGGGGAGCTGGCCGAGCGGCTGCCGGCCGGCGCTGATGTCGAGGGAGCGATCGCGGCGCTGCGGGGGCGCTACGCCGCCAGGGGCGTGGAGCTGGCGCAGGTCGGCGGCCGCTGGCGCTTCCAGACCGCCGAAGACCTCGCCTTCCTCATGCGCGAGGAGCGCGAGGAAGGCCGCCGCCTGGGCCGGGCCGCCCAGGAAACACTGGCGATCATCGCCTACCACCAGCCGGTGAGCCGAGCCGAGATCGAGGCCATCCGCGGGGTGCAGATGAACCGCGGCACGCTCGACCTGCTGCTGGAGCTCGGACTGGTGAAGATGCGCTCCCGCCGCCGCTCGCCCGGCCGGCCGATGACCTACGGCACCACCGACGCCTTCCTGGAGCACTACGGCCTTGCCAGCCTCGCCGATCTGCCCGGATTTGCCGAAATGAAGGCCGCCGGCCTCATCGGACCCGACCTCGGCGCCGACTTCGAAGTTCCCGACCCGGCCGCCCGCCTCGCCGCCGCCGAGGAGGACGAGGAGCCGGTCGGCGAGGACTCCCCCGACTTCGTCCGCGACTTCCTGGAGGGCGAGGCGGCCTGAGGGGGTTGTCTATCCGTCTAGACGGACCCATCTAGCCGGCTAGCCGGAGGCTCGGATGCCCGTCCACATTCGTGATCGCCAGACAGACTTGCTGGTGCGGCGGCTCGCGCGCAAACGGGGTTGCGGGCTCACGGAGGCGGTCAGGACAGCAGTGGCAAACGAGCTCGAACGGGACGAGCCGATGCCGTCCATGATCGAGCGCATCGCCGAGATCCAACGTGAGATCGCTCGTGCAAAGCCAACCGGCCTGAAAGCCGACAAAGCCTTCTTCGACGAGCTCTCGGGCGACAGTTGATCTTCGTCGATGCTTCGGCGATTTGCGCGATCCTCCTGGACGAGGAGGACGCCAGAACATTCACCACAACGCTCGTCAGCGTGAGCGGGCGCTGGACATCCCCGGTGGCGGTCTTCGAGACCGTGCGCGCTTTGATGCGGGTGCGCGAACTCCACCCGTAGACGGCCCGCGAAATGGTGGCGCGGTTCCTGGCGGCCGCCGAGATCGAGACTGCGGCGATCGGTCCCGCAGAGCGCGATCTGGCGCTCCAGGCGATGGAACGGTTCGGCAAGGGCCGCCATCCTGCCCAGCTCAACATGGGGGATTGCCTCGCCTACGCCTGCGCGCGTGCGCGCGGTCTCCGTCTCCTATTCAAAGGCAATGACTTCGCTCGGACCGACATAGAGCCCGCATGAACCCCGCGCGTGGCGCGCGCGGCGGCAAATCCTTATATTCGGCGGCTGCGGGGCGCGGCTCGCCGAGTCACGTCAGAGGAGTTCTCCATGGGCAGCCTGTCGCCAATCCATTGGATCATCATCATCGCTGTCGTGCTTCTGCTCTTCGGCGGCCGTGGCAAACTTTCCGGTCTGATGGGCGACGCGGCCAAGGGCATCCGCGCTTTCCGGGAGGGCCTCAAGGGCGAGGAGACGCCGCCGCTCACCCAGGTCAACGCTGCGCAGACCCCGGCGCCGCCGCCGCAGCCGCTTCCCAAGCCCGAGCCCGAGAAGGATCAGGTCGGCCTCTGAGCGCTCGAGCGCCTTAGGACGACGACGGGCGGGGGCGGTCCGCTCTATAAGCTCGCGCCATGTTTCCCGAAGGCCGGATCCTCGATTTCCTGATCTTCGGCGTCGTCGCCCTGGTGGTGGTGGGGCCGAAGGATCTGCCGATCCTGATGCGCAAGCTCGGCGCGGCGATGGCGCGCATGCGGGCCATGGCCGCCGAATTTCGCATGAGCTTCGAGGAGATGGCGCGCCAGTCCGAGCTCGACGCCCTCAAGGCCGAGGTCGAGGCTCTGCGCGCCTCCCGGCCGCTGGAACAGCTCACCGGGGCCGACGACGCGCGCGCGGTGATGACCGACATCGAGGCCTCGCTGGCGTCTCCAGCCGTCCGCCTGGACCCTTCCCAGGCGTGGAAAGGTGATCCGACCCTCGAGCCTGCCGCCCCCGCCCCTCCGCCAGAGTCCGCCCCCGCTCCGGCTGCGCCGCCGGCGCCATCGCAAGCAGCAGGGAACGCCAATACTTCCGCTCCCCTGCCTGGGAAGGCGCCGCAGGCGGAGGAGCCGGGGGCCGCGAGCTCGGCGCAGCCCGAGCCCGAGCTGCCGCTGGCCTTCAACGAGCCGCCGCGCTCGTGAGCGCCGTCGAGGACGACAGCGAGATCGAAGCCTCGCGCGCGCCGCTGCTCGAGCACCTGATCGAGCTGCGCAAGCGGCTGATCATCTCGATCGCCGCGGTGGCGCTCGCGTTTCTGTTCTGCTTCGTCTTTTCCGGCCGGATCTACCTTTTCCTGCTGCATCCGTTCGAGGTCGGGGCCGCCCTGCTGGCGGTGCAGAAGGGGGGACATCACGGTCCGTTCGACCTGCTGCTGGCGCTCGCCGGCATGAAGGCGGCTCCGGCTGCGTCCGGACAGCTGAGACTCGTCTTTACCGCGCCGCTGGAGTTCTTCTTCACCAAGGTGAAGCTGGCGATGTTCGGGGCGGTCGTGGTCGCCTTCCCGGTGCTCGCCTTCCAGCTCTACCGCTTCGTCGCGCCCGGCCTCTACCGGCGCGAGCGCCGGGCCTTCCTGCCCTTCCTGATCGCCTCGCCGGTGCTGTTCGTCATGGGCGCGGCCCTGGTGTACTTCGTCATGCTGCCGTTCGTGCTGTGGTTCTCGCTGAACCAGCAGATCGTCGGCGCCGGCGGGGTGCAGGTGCAGCTGCTGCCCAAGGTTTCGGACTACCTGTCGCTGGTCACCACCCTGCTGCTCGCCTTCGGCATCTGCTTCCAGCTGCCGGTGGTGCTGTCGCTTGTCGGGATGGCGGGTCTGGTCACCGCGGCGCAGCTGCGTTCGTTCCGCCGCTACGGCATCGTCGCCATCTTCGGGGTGGCCGCGGTGCTGACCCCGCCCGATCCGGTGAGCATGATGTCGCTCGCCCTGCCGATCACGGGCCTTTACGAGGTCAGCATCTGGTGCGTGGCCCTGATCGAACGCGGCCGCCGCCGCACCGAGGCGGCCGAAGCCGCAGCCGCCGTCCCGGCGCCCTGAGGCGATGACCCCAGGTCACGCGGAGCTGGTCGCCGAACTGGAGGCGATCGCCGGGCCGCTGAGCGCCTCCCGCCGCGGCAACGATTCCTCTGGCGGCAGCGGGCGGCCCTTCTACGGCGCCCCGGTTCCCGACCGGCGCAGGATCGTCCGCGGCTATCTGCGCCGAACGCCCGACATGTCCGCCGTCCTCGCCACCATCGAGAGCCTTGTGGACGGCGTCTCGCACGACGAGCGAACGCTGGCGGCGCTGATCCTGGGGGCCAGCCCCAAGGTGCGGGCCCTCAGCGGCGTCGGTGATCTCGAGCGCTGGCTGGACAAGGTGAACGGCTGGGCCGAGGTCGATTCTCTGACCGCCAATGTCTTCAAAGCCGAAGAGATGGCCGCTGGCTGGCCGTCGTGGCGGCGCCTGATCGAACGCCTGGCGGCCGACCCCAATCCCAACAAGCGCCGCGCCGCCTTGGTGCTGCTGACCGGGCCGACGCGATCGAGCGAGGATCCGCGCTTCGCCGGCCTGGCGCTGGAGATCATCGAGCGCCTCCAGGGCGAGCGCTCGATCCTGATCACCAAGGCCGTCTCCTGGCTGCTGCGCTCCATGTGCGGGCGCCACCAAGCGCTGGTCACAGATTATCTCGGGCGCGCCGGGCCTAGCCTGCCCGCGATCGCGGCGCGCGAGACGCGGACCAAGCTGGCCACCGGGACCAAGTCCGGGCGTAGCGCTTCGCGGCCTCGGCTTGGCGCATCCGCCGACGCGCCTTAAGGGACGCGGCGACGCCGCATGCACGACATCAGGGCCATACGCGCCGACCCGGCGGCCTTCGACGCTGGCTGGGCGGCCCGCGGCGTTCCGGCCGCCGCGCACGAGCTCGTGGCGCTCGACGAGTCTCTGCGGGCGCGTCAGACGGCGCTGCAGGCGGCGCAGGCGCGGCGCAACGACGCCTCACGCGAAATCGGCCGCGCCAAGGCCGCCGGGGACGAGGGCAGGGCCGGGGCCCTCCGGGTGGAAGTCGACCAGCTCAGGGCCGAGTTGGAGACGCTCGGCGCCGAGGCGGCCGGGCTCACGACCGAGCTGAACGGGCGACTGGCCGCCCTTCCCAATCTTCCCGACCCCGGCGTGCCGCCCGGGGACGAGAGCGCCAATATCGAGATCCGCCGCTGGGGGGAGCCGGGGGCGGAGGCGGCGGCCACCGACCATGTGGAGCTGGGGGCGGCGCTGGGACTGATGGACTTCGAGGCGGCGGCGCGCATCGCCGGGTCCCGCTTCGTCGTCCTCAAGGGCGAACTGGCGGCGCTCGAGCGGGCGATCGGCGCCTTCATGCTGGACATGCAGGTAAAGGAGCATGGATTCACCGAGGTGTCGCCGCCGCTGCTGGTGCGCGAGAACGCTGTCTTCGGAGCCGGGCAGTTGCCGAAGTTCGCCGCCGATCTCTTCGCCACCACGGACGGGCGCTGGCTGATCTCGACCTCCGAGGTGTCGCTGGCGAACCTGGTGCGCGAGCAGATCACCCCGGCCGACGAGCTGCCGCTGCGGTTCGCCGCCCTGACGCCCTGCTTCCGCTCCGAGGCCGGGGCTTCGGGGCGCGACACCCGCGGCATGATCCGCCTGCATCAGTTCAACAAGGTCGAACTGGTCTCGATCACCGCCCCCGAACATTCCGAGGCCGAGCACGAGCGCATGACCGCCTGCGCCGAGGCCGTGCTCAAGCGCCTGGAGCTGCCGTTCCGCACGGTGCTGCTGGCGGCCGGCGACATGGGGTTCTCGGCGGCCAAGACCTACGACCTCGAAGTCTGGCTGCCCTCGCAGCAGCGCTATCGGGAGATCAGTTCGGTCTCCAACTGCCGCGATTTCCAGGCGCGGCGCATGGAGGCGCGCTGCAAGGCGGCCGGCGAGAAGGGGACGCGTTTCGTGCATAGCCTGAACGGCTCCGGGCTCGCGGTCGGGCGCACCCTGGTGGCGATCATGGAGACCTACCAGGACGAGGGCGGGGCGATCGCCATCCCCCAGGCGCTGCACCCCTACATGGGGGGCCTCGCCCGCATCGGCGGGCGGAACTAGGGATGGGTCGCCGTTGAGGATCCTGGTCACCAACGACGACGGCGTGCATGCGGAGGGCATCGGCGCGCTCGAGGAGATCGCCGGCAAGCTCGCCAGCGAGGTCTGGGTGGTGGCCCCAGAAACCGAGAAATCGGGCGCATCGCGCTCGCTCACCCTGGTCGAACCGATTCGCGTCCGGCAGCTGGCGGAACGCCGGTTCGCCGTGGCCGGGACGCCCACCGATTGCGTCATGCTGGCGATCCAAAATCTCATGGCCAAGCGGCCGGATCTCGTCCTTTCCGGGGTGAATCGCGGTCTCAACGCCGCCGAGGACGTCACCATGAGCGGCACCGTGGCCGGGGCGATCGAGGGCATGGCGCTGGGCGTGCCGGCGATCGCGACCTCGCAGATGATCGGGGCGCGGGAGGTTGCCGATCCCTTCGACGCCGCGCGCGCCTTCGGCCCCGGCCTGATCGCGCGCCTTGTCGAGGTAGGCTGGCCCGGAGACGTGATCCTAAACGTCAACTTCCCGGCTCGGCCCCCGGCCGAGATCCGCGAGGTGGAGGTGACGCGCCAGGGCCTGAGGGACGTGCGCACCCGCTATGCCGAACGCCGCCGCGACCTGCGCGGGCGCGACTACTACTGGCTCGGCTACCGCAACGAGCCCTCGCGTCCGCCGGAAGGCACCGACCTGCGCGCCGCCTACGACGGCAAGATTTCGGTGACGCCGCTGCACATCGACCTCACGCACATGGAGACGGTGCGGCGCCTGAGGGGCCTGGTGGGCGGGCCGCCGCCCGGCTTGCACGCGCCCGCCGCCAACGAGGCATGACCGGCGACCGCGCCCCTACCGAGGCCGAGACCGAGCGCGCCCGGCTGGTGCTGGCGCTGCGCTCGCAGGGGGTGAGCGATCCGGCGGTGCTGACGGCGATGGAGAAGACGCCGCGCGACCTGTTCACGCCGGAACTCTTCAAGGAGCGCGCCTGGGAAGACGCCCCCTTGCCGATCGCCTGCGGCCAGACGATCAGCCAGCCCTACATCGTCGGCCTGATGACCCAGGCGCTGACCCTCGAGCCGCGGGCCCGGGTGCTCGAGATCGGGACCGGGTCCGGCTACCAGACCGCGGTGCTCGCGCGGCTGGCGCGGCTGGTCTACACCGTCGAGCGCTATCGCACCCTGCTGGCCGAAGCCGAGAGCCGCTTTCGGGAGCTTGGCCTGACGAACGTTGTCACGCGCTTTGGCGACGGACGGCTGGGCTGGCCCGAGCAGGCGCCTTTTGACCGCATTCTGGTCACGGCGGCGGCGCCGATCGAGCCCAAGACCTTGCTGGCTCAGCTGAAGCCCTCGGGCGTGCTGGTCGCGCCCGTCGGCCGGGGACCGGTGCAGAAGCTCTGCCGCTATGCCGGAGACGGGAGGGGCGATTTCCCACGGGAGATCCTGTGCGAGGTCCGGTTCGTGCCGCTGCTGGAGGGCGTGGCGCGTGAGGTTTGAGCCGAAGAAGGCGCGGCGATCCGCCGCTTCCACCGGCCAAGGACGCATGAGTGACAGGACTGCGACTTAATTGATGGTTTACCTTCGCGACGAAACTGATTCCCACATGAGCAGGGGGCGGCCATGAGAGCGGTTCTGGCGCGCGCAGCCACGGCGGGTGTGATGGTGGCGGGGCTGAACGCCTGCGCCAGCCCCAGTTACCCGGCCACCGTCGGCGAAGCGCCGACCGCGCCGGCAAGGCCGCAATACCCGATCGCCCTGGCGCAGTCCGCCTCGCCCGTCGCGCCGCCGCCGGCAGCGCCCGCGGCCCCGCCTGCGGCGGCTCCCGCCCAAGCCTTGCCTGCGCCTGCGCCGGCGGTGGAATCATCGCCACTGCCGCCGGCCGCGACCGCCGCTCCGGCCAAGACGACGGCGGCGCCGCCGGCCCCGATGGCCACGGCGGCGCCCGCCCGGCCCCCCGCCGCCAAGCCGAGCGCGCCGCCGGCCTTCCACTACGCGCCTTACGCCACCTATGCGCCGGCGCCCGCGGCCCCCTATGCGCCGGCCGCGCCCTCCACCTATCGCGAACGGGTGGTGCGCTACCGTGCCGCGACCGGCGGACCGGTGATCAGGCCGCGGGGCATGTACCGCGACTATGTGGTGCAGCGGCACGATCACGTCGACGCGATCGCGCGCGATCTTGGGACCACGCGCCAGGTGATCGTGCAAGCCAACCGCCTGGAGCCGCCATATCGGCTGCAGCCCGGCGAGCACCTGAGGATTCCGGTCGAGAAGGCCTATGTCGCCCAAAGCGGCGACACGCTCGCCGACGTCGCCCGGCGCTTCGACGTGTCGACCGCCGACCTGGCGTCGTTGAACGATCTTTCTGCGCGGGCGCGCTTGTCGTCGGGCGAGCGGATTGCGCTTCCTTCCGGCTTCCGCGACCTCGGACCAGGCCGCGAGCGCGAAGTGGTCTGGGAGACGCGGCGCGCCAGCCCCGCGCCCCAATACGCCTACGCCGCACCCCCGGCTGCCGCGCCGCGGCCGGCCTATCCAGCGCCGGCGCAGCCGAGCTATCCCGCCAGCACCTATCGGCCCTACGCAGCGCCGGCGCCGAGCTACGACGCCTACCAGCGCACGCCGGCGCCCGACTACAGCGCCTATGAGCGCGGCGCCCCCGCCTATCCGCCAGCGCCGCGCCAGTACGCCTACGGCTCGTACCAGCCGACCTATCGCACCGTGCCGGCGCCCAGCGCTCAGCCGTACTACTACCATCCCGCCCCAGAAGCGGTCCCCGCCCCAGCGGCGCCTGATCTGCAGCAAGTGGCGGCGCTCGGCCGCGGCCGGTTCATCTGGCCGGTGCACGGCGAGGTCATCTCGCCCTTCGGCAGCGCCGGCGTCGGCCGTCGCAACGACGGGGTCGACCTGAAGTCGCCCTTGGGCACGGTGGTGCGCGCCGCCGCCGCCGGTGAGGTCGTCTACGCCGGCGACCAGGTGCCCGGGTTCGGCAACCTGGTCCTGGTCAAGCACGCCGACGGCTGGGTCACGGCCTACGCCCACATGGAACGGGTGACGGTGCAGATGCGCCAGAGCGTCGCCCAGGGCCAGGAAATCGGCGAAGTCGGCGAGACCGGCGGCGTCGCCGAGCCGCAGCTGCATTTCGAGATCCGCTATGCCGCCACGCCCACCGATCGGGCGCGGCCGATCGATCCGTTGCTGCTGCTGCCGGCCACGGCGGGGTAGCCCCTCAGAACGGCAATTGCCGGCCGAGCTCGCCGGCGAGATCGCGGATGAACTGCCAGGCCACGCGTCCGGACCTGGCGCCGCGGCGCTGCGCCCACTGCAGCGCCCGGCGCTCGAGGTCGGCCGAGCCGAGGCCGAAGCGCTCGGCGTAGGCCTGCGCCGCGGCCAGATAGGCGCCCTGGTCCATTGGCGGAAAGCCGATCCACAGGCCGAACCGGTCGGAGGCGCTGATCTCCTCCTCGGCGTCCTCGGCGGCCGCCATTGCGCCTCGATCCTCACCGTGATCTCGCGGCATCAGATGGCGGCGGTTGGAGGTGGCCACGAAAAGGGCGTTCTGGGGCGGACCGGCGACGCCGCCTTCGAGGGCGGACTTGAGCGCCTTGGCGGCCGCCGCGCCCTCCTCGAACGACAGGTCGTCGCAGAGGACCACGAACCGCCAGGGCAAGGGCGCGAGCCGCTCGAAGAGGCGCGGCAGCATGGTCACGTCGTCGCGGTCGACCTCGATCAGCCGCAGAGCCGGCGCATCCGAGGCCACGGCCATGAAAGCCGCCTTGGCCAGGGAGCTCTTGCCCGTCCCACGCACCCCCCACAAAAGGACGTGATTGGCCGGCAAGCCGGCGGCGAAGCGGCGCAGATTCTCGACCAGAGCGGCCTTCTGGCGGTCGACCCCGACGAGCAGGTCTATGGGGAGACCGAAGTCCGGGGCCGGGACGAAGGCGTCGGCGGCGGGATCGTGGCGGAACAGCCGGGCCTGTTCGAAAGAGGGCTCGACGGCGGCCGCCGGCGCCAGGCGCTCCAGGGCGGCGGCCATTCGCTCCAGGCTCGCGGCCCAGGCGCTAAGTCTTCCCGCCATCGCGGCCGCCGATCATGTCACGGTTTTACGGCCTAGCCGCCGCATTGCAAAAGAACCGGCGAATCCCTAGCTTCCGCGCGCCCTGGCGCATCACCCGAGCGGCTGATCCTCCGTCCGCCGGCGACGTGATGCGCCAATCCTTTGGAACTTGGTCCGATGCCAACGGCGGCGCCAGCCTCAGTTGGAATCGGACCAGGGTCGGCGGGCCAGCGCCCCGGCCCTGCGCGGAGACTCCATGCCCGTCACCATCGCCCTGGTCACCGCCGCGCTCACCGGCGCCAACGGCATGCTCGGCGGCCCGGGAGGATTGCTGCAGCTCCTCGGCTTCCCGATCCTGCTCATCGCGATCTTCTATGTGATGATCATAGCGCCGCAGCAGCGGCGGCAACGCGAACACACCCAGAGGATCAACGCCATCAAACGCGGTGACACGGTGGTGCTTTCCAGCGGTCTCATCGGCAAGGTGGTGCGCGTCGAGGACAAAGAGGTGGGCGTGGAAGTAGCCCAGAACGTCACCGTCAAGGTGGTCAAGTCGATGATCACCGAGGTGCGCGCGCGCGGCGAGCCGGCGGCAGCGAACGAAACCAAGCCGTAAGGGTCCAAGCGAAAATTCATGCTCGCCCTTTCCCGCTGGAAGATCATCCTCGTCCTGGCGAGCATCCTCTTCGGCTTCTTCTTCACCCTGCCCAACCTCGCGCCCCGTGGCGCGCTGCCTTCCTTCCTGCCGCAGGGCCGGCTGAACCTCGGGCTCGACCTGCAGGGTGGCTCGTATCTGCTGCTCGAGGTCGACACCGACGCCTTGCTCAAGGAGCGGCTGACCAATCTCACCGAGGACATCCGCACCCGTCTGCGCGAGGGCAACATCGAGTTCACCGGTCTGGGCGCGAGCGGCGATCAGGTGCGGGTGCGGATCACCGATCCGACACAGGTCAACTCGACCTTGAACATGCTGCGCAATTCCTTGGGCGAGACCATGCTCACCGGCGGGCGCGATGTCTCGGTGCGCACCGGTCCCGACCAGACGATCGTCGCCGGCTTCGTCGCCTCGGCCGCGCACGCGGCGGCCACCGACGCGGTTAGCCGCTCCATCGAGATCATCCGACGGCGCATCGACGCGCTGGGCACCAAGGAACCGGCGATCACCCGCCAGGGCGCGGCGCGGATCGTGGTCGAGGCCCCCGGCGAGAGCGATCCGGAACGGCTCAAAGCGGTCATCGGCAAGACCGCCAAACTCACCTTCCAGATGGTCGACACCGAGGTCGCGCCGGCCGATGTCCAGGCGGGTCACCTGCCGCCGGACGACGAGCTGCTCCCCAGCGACGACGGTTTCGCCCCGGCCTATGTCGTCAAGAAGCGGGCCCTGGTGACTGGCGAGATGCTGACCTCGGCCGGCGGGACCCACGACGAGAACGGCGCTCCGGCCGTCGCCTTCAGCTTCAACGGGGCCGGCACGCGCCGATTCGCCGAGGCGACGACCCAGAACATCGGCAAGCCGTTCGCCATCGTCCTGGACGGGCGCATCATCTCCGCCCCGGTGATCCACTCGGCCATCACCGGCGGCAACGGCATCATCACCGGCCACTTCACCGAAGACTCGGCGCACGACCTGGCGGTGCTGCTCAAGTCCGGCGCCCTGCCGGCGCCGTTGCGGGTCGAAGAGGAGCGTCAGGTCGGGGCCGAGCTCGGCGCCGACGCCGTCCGCGCCGGCGAGATATCGCTGGCGATCGGCGCAGCCGCGATCTTCGCCTTCATCATCCTGGCCTACGGTCTCTTTGGCCTGTTCGCCGCCGGCGCCCTGATCGTCAACGTCATGCTGATCATCGGGGCGATGTCGTTCACCCAGGCGACGCTGACCTTGCCGGGGATCGCCGGCCTCATCCTCACCATGGCCGTCGCCGTGGACGCCAACGTGCTGATCTACGAGCGCATGCGCGACGAAGCCAACGCCGGACGCCGGCCGATCGCCGCGGCCGACCACGGCTACCGGCTGGCGCTGCCCTCGATCATCGACGCCAATGTCACCACCATGATTTCGGCGCTGATCATGTTCCAGTTCGGGGCCGGCCCGGTGAAGGGTTTCGCCTGGACCCTTTCCATCGGTGTGGTCACCTCGGTGTTCACGGCCGTGCTGGTGACCCAGATTCTGATCGGCTGGTGGTTCAAATACCTGCGGCCCAAGCTGTTGCCGATCGCATGAGCATAGACGCATGAACGACACCACCCGCTCGCCAGCGACCGCCGCTCAGTCGGCCCCGTCGCCGCGTCGGGGGCTGAGGTTCTGGCCCCTGATCCGGCTCGTCCCGCGCAGCACCCACTTCAACTTCGTCGGCCTGGCGCCGTTCGCGGCCGTGCTCTCGGCCCTCGCCCTGATCGGCTCGGGCGTCTCGTTGGCGGTGCAGGGCATGAATTTCGGCGTCGACTTCGCCGGCGGCACGGTCATGGAAGTGACCACGCCCGGCCCGGCGCCGCTCGGCCAGATCCGCGCGCGCCTTGGCGACATCGGGGTTCACGACGCCCAGGTGCAGATGTTCGGGGATCCGCACTCGGCGCGGGTGCAGTTCCGCTCCGTGGCCGGGCGCGACGAGAGCAGCGCGCCCGGCTTCGTGGCCGCCCAGCTCCAGTCCAGCTTCCCAGGGCTGCAGGTCTCCGGCCAGAGCACCGTTGGGGCCAAGGTGTCCGGCGAACTCGTGGGCAAGGGCCTGTTGGCGCTGGGCACGGCGCTGGTGTTGATGCTGTGCTACATCTGGTTCCGCTTCCAGCTGCAGTTCGGCCTGGGCGCGATCCTGGCGCTCTTCCACGACATCGCCCTCACCATCGGCCTGCTTTCTGTCAGCAGGGTCGAGGTGTCGATGACCTCGATCGCCGCCCTCCTGACCGTTATCGGCTATTCGATGAACGAGAAGGTGATCAGTTTCGACCGGCTGCGGGAGAACCTGCGCAAGTTCAAGTCGACGCCGCTGCGCGACGTCATCAACCTCTCCGAGAACGAGAGGTTGAGCCGGACGATCATCACCGGGACCACCGCCTTCCTGGCCCTGTCGGGCGCGCTCATCATGGGCGGCCCGGCGCTGTTCCCGCTGGTGTTCACCATGGCCTTCGGCATCTTCATCGGCACCTATTCGTCGATCTACGTGGCCCTGCCGGTGATCCTGCTCTGGGGGGTCAGGCGCGGGGACGAAGCGGCGCGGCCGATCTCCCACCAGCCCGCCCGCCCCTAGGCCGGCGGCTCGGCGAACTTCCGGCGGCTTGCAAAGCTGGCGCGCCGGCTTTGCGGACTCACGGCAAAGGCGTTATGCAAACCTGTTGGTTGGGCTGTAACCAAGGGGAAGCGGTATGTCCGCAATTCTGCTGAACTTCCGCAATACCATGATCGTCGCCTTCCTGTTGGCGATCGTCATGCTGATCGCTTTCGCGCGCACGCACGGCGCCGTCGACATGATCTTCTGGCAGGCGGTGGCGCGCTGGCTGCACGTCTTCTTCGGCATTCTCTGGATCGGGCTGCTCTACTATTTCAACTTCGTGGCGGCCCGGAAAACACCCGAGATTCCAGCCGAGTTACGTCCGGCCCTCACTAAGTACATCACGCCCGAGGCGCTCTTTTGGTTCCGCTGGTCGGCGCTGGGCACGGTGGTCATGGGGGTCATCGTCGCCTTGCTGCGCGGCGGCGATTATGCGGCCAAGGTGTTCACCTTCGGCTTCGCCGGCGGCTACGGCCCCGAGGACCGCGGCTTCACCCTGATGGGCATCGGCGTCTATCTTGCCCTGATCATGTTCCTCAACGTGTGGGGGATCATCTGGCCGAACCAGAAGATCGTCCTGGGCATGAAGGAGGCCGACGACGCCGCCAAGACGCGCGCGGCGCGGATCGCCAGCCTCGCCTCGCGCACCAACACCCTGCTGTCGGTGCCGATGCTGACGGCAATGGCGATGTACCAGACCCTGTTCGGCTAGCTCACCGGTTCGGCGGCCGCCGCGGCCCCCGGCCGCCGCGGCGGCGGGCCCCTTTATGTTCATCGGCCGGGAAGTGGCGGCAAGGCGCCGACGCACGGTATGTTCACGCCGGCAAGCCTCCGGGGGTGATGAATGGCCCATGTCGATATCGCCGCGGTGGTCGGCGCTGGAGTGCGGCTGGTGTTCCGCCGGCCGCTCTCCGTGATCGTCTGGGGCCTGCTGCCGACGGCCTATGTGGCGGCGCTGCTGGCCGTGTACGGCGGCCCGATCGCGGCCTGCATCTCCGCCCTGGCCGGCGGCGCGGCCGACGTTCCCGGAGCCGCTCTCGCCCTGGCCGGCAACTTCCTTGGCCTGTTCGCCTTACTTGCCCTGGGTCTCACGCTGATCTCGGCGGTGCTCGTCTCGGCGGTGATCCGGGCCGAGCTCGAGCCTCAGGAGCGCGGCTTTGCCAGCCTCCGCTTCGGCGCAGAGGAGATGTGGGTCCTGGCGGCGATGATCATCCTGGGGCTGGTGATCGTGGCAATCGCGGTGGCGCTCGCCATCCCGCTGGGCCTCTTCGCATTCGCCGCCGCCTTGGGCGGCATGTGGGGCGGCTACCTCCACGGGCCGGCGGGCTTCCGGCTCATTCCGGGCCTGATCGGCGCGCGCCTCCTGGTGCAACTGATCATCCAGGGCGTCGTGCTGTGGATCTGGTCGCGGCTGGCGCCGGGTGTGGTCATGAGCCGTGACCAGAGGCAGTTCAGATTGTTCGAATCCTGGAGCCTGACCCGAGGCCAGGGATGGCCGATGTTCCTGTCGATGCTTCTGGTGTGGCTGATCGTCTTCGCGGTCGATTTCGTCGTCATGTGCATCGCCGCGGCCGCGGTGTTCGGCGCGGTGCTCGCCATCCCCGGCATAGGCCAGCCGAGCGCCTTCTTCGCCCGTCCGGCCGCCGACTGGATCGGCTCGTTCGCGCCCGCGGCGGTAATCCTTGCGGTCGCATTGGTGGTGGTTTCCGGGATCGGCATGGCGCTGAAGTGGGGCGCGCTCGCCGAGGCGTATCGGCAGCTCAGGGCCGGGCCCGCGGGCGGCGAGGCTGCGGCCTGAACCGGTCCACGGCCGCGTTTTCGCCGCTCGACGCCGCCGCCGAGGGGCTGCGGGTCGTTCGCCGCGAGCCAAAGGCCGTATTCGGCTGGGTCGTGATCTGGTTCGCCGCTCTCATCGTCCTTGGAACGCTGCAGCTGCTGACAATGGGGGCGCGCGCCGCCGCGCCCTCGGACAGTCCAGGTCTGGCCAATCGTTTCGGGCCGCTGTGGCCGTTGATCGTCGCAGCGCTGCTGACGCTGTGGATCATGACCACTGCCACAGTGTTCCGCGCGGTGCTGCGCCCAGCCGAGCACGGCTGGCATTTGCTGAGGCTCGGCGCGGATGAGGGTCGGCTGGCGATGATCACCGCGGCTGGCTTCGTCCTCGTCGCCCTCTTCGGCAGCGGTCCGGCGATCGCCTTGCTGGCGCTCGCCCGGCCAGTGCTGGCGTTGGCCCCGGGGCTTGCCCGTTGGTGGGTGCTCGGCGGCGCCATCGCCACGGTGGCGGTCGAAGTGTGGATCGCGGTGCGGCTGTCGCTGACCGCGGTGCAGACCTTCGCCGAGGGACGGTTCCGGTTCGTGGGGTACTGGCGCCTGACCGAGGGCTGCTTCTGGCGACTGCTGGCGAGCTATGTCGCAGTGTCCGTCCAGGTCGCGATCTTCTTGATCATCGTCGGGGTCATCGCCCTGGCGCTCGGCAAGTCAGTGGTGGCGCTGACCTCCGCCGGCGCCGCCGGCTGGCTCGGACGGGCCGCGGCGCTCGGCCTCGCCTTCGGCGTCGCCCTGGTGAGCGCCGTGATCTTCGTGGCGCCGCTGACCCTGCTGGCGGCCTGCCAGGCCAAGGCCTACGCCATCATCGCCGACGGCCGCGACCACTCCGGCTGATCCTTCAGGCGTGTTCGGCGACGCGCCTGGGCATGGCTGCCGCGGCAGCGCGCTCGGTATGGCGCGCCAGCATCCGATCGAGATAGCGGCCGGTCCAGCTCTTCGGATGGGCGGCCACAGCTTCGGGCGAGCCCACGGCGATCACCTCGCCGCCGTGATCGCCGCCCTCGGGTCCGAAATCAATGATCCAGTCGGCGGTCTTCACCACGTCGAGATTGTGCTCGATCACCACCACGGTGTTGCCGTGGTCGACGAGCTCATGGAGGACCTCGAGCAGCTTGCGTACGTCCTCGAAGTGCAGGCCGGTCGTTGGTTCGTCCAGAATGTACAGGGTGCGTCCGGTGGCGCGCCGTGAGAGCTCTTTCGACAGCTTGACGCGCTGGGCCTCTCCGCCCGACAGCGTCGTCGCCTGCTGGCCCACCTTGATGTAGCCGAGACCGACGCGCTTGAGCGTCTCCATCTTCTCGCGGATCGAGGGCACGGCGCGGAACATGGTCGCGGCCTCCTCCACCGTCATGTCGAGGACATCGGCGATGCTCTTGCCGCGGAAGAGGATCTCCAGCGTTTCGCGGTTGTAGCGCTTGCCGCGGCAGACATCGCAGGTGACGTAGACATCGGGGAGGAAGTGCATCTCGATCTTGATCAGCCCGTCGCCCTGGCAGGCTTCGCAGCGACCGCCTTTGACGTTGAAGCTGAACCGCCCGGGGCCGTAGCCGTGCGCCTTCGCCTCGGGCAAGGCCGCGAACCAGTCGCGGATGGCGGTGAACGCGCCGGTGTATGTCGCCGGATTGGACCTCGGGGTCCGCCCGATCGGGCTCTGGTCGATGTCGATGACCTTGTCGAAATGCTCCAGTCCCTCGATCCGATCGTGCGCCGCCGGCGCTTCGGAGGCGTTGTTCAGACGTCGCGCCGCGGCCTTGTAGAGGGTCTCGATGGTGAAGGTGGACTTGCCGCCGCCCGAGACGCCGGTGACGCAGGTGAAGGTCCCAGCCGGGATCTCGGCGGTCACGGACTTCAGGTTGTTCCCGCGCGCGCCGACCACCCGCAGCAAACGGTTCTTCGAGATCGGCCGGCGTCTCGGCGGAACGTCCACCTCCTCCTCGCCGGTCAGGTACTTGCCGGTCAGGCTCTGGGCGCTGGCCATGATGTCCTCGGGCGAGCCTTCGGCGACGACGGCGCCGCCGTGAATGCCGGCCGCCGGCCCCATGTCGATGACGTGATCGGCGGCGAGGATCGCCTCCTCGTCATGTTCGACGACAATGACGGAGTTGCCGAGGTCGCGCAGACCCTTGAGGCTGGCCAGGAGGCGGGCGTTGTCACGCTGGTGCAAGCCGATCGAGGGCTCGTCGAGAACATAGAGCACCCCGGTCAGGCCCGAGCCGATCTGGCTCGCCAGACGAATACGCTGGCTCTCGCCCCCGCTCAGCGTCCCCGACGCCCGTGACAGGTTGAGGTATTCCAGGCCGACGTCCACCAGGAAACGCAGGCGGTCGTTGATTTCCTTCAGGATACGGCGGGCGATCTCCATCTGCTTGGAGCTCAGCTCGTTTTCCAGCGAGGCGAACCAGTCGCGCGCCGGCCGGATGGCCAGGCCCGAGACCTCGGCGATGTTCTTGCCCGCGACCTTGACCGCCAGCGCTTCGGGCTTCAGGCGGGCCCCCTGGCAGGTTTCGCACGGCGTTTCCGACTGATAGCGCCCGAGCTCCTCGCGCACCCAGCTGGAATCGGTCTCACGCCAGCGGCGCTCCAGATTGGGCAGCACGCCTTCGAAAGTCTTGGTGACCTCGTACTTGCGGGCGTTGTCGTCGTAGACGAAGCGGATCTTCTCTCCGTCGGAGCCCTGCAGGATCACCTGCCGGGCCTGATCGGAAAGTCTCCACCACGGCTCGTCCATGGAGAAGCCGTAGTGATGGGCCAGCGCCTGGAGGGTCTGGGTATAGAGGGGCGAGGGCCCCTTCGCCCACGGCGAGATCGCCCCCTTGTGCAGCGACCGGTCCTTGTCGGGCACGACCAGATCGGCGTCGAAGGCCAGCTTCATCCCAAGGCCGTCGCAGGCCGGGCAGGCGCCGGCCGGGTTGTTGAACGAGAACAGGCGGGGTTCGATTTCGGCGATTGTGAAACCACTCACCGGGCAGGCGAACCTCTCCGAGAAGATGAGCCGGCGCGGCTCCTCGCCAGCCGCGCCGGAATCCGCCCACTCGACGACGGCTATGCCGTCGGCCAGCCGCAGAGCGGTCTCGAGGCTGTCGGCATACCGACTCTCCTGCCCCTCACGGGTGACGATCCGGTCGATGACGATGTCGATGTCGTGTTTGATGTTCTTCTCGAGCGCCGGGGCCTCCTCGATCGGGAAGAAGGCGCCGTCGACCTTGAGCCGCTGGAACCCGGCCTTCTGCCAATCGGCGATCTCGCGGCGGTACTCGCCTTTGCGAGCGCGAACCACCGGGGCGAGCAGCAGAATGCGCTCGCCTTCGGGCAGGGCGACGAGCTTGTCCACCATTTGACTGACGGTCTGACTCTCGATCGGCAGCCCGGTGGCGGGCGAGTAGGGAATGCCGACCCGAGCCCACAGAAGGCGCATGTAATCGTGGATTTCGGTGACCGTGCCGACGGTGGAGCGCGGATTTCGGCTGGTGGTCTTCTGCTCGATGGAGATCGCCGGCGACAGACCTTCGATGAGGTCGACGTCGGGCTTGCTCATCAGCTCCAGGAATTGGCGGGCGTAGGCCGACAGGCTCTCGACGTAGCGCCTTTGACCCTCGGCATAGATGGTGTCGAAGGCCAGGCTGCTCTTGCCCGAACCCGACAGGCCGGTGATGACGACGAGCTGTTCGCGCGGAATATCGAGATTGATATTGCGCAGGTTGTGCTCGCGCGCGCCTCTGACGTGGATGAAGCGGGATGGATCGGACATCGTCTCTAGAGAGAAGACCGCCGCCGGGCGGGGCGGCACTCCATTTAATTAAGCGGAGTCGCCGATACAGCAAGAACAAAAGACGAACGGGTTGCGCCGGTGTCGGCCGGGAGACTCTGCGTATCGGAAAGAGCGCGCCCGATCGCCGCACCGGCTGCTCTCACCCTGGCAATTCATTGCCGCCTCGGAGCCTTTTGCTATAAGCGCCGCGCCCGAGTCGGAGCGGGGTGTTTGTTTGGGTGACGAGGCGTCGATGCACGCATCTTCGGTAGGGCTGAAGGGCAAGACGTACCGTCCTTCCGATGACGAGCCTTTCATGAATGATCGACAGCTCGAATACTTCAAAAACAAGTTGCTTATCTGGAAAGACGAGATCCTGCGAGAGTCGCGCGAGACCCTCAATCACTTGCAGGCGGAGACCGAGAGCCATCCCGACCTGGCCGACCGGGCGTCTTCGGAAAGCGACCGGGCCCTCGAACTGCGCACCCGCGATCGCCAGCGCAAGCTCATAGCCAAGATCGACGAGGCGCTGCGCCGGATAGAGGAGCGCGTCTACGGCTACTGCGAAGAGACGGGGGAGCCGATCAGCTTGGCGCGTCTGGAGGCGCGCCCGATCGCGACCCTGGGCGTCGAGGCGCAGGAAAGGCACGAACGGCGCGAGCGCACCCATCGCGACGACTAATCGACTGGGGGGCGCGTCAGCTCAGCCGTTCCACCCTTGCCTCGGAACCGGTCGTGCTGGTTTGCTGGATCGCCGGAAGCAGATCGGCCGCATTTTCGACGACGCTCCAGCAGCGCCCGAAGTCCGGCGGCGTCAGACGTTCGCGCCCGAAGGCCGCGAACAAGTCGAACAGAGGCTTCCAATAGCCATCCGGATCAAGGAAGACGATGGGCTTGTCATGGAGACCCAGTCGTCGCCAGGAGATCACTTCGATCACCTCTTCGAGAGTGCCGATGGCGCCGGGGAGGACGGCGAAGGCGTCGGACTGCTCGAACATCAGCATCTTGCGTTCGTGCATGGAGCCGACAACGACGGTGTCGATGTCGGCAAGCGGCGGCTCGGCCTCCATGAGGAATCTCGGAATCACGCCCAGAACCTCCCCGCCGGCGGCGCGCGCGGCGCGCGCGCAAGCGCCCATGAGACCCAGGCTGCCGCCGCCATAGACGAGGCGCAGGCCGGCGCGCGCCAGAAGCTCGCCCGTCTCGGCGGCCATCTGCAGGCGCGCCGCGCTCGCGAGCGGCGAGGATGCGCAGAAGACGCAGACCGATCGCAACGGCGGGGTCGGGTTCAAGGTCTCCAAGCATCGGCTCCGAGGGCGGGGCGAGCTCGACCTGCCTGGCGGTGGGGAAGGTCGGTCGCCATCGTTGTGGCGGCATTGGCGAGCGCCTGCAACCAGACGAGGCCTGCAGCCGGAGCGAGCGATCGGGCGACTCCCAATCCGGTGGAGCGCGCCTATCGCCCTGCGCCGGCCGTTCTCGACGTGGCGAAGGTCGGCACCGGTGGGATCCTGATTGCCGGGCGGGCCGATCCCGGAACGACGATACGGCTCTCCTCGCCCGCCGGGGCCGCGTGGCTGACGCAGGCTGATGAGCGCGGAGATTGGCGAATCCGCGCGCGGAACGCGGCCGGGCCGCAGCTGTTCGGTTTGGCGATGCGTCAAGGCTCGGGATGGAGCCAGGCTTCCGGATACCTGGCGCTCCTTCCTTCGGGCGAGTCAGCGATGCTGCGCGCCGGCTCAGGGGCCTTGGAGCCCGGCAACGAGGCGAAAGCGGCGCTCCGCATCACCGCGATCGACTTCGACCCTCCGCGGGAAGCCGCGCCCGTCGCTGCGGTGGTTTCCGGCACCGCGCTCCCCAATACGGAGATCGCCATCGCCGTGGACGGGATTGCTCGAGCGCGGGTCGAGGCCGGCGCGGACGGCCGCTTCGAGGCGGCGCTGGACGGCCCGATCGCCGTCGGCGCCCACCAGATCGCCGCCAGAAGCTCGGGCGGTCAGAGCCAGACGAGGATCGAGCTCGATCCTTCCGCGCCTCTGGGCCGCGCGCCCTTCAGAGCGAGAACCATCCCGGGCGGCTGGCGCATCGACTGGCTCACGCCCGGAGGGGGTGAGCAGAGCACGCTTCTGCTGACGCCGTGACCCGCGCCCAGGGCCCGCCGAGCTACTCGGCCGCCTGTGGCAGCGATGGCCGCAGCGGCGGTTGGGTGGGAACAGGACGCGCGAGGCCAAGGCGGATCAGGCCGGCGCGGATGGTGTCGCTCAAGGACTTGGGAGCAGCCAGCGCAACCGGCGTGAGGAACAGGGTAAGGAGGGTCGAAAAGGTCAGGCCGAAGACCACCGTGGCCGAGAGCTGAACCCACCACTCCGATCCGGGCGCCCGGTGCTCGATGCCTCCGGCCGCGAAGTTCGGGTGCAGCTGGAACATCAACGGCAGCAGGCCGATGACGGTCACCACGGTCGTCAGCATCACCGGGCGGAACCTTTGCGTGGCGGCGCGGACCGCCGCGTCAGCGGCGTCCCGACCCTGTCGGCGCAGCTGATAGAAGGTGTCCACCAGGACGATGTTGTGGCCGACCACGACACCCGCGAGGGCGACAATGCCGGTGCCCATCATGATGGTCGATATGTAATCGAAGGTATGGGCGAGGTTGAGATCCGCGCCCAGGAGCACGCCGACGGTCGAAAGCACCACAGCCGAAAGGGTGACGAAGACACCGTAGAAGCTGTTGAATTGCCAGAGCAGGATCGCCCCCATGAGGAAGAGGGTCGTCGCCATCGCGCCGGCGAAGAACGATCCCGCTTTCTGGTTCTCCTCGTCTGCGCCGCGGAACTTCCACTGCACCGCGGGGTCCAAGGGCGCGTGCTCCAGCCACGACTTCAGTTCGGCGATCTTCTGGTTTGGCGCCTCGCCCTTGACGTTCGCCTGGACCACGACCAGCCGCTCGCTATCCCGTCGGGAAATCGAGTTCACCTGCTGGGCCGGAAGCATCTTGACGAAATAGCTTGCTGGCACCGGGCCCATCGGAGTGGAGACGTTGAGCTGGCTGAAAGCGGCGAGGCTGCGTTGGTCGGGCGGGAAGCGGACGCGGATGTCCAGCTCCTGCTGGGCGTCGATGGGCCGGAACTTACCAACCAGAATGCCATCGGTGACGAGCTGGATGGCGTCGCCGACGCTGGCCACGTCGACGCCGTAGCGGCCGGCGGCGACCCGGTCGACGGCGAAGTTCCACTCGATTCCCGGCGAGGTGCGATTGTCCTCCAGGTCGACGATGTGGGGATCGCTGGCCAGCTTGGCGCGGACGACATCGGCCGCCCGGTCGAGGGCCACCGGATCGGGGCTGCGCAATTGCACCTGCACGTCCTTGCCGATCGGGGGTCCGCTCTGTGGCAGCCGTAACTCGGTCTGGACTCCCGGAAACTCGCCCAACCGCTTGCCGATGTCGGCGGCGATCTGGCGACCGGTCAGACCGAGCCGCCTTTCATGGGCGAAGTCGACGAAATTGACGTAGATGCGGCCAATGCTGTCGTTGGGCGGCGCGTTAGGCCCAAAGCCGACCGCCGTTCCGGATCGAGTGTAGATGGACCTCACGCCGGGGATCGCCTGTAGGCGGCGTTCGACCTTGGCGACCAGCGCGTCTTGGGCTGGCACGGAGAGATTGCCGCGCGCCTGGACGTAGATTGTGGCGTTGTCGGGATCCTGCTCGATGAAGAACTCGCTGCGGTGAGGGACAGCGGCGAATGCGCCGACGATCACGGCGATGACGGCGATCGCGGCCGCGGTGACGAGCCCCGGATGACGGGCGCAGCGGTCGAGGGCGCGCGCGTACCAGCCCATGAAGCCGGTCATCGCCAGCGGATCGCCGTGCTCAGATTTCTCGATCTCCGCCAGGTGCGCAAGGTCCGCGCCCTGCTTGCGCCCGACCAGCGAACCCAGCGCCGGCGTCACGATCAGAGCGACGAACATCGAGGCCCCCAGCACGATGAGCAGCGTCTTGGGCAGGAAGGCCATGAACTTGCCCGACACCGAGTTCCAGAACAGGAACGGGATGAAGGCGCTCAGTGTGGTGAGGGTGCCGTTCACCACCGGCCAGAACATCCGTTTCGCGGCGGCGGCGAAGGCGGCGGTCTTGTCCAGGCCTTCGGCCATCTTGCGATCGGCGTACTCGACGACGACGATGCCACCATCGACCAGGATGCCCACCGCCAGCACCAATCCGAACATCACCATCATGTTCAAGGTGATGTGCAGCTGCTGCAGCAGCAGGAAGGCGATCAGGAAGCAGACCGGGATCGCGGCGCCGACCATCAGGCCCTGGCGGATGCCGAGAGCGCCGATGATGATCAGCATCACCAGCAGACTGGCGGTGACGATGCCGGACTCCAGAATCGTCAGCGTCTGGCCGATGAACTCGCTGTCGTCGAAAGTAAAATCGGCGTGGATGGTGGAGGGCCAATGACGCTCATCGGCGAGCACCGCAGCCTTCACCTCCTTTGTCGTCTCGATGACGTTCGCGCCCGAGCGCTTGACCACGTCCAGGGAGAAGGCCGGCTCGCCATTGTAGCGGGTGATCGATGTCGGTTCCTTGAAGGTGCGACGCACCTCGCCGATGTCGCCAATGGTGACCACCTTGTCGCCGCTGGTCTTGATGGGCAGGCGCAGGATGTCCTCGGGGCTGCGCACCACGCCGGGAATCTTGACCGCAAACTCGGCTTGGCGGGTGTTGAGGTCGCCGGCCGGTATGAGCTGGTTGTTGCGGCCGATCACCTGAGCCAGGTCAGTGGCGCTGACACCGTAGGTCTGCATGCGCACCGGGTCGACGGTGACCTCCATCACCTCCTCGCGGCCGCCGTACAGGTCGGCGCGCAGCACGCCCGGCAGGCTCTCCAGCCGCTGCTTCAGCTCCTGTGCGGTGGCGTCCAACGTCCGCTCGGGCGCCTCGCCGAACAGCACCACGCCGATCGAAGGGTTATCGGAAACGTTCTCTTCCTCGATATCAGGAGGAAGGGCGTCGGGCGGAAAGCGGCCGCGGGCCAAGTCCACCTTGGCGCGCACGTCCTCCAGGACCTTGTTCTTGTCGAAGTTGACCTCGAACTCGAGCGTGATCACCGCCAGTCCCGGCAGGGCGCGGGCGTTCATCTCCTTGAGGCCGCGGATGGTCCTCAGCTCCCGCTCCAGGGGGCGAACAAGCAAGCGCTCGGAGTCTTCCGGGCTGACGCCGGGATAGGGCACCTGCACCACGATGAAGGGCACGGTGATGTCGGGATCGGCTTCCCGCGGGAGAGTGAGATAGGCGAACAGGCCGAAGACGCTCAGGACCACGGTGATCGCCAGGATCACCTTGCGCCGCTTGATCGCGCCGTCGATCAGGGCCCCAATCATCGTCTTTCACGCTTCGCCGAGCCTCTTCAGCCCTGGGCGACGCGCACCTTCTGTCCTTCCGAAACGTAGGATTGCCCGACCGTGATGACGCGGGTCGGACCCGACAAGCCACTGACCCAGGCGCCGTTCTGCTCGACGCGCAGGATCTTGACCGGAGCGAACGCAACGACGCCGTCGTCACGGACATAGCGCAGTCCCTGCCGGCCGCCCGAATCCAGGACGAAAGCCGAGACCGGCACAAAATGGGCGGCGGCGACGCCGGTCTTGACCGCGATCTCAGCCGAAAGGCCCGAGGCGATGGCGTTGGCCGGGTTTGGCGCGATCACTTCGACCCGGTAGGTGCGCGTAGCCGGATCGGCATCCTTGGCCACGAAGCGCACCCGGCCAAGCACCATTCGTCCGGTCACCAGCTTGGCGCTGGCTGTATCGCCGACGCGCAGCTTGCCGAGGTCGGTCTCCGGCACGTCGCCGACGATCAACAGCGGATCGAGCTGGATCATCGTGCCGCAGGCGCCGCCGGGTGTGAGATAGGTCCCCACCTCCGCATCTCGATGGTCGAAAACGCCGGTGAACGGCGCCCTCAGATCAACCTGCCGCAAGGCGACCTCGGCCTGGCGCACCGTCGCCGAGGCGGCGTCGAGATCGGCTTTGGCCGAAAGCAGTTGCGTCTTCGATCTGTAGCCCTTTGAGGCCAGCATATCGGCCGCCTGCATCTGCAGGGTCTTGGCCCGCATGTCCGCCCGGGCCTCATCCAGTTGCGCCTGGCGGGCGTCGACGGCGAGACGGCACAGCACCGTGCCGGCCGAGACCAAGGTTCCCTGGAGCACCGGCGTGACGGCGACCGGCCCGGCGGTCTGAGAGCGCACGACCACCGTCCGCAAAGCCTGCGTGTGTCCGCGGAAGTCGATCTCGTCCGGCTGGGCGGCCGGAACCACGAGTTTGACCTCGACCAGCGGCGGGGCAGTCGAAGTGGCGGAAGCGCCGGGCGCTGCCTGGGCGCCGGCGTGGCCCGAGCCGAACAGAGGGCGGCCCAGCAGATAGCCCATGACGGCGAGCACGATGATGCCGACGAGGACGTAGTTGGGTCGGATTATCCGGCGGAATTTCATTTCGGCCCCGAGCCCAGAGCCCGCTATCCTGAGGTTTGCACGCTTGACGGAAGGGCGATGTGGGGCAGTCGCGCCGCCAGCGCAAATGAATACGCGGTCACAATTGCGCCGAGGAAAGGGCGCCGAGCAGAGGAGAAATGGGAAGGTGCGCTATCTCCACTCCATGGTGCGGGTCGCCGATCTCGACAAGGCGCTCGACTTCTATTGCGCCAAGCTCGGCCTTGCCGAGGTGTCTCGATTCGACAATCCGGGGGGGCGATTCACGCTGGTCTTCCTGTGCGCGCCGGAAGACCTCGAGGCCGCGCGGAGCCAACGGGCCCCGACGGTGGAGCTGACGTTCAACTGGGACACGGAGGATTACGGCGGAGGCCGCAACTTCGGTCACCTCGCCTACGAGGTCGATGACATCTACGACCTTTGCCGTCGGCTCATGGATGGGGGAGTGACCATCAATCGGCCGCCGCGGGACGGACGCATGGCATTCGTGCGCTCCCCGGACGGTATCTCCGTCGAGTTGTTGCAGAAGGGTTCGGCGCTGACGCCGGCCGAACCCTGGGTTTCGATGCCGAACACCGGCGTGTGGTGAACTGCTGGACGTTGGCTCCCCGGGCAGGACTCGAACCTGCGACCCGCCGGTTAACAGCCGGCTGCTCTACCAACTGAGCTACCGAGGAACAGGGCCAACGCGGTTTCGAGAGTCCGCCGCTAATTAGGACGAGGCGGAGCGGCCGGCAAGCTGCGGCCTCGCCGTCACCGAGGAAGAAAAAGGGGCCCGGCGGATCAAGCCGGGCCCTTGAAGGGTCGATGATTGTGGGCGCCTTCGGAACTGAAGACGGGGCTCTTGTCCCGCTTCGTGGTTAAGGGAGTCTTAGCGCCGACCCATCGTATTGACGAAGCGGTCACCAAGCCGGTGATGTCCCTCATTCTTGGAGCGGACGGCCAGGAACTTCGGGCCACCGCGGCGGTTTGACGATGCGCCGGCCAAGTGTGGCGCGGCGGCAGTGGGCGATGGGCGATCAGCAGACTTTCGCACCGCGCGAATCTCGCCTGTGGCGGGAATGTGGTTGAGATCGCGATGATTTCAGGGCTTATGTCCGCCCGCCGAGCGCTGACCAGGGTGCTGTGAGGGATGGCCCGCGACGTTGCCAGTGAGTTCTTCGTCCAGATCGATACTGCGCTCGATCTCGGGGCGGAGCGGCTGCGGCGTGCGCGGCTGAAGCGGCTCATGGACGTTGTCGGCGCGATCGGCCTGCTGATCTTGTTCGCGCCGCTGATGGTGCTGGTCGCGCTCGCCATTCGGTTGGAAACCGCAGGGCCGGCCCTGTTCCGGCAGCGGCGCACCGGCTGCGATGGCATGCCCTTCATGATCTACAAGTTCCGCACCATGCGGGTCGTCGAGGACGGCCCCAACGTCGTCCAGGCCTTGCGGGACGACTGCCGGATCACCCGGGTCGGCAGGTTCCTACGCCGGACGAGCGTCGATGAACTGCCCAATCTTTTCAATGTGCTGAAAGGCGACATGTCGCTGGTCGGTCCGCGCCCGCACGCTCTGGCGCACGACCGCTACTATGCCGCCGCGGTTCCCAGCTATGTGCTCCGCTTCCGCACCCGCCCAGGCATAACTGGGTTGGCGCAGGTTACCGGCCTCAGGGGCGGTACCGCCGAAGTCAGCGCCATGGCCGAGCGTGTCGCCAAGGATGTCGAGTACATCCGTGATTGGTCGCTGCTGCTCGACGTCCAGATCCTCGTCCGGACCTTCGGCGTGTTCGCCTTCCATCCGGCGGCCTACTAAGCCAAGCTTAACCGTGCTTCTTAACGGATCGAGAAAGCGAGTCGGGTAAAAGGCCAGCGGGGAGCTGGTTCTTATGCCTAAAAGCAATCTCGCCCTCGCTCAGGCCGAGCAGGAGCTGCTGACCGAGCCGTCAGCGGCGGCCGCGCTCCCGGCTGCAGCAGTCTGCGATATCGACGCTCTGGCGGAGGCGCCAGAGCCGGCGCCTTCCCCAGCCCACGCCCTGCAGCAGCGGCTGATGGACGGTTGGGACGAGAGCGAAGCTCGCGCCGAGTGGCCCATGGGGGTGACGCTCTTCGCCTGCGGCGCCGCCTCGCTAGCGCTCTGGGGCGTTATCGCCCTGGGGGTGTCGCGCCTGTTCTCTTGAGTGAGCGGGGTCGGGCCCTCGCCGCTGCAACCACCTCCGAGACCGCCTCGGCGACGGCGCTGGGACTATCGATGATGATCATGTGCGACGCGCCCGGGACGATGCGCGCGACGCCTCTGGTCGACAGGTTCGCCAATTCCCGGTGCATCGATGACCAGGCCGCGAACAGCAGCGGGCGTGCGTTCGCCGGCGCGTCGGCATAGGAATCCCCTGCCGTGAGCACGATCAGGGGCAGGGCGTCCAGTGACAGGGGGCCCTGATCGATCTCCTGCGAAGTCGTCGTCCATAGGTTGGCGAGTTCCGAAATGCGCGTGGCCCAAGTAGCGGGTCTTTTCGCCTCACGAACCGCCTCCGCATACTCGCCCGCGGTCTCGCCGGCGCGGCGCTTGGGGACGCAGGCGATGAGTTCCGGGTCGGAGGAGGGGAGGGCCCCGCGCCGGACCGCCTCCTGGCAGGCGCGGTCGCGCCTAATCAGCGGATCTAGGCTGGCCGCCCCCGGCCCGAACAGGGCCGCGAAGCGCGCGTCCTGGTGCGCGACCGAGGGCTCGGCGAGCACCATGCCGACGATGGCGTTCGGACGGGCTGCGGCGAACAGGCGTACGTACAAGGCTCCGGCCGAGTGGCCGACGAGGACGAACGGACCTCCGATGCCGGCCGCTCTAAGCCCCGCGTCGAGGTCGGCGGCGATCGCCTTGCCGTCCCGAGGCGCCGGGCCGGGATCCGAAAATCCGTACCCGGCTCTGTCGTAGGCGCACACGCTTGTGGTGCGCGCGATCCTGGGCTCGATCTTGGCCCAGGCCATGGATGTGGCCGCATAGCCGCCCTCCAGTAGCACGGTGGGCGAGCCCCGGCCCATGCAGCGGAAATTCAACCGGCGGCCATCGGGCAGGCGAACCAGCCGTCCGGGGCGCGAAGCGTTCAGGACAGGCGCCGTGGCCGGGAGGGCCGAGCACGCCAGTAGCGCCCACACCGCGCCGGCCGCGGCGATCAGCGCGCCGGAACGGCGAGCCCCAGGCGCTGACCATCGTAACGATGCTCGAGGATCGGCCGCCACCAGGACTCGTTGGCCAGATACCATTGCACCGTGTCTTCGATACCCTCTTCGAAGGTCCGCCCCGGCGTCCAGCCGAGTTCATCCTCCAACCTGGAGGGGTCTACCGCATAGCGCAGATCATGGCCCGGCCGATCAGCGACGAAGCTGACGCCTTGGGCGTGTGGCCGTCCATCCTGGCGCGGCGCCAGCTTGTCGAGGCAGGCGCAGACCGCGCGCACGACTTCGAGGTTGGTCCGGGGTGAACGAGCCCCGATCAGGTAGGTGGCGCCCGGCTCTCCGCGCTGGAACACCGCCGTGAGGGCGGCGGCGTGGTCATCCACGTGTAGCCAGTCGCGCACGTTCGCGCCCTCGCCGTAGACCGGCAGCGGCTCGCCGGCGAGCGCCTTGATGATCATCAGCGGGATCAGTTTCTCGGGGAAGTGGTACGGTCCATAGTTGTTGGAGCAGTTGGTGACGATCACCGGCAGTCCGTAGGTGTGCCAGAAGGCCCGGACGATATGGTCCGCGGCCGCCTTGGAAGCCGAGTAGGGCGAGCGGGGATCGTAGGGCGTGGTCTCGCAGAAGCTTCCTTCTGCGATCGATCCGAACACCTCGTCGGTCGAGATGTGATGGAAACGGAAGCTGGCGCGCTCGGCCGCCGGGCGCGCGCGCCAGTGCGCCAGCGCCTCCTCCAGGAGAGTGAAAGTGCCCACGACATTGGTGTCGATGAAGTCCGCCGGTCCGTCGATCGAGCGATCCACATGGCTCTCTGCCGCAAGGTGCGTGATCACATCCGGTTCGAAGTCGGCGATTGCGCGGCGCACCGCAGTCCGGTCGCGGACATCGGCTTTCACAAAGTGGTAGCGCGGATGGTCCGCCGCCTCGGCCACCGAGCGCAGGTCGCCGGCATAGGTCAGCGCGTCGAAGTTGAGCACCTCATGCGGGGTCTGGGTGATCAGCCGCCTGACGAGCGCCGAGCCGATGAAGCCCGCGCCACCGGTGACCAGGATCCGCAGGGCGCTCACCATTCAGGCTCCCTCGAGTTCGGCCAGCGGTTGGCCATCATAAGGGAAAGGGCTTTCGAAGTCCTTCGAGCGGGGGAGAGCCGCGTCCTTGGCCGACAGCACTGGCGTCGCGCCCTCCAGCGGCCAGGGAATGCCGAAGTCGGGATCGTCCCACGCCAAGCCTGAATCGGCGGCCGGATCATAGAAGGCGGTCACCTTGTAAAGGACTTCGGTGTGCGGCTCGAGCGTGAGCAGGCCGTGGGCGAAGCCGATCGGGATATAGAGCTGCGCGCCATTCTCGGCATCGAGCCTGGCGGCGACGAAGCGGCCGAATGTGGGCGAGCCGGCCCGGACATCCACCGCGACGTCCCAGATGGCCCCGCGGACGCACCGGACGAGCTTGGCCTGGCCGCTGGGCGGGCGCTGGAAATGCAGCCCGCGAAGCACGTGCCGAGGGGCTGAGTAGGAATGGTTGTCCTGGCGGAAGTCGGCTTCGATGCCAAGCGCTTCAAAGGCGCGGCGCGACCAGGTCTCGCTGAACCAGCCGCGCGCATCGCCAACGCGCGGCGGCTTGATCAGACGCACGCTCGCCATGTGATCCCCGTCACCAAGTGTCCCGAGTCCGAAGTTCGGAAGTGTTCGGGGTGGTCATCCAACGAACTTCCGACTCGATCGGACACTAGCAAGCCAATGATGCTAGCGTGGTTTGCGGATTCGCCACCGAGGCTTCCCCAGAGCGCATGCGAACTTCGAATCCACCACACTAGAGGTTTGCGGGCGCCGGCGTCGGGTGGTCCGCCACAGGTTCGGTCTCTTCGGCGTCCCGGGCGTGAATGGCGAGCAGCCACAGGTAGGAGGGCACGGTCTCGTCGAGGAAGCGGAAGTGGCGGCCAGTGTCGTCGTCGCGCGCCTCCAGCAACACGTGCTCGCGCGCCAGGCGCTCGGTCATGTCGCGGCAGGAGGCGATCTCCTCGGCGGTGGCGAAGAGGCCGGTGACATCCTCGAGCGTGAACTGCCCGGCGGAAGTCTGGGCCGCGCCCGCCAGGGCCCCGAGCGCCTTGAGCAGACCCTCGTCGACGCACCGGTCGACTTGAGCCTGGGTCCGGGCTGAGAGGCGCGCGCGAAGCTCCTGCGTCGCCTCCTCGACCGCGGTCGCGACGTCCTCCTGGATGACGGTTGTCCGCTCGGCCTCGACCGCGGCCAAGCTGGCGTGGTGGGAAAGCAGGCTGGCGAGATACGGAAAGCCGATCGAGCGACGGACGATCTCCCTGATGGCGTCGTCTTCGAAGGCGACGCCACTCGATTCCTCTCCAGTGCGGACCAGGTGCCGGATCTCCGGCCCGGTCATCTTCGGCACCTGAAGCGCCAGCACGTTGCGCTGGATCGAGGGGATGTGGCGCACCAGTTCGTGGACGTTGGCGGCGACGCCGGCGATCACCAGCTGCACTCGAGCCTTGCGATCGGAGAGGATCTTGATGAGCTCGGCGATGCTCTGGCGAAACGCCAGCTGTTCCGAGCGATCGAACTCATCAAGCACCATGAGCACCCGGGTGCCTACGACCTTGGTCAGCAGGTCGCCTGCGGCCCGGGTCGAGATCGACTCGCCCTCCGGAAGCTGCTTGGCGAATGTCCCGCCGCTCTCGGCTTCGGCCGAGGTCGGCCCGAAATCGGCGTGGTACAGCAGCGGTATGCCGCCGGCCACGGTGCGGATCACTTCTTCGAAGGTCGAGCCGGCGCCGCAGGAGAAGTAGACCACCTGATAGCGCGCTTCCTTGGCCGCCTGGGTGAGCACGTGCAGGAGTGAGGTCTTGCCGATGCCGCGGTCGCCGAAGACGATGACGTGCAGCCGCTGGTCCTCAAGGGCGCGGATCACGGCGGCGAGCAGCTTGGTGCGGCCGGCGAACCGCTTGCGCTCGGTGATCGGCTGGCCCGGAGTGAAGGCTTCGCGCAGCTTCATGCGGATCGCGGCGAGCCGATCGGCCAGGCTGCGGCTGAACTGATCTGTCGCCGTGCTGGCGAAACGAGGGAAGGATGCCGCGGCGGGCGCAGGCTCCCGGATCCCGCTCTGGACGGGGTGCGGTTCGGAGCGCGGCGCCTCAGGTTCGAGGCGGACGGCTGGCCGCGGGGCCGGGGCTTCCGGCGCGGCCCAGGCCGTCGGTCCTTGCGGGCGGCGCCAGCGTCGGAAGAAACGGTCGAGGAAGCTCACGGCGACTCCTGATCGAAAAATGGCCGTTATCCAGTTCTTTAGCCCAGGCCGGGGGCTACGGCGAGACGCGCTGGGTGTCGCAGAACATCGGTTGCGCCTGCGTTAAGCGCCCGTACAGCATGAGCCTCTCATCCGCCGTCCGCGCCGCCCTCCGCGGGCAGGCGGGTTCAGGGCGCGCGACTGAAGGGCTTGAGGATGAGCAGCACGTAGCCCAGCACGGCCGCAATGATGACCCAGGCGATCACCGGTTGGCCGTGGTTGCCGATGTAATTGGCGACGGCGCAGCCGACCGCCGGCGGCGCGTATTGGAGCATCTTGTCGCGCGGGACCTCCTCGGTCGAGCGCTGCAGGAACAGGATCACCAAACCGGCGAAGATCGACAGGGTGACGAGATCGTAGATGGTCTTCAACGGTCGACTCCGTTGCCTCGCGCCGATGTTAGCGCCCCAGAGGGGCGCCGCTCAACCGCATCGCCCGCGGCCAAGGATCGCTTCAGGACATCGCGGCCGTGGACCGCCGACGATAGAGCTGCGCGCTCTTGTCCGGTGACGCCAGCCTCAGGCGCACCGCCAATGCTCGGGCCCGGCGGCCTGCGCGCACGAGGAGGCTCCGAATCAGCATGCCCGCCAAGGCGGGTCGGGCGCCGACATAGCCCAGGTACGCCACGGGTCTGCCGGCATGACGCAACACCTTGGCCTCCTGAGCCGAAGCATACAGGCTGTACTTGCGTTGACACGCTTCGGCCCAAGTCCTCGCTCCCGGCGACAGCTCAGGACCGTGTCTTTCCAGGAACTCCTCAAACGCCTTGGCCACAGGCGCGGACGGATAGCCGTAGGTATGGGAATGAGGCGACAATCGATTGCTGAGAGCGCCGATCGGAAGGGAATAGATGTAGAGCGGTTCGGGCGTCAGGACGGCCCGGCCTCCGAGCGCCATCACTTCGGCCGTGAACAACAGGTCTTCCTGCGTGCGCAGGCGCTCGTCGTAGCGGAGGCCCTTTTCTTCGAGGAAGGCGCGTCGCACGAGCGGTTTCATCATGCCCAAGGGAAATTTCGCCGCTGAGGAAGGGAATTCGGAGCGCAAAAGCATCTCGACATCGAGGGAGAGGTATTCCCAGTCGGCCTGGAAGGCCGGACCGGTCTCGCGGGCGGCGGCGAGGTCAAAGAAGGTGAGGTTATCGGCGACGTAATCGGCGCCGGTGGCCGCCGCGATCTCCAGCAGCCGCCGCAGCCGGTCGGATCGCCAGGCGTCATCGGCGTCGAGGACCGCGACCCAGTCTCCACGAGCCATTTCGAGGCCGCGATTGCGCGATCGCGAGGGTCCGCCATTCGGTTCCTGAGAGAGGATTCGTATCTCCGGGTGAGCCTCAGCCAAGCGCCGCACCGTCTCGACGGTTCCGTCGCGCGAGCCATCGTCGGCCACGATGATTTCCAGCGGCGGCGCGGTCTGGGAGAGCGCGCTCTCGATGGCGCGGCCGACGACGTCTTCGACATTGTAGGCAGCGATGATCACCGAAACCGTGGGGGAGCGGGTCATGACCGGTTTCCAGATCTCTGCGCCGCTTGTGTTCCCAGCGCGGCGGCGATCTTGGGCGCGAGCCAATCGGTAACGTGGTCGGCGCCGGCGCGTGTGAGATGGGCGTAATCGGCGTACCAGTCGGCGTGGTCCGCGACGAAGCCAGCGTTCCAGATCGGGCCGTAGCGACGATAAAGCGAAGCTTCCTGCAGGCTGGGCGGACCGCCGTAATAGGGCAAGGCAAGGAAGGCCACTCTCGCTCCGTGCGCCTGGGCCAGGGCGGCGATCGCGCGCACATAGTGGCGCTCGTCGCCGAACTCGAGGTCCGCCAGACTGCGAGGGAGAAACGGTGGGTGGTCCCCTCTGAGATACTTGCGCACCCCGCGCGCAAGCTCCGCCGCCGAGGCCGGATCGTGGCCGTTCTTGATCGCGCCGCCGGGCAGGACGATGTCGCCGGTCGTGTCCAGATCGGTTCCGCGATACGAGCGTGGGTCGAATTGCTTTGAAAGGCCCATGAGAGGCGGGTCGACGTCGGCCAGGAACAGTTCCATCTGCCGGTAGGGGAGGTACACAAGGTCGCTGAAGTAATTCAGATCGGAAAAGTATCCCGGGAGGACGATCTCGCTGGCTGGTGCTAGATACTTGAATGCGGCGTGGCCGAACCGCGAAGGTTTTTCGAGGACGCCCATGACGATAAGCTGTGGTCGCTTGACCGAGTACATCTCGCGAATGGCGGCGTAGTTGATGTTGCGCCCGGTCTCGGGCAGCGAGAAATTGGCCACGTGAGCGTGGACTCCGAGGCTGGCGAGATCGGCTTCCAACCGCGGCGCGCTCACCCCCTGGCTCGTTCGCGAAGGGCCGACAAGGACGACGTCGATCGGCGTCGGGTCGAAGTGGGTGCGTTCGTATATCCAGCGGGCGCGGGCGTGGATGGTGCCATCCAACAGCTGCCAACGCTGATAACTGTTCTGCGGCAGGAAACAGACAGCCTCGGCGCAACCGAGGGCGATCAGAAGCAGCCACGAGACCTTGGCGCCGGCGCGTAGTGGGGTCATTCGGAGCGCCTAGAACTGGAAATAGATGAAGACGGCAGGACCACGCTGGATGAACATGATCCCCAGAAAAAGCGCCGCGCCGACGAAGCCTAGTCCCTTCCAGGTCGGCTTCCATCGCCACGTCAGCGGGGCCGGCGCTACGCCGCGCCACTCGGTCCAATTCCACGCCGGGTCGAACCGTCCCATGATCTGCTGGGTGTTCGGGGCCAGGAACACCAGGCCGGCGGCGGCGGTCAGGGTAAGTATCGTCGCTACGGTCGGCGCAAAAGCGCCCACCCCGGTCAAGCCGCTCATCCCAGCCCACAGCGGCAGCGCCGCGGCGACGTTCGGCGAGCGGAACATGACGTTGGCGTAGGCGACGGCCGCGATGGTCAGCAGGTGGTAGGTCGCCACCGCGGGCCAGGCGACGGCTGGAGCAGGTTTTCCCTGACGCCTCAGGCGCCGACGGCGGCGCCGGTCACGCTCGCGCCATGCCTCGTTGGCGCAGACATAGACCCCGTGCATGGCCCCGAACACGACATAGGTCCAGCCTGCCCCGTGCCACACGCCTACGGCGATGAATGTAAGGAATATCGGCGCCGCGAATGTGACAAGGAAATAGCCCCACCCGATGAGACCGATCTGGGCCGCGTAACGGTTCAGCGGGAGCGACAGAGGATCGAAGACATAAGACACGATCATACGTTGTATGGTCATGTGCCATCGACGCCAGTATTCGATGATGCTCTGTGATCGTAGCGGAGAATGGAAATTGAGCGGCAACTTTAGCCCGAACATTCGCGCTACGCCGATTGCCATATCCGAGTAGCCGGAAAAGTCGAAATAAAGCTGGAAGGTGTATCCGAATGCTGCCAGCCAACCGCTCTCGAGCGAAAAGCCCGCGCCCTTGGCGCCCGCAGCGAACAGGGGATTGACCCAGGTCGCCAGCGAGTCGGCGATCACCGTCTTCTTGAATAGGCCGATCGCGAAGATCGTCAGTCCGACCAGAATGTTGCGCCAGATGAGCGCGGTGAACAGGCGCTTGCGCAATTGCGGAACGAATTCACCGAAGTGAACCAGGGGGCCGGATATGAGCTTGGGGAAGAAGCCGGTCAGGAGGGCGAAGTCCGCTGCGCCGATCGGCCCGGCGCGACCGCGGGACTGATCGATCAGGTAGGCGATGTTCACGAATGTGTAGAACGAGATCCCCAGGGGCAGCTCGATCGGCGGCAAGCCGATGGGGCCGACCAGCACGCTCAGGTTGCCGGCGACGAAGCCGGCGTATTTGAACCACCCCAGGACGGCGAGATTGGCGAGAACGCCCGCCGTGGTCCAGGCGCCGGCCGTTCGGTCGCGCCCGCGGGCCCGAGCCCGGCGGATGAGCTCGCCCAGGACGTAATTGACCGCGATCGAGCCGACGAGGAGCGGCAGGTCACGGCGGGCCCCCACGGCATAGAAGATCAGCGAGGCCGCGATCAGCGCCAGTTTGGCCAGCAGCTGGCTGCGCCGGCCGGCCACATAGAAGACGATCAGGGCAAGCGGCAGCAGCCCGAAGACGAAGGCGAGCGAATTGAACAGCATTCAGGCGCGCGGCGATCCAGCGCGGCGTCCGGGCTCGGACTGCGGTAGCGCGCCCCCCGCTCCGCTCATGCTTCTACCGGCTGAGGCGTGCGGGCGGTGTCCGCGACCGTCATTGGCAGTTCCGCTGGCGCGTAATGCTCGAGCTCCAGGCGCCACACGCTGGCGCCGTCGGCTCGCGTCTCCAGCAAGGTAAAGCCAAGTTTGCCGTAGTGGTCCGCGACCATGGCGTTCTTCGCCGTGGGTAGGTAGCGGCCCACGAGGGCAAGCGCGCCGGCCTCGCGCGCGGCGTCGGCCAGGTGGTTGAGGATCGCTTCCTCGACCCGCCGGCCCAAGACGCGGCAGCTCATCAGCCAGGTATCGATCTCCCATTCGTCGCGCCGCTTGTCGGCGATCACGATGCTGATGATGCCGTTGTCGCCGAAGCGGTCGATCAGCCGCACCTGGATGGCGTGGCGATGGGGATCGGCCTCGATGGTGGCCACCTCCGCCTCGGTATAGCGGCGCGTCGTCAGGTTGAACTGGTTTGACTTGTTGATCAGCTGGGCGCTGCGGGCGCGTGAAAGCGCGTCGATGCGGCCGATCTTGCACGTCATGTCGAGAGACCGCAGGTAGCCCAGCATGTCGCTGCTGGCGGCCAGGGCGGCGGCGCGCTCGGCGTTGGCCTGGTAGTAGGCGGCCCGGTCGCGATCCTCCCTCGATACACCCACAGCCTCGAAGTAGCCGGCCGCGGCCAGGATCCGTGGATAGAGGGCTGGGTCCTCAGGAAGCTCCGGCACGCCGACAAGAGGCAGCTCCGAACGGACCTGCAGGCGCTCGGCCGGGTTGTCGTCGAGCAGGACGAGGGCGTCGACGCCGATGTTGAGGGCCTTGGCGATGGCGCGAAGGTTCGACGCCTTGTCCGTCCAGTTGGCCTGGAAGACGGCGATGTGCTCCTCCTTGAGGAGCATGTCCGGATGCTCGCGGAAGGGCGAACGCGCCACGGCGTCGTCGTTCTTGGAGCATACGGCGAGCACGACTCCTCGGCCGCGCAACTCCAGCGCCAGCCGCTGGACCGCCAGGAAGGCTTCGCCCGAGGCCGACCCCTGGCCGAGATCGATTCCGGCAAGGCCGTCGTCGCCGATGACCCCGCCCCAGAGGGTGTTGTCGAGATCGAGCACCAGGCACTTCTTCGCCCGGCCGCGAGCCGAGGCGATGGCCCGCGCGATCACGTCGGCGTGGGCGGGGATCAGGTCGGGCGCAAACGGCAGCTTGGAGGCGTGCCAATGCCGCGGTTCGTCCCAGCGCTCCAACCCGACCGAGGCGGCCAGCCGCGCGGTGTCGATCAGCACCACCTCGCCACTGCCGGCCCACGCCGCGATGCGGCCGTTGAGCGCCTCGACCATGGCGAATGGGGACCCGGCCTCGACCCGGTCGAAGCTGCCGAACAGCGGCTCGAACTGCGGCGGGACGGTCTGCACGAAGACCGAGCCGGAGACCGCCGGGCGCATGTTGCGCGCGATGATCTCGAGCCGGGCGAAGGCGCTTGCCACCTTCTGCCCCGCTTCCTCGGGCGAAAGCGCGGCGCGATCGAGACCCAGGATGCGCGCGTCCGGCGCGATCAGCAGCATCTCCAGGCCAGCGCGGCGAAGGCGGCTGTCCGGATCGGATGATTCGCCGACCGCGCTGTTGTACTCGCCCTCGACAACCTCGATCAGCAGGCCGTGGCGCAGTCCTGAGCCGCAGATCGCCGGCGCCACCAGGCTGAGGGTGCCGTCGCCGACAAGGCCGAGCCGCACACTCGAGAACCCTTGCCGCGCCCCTGCGCTCGCGCCGGCGAGGTCCGCGGCCAGACGCGCCAGGACCGCGAGCTGACTCTCGTCCAGAGCCGCCGTCGCCAGCGCCACCGTGGGCTCCAGCAGAGAGCCGGCTTCGCGCGCCAGCACGGCCGAGCGGAGCGCCTTCACCCGGGAGCGGAAGTCTTCGGTAGGCTTCGGCAGCCAATCCAGACTAGTCAGCATCTTCGAACCCGACGCGGTCGCTAAAGATCAGCGGGCCGCCACCTTCCTGTCTATGGCGTCGACAAGATCGCCGACATTGCGCAGCGCCTCGACTTCGGCATTCGAGAACTTGACCCGGAAGGCCCGCTCGACCGCCACCATCAGCCGGATGTGGCTGAGGCTGTCCCACTCGTCGACCGCCTTGGCCGTAGTTTCTCGGTCTACCTCGAGGTCATCGAGATCGAAGGTGTCGAGCATGATCTCCCGCACGCGTGAGAGAGTATCGTCCGCAAGCATGCGTTCAAGCTCCGTTGGCTCGGCGTTCAAGTCGATCTTGGGCCCTGGAATCCGAAGCCCGCTCACGCGCCCGCATGGACCCGGATTGACTGCTCATCGAAGGCCCCCGCGACGGTGGCGCCGAGCTCCTGTTCGTGCGCCCGGACCCGCGCCACGATGCCGGCCGCCTCGCCGCCCAGAGGCCCGAAATACGCTGTCGGCTTGGAGTGTCGCCGGCCAAGCGCCTCGACGATCATCTCCGCCCGCGCGCGCGCCAAAGCCGCGTAGGTGAAGCGCTCAGCATCGGCGGCGGCGTTCTCGCCCAAGGTTCGGCGCAGATCGGCATCCCTGGCCAAACGCGAGATGGCGGCGGCCAGACCTTGGGCGTCGGCGCTCTCGACGATCAAGCCATTTCGCCCATCGGACACCAGTCGCCCGGCGCCCATGTCCGTCGTCAGGACCGGAAGGCCGCAGCCCGCGGCTTCGCAGGTAACCTGCGGCCCCCCCTCCTCCAGAGTGGGGAAGATAAAGAAATCGGATTCCAGGTAGAGCCGGCGCATGTCCCGCACGAAACCCAGGAACTTGACGTTGCTCGGGGGAGGGTTCTTGCGGAGGAACCTGGCGACGTCCTTCTCGACGCCGCCGGCGATCAGCAACTCCCCGGGCGCGCCGGCAAGCTCCCAGGCTTTCAGGAGATCTGGAATTCCCTTCCTGACGCCGACGATGCCGACGAACAAGGCTCGCACCGGGCCGGAGCGTGGCTCCCGCTGGATCGGCAGGAACCGCGCCGGATTCCACCCGAATGCCGCCGGCAATATCCGCTCGTCGCTCACGCCCGCCTCGTGGAGCGTCGGCACCACCTGGCGCGACGCGAACACGTAGTCGTACAGCGCCAGTTCGGCGCGCTCCTGGCGCACGCTTTCTTCTGAAATGGTGTGGCTGCGGGGCAGGCCAAGGCGGTCGTAGCTGTGGTCCAGAATGGTCTTGGCCGAGCCGCGGTAGCAGTTGATCATTTCGCGGACGGCCAGCAGGCCGCGCTTGCGGGCGCGGTGGACGAGCCACAGCGGCGGGTCCGGCCAGAAGTAGGCCACCGTGGTCGCCGGATCGCTCTCGTCGATGTGCTGGGCGAACCGTCGGTTGAGGTACGCCATCCCGATCGTCCACATCGGCCTCCACGGCGACCACCGGAGAGGCGCGGGCACGGCCTGATCCACTTCGATCGCCGAGGGAATCGGCTTGGTCGCCCGCGGCAGCACCAGAGTGCTCGTGGCGATTTCGGCCGGGATGTTGGCCAGGATGTTGACGCAGCTGCCGGAAGGCCCGCCGCCGTTGTAGGGCAAGGGACAGTAGGTAAGGATCCTGATCGGCTTCCCGGCCGCCATGGTCATCATCGCTCTGGCTCGGCGCCGGAGGCGCGCGCTCGCGGGGTCCCGCCTGGACCGACCCCATGCAGGAGTCCGGCCCATTGGCCGGCGCCTTGCATATGGCGCGCCAGAACCGGCGCGTTGCTGGCCGGGCGCGCGTGGGGGCTCGTGCGCCCCTTTGTGTCGGTACGTGGCATCTCAGCCGTCGCTAAAACAAGAAGGTGTCGATTTGGCGAAAGAGGGGCGGACTCAGATGCGACCACCTGCGGTCTTTACCTGGGTGGACGGCGCACTAGAAGTGAAACGCAGGGTGGTCGAAACAGCTGCTGCGGGGCCGGCGCCAGTCGGCCGGCCCGCGAGGAGGACTTCGGATTGACGCAGGATCTCGTCGGCGTGGCGATCGCCGCCCGGTCGCCGAGGGCCGCGCGCGTGCAGGCTCGCGCCCGCTGCATTCTCGTGGTCGGCATGCACCGGTCGGGCACCTCGGGCGTGACCCGGACCCTCCACAACCTCGGCGCTGATGTTCCGCAAAACCTCATCGAGGCCGAGCGCGATAACCCCGACGGGTTCTGGGAGTCGCGGGATATCGTCAAGGCGCACGACCGCTTCCTGGAAGCCATCGGCTCGCATTGGGACGATCCCATGCCGATACCCTCGGCCGCGTTTGACACCCCGGTCGCGGCGGCTTGCCGAACTGAGATCTTGGAGCACCTGCGGAGGGATTTTTCCGATTCGCAACTCTTCGTCATCAAGGATCCGCGCCTGTGCCGGTTGATGCCGATCTGGAGGGCCGTCCTCGACGTTTTCGGCGCCGAGCCGCTGATTGTTCACCCTGTCCGCAACCCCTTCGAGGTCGCGCTCTCCCTACACCGTCGCAATCGCACCCCCCAGGAGCAGGCCCTGGCGCTATGGTTGGTCCACAGCCTCTATGCTGAACGCGACACGCGCGGCATGCGCCGCCTCTTCATTCGCTATGATCGTTTCATTTCGGCTCCGGTGGAATCGGCGAGCGCCTTGAGTGCTCGGTTGGATTGCTTTTCCCCGGATCGGCTTGCCGCCGAGCTCGAGCGCATCCGGTCCCAGTGGTCGCCCCGACTGCGGCATCATGCGATCGACGATTCCCGCGTCCTCGAGGATGCGGACACGCCTACATGGGTCCGAGCGACCTACGACTGGGTGACCGCAGCCGCCGATGGGGCGGAGCCGGCGCCCGCCGTCATTGACCAAATAATCGAAGGTCTGGAGCATGCGATGGAGGTGTACGGGCGGATGATACCGGTCCGGTACGCGCCAGTGCGTTCGACCCGCCTTTCCCGATGGATGCGCCGGTTCAAGCCCTGACCGGCGCGATGGCGCGCCCCAAGGTCAGCGTCATCGTTCCCCATTACAACGACCCGACCAGACTCGATCACTGCCTCGCGGCGCTGGAGCGGCAGAGCCTGCCCCGTGAGGCTTTCGAGATCGTGGTTGCCGACAACGCTTCCCCGCAGGGCCGCGCGGCGCTGGAAGACATCATCGCCGGGCGCGCCGTCCTGACGATCGTGGCTGAAGCCGGGGCCGGACTCGCGCGCAACGGCGGCGTCGCCGCTTCCAGGGGCGGGATCCTCGCCTTCACCGATTGCGACTGCCTGCCGTCGCCGGCCTGGCTGGAGGCGGGTCTGAGCGCGCTGAGCGAAGCGGATTTCGTCGGCGGCGCCATGGCGGTGACCATTGAGCGGCCCGGAAGGCCAACGGCGGTCGAGGCATTCGAAACCGTGTTCGCCTTCGACAACGAACGCTATGTGCGTCGCAAGGGCTTCAGCGTCACTGCCAATCTCTTCTGCCGGCGCGAGGTCTTCGATGCTGTTGGTCCATTCCGGACCGGCGTCTCCGAGGATACCGAATGGGCCCACCGGGCGCTCCGGCTCGGGTACTCCATCGGTTACGCGCCAGCGGCCCTCGTCGCCCACCCCGCTCGGCGAAACTGGCCAGAGCTGGCGGCCAAATGGCGTCGCATCCAAGCCGAGAGCTACGGGCTCGCGGCCGAATCCCCGGCCGGCAGGCTCGTCTGGGGACTGCGGACTCTGGTGCTGCCCGTCTCGGCGGTGGTCCATGGCCTTCGGGTGCTGACGACGCCGCGACTCGCCGGCGGCCGACAGCGGCTGGGCGCCCTCATGGTGCTGTGGCGCCTGCGCCTCTGGCGCACCTGGGACTCCGTTGTTCTTTTGACCGGGAGCCGCCGTCCGTGAGCGATCGGGCGGCCGCTGGTCACGTTGCCGTCGCCGTCGTCGCCTATCGCAACCCGGCGGACGTCAGCGCCTGCCTCCGAGCGCTCGAAGGCTCCACGCATCGCGATTTTGAGGTGGTCATCTGCGAAAACGGCGGTCGCGAGGCCTTCGCCCGGCTCACCGCCGCACTTCCGAACCAGCTAGCCGGCGGCCAGCCCGTGCGGATCATCGACGGCGGCGGCAACCTCGGTTTTGCCGGGGGCGTCAACAGGTGCCTGGCGGCCAGCCCGGACGCCGAAGCCTGGTGGATCCTCAATCCGGATGCGGCCCCGGAGACCGAGGCGATGGGCGCTCTTCTCGGGCGCCTGCGCGCCGGCGATTGCGACGCGGTCGGCTGTATCATCCTGCTTCCGGGTGGCCGGGTGCAGTCCTTCGGCGGGCTCTGGCGCTTCTGGCTCGCGAGGGCGGTTTCGCTCGGCTACGGCGCCTCTGAGCGGATCGGGCCGGACCCAGCCCGGATCGAGGCGCGACAGAACTATCTCAACGGCGCCTCGATGATGGTTTCGCGCCGCTTCGTCGATGTCGCCGGGCCGATGCGCGAGGACTATTTCCTATACGCCGAGGAGGTCGAGTGGTGCCTGCGCGCGCGCGAGCGCGGATTGCGCCTGGGCTTCGCCCCGGCCGCTCGGGTGCTGCACCGCCAGGGTTCGACCACCGGCGCCATCACCCACATCGCCCGCCGCGCGCGCACGCCGGTGTACTTGAACGTGCGCAACAGCCTGCTGGTGACCCGCGATCGGCGTCCGGGTCTGCTGGGCCTCGCCACCGTCACCAGCCTCGTCGGGGTGCTTCTGCGCTATCCGCGACGCGGCGCCTGGCGGCAGCTCTTCTGGGCTTTGTCGGGGTGGCTGGCGGGCGTCCGCGGCGAGCGCGGCCGGCCGGCCTGGATCGCACCCTGAACGGCCTCAGCTCTGGGTTTGGCGTGCGAGAGCCGGCCGGGGGGCGGAGCGATAAGTGGGCAGCAGGCGGCGAGCTCGGCGGACGGCCAGGCCAGCAAGGACACGATAGCGCCAGACCAGCGCCACCACCCCGCCCAGCATCATGAAGACGATCGGAATGTTGTCTTGCTGCGCGAACACCGCGCAGATGACAAAAAACACCGCCAGCGAAATCCCCAGCGGCGCCAGGAAGGCCAGGTCGCGGTCGTCCGGCGGCGCCCTGAGTGCGGTCATGCCCGCCTCCCAGATGGCCCACAGAAGCATCGCGTAATAGAGGATGAAGCCGAGGACGCCGTAGTTGAGGGCGATCGCGAGAAAATAGGTGTCGATGGTGAGCTTGCCATCGGTGGCCATGATCCCGAGCGCCTGGGCCCCCTGGTCGATGCCGTATCCCCAAGGGTGATGGAAAACCAGCGGGAGGCCTTTCCTGTACTGTAGGACGCGCCCTTCGTTGCTCGCCTTGGTCGCGGCGGTGCCCCAGACCATGGCATGGAGGCGCGGGTCGAAATAGGTCGTGGCGACCGCGGCTAGGAACGACAGCGGCGAACTGAACACCACTGCCGCTCCCAAAAGGCTCCGCTTGTCGCGCCGCCAGCGGTTGACCCCCCAGAAGAACCCGTATCCGAGCATGCTCACGAGCGCGCCCACCATGCCCAGTCGCGAGCCGGACAGGAAGATGATGTACAGAGTGAACGGCATCAGCGCCGCGGCCGCCACCCTCACCCAGACCCGATATCCCCGGGCGACGGTGAAGTGGATCAGGAACGGAAAGCAGAAGGCCAGGTACTCGGCCAGGGTCAGGGGGGTCGTGAACACGCTCTGCACGCGGTAGATGCCGTTCGCCGCCCGCGAGTTGCCGGCCAATATGCCCTGCAGCATGGTCGGGTCGATCTGCAGGAATTTCGGGATGTGGCCGGACCACGGCACGTGGCTGTGCCGCTCCTCCTGGAGGGCGATGGCGCCGATCGGAACGATGGCGGCGCACATCAGCGTCGCCCAGATCTCGATCCTCCCGCGCTGTCGGAACAGCCATACGCTGGCGAAAAAGACCGCGGTCCAACTCGTCAGGTAGATGACCAGGCGCTGCAGCGCATCGGGGATCTGGCCGCCCTTGCACAGCGCGACAGACAACACCTGGACCAGGGTGAACGCCACCAGCAGCTTCCATACTGGAGCTATCCCGTCCAAGGCCTCGGCGCTTTCGTCGCGGAAAGTCTTCGACACAGAGACGCAGACGAGCAGGAAGATGAGCAGGGGAAAGCCGGTGAGCCGGATCATGGTGATCCACGGCAGGCCCGGAAGGGCGATAGCGATGTAGTTGGGCCACATCACCAGCGCCACGAAGAATGCGAACCAGAGCCCCTCCAGGACGGCAGTCGGCGCCGAGCGCAGGCTGGGGAGCGCCCAGATCGCCAGGAGCCCGATAAGGACCATCGGCACGAGCAACGGCACAATGAGACGTGGGTTGAGGGAGCCGAAAGCGATCAAGGCAAGGCTGATGATCACGGCGAACGCTGTTACGGCCGGCCCAGCCCAGCGGCGCAGACCCGGCACGACAAGGACCAGGCCCAATCCCACCAGGAACACTGGCACGAGCAGGAAGGGGACCAGCAACGGCGCGTTGAGCCGGTATGTGTATTGTTCAAGCGAGTTGAACCTGACAGGGTAAAGCACCACCGCCAGCGCCAGGGGCAGCGCGAGCGCGGCGACCCAGACGGCCGCATTGATCCAACGCCCGTGACGGCGCGGCTCGGTCGGCGGCGCTGTCGCCGGCGTATCGGGTGGAAGGCTCATCCGGGTCGAACTCTGTTGCGGAGGCGCGCCGCTCCTAGTGCAATCGTCGCGCCAGCGAAAGGCGCGCTGAACAGCCCCACTCTCATCACGTCGTCCCCCGGATGGGTCGACGGGGAATGGCCGACTTGGCGAGCCGGAGCCCGGTCCTGAACGCCCACGCCAGGGTGGCGCTTTCGCGCCGCAATCCCCAGGCGAGGAGGGCCGCCGACCCCAGAAAGGCCAGGCCGGCGATGACGAGGACGGGGTGCGACACGATCCGGACCCAGGCCATCACCATGGCCGTCACCAACAGGAAGAAGGCGATCCGATCGAAGTCGCTGAACAGCGGCCGCCCGATCGCCCGGTTCACGTTCAGGCGGGCAAGCGCCATGGCGATCATCTCGCCGACGGTGAAGCCGATGGCGATCCCTTCCATGCCGCCAATCCAGCGCTCGCCGACGAATGCCAGCGGCACGCCCAGAAGCCGCACCATGCTGTTCGTCATGACGATCTCGCTGCGGCCAAATCCCATGGCCAGATTGGTCGGCCACATCCGCAGAAACCTGGAGGACTGCAGCACGCCGATCAGGGCTACCAGCTCCAGGCCTTCCCTGAATTTCGGGCCGAACAGGAGGCGAATGGCCGTGGGCGCCACAACCGCGAAGCCGATGACCATGGCCGAGGCCAGGAGAATGAGTTGCCCGCCCAGTTCCTCCACGGCCCGCTCGCGGGCCGCTGGGTCGTCGCGCGTGGCCGCGACCCTGGGCAGATTGAGAACCGACAGGTATCTGAACAGGATCTGGGAGGGATAATAGATCAGCAGCAGGATCGCCGAGTAGTGCCCCAGGGGCGCGGCTCCCAGGGTGTCGACCACCACGATCCGGTCCGTGTGCGATCCCAGGTACAGAAAAACCCCGTTGAGGATCAACGGTCCCGAGAAGCGCGCCAGCCGGGGCGCCAGGCGCCTGTCGAAGCCGAAGCGGAACGGGCGGTTGGCGAGGATGTGCGAGATGATCACCGAGACGATGGAGCGCACGATCAGCCCGAAGGCGACGGCCACGAAGCTGTGGGTGAAGTAGGCCACGCCGACACTGGCGACCATGCTGCAGCCTTCGGAGGCCAGGAAATTGATTCCAGCCGGGCGGAAGTCCTGCCGTCGTTGGAACCGGAGCCTGTCCATGTGGCCGAAGCTCGAGACAAGCGGATAGAGGGCCAGGATCATCAGTCCGGTGGCGATCTCCGGCTGGCCGAAGAAGGCGGCGATCGGATGGCAGAACACGACAAGGCACACAGCCACCAGAACGCCGCGGAACAGGTTCATCAGCTGCACCAGCCGTTGGGCCTCGGCTGTGCCCCCGTCGCGGTCCTGGATCAGGAAGCGGTCCCCGCCGGTGTCGGTGATCAGGTCGAAGAAGCCAGCGGTGAGGATGAGCGTCGCCGCCAGGCCCAGGTCGCGCGGCCCCAGGATCCGCGCCAGCAGCGAATAGCGCGCGAGGGCGAAAACCTGGCCCAGCGTGATGGCAAGCAGATAGGATTTGGCGCCGCGACGGCGCTGCCCGGACTCGCTGGTCTGGACCTGCTCCACTCTTCTTCCTGCTTTCAGGCGGAGCGCCTCAGCGCCGGTCGATTGGAAAATCGCGGCCTGAAGTAGGATCGGGCCCGCGCCAGCCCGTTGCAAGCCCGGCGCCACCCGGGTCGCGGCTGCGCTGATCCGTCGCGGGCCAATTTCCAGCTAGCCTCACCGTCGCCTCCCCCGCGCCATGTCTTTGCCTTGTTGAAGATTTCTTCTCTGTAGCACCGGCGGGAGAGGATAGGGCAAATATCGCCTATGATTAACGTTTGGTTAACGGCCGGAAGTTCGTTTGTAGACTGTCATAGTTATCATAAAATTCATCTGGTTCTTTAGGGCGGGCGTAAATCTGACCGAATTATTGAGGATCGTTCAGATATCCTGAAAGATGGCGGCGGCAACCGCTGTATAACGGAGTGGGGAAAAACCCAGATGACCACGATAACCGTCAAGAGTGTTCAAGGGTTGCAGAACGCTCTCAATAGAGCAAAAGCCGGAGACACGATCCAGCTTGCTCCAGGCACGTACAATGCGTTCTGGATTCGTGACGTCCACTTCAGCAGCGCCGTCACGATCACGTCAGCCAATTCGGCTGATCCGGCAGTGCTCAAGGGCTTGAGCGTGCACGCTTGCAGCGGGCTCACCTTCAAGGACCTCAAATTCTGCGCGGTTGATACGACCAGCTACTTCCCATTTACGGTCGCAGGCAGCTCCAACATCGTGCTCACTGGTCTTGGGGTCTATGGCGACGCCGCCCAGTTGGCGACGGGCAAGGCCACCGGCCTGCTGATCCGAGGCAGTTCGAATGTAACCGTCTCCAATTCGAACTTCTGCAATCTGATGGTCGGCCTTGGTCAAATCAACAACAACGGCCTGACGATAACGAACAACAGCTTCCACGACCTGCACATCCGCGGCATCGACGGCGGCGGTTCCAACAATGTCGTCATCTCCTACAACACCATCCACGACATATTCCCGACACCGGGTGGGCTGCATGCGGATGGCATCCAGTTCTGGACCAACGCGTCTAATCCGGACGGCTCCAACATCCAGATTATCGGCAACTCGATCTATCGCGGCGATGGTCTGCTGTTCCAGGGTATCTTCGTCCGCGCCGATCCGAAGGGCGCACACCCGTTCTCGAACGTCACCATCACGGGCAATAACCTGGCCGGGCTCGACTACGACGGCATCGCCGTGGGCGGCGTCAACGGCCTGAAAGTCTCGAACAACATCGTAGCTTCCTACACCGACCGCACCTCGGAGTTTCTCATCGACTGCTCCTCGAACGTCACCGCGACCGGCAACGAAGCATCGCTCTTCAAATTCCTGGCTTGCAACGGGCTCACCCAGTCGGGGAACGAAATGGTCCTGGCGCTTCCGGTCTCGACAGCCGATTCCATGCCGTCGCTCGCCAACCTGGTGGTGAAGGGGACGCTCACCAACAGTGCGGCGGTCTTTGCCGGCGCCCTCTCGACGCTCTCCGCGATGTCTTCGAGCGCGACCTCGTCCTCGGCCACGGCGAGCGAGCAGCCGCTCGCGCAAGTTGTGACAGCCGGCAGTCACGCCTGAGGTCTACTGGTCTTTCTCGGCGCGGCTCCCCGCTGCTTTCGCGGATGGCGGCGCCCGCGCATGTTCGCGGGGGCCGGTTGTGAATCGCATTCGCCGGATCCGTGGCCGAACGCTGCAGAGCTTTGGTCTCCCGATCCGAGAATAACCGTAGCATAGCCGAGCTTTACCGGCCGTAAACCAAACAATATAAGTCGATGTTCATGATAATTGTTATCATCGACTTAGAGTAGACGGTCTAATCGGGCGTCGTTCAGCGATCCCCGCGCCGGCTCGTATCGATGGCGCGGCAGGAGTTCGGGGAGGCCGCCGTGTCGACTATCACCGTCAATAATACTGCCAGCTTTCTCCAGGCGATTCAGTTCGCCAAAGCTGGCGACACTATTCTGCTCGGGCCGGGCACATACACGCCGATTACCCTGCGCGACGCCAATTTCACCGCGCCGGTCACCATCGCCTCGGCCGATCCTTCCCAGCCCGCCGTCCTGACCGGTCTGACCGTGAGCAGCTCTTCGGGACTCGTCTTCAGCGGCCTGTCGTTCTCCACCGCGGCCGCGACCGGCAATTTCCCGTTCTCGGTGAACGGCAGCGCCAACATCTCCCTGACCAACGTCAACGTCTACGGCAACGACACGCAGGAATTCGCTGCTACGATCACCGGCCTTCTCATCCGCGGATGCCAGAACGTCAGCGTCACCGGCTCCCGTTTCCATAAGTTGATGATCGGCATTTGCCAGGTTAACAACGTCGGTTTATTGATTTCAAACAATATCTTTCACGACCTGCATTGCCGTGGGATCGACGGCGGCGGGTCGAACAACGTCGTCATCTCGTACAACACCATCCATGACATCTTCCCGACTCCGGGCGGACTTCACTCCGATGGCATCCAGTTCTGGACCAATGCGTCCAACCCGGCCGGCGCGAACATTCAGATCATCGGCAACAACATCTATCGCGGCGATGGCCTGATGTTCCAGGGGATCTTCGTCCGCGCCGACCCAACCGGGGCCCACCCCTTCACCAACATGACCATCCAGGGCAACAACCTGACCGGTCTCGATTACAACGGCATCGCCGTGGGCGGGGTCTCCGGACTGACTGTCTCGCAGAACGTTGTCGCGTCCTATAGCGATCGTACTTCCGAACTGGTCGTTGACTCGTGCACCAACGTCTCGGTGACCTCGAACCGGGCCTCGCTGTTCAAGTTCTGGAGCCTGCTCGGGTTTACCCAGTCCGGCAATCTCGGCCTCGCCGCGGTTACCAATCTGAACACCGACGCTGCGCCGACGTTGACCCAGAACAATGCGACGGCGCCGATTGTGCACGCCTTCGCGATCACGATGTCGGGCCTGGGCTCGACGGCGACGGCCACGACGACCGCGGCTGCACCGATCGCAGCGTCTGTTCGCGCCCATTTGGCCCTGCCGACGTTGGCCACGGGACACCCCCTCGCCTGAGTCGGGTGAGCAAAGGTCAGGTTTCGTCCGGCATTCGCGGCGTAATCTCGGCGGGATTTCCCCGCGCTTCCGAACCTGCCGGCATGTCGCGGATCACGACGGCTCCGGGCTGAAGCACGCAGTCCTCGCCCACCGTGACCCCGGGCATGACGATGGACCTCGGCCCCATCACGGTGCGCGCACCCAGACGGGTGTGCAGGTAGAGCCCGCGCGTAAGATCATGCGTGAGCACCACCGCCTCTTCGCAGATGATGCAGTCTTGGCCGATGTGAACCCCGCGCGGCCAGGTGCGGTCGATGAGCGCTGTGGTCGCGATCTGCGCGCTCGGGTGGATGTCCATCCCCCAGAAGCGGGTCTGGATGAGGCGCTGCACCCGCGCCTGAAGCCGCGCGATCGGGCCTCGCGTCAGTCTGGCGCCGCCACGCCGCTCGTCGTCCATGGAATCGCGCTCACCCCAGGCTTTGGCCTATTATGTGCAAGCTAGGGGCCAGCAGGTCGAGGGTCTGCAAACGTGGCTGTTCGATCACTCAACCAGTTCGGGCGCCTTCATCGCCCTCTGCTCGCGCTGCGGTCCTGGTGGTTCCGGACCGTCCGCGGCGTGCGCCTTGATCCGACCGCCAGCCCCTCGCTTGCCTCACGCTTCCGCATCGGACGGCGCGGCGACATCGTCATCGGCGCTCAGACCAAGATCGCCTTCAAGGCCTTGATCTTCACGCGCGACCCGGTCAGCGGGAAAGAGCGGCCGGTCCGCATCGGGGCGCGCTGTTTCATCGGCGGCGGCGCCATGATTCTTCCGGGAGTCACCGTTGGCGATGAGTCGATCGTGGGCGCGGGTGCGGTCGTCTTCGAGGATGTGCCCCCAAGGACGATCGTCGGCGGAAATCCGGCCCGCGTGATCCGCAGCGATATCCGCGTCGGGCCGTTCGGCCGGCTTGCCGGAGCGGACGCGAACAGTCGCCGGCTCTGGAACGCAGCCTGAGACGTCGCCCCCCTCTACTCCTGGGCGTGCAGAGGCGTGGGCGCCAGCGGATCCGGCCGTGAATGCGTCGCCTCCGCCGTCGGCGCGCGCAACAGGCCGGCCAGGAATTCGATCAGTCGGGCATGGTCTGTCGTAGCGCGCAGGGGCGGCCGGCTGCGCGCCTTGCGGAGCGCCACGGACAGTTCCTCGAGGGTGTTGGCGACCTCGATCAGGCCACGTTCGGCGAAGGCGTGGGTGATCTCGGCCTGGTGGTCGTCATAGACCTCGCCTAACGCCAGCAGCCTCGGCACCGCCACGACCCGGCATCCTTGGCGCAAGGCGGTGATGAGCGAGCCGGTGCCGCCATGGCAGATGACGATTTCCGCCTCGCGCAGGAGCTGCTGCATCTCGTCGTATCCGAGGGTCGCAACCGTCTCGATCCCTTCCGTCGCCACGCTACCTTCGCCCGTTTGCACGACCATCCTCTCGGGTATCTCTCCGGCGGCCTTTGCCGCCACGGCCATCTCGACCAGGCGCGGGAACGGCAGGATGGCGCCGACGGTCACCAGGCACAGCGGCTGCTTCGGCGGCGGCGGCTCCTCGAAAACACGAAGCGGGTCGAAAACCTCGGCGTCGGGCCAATAGGCCGCCAGGGCGGCGGATTGCGCGATCTTCTGATGCGCCAGCGGCGCAACCAGGCGTCCGAACTTCGATGGCGCATGGAAGCGGGCGAACGACTCGATGAGTACGATGCGCGCGCCGGCGAGCCGGGCGAAAAGCACGGTGAAAAAAACCGTGCCGGCGCCGGTCGTTATGACCACGTCCGGGCGCTCTCGCCAGGCAATTTGCAGCGATTGGACGAAGTTTCGCAGGGCGGCGGTGATCAGCTTCAGCGGCCCCTCGAGGCGTGCTTGGCCGAGCGCCATATGGGCCACAAAGTGTGTTCGGTGCTTCTGGGCGATGCTGCGCGTCAGCGCCGTTTCCTCGCTGACGAAATAGTGGTCGTGCTTTGACCAGGCGGCCTCGAGGTCCAACAGCTGGCGCACGTGGCCGCCGCCCGAGGCCGCGAGGCACAGGCGCAGGGCCTCGCCGGAACGCTTCAAGCCTTGACCACCTTGTGGGTCGCCAGGCCTAGGCGCGCAAAGACGTTGCGCGTGTCGACGATCAGGCGGGCGTGCTTCGCCAGCAGGCCATAGTCGACCGCATCGTGATCGGTGGAGACCAGAACCGCGTCGTATGCCGCCGCCGTCTTCGCCGTCAGCGCCGCCGACCGCCGGCCGGCAAGCGCCACGTGCTCCCGCGTGGCCGGAATCTCCGCCACGTGCGGATCGTGGAAGTCGCAGCTGGCTCCGCGCTTCTCGATCAACTCCATCAGCGTCAGCGAAGGGCTCTCACGGATGTCGTCGACATTGCGTTTGTAGGCCGCCCCGATGATGAGGACCTTGGCGCCCGAAAGCCCGCGCCCGGCGCTTCGGTCCAGGGCCTCGGCCAGGCGGTCCACCACGATCCTGGGCATGTGGGTGTTGATCTGCCCGGCGAGCTCGATGAAACGCGTCTCCATCCCGAACTCGCGCGCCTTCCAGGTGAGGTAGAAGGGGTCCACCGGAATGCAGTGGCCGCCAAGTCCCGGACCAGGCCAGAAAGGCAGGTAGCCAAACGGTTTGGTGGCGGCCGCGCCGATCACTTCCCAGACGTCGATCCCCATCGCGCCGTAAACGAGCTTCAGCTCGTTCGCCAGGGCGATATTGACGCTACGGAAGATGTTCTCGGTGAGCTTTGCGGCCTCCGCCGCGGCGGCGCTGCTGACCGGCACGACCTTGGCGATGATCTGGCCGTAGAACTTGGTCGCGAGCTCGCGCGAGGCCGGATCGTCGGCGCCGACGACCTTGGGGATGGTGCGGGTGCTGAAGTCTGGATTGCCCGGATCCTCGCGTTCAGGAGAGAAGGCGAGGAAGACCTCGCGGCCTACGCGCAGTCCGGACCGCTCGAGCATCGGTTGCACCACTTCGGCCGTGGTGCCCGGCCATGTGGTCGACTCGAGCACGACGAGTTGGCCGGGGCGCAAGGCGCTGGCGATGGTTTCGGCGGTCTGCACGACAAAGGTGAGATCGGGCTCGCGGTTGCGGTTGATCGGCGTGGGCACGCAGATGACGAGCACGTCCGGCTCGGCGAGGCGGGCGAAGTCGCCGCTGGCCTCGAACCGGCCGCCGGCGCGCGCGCGCTCCATGGTCTCGGCGCCGATATAGGCGATCACCGGCTTGGCTTGGTTGATCGCCTCCACCCTGGCGGGGTTGATGTCGAAACCGATTACCGGAAAGCCGGCGTCGAGCGCCGTCAGCGCCAGCGGCAGGCCGACGTATCCCAGGCCGACGACACCCACGACTGCGTCCCGGCGCGACACCCGCGCCAGCAGCGCCTCGTAATGCGGAGCCGGTCGAGTCACTTTCACTCCCTGCAAGGGCGATGAGCGGAGGCGGGACGCGCCCCGATGCCGCCGGCTTGCCGTTGCAATCAACGCGCCAGAGGTCAAGACTTCGTTGTCCCGCAGCAGTTGGCGCGTCCCTTGCTCGGCCGGTGGGTATCGACGCGAGGCCGACGTGGGCTCCGGCCCGTTGGAGGCCCGGCTCGGGACTCGACGCAGATTGCCGGTTAGACTAGGCCGTTAACACTTGAGAGGCGCCGCGGTCGACGGCGCTTGGGGCTAGGGGGAGATGGCTGCTGACGACCTCTTGATTCCCGCGGGCATGGCGGCAATCGCGGCGCCGGCCCTGGACAGCGCTCCGCCGGGGTTGGCAGAGCCGCTCGGGTGGAGGCGCGCGGCCGTGGATGCCGCACTGTCACTCACAGGCGTGCTGTTTGCAGACGATCTTTGGGAGCTCTGGGCAAGGACGCCGCCGATCCTGCGGGATTCGCCGCTCGCGGGGTACGCTCGCTCGCGAATGCGCCGACATCTGCCAAGGCGGGCGCGAGATCGCGGCATCGTGTTCATTCACGTGCCGAAGACGGGCGGCACCTCGATGGCCCAGGCCATCTACGGCCGCGGCGCAGGTCACGCGACGGCGCTGTTCTGGCGCGCCGCCGATCCCAAGGTCTTCATCGCCGCCGAGAGCTTTGCGATGCTGCGCGATCCCATCGATCGCTTCGTCTCCGCATACCGATACATACGTAACGCCGCCGAGGTTCCGCTCAACCAACGGGCTCGTGAATTCGCCGCCAGAATGAGAACAGCGGATGACGTCATCTCGGTCCTGGAAGGCTCGAGCGACTGGGCGGTTCCGAAAGTGTTCCGACCGCAGCATCTTTTCGTCTGCGACGCCGCCGGCCGTCAGATGGTGAGCCGGCTCTTCCTGGTGGGAGAGGACGACGAGAACCTGCGCCAACACCTGGACCGTTACGGCGTCGCCGAACCGCAGCGACTGAACCGGTCGCGTGGGCGGCGCCCGCAACTGACCCGGCGGCAGATCGCCCGCCTCGAGATGCTTTTTGCGAAGGATTTCAGCCTGATCGATCGGCGCGTATCCTGACGTTTGCGACGCCCCGCGTTCCGCTGCAGGAAGCCCGCCCCCTTCGTTTCGCCCGGAGATTTGGCCTTTGAGGCGCCGTGGCGCATGGCTTGCTAGTGTCCCGGGTCGGCAGTTCGCAACAGGCGGGCGTCGCGCTTAGGCGAGCCGCCAGCGCCGAGCTATGGACTCAGACGTCACCACCGAGCATGTCGTCGATGAAGCTTTCCCTGACCGTCTGCACCAGGAACCGCGCGGACAAGTTGACCGCCTGCCTCGATTCAATGGCTGCGGCGCGCGCGCGGGCTGGGCTTAGTGAAGCTGAGATCGTTGTCGTCGACAACGGCTCGACGGACGGAACCTCGGACCTGACGCGCGCCTGGGCCGCACGCACGGGCGAATCGGTCAATCTCGTCTTCGAGCCCAGAGCGGGCCTCTCTCGGGCCCGCAACGCCGCCTTGGCGGCGGTCACCGGCGAGATCATCGCGTTCACCGATGATGATTGCCGCCTGGATGAGAACTACGTCGTCGACCTGTTGCGGCATGACGCTGGGGACGAGGCGCCGGTGCTGCGCGGAGGTCGGCGCGAGCTGGGCGATCCGGAAGACCTCCCCATTTCCATCTACACTTACGGTTCGAGGCGGGTCTGGAGCCGCGCCTCGGCCGAGATGAAGCGGCTGGGGCTCGACGGCTTCATCGCCGGCGCCAACATGGCCGCCCGGCGAACGCTCTTCGAGAGCGTCGGACCGTTCGATATCCGCCTCGGGGCCGGAACGAATCTGCCGGGCGGTGAGGACACCGACTATTACTACCGGACGTATCAGCGCGGCTTCACACTGGAGTACGTGCCGGACATGGCGATCTATCACCACCACGGGCGTCGTGACAGAGAGACGGCGCGCCGCCTCTACGAGTGCTACTGGCGCGGCCGGGGCGCCTTGTTCGTCAAGCACCTGTTCGCCGGCGCCGACTACCGGCGGCCGTTTCTTCACGACGCCAAGAGCGCTCTCATCGAAACCTTCAGCGGCCGCCGCGATTCCCTGCCTGTTACTGGGCACTCGAGCGGCGAGAAGGTTCTTTGGGAACTCCGGGGGGCTCTGGAGTACGTCGCCGTGGCGTCTGCGCCATCCTCATGAGAAGCTAGGTCCCGCAGGCACACAATCCCCTGCCATGGTTTGCGCCGGACAGCCGCGGCGCCCTTGACCGCGGGGCCCCCGCCCGGCAGTGCCCAGCGGGTGGCCCTGGAAATGCTCCGAGACGCCATCGAAGCCGCCTACCGGCCACCCGAGCCGCAGGCGCTCCGGAGTCTGGCGCCGCTCGCGAGTTTGACGCCGCCCGAGCGCCAAGGGGCGGTCCGCGAGGCTCGCGCTCTGCTGGCCGCGATCCGCGCGCCGGGGCAGGCCGGCTGGGTCGACCAGTTCCTGGCCGAGTACAGCCTCTCTAGCGAGGAGGGAGCGGCCTTGCTGGGGCTTGCCGAAGCCTTCCTCCGCGTTCCCGATCCGGCCACTGCGGACGCGTTGATCCGCGACAAGCTCTCCAAGGGGGACTGGCGCGCTCACCTCGGGGTCGACTCGGCGGTGGTCAAGTCAGCCACGCTTGGGCTGATTCTCGCCCAGGCCCTGTCGGAAGCCTCGGCCCAGGGCGGGACCCTGCGGGGCGCTGTCGCCCGGCTGGGCGAGCCGGCGATCCGCGCCGCCGTGGGAACGGCAATGCAGCGGATGGGCGAGGCGTTTGTGCTCGGCCGCACCATCGAGGAGGCGCTACGGCGCGCCGACCGGGGGCCGAACCGCGCCTTCCGCTACTCCTTCGATATGCTGGGGGAGGCGGCGCGCACCTTTGGCGATGCCGAGGCCTACTTCCAGGCCTATTTCGAGGCTGTGGAGGCGCTGGGGCGGGCGCGCCCCGAGGGCGGAGCCGAAGGCGCCGGCGCCGACAGCATCTCCGTCAAGCTGTCGGCCCTGCATCCCCGCTACGAGCCCTTCCAGGCGAGCCGCGCCGTTCCCGAGCTGGCCGGGCGCCTGATCGAGCTGGCCCGCGCCGCCATGGCGGCGGGAGTCGGCCTGACCGTCGATGCGGAAGAGAGCGAACGCCTGGAGATGTCCCTGGACATCATCGAACTCGCCGCCCGCGACCCCTCGCTTGCCGGCTGGGAGGGGCTCGGCATGGCTGTCCAGGGCTACCAGAAGCGGGCCCTCCCCGTAATCGCCTGGGCCGCTGAGCTGGCCCGCGACACCGGCCGGATGCTGACAGTGCGGCTGGTCAAAGGCGCGTACTGGGACAGCGAGATCAAGCGTTGCCAGGAGCGCGGCCTGGCGGATTATCCGGTGTTCACCCGCAAGAGCGCCACCGACGTCAGCTACCTCGCTTGCGCGCGCACGCTGCTGCGGGAGGACAGTCTCTATCCGGCCTTCGCGACCCACAACGCCCTGACGGTCGCCACCGTGCTCGAGTGGGCCGCCGAGCAGGGCGCGCCGGCGCAGGGTTTCGAGTTCCAGCGCCTGCATGGCATGGGGGAGGGCCTGTACGACGCCCTGGTCGCCGAGCGCGGTCTGGCGGTGAGGGTGTATGCGCCCGTGGGCGGCTACCGCGAACTGCTGGCCTACTTGGTGCGCCGGCTGCTGGAGAACGGCGCCAACACCAGCTTCGTCCACCAGGCCGCCGACCGCCGCGTCTCCGAAGACGAGCTGCTGGCCGATCCGGTGGAACAGGTGCGCGCCGCCGGGTTCACGCCGCACCCAGCCATCGTCCGCCCGCCGGAGCTGTTTGCTCCCGAACGGCGCAACTCCGAGGGGCTGGACCTGTCGGACGCCGATACCGTCGCACATCTGCGTGAGGCTATGACCGAGAGCGTAGCTGGAGAGCACATCGCGGCGCCGATCATCGCTGGCGAGATGCGAACGGGGCCGGAGCGTCCGATCGTCAACCCCGCCGACCGTGACCGTACAATCGGCCATGTCATCGAGGCGAACCCGGCGATGGCGGCCAATGCCCTGGCCGACGCTACCATCGGCGCCGCCGCCTGGGCTGCAGCGCCGGTGGAAGAGCGCGCCGCCGCCCTCGAGCGCCTCGCCGACCTGATGGAGAGCGAACGCGCGGCCCTGATGGCGCTCCTCGTCGCCGAGGCCGGCAAGACGATCACCGACGCCCTGAACGAAGTGCGCGAGGCGGTCGACTTCTGCCGTTACTACGCCGCCCAGGGCCGCCGCGCGCTGGCGCCCGCCCGCCTTCCCGGGCCGACAGGCGAGCTGAACGAGCTCCGGCTGGCGCCGCGCGGGGTGTTCGCCGCCATCAGCCCGTGGAACTTTCCGCTGTCGATCTTTATCGGCCAGATTGCCGCCGCCCTGGTTGTGGGCAACGCGGTCGTGGCCAAGCCGGCGCCGCAGACGCCGCTCATCGCCGCCGCCGCGGTGGGTTTGGCCCATCGCGCCGGCGTGCGCCCCCAGGCGCTCAATCTGCTGCCTGGCGGGCCGGACGTCGGTGCGGCGCTGGTCGCCGACCGCCGGGTCGCCGGCGTGGTGTTCACGGGGTCGACGGCGAGCGCGCGCAAGATCGCCGTCTCGCTGCTGGCTGACGAGGGCCGGCCGCTCGCGCCGCTCATCGCCGAGACCGGCGGCGTCAACGCCATGCTGGTGGATACCACCGCTCTGCCCGAGCAGGTGGTGGGCGACGTCGTCGCATCGGCCTTCCTCTCCGCCGGTCAGCGCTGTTCGGCGCTACGCCTGCTCGTGGTTCACCAGGACGCGGCCGAACGCGTGCTCGATATGCTCGCCGGCGCCATGGACACGCTGGTGATCGGCGATCCGTCCGATCCGCGGACCGATGTTGGCCCGGTGATCGATGAGGCCGCGCGCGCCGCGCTCGAAGAGCATCTTCGGCGCTGGGAGAGGCGGATCATCCACGCCACCGCCATGCCGGCGGCCGCCGCGGCCGGAACCTTTGTTCCTCCCACCCTCATCCGCCTCGATCGGATCGAAGATCTGGATCGCGAGGTTTTCGGTCCGATCCTCCACGTCACGACCTGGCAGGACGAGAGCCTGGAGGAGACTCTGGACCGGGTCATGGCCTCCGGCTTCGGGCTCACCTTGGGTGTGCACAGCAGGATCGGCGCGGTGGCCGAAGCCGTGCGCCAACGCGCTCGGGTCGGCAACCTCTATGTCAACCGCACCATGATCGGGGCCGTCGTAGGGGTGCAGCCGTTTGGCGGCGAAGGGCTTTCGGGCACCGGCCCCAAGGCCGGCGGTCCGCACTATCTGCCGAGGTTCGCCGTCGAGCGGACCTATACCGTCGACACCACCTCGGCCGGGGGCAACGCCAGTCTGCTCAGCTTGACCGGCTGAGGGGGATCGAAGCGCCGGCGGCATCGGTTGCGACCGTTCGCTTCGATTCTCGACGGCTGGGGAAAAGGGCGGACTTGACCCTTGCCAGGCGCCTTCGGGACCGCCGCCGCCATCCCATCGAGGCCTCGCGCCATCGGCCATACAGAGAGTCAAGAAGGATATTGCGCTCCACCACCTCCTCGATGAGTCGACGGGCCACCGGATCGGCCTCCTGGGGAGGCCTGAACAGAGCGGCCGGCGGGGCGGTCGAGAAATTGAAAGCCGCGAAGTCGGGAGAATAAAGCCGTCGAATCTTCTCAGCAGTCTCTGGTGTCAACGCTGCCCGCACCGCTTCGACGGACGTGTTCGCCTTGCGCGGCTGCCGCGGGGGGGCGACAGCAAAAACAGCGGCGATCGCCTCCAGCGCCTGGCCGAGGGTGTCGGTCGAGAATACCGAATTATACTTTATGGATCTGTGAAATATGTGCTCGGATTGCAGTCGCCAGTGCGAGTTACAGGAAGAGAGATCCTCGCACCGTTCAACGAAGTCAACGAACTCCGCCAGGCTGACCAGATCCTCATAGCCGCTAGGCTCGTCCCGGCCCCGCACGGCGCGGTACACGTATCCAAACCCCGGCTCGCGCAGAAAGACCTTGCTTTTCCAAGCAGAGACAAGGCGCTCGTATGGGTTGCGGACGACAAGGAGGCGGACGAAGTCATCCGAATCGATGGCCTCCTCCTGCTGCGCCGCCGAGAGATCTAAGAGGGAGGGCAACGGCACGTTGACCCTGGAGTGAACGAAGTGATTTCGGTTCGTCTCCGGGGCCCAGTCGGTGAACGGCGCCAGCGCCGGCGCTTGCTTCATTTCCCTCAGGTACAACTTGATCGTGGAGCACGCGTTTTTGGGTATCTCGAAGTACAAAAACTTCGATGTGGCGTCGACAAAAGTCGAGTAGCGCAGCCGAGATTCGATCTCTGCTTTGGCGATGTCGGGGTACTGGGACCGGATGCGGCCGATCGCATAGCTTGCGCTCATGGAAGGTTCTCTCGTCGGCCGAGCGGGCATACTACGCATCGCGCCATTTACAGTCCAAGGAGCGGACCCACTTACCGGCCGTCCATTTATGGCGCGTGAAGCGCCACTTTCCGCGGACGCGTCCAGCGGCCGGTGGGGGGACCGCGCAGCTCGGCGCCCGAAGTCAGGCGCACCGAACAGCAAGGCCTTGACAGCCGTCCCGAACGGGTATTTCGATTTGCAAATCCGACGAGGTCGCCGGTCTGGCGCTGAGCCCACCGTAAAATACGGTGATTTACGGTCCTCGGACGCCAACTGGGGCCCGCCTGAGTGTGCTGACGACGCGTGGCGCCTGATCTGACAACCGCTTAGGCGCTAGAGGAGCGCGGGACGGGGAGCGGGCCGCAACGAGCCGAGCAGTTCGGGATCGCGCCACGGACTGCGCGGAAGAGCGGTCATATCATGATGAAAAGCCACGAATAGTCCGGGCCGCGCCGCTTCGCGCGTTGGACGCCCAGGCTAATCCGTACCTACGCTTGCGGCGGTCGCGACGGGAACCTTGGCCGCCCGTGTTCATTGTTGCTCGGCGGGCGGGCCTAACGTTCGCTCCAACGAGGCGCCATGCTGGGCACCATCCTGATCATCCTGTTGATTCTCCTTCTCATCGGGGCTCTCCCGACCTGGGGCTTCTCCCGCTCATGGGGCTACTTCCCCAGCGGCGGGCTTGGACTCATACTGCTCATCGTTATCGTGCTGGTGTTGCTCGGTAGGATCTGAAGCTCTGCCTTGCGACGACCGGTCGCAGGGCCGCAAACGGTCTCGCCGGAGGTCCGCCACCGCCTCGCCCTCTTTGTGGGCGAGATGAACGAATCGCAATCACGCCCGACTTCTGGGGGAGGCAAGGTGAGGGAATTCATCGACGTGCACGGCGCCTCGGGCGCCGTCTATCGCTTCAATCTTCTCCGCGAAGGCCATCCGCTCTCACCCATGGGCGGCAATTTCCTCTACGTGCGCGAAAAGACCGGCGGCTACGACATCGTCCACGTAGGCGAAAGCCAGAGCCTCCTGGCAGACGCGCGCGGCCAATGGGATCAGGCGGTGAAGACGCACGGCGTCACCCACCTGTTCAGTCGCCTGAACGTCTCCGAGCGGATGCGCAAGCTGGAGCACGAAGACATCTCGAAAGGACTCTCGCTGGGGACGGAGGAGCCCATCCCCCTCCATGTCCACCGGGCCGAGCCGCGGTCGGCCTGAGGGGCGACTCACAACGCCCCGTTCGGGCTGCCCGCCGACCGTCGCTCATTGTGCGCGGCGCCTGAGTACGATTTGGGCGCCTGACTTTTGCGCGACTACGAGCCGATGTGAGGCCAGCGTCTCGTGCACGGCGCGGACGACGCCGTCCTGCCACCATTGGCCAAGCAGGTAGTCATCGCAGCAGATAAGGCCCCCGGGGCGGACAACCCTGACCGCGGCGGCTAGATCGTCGCGGACGGCTTCATAGGAGTGATCGCCGTCTACGTAGACGAAATCCACGCTCGACTCCGGCAAGCCGGGCAACACCTCCGTCGAGTCGGCGCGATGAATGATGACTCGACCGGCCCTGGTCTGCCGGTCGAAACGGCGATGAACCCCGTCGCAGATTTCGTCGAGGTTCGCTTGCGAGAGCCTGCCGGCGCCGTACATCGCCCTGTCGGTGCGATCAGGGTCCGATGCGACCCGCCATGGATCGATGAGATGCAGTATCTCGGGCTTGGAGACCGCTAATATTCTCGCGGAGAAATCACCCTTCCAGACGCCGATTTCGATACCGACGCCGCTCCGGGGCAAGAGGTCGAGTACGAACTGACGGCCGTCGCCGCCGCGCGTCAGTCTTCGTCTCAGCTTGTCAATGGGTCGGGCCAGCATCGCCCCTCGCTCGGGAGCCCACCCTGCTCGCATTCTCATCAGGGATCTGGTTCGAAAAACAATGTGCGCAGTCGCCCTCTGCGCCGCCGTCTCGCTTGCGTTGCTGCGACGTCTACTGGGTTAGGCCGAACACGTTCACTGTCTTGTAGCCGCCGACATAGACGCGGCCGTTGGCTTCCATCGGCGTCAGCAGGGCGTTTCCCCTGTCGGTGAACCAGACGCCCGCCGCGGCTTGGAAGATGGGCGGCCCGAGCTTCTCGGCGTCATAGGCCTCGAGCGAGAGGTTCAACCCCCGGTGTACGAGCCAGACGACCGCCGTTCCCGCCCGCGAGCCGTTGGAAGAGACGATCGGCATCGAGCCGCCGAAACCGGCCGCAACGGTTCCGGTCGCCACCGGGGTCATGCCCGGACTAGCGCCGGCATTGACGCGGTAGGAACGCAGCACGTCCTTGTTGACCTGGAGAAAGACGAGGCCGCCGGCGGCGTCCGCATAGTAGGCGGGGGCGCCCCAGAGGCCATAGCCCGCGCCCAGGGCGCCATGCCACAGCGCGCCGGCGTTGTTGGCCTGGAGGCCACCCAGACGGTTCTGGTTCAGCAGGAAGAGTTTCCGCCTCTTGCCGATCGTCACCGCGAGCGGCGGCGCGGTCTGGCCGGGGACCGTTGGCAAGAGCATGATGCCGCCCGAGCCGAAATCCAGGTCGCGACCGTTGAGATAGGTCCAGTCGGCGGGTGTGAAGGTGCTCCTTACTTTGAGGTCCGGAGTGAGCGAGACGACGCTCTCGCCGAAGCCGAGCGCGCCGGGCGTCTGGCTGAAATAGCCATTGCCGACCACGAAGTAGACATTGCCCTGCGCGTCCACAGCCGGCGCCGAGCCGCTCATCCAGACTGAGGAGAGTTCGTAGGCGGCCTTCGACTGCACCGTGTTGAAGGCGTCCACTAGGCGAAGCTGGGAATCGTAGCGCACCACCCAGCCCGAGACGCCGGCGGCGTCATGGTCGCAATGAGCGCCCAGGCCGACGTAGATGGACCCGTGGCGGTGGGCCAGGGCGGTGCGGTTGTACTCGTTCTGCGGATCGAAGCTCACCCTCCCGCCGCCGGCGAGCGGCGCCGATGGCGCAATCTCCACCGGCGGTGCGACGTCGGCGCCGGTCCTCAGGTCGAGGGCGTGCAGCTGGTGGTGAAACGAAAACGGCGCCGGCTCGGTGGCGGCGACCACATAGAGGGTCGCCGCGCCGGAGCTCGGACGCGCGATCGTGGGCGTGGAGGTGATCCCGTAGTCCGGAAGGACGTTGCAGGCCACGTCCTTTTCGGATTGCGGCGTTCCGAGGCTGACCTGCCACAGCAAGGCATAGGTTGCGGCGTCAAAAGCGTAGACCCAGTTGCTGGTCGTGGCCACGATCAGGACATCGTGCGTCTTGCCATCCGGCATGGGGAAATTCGAGACGAGCAGCGGTTGGGCAAGCACCAGGCCGCTCACCGGAATGTTCGCGATCTGGCCGAATCTCGCCGAGGCGACGGTGGCTGGGGTGAGATCCGTTTCGCGGGCGTTCCAGCCGGTGCGGCCGCCATCGTAGTGGTAGGTCTTCACGTCGATCGGCGCACCCGAGTAGGTGGCGGGAACGCCGCGCGCCAGACGCGCCGGAACGGGCGGCCCGGGCGCGCCGACCACCGGGACGAAGGTTTGGCGGAGAGGCTCGGGCTCGCCGTTCCGCTGCGTGCTCGAGGCCGGCAATGGTCGATGCAGTTCGGCGCCGGCCGCCGACGTCGCGAGACCAGTGACAAGGACCAACGACAACAAGGGGTAGTTCAGAGAACGCACGCCAGCCCTCCGTTCGGAGTGTCCCGAACGCGAAACTCGCAGCGCGCCCTGATGTTCGAGGCGCGACCAGACGTTCCGTCCAATCGAAACAGCTGCGTTCAAACTCTCCTAACGCGGGCCGTGTTGGGCGAACATGGCGTTGAGGTCGCGGCCGGATGCGCCCTTGGCGAAAGCGGAGAAGGTTCCGCTTTCCTTGATCTCCCGTGCGGCCGCCAGGAAGGCGCCCCAGGCGACGCGGGCCAGCGACCCGCCGACACTGACGCGGCGCACCCCCAGATCGGTGAGTTCGGCCAGACTCTGGCCGAGGGTGAGCACGTTCACGGGCTTGGGGGCGACCGCCCGCACCACCTCGGAAATGTCGGAGGCTTCCCGCAGGCCGGGAGCGTACAGACAGTCGGCGCCGGCCTCGGAGAAGGCGACGAGCCGGCGGATGGTCTCGGCGAGGTCGGGTCGGCCGGCGACGAACCCCTCGGATCGAGCGGTGAGCACTACGCCGGGTCCCGACCTGTCGATGGCTTGGCGGGCGGCGGCGATGCGTTCGACGGCAAGGTTGAGGTCGTACAGCGGGGAGGCGGCGTCACCGCTGGAGTCCTCGATGGAAAGGCCGGCGATACCCGTCTGCGCAGCCCGGGCCACATTGGCCGCTACGGCGTCGGGCGCCACCGCCAGGCCGCCCTCGAAATCGGCGTTCACGGGGATGTCGACCGCCGCCGCGACCCCCGCGAGGTGGGCCAGCACCTCTTCGAGGCCGGCCCCGCCATCCGCCCGGCCCATCGACCAGGCCATGCCGGCGCTGGTCGTGGCGACTGCATTGAAGCCGAGGCGCTGGAGGGCGATCGCCGTCCCCGCGTCGTATGGGTTGGGCAGGGCGAAGCATCCCGCCTGGTGCAACTTGGCGAACGCGGCGCGCTTATCGGCGACGGTGGAGGTCATGGCGGCTCCCTAGGGGCTCGGACTTTATAGGCCCGTTGTCGCTAGTCGAGCCTGCGAGGGCCCGTCCGCGGCTTTCGGCCGCGGAGGGAGGGGTCAGGAGACGCGCGCTACCGCCAGCGACCCGGCAGGCCCTGGCCGCAGCAGCGGCGCGGGATCGGCGTCCAGATCCAGCCAGCGCGGCCACGAGGCTCGCCCCAGGATGACCGGCTGGCGATCGTGATAGGGCGCGGCGTCAGGCCCCGGCGCGCAGGTCAGCAGGGTGAAGCTCTCGACCGGACCGTCGCTGGTGCGCGCGCGGTCCCATAGCCCGGGGAAGGCGAAAGGCTCGCCGTTCGCCGCCGAGAACCGCCACATCGTCTTGCGGCCCTTCTCGCCAGTCCACTCGAAAAAGTGGGTCGCCGGCACCAGGCAACGGCGTCGGCGAAAGGGCTCCTTGTACATCGAAGTGGTGGCGCAGGACTCGCTGCGGGCGTTGGTGCCCAGCACCTTCCAGCCCTTGGTCGGACCCTGATGGTACCAGGGGATCAGGCCCCAGCGCAGTTCTGCGAGCTCCAGCTCGCCGCCGACCTCGCGAATGATCGGGGCCGGATCGGTGGGGCGGATGTCGTCGCGCGGCGCATTGGGCTCGAGCCCGGCCCAGCGGATCGGGCCGAGATCGGAGAACTCCTCCAGCAACTGGCGGTAGGGGTGCCGGTAGCCGTAGCGGTTGCACATGCGGGCGCCATGTAGGCGGGGCCCGCGCTCCAGGCAAAGAGCGGCCCCGCCGGCGGAGTTGGGGGGCGGACGAAATCGTCCCCCGCCGGCGGGGTGCTCATGCGCCCTTCGGGCTAGGGCGCGTCGGGGTCGGGTCCGAGGTGGGTAAGGCCCGTATCTTCGCCGATGACCTTGGCGTCGTAGGGCCAGTTGAGACCCTGCCGGTCGTCGTCGGTCCCGTAGCCTGGGACGTTCAGGTTGCCGTACTGGCGCAGCAGGTTTTTGGCCATATCGACGATAATCACCCGGTCGTTGACCTGGTCGGCGATGATGGTGTCGCCGTTCTTCAGTCGGATTGCCCGCGTCGGCAGCGGCGCCGGATTGCTGCCCGGCTGGGTGTTGGTGACGTAGGTCCACACCGGCTTGTCGTTGGCGTCGACTTCAACAACTCGGTTGTTGTTCGAGTCCGTGATCAGGGTGTCCCCATTCTTCAGCCGGCTGGCGAAGGCCACGCCGCTGGCCGTGCCGCCGATGGTAAAGGTCTGGAGAACCTTCTTGCCGCGCGAGACCACGATGGCGCGGTTGTTGTTCTCATCGGCGATCAGATAGGTCCCATTGTCCAGCACCTCGACCGAGTTCGGGTTGTTGAGCTGGTTAGGCCCGCTCCCGGCTACGCCGGTCATCCCGTACTGCCACAGGATCTTCTTCGTAGCGGGGTCGACCTCGATCACCCGCTGATTGCCCTGATCGGTAATCAGCACTGTGTGCGTTCCGGTCCAGGTCGCCTGGACTGGCGTGTTGAGCTGGCCCGGTCCCGAGCCGGTGACGCCAAAACGGCCATACTGCCAGGTGATCTTGCCGTAGCGGTTGACGAAGAAGACGCGGTTGTCGGCGCAGCCGCTGGGGCATTTGGGCTCGAGCCCCGGCGGCACGCCGGTCCCGGAGATCAGAGTATGCGCGCCCACGCGAAGCGCGTCGTTGGTTCCCACCGCCGAGGCGGCGCTGATGTCGTTGGGGCCGCGGCCCCAGTGCCAGACGATCTGGCCGGCCTCGTTGATCTCGATGACGCGGTTGTTGAATTGATCGGCGATCAGGATGTCGCCCTTCTGGTTGAAGTCGTCGGGCTCGTCGGCGAGCGCCACGCCGGCGGCCAAGGTCGCCGCGGCGGACGCGGCCAAGGTCGTCAGAAGTGACTTGCTGAGGGCCATCTCGGGTTTCCTTCGCGAAGGCTGTTTCTCGTTTGAGCGCCCATTCGCGAGGCGAGATTCAACGTGCCCGCCAGCGCATCAATCGACGCCTATCGATCTGTAAATGGCTCGCCGGCGGGACGCCGTTCAAAGCTCGTCAAGGAAAAGTCGGCGCTTCGAAGCGCGGCGCCGACTTCGGGTCCGGATGCCGCGGACCGCAGGGAACCGATGTCGCAACCGGCTCGAAAAGTCTTCGGGCAACTACGCGCCCGCGGAGTCTGAGGGCGAGCTACGGCTCCGATTCAACCGGCTCGATCCCAGTTCAGAGGTGGTCGCCGCGGCCGAGCGGGTCGGGGAGGGGGTCGCCTTCGGCGACAAACTGAAGGGACACCGAGTTGATGCAGTAGCGCAGGCCCGTCGGTGGCGGACCGTCGGGAAAGACATGGCCCTGGTGCGAGTCGCAGCGGGCGCAGCGCGTCTCGATGCGCACCATGCCGTGCGAAAGATCGCGCACGGAGCGCACGTGCGCTTGGTCGAAAGGCTCGGTGAAGCTGGGCCAGCCAGTGCCGCTCTCGAACTTGGTCTGGGCGCGGAAGAGCGGCAGCCCGCACTCGCGGCAGCAATAGGCGCCGGCGCTCTTGTTGTTGAGCAAGCCGCCGCAGAAGGGGGCCTCGGTGCCGTGATGCAGCAGGACGTCCTTCTCCTCCGGGCTGAGCGCCGCCTCGAGGCGCGCGCGCTCCTCCGGAGTCGGCGGGGTGAGGTCGAAAGCAGCCCTCTGGGCGACGTCGTTCATCGCGGTCTCCAAGCCTGATGGCGTTTAGGCGTTTCAAATCGTATGCACGGCGAGCATGTTCTCCAAGATCCTGATCGCCAACCGGGGGGAGATCGCGGTGCGGATCATCCGCACCTGCCGCCGGATGGGCATCGCCACCGTGGCCGCGTTCTCCGAGGCCGACGCCGATTCCCTCGGCGTGGAGATGGCCGACGAGGCGGTGGCGATCGGGGAGGCCCCGGCGGCGCTTTCGTACCTGCGCGGCGATGCGATCTTGGCGGCGGCGCAGCGGACCGGGGCTGAGGCGATCCATCCAGGCTTCGGATTCCTGGCCGAAAACGCCGACTTCGCCCGCGCCTGCGAGGCCGCGGGCCTGACCTTCATCGGCCCGAACCCGAGGGCCATCGAGGCCATGGGCGACAAGATCGCCTCCAAGCGCTTCGCCCGGGAGGCGGGCGTGTCCATCGTCCCCGGGCACGTAGGCGAGGTCAAAGGCGCGGCGCACGCCGGCCGTATCGCCAAGGAGATCGGCTATCCGGTGATGTTGAAGGCCTCTGCCGGTGGCGGCGGCAAAGGCATCCGGATCGTCCGAGGCCTAGGCGAGATCGAGGAGGCTCTGGTAGCCGTCATGGCCGAGGCCAAGGGCGCCTTTGGCGACGACCGGGTGTTCATCGAGAAGTACATCGAGCGCCCGCGGCACATCGAGATCCAGGTGCTCGGCGACAAGCACGGCGGCCTCGTTCACCTCTTCGAACGTGAGTGTTCGATCCAGCGCCGCAACCAGAAGGTCATCGAGGAAGCGCCTTCGCCGCTGCTGGACGCGGCCACGCGAGAGGCGATGGCCTCCCAGGCCCTGGCGCTGGCCCGGGCGGTGGACTACGACTCGGCGGGCACGGTGGAGTTCGTCGCCGGACAGGACAAATCCTTCTATTTCATGGAGATGAATACCCGACTTCAGGTCGAGCATCCGGTGACGGAGCTGGTCTGCGGCGTCGACCTCGTCGAACAGATGATCCGCAGCGCCGCCGGCGAGCCGCTCAATCTGAAGCAGGGCAAGCTGAAGATCCGCGGCTGGGCCATCGAGAGCCGGATCTATGCCGAGGATCCCTATCGCCGGTTTCTGCCCTCGATCGGGCGACTGGTCCGCTACGCCCAGCCGGCCGAAGGGGAGGCGGGGGAGTGCGTCGTCCGGGTCGACTCGGGCGTGCGCGAAGGCGACGAGATCAGCGTCTTCTACGATCCGATGATCGCCAAGCTCGTTGTCTGGGGGCCGGATCGGGACAAGGCCATCACCGGGATGGGGCGGGCGCTGGAGGGCTTCCTGATCGACGGCCCCGGCCACAACACGCCATTCCTCTCGGCCGTCATGGACCAGGAGCGGTTCGCCTCGGGCGCGCTTTCCACGGACTATATCAGTGAAGAGTTCCCGGAAGGATTCCATGGACTTGCGCCGACACCTTTTCAGCGGGACGTGATGACGGCGACGGCGCTTTCCATGCACCGGACCCTGCAGGCCAGACGCAATGGCCACGGGTCCTCTCGCCTGGAGTGGGCGGTGATCATCGGGCGCGAGCGGCGGACTGCCATCCTCGGTGGAACCAAAGAGCGGCTGGTGATCGATCTTCCCGGGGAGCGGCGCTCGGCGGTCCTCGACGCCATCGACTGGCGCCCGGGACAGGCGCTCTTTTCGGGTCGACTAGACGGGGTTGAGTTCACCGCCCAAGTCGCCCCGGCGGCGGAAGGATTTTCAGTCCGCCACCGGGCCGCCGCGGCGCGGGTCCTGGTGCTCTCACCGCTGTCGGCCGACCTGCACGAGCGGCTGCCGATCAAGCCGCCCGCGGACACCTCGCGCCTGGTGCTCTCGCCGATGCCGGGCTTGGTGGTGTCGATGGACGTGGCCCCCGGAGACGAGGTGAAAGCCGGTCAATCCATCTGCGTCGTCGAAGCGATGAAGATGCAGAACATCATCCGCGCCGAGCGCGACGGCGCCATCAAGGCGGTGGGAGCCAGGGCCGGCGAGACGGTCGCCGCCGACGCCGTGCTGGCGGAATTCGCGTGATGAGAAGACCAACCGCGGAGAGCGCAGAGGAGGCGCGGAGGGACGCAGTGCGGTCAGTTGCGCGGGAAGATCGAGGCGCGCGCGCCACGGCGTTCGGGAACCATCAAATCGCGCGCTTCGCCCGCAATTGGGGAATAGCGTCCGAGCACACGCCGGCGACCACGGCAGACACGGGAAGCTCCGCGCTCTCTGCGCCTTCTCTGCGCTCTCTGCGGTTCACTTAGATGCACACCGGCGCGATCGACTGGCGGGAGCTGTTCGCCTCGGCGGCGGGCCGGGTGGGGCGCGCCCCCTTCTGGGTGGCGACCGCGATCCTGCTCGCCGTTGCGGCTGCCTACGAAGCCGTGGCCGGCCCGACCCTGCGGCTGCTCACCTTCTGGTTCGTCTATCCTCTGCTCATTGCTTCCGCCGTCTGCGTGGTCTCCAAGCGCCTGCACGACCGCGGTCGGTCGGGATGGTGGGCGGCGCTGGTCCTGTTCGCGGTAGTGATGAACTGGCCCGCCCCGCACGGCGTGCGCGCTCTCATCGGCCTGCCGATAATCGTCTGGGCCTTCGTCGAGCTCGGCCTGATGGCGAGCGAACCGGGCGCGAACCGGTTCGGTCCGGCGCCCCTTTCCGCCCCGGCCGGCGGCTGACCCATTCAAGGAGTTCGCATGAAGATCAATTTCCTAGCTGCTGAAGAAAAAGGTGATTCGAAGTCCGCGGTCGCGGTGCTGGCGTTCGATGACGGCACGCTCGCGCCCGCCGCGGCCAAGCTGGACAAGGCGCTCAAAGGCGCCCTGACGCGCGCCGTCAGCCAGGGCCGCTTCAAAGGGGAGGCGGGCCAGACCATCGACCTCATCGCGCCCGCCGGCCTGGAGGCGGCCAGGGTGGTGCTGGTCGGCGCGGGCAAGGCCGACGCCTTTGACGAGCGGGCGGCGGAAACCGCGGCGGCGCAGGCCCTTGGCGCCGTGAAAGCCACCGGCGTCGAGCGCCTGGTGCTGCAACTGGGGGCGCAGACGCCGGCGATCGCGGCTGCGGCCGCGCTCGGAGTCAAGCTCGCCGCCTACCGCTTCGGGAAATACCGCACCAAGGAAAGGCCGGAGAAGACGCCGAGCGTGGCGCGCGTCGACATCGCGGTGGACGATCCCAAGGCCGCGGCGCGGGCGTTCAAGACGCCTTCGGGCCTTGCCGAGGCGGTGTGCGCGGTGCGGGACCTCGTCTTCGAGCCAGCCAATGTGCTCTTCCCCGAGGAGTTCGCCCGTCGCGCCCGCAAACTCGAGGATTTCGGCCTGGCGGTCGAGATTTTGGGCGAAAAGGAGATGAAGAAGCTCGGCATGGGGGCGCTGCTGGGCGTCGGCCAGGGGAGCGCGCGCGAGAGCCAGCTCGTCGTCATCCAGTGGAAAGGGGCGAGCGATCCGGACGCCGCGCCGGTAGCCTTCGTCGGCAAAGGGGTGTGCTTCGATTCCGGCGGCATCAGCCTGAAGCCGCCGGCCGGCATGGAAGAGATGACCACCGACATGGGCGGGGCCGGCGCGGTGTTCGGGACCCTGCAGGCGCTGGCCTCCCGCAAAGCCAAGGTGAACGCCGTCGGCATCCTGGGCCTGGTGGAGAACATGCCCGGCGCCAACGCCCAGCGGCCGGGCGACGTAGTCAAGACGATGAGCGGCCAGACTGTGGAGGTGATCAACACCGACGCCGAGGGCCGGCTCGTGCTCTGCGACGCCCTCTGGTACTGCCAGCAGCGTTTCAAGCCGCAGTTCGTCGTCGACCTCGCCACGCTCACCGGCGCCATCGTGGTGGCGCTGGGCAAGGACGTGGCGGGGATGTTCTGCAACGACGAGGCGCTGGCCGAGAACCTGCTTCGGGCCGCCAAGGAAACCGGCGACGCGCTCTGGCGCATGCCGCTGCAGGGGTCCTACGAGAAGCTGCTCGACAGCGACGTCGCCGACATCAAGAACAGCGGCGGGCGGGAAGGCGGCTCGATCTTTGCCGCGCTCTTCCTGCAGCGCTTCATCGACAGGACGCCCTGGGCGCACCTCGATATCGCCGGGACAGCGTGGAAGCCGGATTCGGCGGTGGCCACGATCCCCAGCGGCGCCACCGGCTTTGGCGTACGCCTGCTCGATCGGTTGGTGGCCGACAACTACGAGGGGTGAAAGCGCTCCTGGTGCGCGGATAAGCTCGATCCGTGCCCGCCTTCGCCTTGATCCACACCCCGCTTGTCGGACCCGGCTGCTGGCGCGCGGTTGCCGAGGCGCTCGCCAGGGAGGGGCATTGGGCGTTGGCGGTCGACTACGGCGGGGCGCAGCCGCCGGACTGGCACGCCGGCGTCGGGGCGCGCGCGGCGGCGGCGCTGCATTCCGCGCCGGGGCCGCTCGTCCTGGCCGCGCACAGCGGCGCAGGCGCGCTCGTCGGCGCGATTGCGGGGCGCCTGCAGCCGCCGCCCGCCGGCCTCGTCTTTGTCGATTCGGTCCTGCCGACCCCGGGCCTCAGCTGGCTCGAAGCGGCGCCTGAGGCGCTGGCGGCGCTGGCGCGCAAGCTCGCGCAGGATGGCGTGCTGCCGCCGTGGAGCCGGTGGTGGGACAAAGCGGCGATGAAGCGTGTACTGCCCGATGCCGGCGCCCGCGCCGTCTTCGAAGCGGGCCTGCCGCGCGTCCCGCTGGCCTACCTGGGGGCCCCCGAGCCTACCGGCCCTGCGATCAACCCGGCGAGAGCCGCCTACCTCCGGTTGAGCCCTGCCTGCGACTCAGAGGCTGACGAAGCCAAGCGCCGTGGCTGGCGGATCGAGCGCGCCGACCTCGGCCATCTGGCGATGCTCACCAAGCCTGATAGGGTCGCGCGGCTGCTCGTCGAAACGGCGGGGCTGCTGGAGGGCTGAAGGCGCCGTGGCCGGCGAGGTCTGGTTCTACCATCTGGAGCGGTCGAGCCTGGAGGAGATCCTCCCCGACCTGCTCGCGCGCAGCCTAGCGCGCGGCTGGCGCGCGCTCGTGGTCGCCCCCGACCGCCGGCGCCTCGAGGCGCTGGACGAGCGCCTGTGGACGTTCGGCGACGAGAGTTTCCTGCCGCACGGTCTCGAGGGCGAGCCACACGCCGCGCGTCACCCGGTGCTACTCTCGGTGAGCGGCGAGAACCTGAACCAGGCAGACGTGCTCATCCTCATCGACGGCGCCGATGCCGGCGACGTGGCCCCGTACGAGCGTTCCATCCTCGTCTTCGATGGGACCGACGAGGCAGCGCTGAGCGCGGCGCGGGAGCGCTGGACCGGCTTCAAGAAGGCGGGCTTGGAAGTCGCCTATTGGCGCCAGAAGGAGGCCGGCGGCTGGGAGCGCCAAGCATGAGGTTTGCCCCGGCGGCGCTCGCGATGACGCTGGCCGGTTGCGCCGTCCCGCCGCCCAAGCCGGTGCAACCGGCGCCGCCCGCGGGCCCGGTGGCGCTGAGCCTGCCAGCGCCGCCGCCACTGAACATCCCGGCGCCGCCGCGGCCGCCTCCCGATTGGTGCGGGGCGGCGCGTCTGCAGTGGCTGGTCGGACGCCCGACCAGCGACATTCCCGTTCCTGTCTATCCGGGCGGCCGGCGCGTCCTGTGCGCCACCTGCCCGGACGAGGGGGGCTATTCCGCGACCCGCCTGACCATCCTCTTCGATGCGCCCAGCGGCCGGGTCACGGCGGTGCGGTGCGGGTAGGTTCGGCCGCCTCGGCGGCGGCGAGCCAGGCGGCTTCGGCCCTGGCGAGGCGCTCGCGGGCGGCGTTGAGGCGCGCTCCGCCGCTGCGTGCGCCAGGATCACGGCTGACCAGGGCCTCGACTTCGGCCAGGGCGCGGGCCGCCCGCTCCACCGCCGCTTCCGCCAGCTCCAGTGGCGCGGACGTGCGCTGGCGCGAAGGCGGCGCGAGCGGCGTCGCGTCGCCGGTGCGGGCCCGCGCCAGGACAAAGCGGGCATAGTCGCCCATGTCGCCCTCGAAGGGCTTCACCGTGCCCCCATCCACCAGCCACAGGCGGTCTGCCACCAGCTCCATCAGTGAGCGATCGTGGGTGATGAGGATCACCGCCCCAGCGTAGTCGTTCAGCGCCTCGGCGAGCGCGGCGCGGCTGTCGATATCCAGGTGGTTGGTGGGTTCGTCGAGGATGATGAGGTGGGGCCGGTCCAGCGCGATCAGGTTGAGGAGCAGCCGGGCGCGCTCGCCGCCGGAGAGTGAGGCCACCGTGGTCTCCACCTTCTCGACGGGAAAGCCGAAGGCGGCCAGGCGCGCGCGTTGCTCGCGTTCGGGCTTTTCCGGCAGGGCGCGGCGGATGATGGCAAGGGGCGTGTCGGACCCATCCATCGCTTCGATCTGGTGCTGGTGGAACCAACCGACCTTCAGGCGGCGGTCCCGATGCACCGATCCGGCGCATTCCGTCAGCGAGCCGGCGATCAGGCGCGCGAAGGTGGTCTTGCCTGAACCGTTCACGCCAAGAAGACCGATGCGGTCGTCGTCGTCGAGCCTCAGGTCCAGGCGGCGCAGGATCGGCGGTCCGCCGTAGCCGACGGCGGCGCGCTCCAGGCGCACCAGTGGCGGGGCGATCGGCTTCTCCGGTGAGCGGATTAAGAACGGGGCGACGCTCTCCTCGAGCACCGGCGGGACGTCTTCGAGCCTCGCGATCATCTTCAGCCGCGACTGGGCTTGGCGCGCCTTGGTGGCCTTGGCGCGGAAACGGTCGACGAAGCTCTGCATGTGGGCCCGCCGGGCCTCGATCTTGACGCGCGTCGCGGCCTGCAGGCGCAGCCGTTCGGCCCTCTGGCGCTCGAAGGCCGAAAGTCCGCCCGGGTAGTAGTCGAGCCTGGCCTCGGCCAAGTGCAGGATCGCTTCGACCGAGTGGTCCAGAAGTTCGCGATCGTGGCTGATGACGAGCGCCGTGGCGGGATAGCGGCGCAGGCGCGCCTCCAGCCACAGGGCGCCTTCCAGGTCGAGGTAGTTGGTGGGCTCGTCCAGAAGTAGGATGTCCGGCTCCGCAAAGAGGGCCGCGGCCATTGCCACCCGCATGCGCCAGCCGCCGGAGAACTCGGCCATTGGGCGCGCGAGGTCAGCCGCCTTGAAGCCGAGGCCGGCGAGGATCTCCGCGGCGCGCGAAGGCGCGCGGTCGGCGCCGATGTGGTCCAACTCGGCGTAGACCTCGCCGAGCCGCTCGGGCGGGGCCGTCTCGAGCTCCGCCAGCAGGGCGGCGCGGCGGGCGTCGGCGGCGAGCACGGTTTCCAGCAGGGGAACGGGGCTGCCCGGGTGTTCCTGGTCGACCGCGCCGACGCGGGCGCGCCGGGGATATTCGATCTCACCCTCGGTCGGGACGAGATCGCCTTTGATCAGGCGAAAGAGCGTGGACTTGCCCGAGCCATTGCGGCCGACGAGGCCGACCTTGGCGCCGGCCGGAATAGCGGCGCTGGCGTGATCGAAGAAGCGGCGACCGTATGCGTCGAAGACGAGATCGGAAATGCGAAGCATGGCAGCGGACCGGCTGGAGGAAGAGGCGCGCGGAAGGGGTCGGCGAGCCGGCGCCAAGACCGCCTCGCCGCAGCTCAGGGAGCTAGGCCCGTCGTTCCGTCCTGATCCGCATGCGCTCCGTGTTCGCTCCTACGGCCCGGCTTGGCCGGCCGGCGACGGCGTGCTTATAAGCCGCCCCTCCCGAACATTGAACCCACCCGCGCCGACGCCAGGACGCCGATGACCGAACGCACCCTTTCGATCCTCAAGCCCGATGCCACCGAGCGCAACATCACCGGGGCGATCAACGCCATGATCGAGGCCGCGGGCCTGCGCATCGTGGCCCAGCGCCGCCTGCGCCTTTCGCGCGCCGACGCCGAACGGTTCTACGCCGTGCACAAGGAGCGCCCGTTCTTCGCCGAGCTGGTCGGCATGATGAGCGGCAAACCGGTTGTCGTTCAGGTGCTCGAGGGCGCCGATGCGGTGGCGCGTTATCGCGAGGTCATGGGCGCGACCGACCCGGCCAAGGCGGCGGCGGGCACCATCCGGGCCCTCTACGGCAAGTCGATCGGCGAGAACTCCGTGCACGGCTCCGACAGCCCCGAGAACGCGCGGGTGGAGATCGCGCAATTCTTCACCGATGACGCGATCATTGGTTGAGGAAAGTTATTTAACAAGCTGAAAACCTGCGAATGTTTCCTCGTCGGTTCTAGCTAGTTCCTGTCCACAAACGTCAACATTTTGAATTTATTGGCGTAACCGGTGATCGGCTGGGATGCGGAGCCCGGCGGTTACGGGTAGTCTTGGGATCAAGCCACTGATTCCAAACACAAACCCATAACCGCCGGAG
>DASYYX010000015.1:0-9057 GCA_035946795.1 Caulobacteraceae bacterium | reverse complement strand
GCGCGCGCCATCGTCACCGATGGCCTGCGATCCTACCGAGCAGCGCTCACCGAGATCGGAGCGGCCGGGCTTCAGCAGACCGGCCGCTGGATGAACAATCGGGTCGAGAACTCCCACCTGCCGTTCCGCCGCCGCGAGCGGGTCATGCAGCGCTTTCGCCGCATGAAGACCCTGCAGAAGTTCGCCTCGGTTCACGGCACGGTCCACAACCATTTCGGTCAGGAGCGCCACCTCATCAGCAGAGACCTCTACCGGGAGAGACGCTCGGCCGCCCTGGCCGAGTGGCGCTCAGTCATGGCCTAGGACCCGGCCGGGTTTGGGCCTCCTGCGCCCTAGCGGAGACAAGTCGCCATTGGACTGACAGCACCCACGCCGCACCTTGAGCACTGGCCGCATCGGCCGTTGGAACTCCCAACCTCGTTCACCGTTGGGCGTCTCCTGGACGACGCGCGTGTCCCCATACCTCCTAGTCTGGGGCGCCGTCCGCAGCCCCGCGGAGAGAAAGCACGGATGGCGCTCGCCAAGAGGTGTTGTTAGACCAAGTGCGCCCGGCCCCGAACCTCATGGTCCGTTAGCCGCAACGTCTCAGGCTGAGGCCGCCAGCGCCCGCGTCCTCCTTCGTGTCCCAGGGAAGAGCGGTGGCGTTTACCCGAAAGGTTTCGCTGATCATTCGCTGACCTCCGCCTGGCCGCTAGCGCCGCCCGCGGACACCTTCAGACCGAGAGCCGAGCCCGCGATTGCGCCGGGAGCTTGTGAGCTCGTTTCACCGGAAGCGGACGGCCATTTCCTCCCGGATCGACAGAGTCAAGCCTGGTCCGAGGCGCGCGACTCAGCGAAAAAGCGCGCCGCCTGCTCAGCCCAACCGTAGCTCGCGCCGCTGAGCTGCTCACGATCGTAACTTGGCGACTCCTTGAAGCGGTCCTTGGCGACGTCGACCTGGAGCGAGCGATCGACGCTGTCATAGCGCACGATCCTTGAAGGGACGGGATGGTATTTGCCCGAGCCGCCGAGCAAGCTGGCGGCTTCCACAATCAGGAACTCCACCGCGCCCGCCGCGGGATCGACGTACATTTCCCGCACCGTCCCGAGCTTTCGCCCCTCCTGGCCCGTCAGCGGCATGCCAATGACATCACTCGATTTCACCAGGCTCAGCGTCACCGGGCGGCTCCCACCTTCATTGACGAGGGCGTTCGACTAAGGTCTCGACGCAATCCGGCAACGCCCCAGACCAGCCGCCGTTCCTTGGATACTATCTGGGGGAAGGTTCGGCCCCGGACGCCGCGGAGGCGAGTCGCCTTCGTGGATGATCGAGACTGCGGTTCCCGGATCGCACTGGGTGTGGACGACCCGGGCATCCAGCGTCTTGGCCAGGGCCTCGACGATGCTGGTCCCCAGCCCCACCTTGGCGCTCGCCAGGTCCATGGGCATGCCGACGCCATCGTCGGCCACGCGCAGTGTCCAGTCCGGACCTTTGTGTTCGTAACCGACGCGAATCTCGCCATGCCTGCCGTCTGGGAAGGCGTGCTTGAGCGCGTTGATGACCAGTTCGGTGACAATCAGACCCAGGCTCACGGAGACATCCGCGCTCGCCTCGGCCTCGCCGGCGTTCACGACCAGCCGCAGCCGCTCGGGGTCGTGGATCATCGAGGCGCCGATGGTTTCGCACAGTTCGGTGAAATAGCGGCGCAGCGCCACGTCGCCGATCGTCGACGCCGCCAGGTGCTGCTGCAGGGCGGCCACCGACATGACGCGTTTGTGGGCGTCATAGAGGTGATCACGGGTCTCCTGGGATTGCACCCGGCGGGCGCTCATCAAGAGCACGCTGGCGATGATCTGCAGGCTGTTGGCGACCCGGTGCTGAAGTTCCTGCACGAGAATGGCCTTCTCGCGCAGCAAGTCGTCCTTGAGCCGCTCGGCCAGGCGGGCGTCGGTGACGTCGGACACGCTCAGCAGCAGCCGCGCCTTGCCGGCGGGGGCGTAATCGAGCTTGTGCGCTTTCAGGATCAGCCGCCGCGGCCCATGCCCGGGGCGCATCAGGTCCATCTCGTAGGCGTCGATCTCGGCCGCGCCGAACAACGTCGCCCGCAGCAGCGATCGCAGTTGCGGCACGTCCCATTCGCCGTCGCCGATGGCGAACACCGGATGGCCGTCGGCCTCCGCCGCCTCGGTCTGGAAGGCGCGGTGGAAGGATGCGCTGGCCGCAATCAGGCTCAAGTCGTCATCTAGGAGCAGGAGTGGCGCCTCTGAACAAGCGAGGATCGCCAAGCCCAGGCTGTCGGCTGCAGGCGTAGGAGGGGTGACGTCGGGCGCCATGGCGCCCTCCTTTCGGATCCGACCGGAGGTTCGCGGAGCGAAAGTCGACTCCGGGCGGATATTGAGGCGGGACCAGAGTTGATCGATCCTCGCCGCGCTCAAGGCTATAACACGTATCTTGATGGCACGGGCGCAAATCGCGCCAAACAACCGGTCGAAACCGCCTCCCCTCCACCAATTCACCGGACGGGCGGCATCGGGAGAACAACCGAGCCAAGAACTCGCACCCTGCCGGCCGACGCCCACTTCCTCGCAAGAGCGGCGGAATGAGAGGCCAGTCGATCTGACTAGTCCCTGCTAAGTCTGCGCCGGTTGGCCTTGACCTTCCGGCGATAGTGCGCGACGGCGCGCGCGGTCGCGCTGGCAGGCGTCGCGCCGAGGCAGCCGGTGAGCGCCCTCCGCTGCAAGTCCAAAGCGGCCTCGACCTTTTCGCTGATCATGCGCTCGGCTTCCGCCTGGCCATTGGCGCCGCCCTGGGCGATCTTCAAGGCGCGCAGGCCGATGACCGCGGACGCCTCCAGACCCAAAGTCCAGGCGTCGAGCCCGATGCCGAGCCAGGGATTGCGCCGGCGGCGGCCCACGGTCAGGCAGCCTGCGCCAGAGCGAACCGCCGGCAATGCTCCAGATAAGCGCCTTCATGAATCGAGAGCAGGGCAACGACGCTGGACCAGAGCCAGGTGGGGGCCTCCAGCGCGCTGGTGCGCGCCCGCGTCAGCTCCTTCACCCAGCCTGCGCGGGTTTCCAAGTCCATCTGCCGACCATGCGCCCGCCCGACGACGCCGGCCAAGTACGCGGCCAGGGCCAGGGCCTTGCGCTCGGTCAAGCGTCCGACTTCCAACTTCAGGTCCTGCGGCATGAGTTCCCGGATCACTACAGCCCTGTCGAGCAATCGGGCCGGGATCATGCGCCCGCCGAGGTTGGGCGACAGCGCCTTGGCGCCCGTCACCACCCGCACCGCGTTGTCGCGCGGCATCTCGGCGATTGGCGCTCTCGGCGCTGCAGCGGTCATGCCTTCCTTCACGTCCAGCAGGCAGAGACTGGAGCCGTCGCCTTCGCCCACCCGCAACATCGCCGCATAGCGCAGCCGCCCGAGCGAGCTGCACCCTTTCATCCAGTAGGCGGCGTCGACCAGGCTGACCGGATCATGGTCGCCGCGCGACTGCAGCCGGGTGATCGTGGTGCGAATCTCTTCGCTTGCGAACAACTCGGCAATCGCCCGCCGCTCCTTGCGCGCCAGCGGCCAGAACTTGCGTCCGAGCGGCACGACGGGTTTGACCGTGTCCAGCCGTTCCAACGCGAGATGGACGACGGCGCACGGACCTGGCCAGAAGGCCTCGGATGGCGACGGGGCGAAGCGCCTTCTCGCCGTCATGGTCGAAATCGCCCGCCAGCGCCGCTTCATAGCCGACCATCAAGTGCTCCATGAGGCGCGCCGTGGTCACACCGGGCAGATTGGACCCGCGTGCAGCGGAGGCCAGAGACAGCGCCAAGCGGATCAGGTCATGCGCCGGATTGCCGATGACAGTCTGGTCCAGGTCACGAATCTGCACGGCGACGCGGCCTCGGCTGTCAGCCAGCGGGCCAAGGTTGCCCAGGTGACAGTCGCCACAGATCCAGACCGCCGGTCCCTCGGGCACGTCCGCCGGGCCAGTTTCCAGCCATTCGTAGAATTTAGCCGTGCTGCCGCGCACATAGGCATGCGCGGAGCGAGCCATCTTGATCTTCCGCACTTCCGCCAGGCGGGCGGCCCTATCTGCAGGCCGGATCATGCGGCAATGGACGGCGATCGAAGCCAGCATGCCGGCGCGACGGGCCGGCCGCTCATCGCCGCGGCGCTTTTCTGCCAAGGGATGCGGGCCGCCTAGCCATGGGCGGTTTGGCCTATGGCGGTGGCCGCGAGCGTCGGCGTCTCGGGCGTCGGCAAGGCGCCAGACTTGTAGGCCGCCATCAGCTCCTGTTTCTCGGCGGCCATCTTCTGTCCCAGCGCGTCCATATCCAGACCCGCCTTGCGGGCCTGAGCGAAGGCGCCCTCGACGCGTTGCTCCTCTTCGTGGACGTGATGCAGGATCTCTTCGGAGAGCACCTTGACCTTGGCGTCGTAGAACGCGTCGCCTGGGCCACCCGCCTCGATCTCGGCGATCAGGACCTTCGCCGCGTCGTGCTCGACGCGGGCCTCCTGCAGAAGGTCCTCTTCCACGGAGCCTTCGCACGCCGGGTAGAAGACGTCCTCTTCGATTTTGGTGTGGATCGTCAGCTCCATGCAGATCTGCCTGGCAAGCGCCTGCTTCCTGCCTTCTCCTTTAGCTGCCTCGAACTGGGCGAACAGGTCTTCGACCTTGCGGTGGTCCGCTTTGAGCAGGGCGATGGCGTCGAGTTTGGGCGTGGGCATGAAATCTCCAATCAGGGTCGGAGCAGCAATTCCCACCCGCCGTCGTTGTTCCGGGCAATTGATTGGGCGGGGAGGAGCTTTGACCAATTGGCCGGGGTCGGCTGTCGGGCGGCGAGGCGGGTCCCCGAGAGAAGGAGCGCGGATCGGTCCGGCCGCGCGGGCATTATGGCTGCGCGCCAAATCGGAGAATGCCATTGAACGCTATCAGCGAGGACCTGCCGCCGCACTTGGAAGAGACGGTGCAGTCCATATCAAGACTGCATGCCGACCATCGGCGCGGGGCCGAAGGTCTGCAACGTCTTTCCGAACGACTTACTCGATTCTTCAGTCAACCTCGGTTCACGGCGCTCATTACACTCGCTATCCTAGCGTGGCTCTTGGTGAACGCGCTCGAGATCTTCGGGCGACTTCCGTCCTTCGATCCCTGGCCGTTCCAGGGATTGCAGGTGCTGACGTCGGTGACGGTCCTCTACATGACCCTGTTGGGGAGCTACGGGAACAGTTGACGCTCCAGATGTCGATCGCGAGCGAACAGAAGATCGCCAAGGTGATCGAACTGCTGGAGGAATTGAGGCGGGATCTGCCATCTGTTCGCGATCGAAGCGACGCGAACGCCGAGGCCCTATCCAAGCCGGCCGACCCCGACGCCGTGCTCGAAGTCCTGAAGGAGCGGCAGCAGGATCTCAGGGACGATTCCGACCTCGACCAGGACCGGGAGGGCTACGCCACGCGGCTCTCGCCCGAGTCCTACTGACATCGAGCGCGAGACGCGGGCGGCTTGGACGCTACGAGCCGGCGTCGTCGAGCGACGCGTTGAGCGAAGCGGTCAGCTCATCGAGCCGTGACTGCAGGCGCCTCTCGTCGCGCTGCGAGATCTCGCCGGCGCCATCGCGCATGCTGATCTCCTGGTGGCGGATCGAGTTCAGTGTGTCGATGTCTCGGGCGGCGTCATAGCCGCTGAGGTCGCCGTTCCGGCTCGACGAGCGAATGCGCCGCTCCAGGAAAGCTTCGCGGCTGTCCTCGTCGTGGCGCTCGCGCACGCCCGCGTAGCTGGCGTTCACGCCATAGGAGGCGACGCTCGCCGCAGAGCTGATCCAGACGCCACGGCTGTCGTAGTAGCCCTGTGACGGGCCAGCGCGCCAACGGTGGTTGGAGTCGTAGTAACCGGGTTGGGCGTCGGAGATCCAGACGCCGTTCGCGTCGGCGTGCCCGCTGCGCGCGCCCGGCGCCCAATGGCCGTTGGCGTCATAGGCGCCGGTGGTCTGGCCGGCGATCCATCGACCCTCGTCATCGTAATGACCACTGACGCTGGTCACCCATTGGCCGTCATTGTCGTAGTAGCCATCGACGGAGGCCGGGACGAAGCGCCGCTGTGAGTCGTAGTAGCCGTTTGGCGCGCCCTCGACCCAGGCGCCGTCGCGATCGTAGTAGCCGCGGGCGTTGGCCTGCGCGACATCGCTGGCGTGCCACCGTCCGTCGCGGTCATAGTAGCCGTACGCATGGGCGCAGTCGGCGTTCGGCCTGCCGATCTGGTTGCCGATGACCGCGCCTCCGAGGCCGCCGACAACGGCGCCCGCCGTGCGATCGCCGCGGGGGGCGACGGCGCTGCCGGCCACGGCGCCGAGCGCGCCTCCGGCGATCGTGGCGCCGATCTGGTTGTCACGCTGCTCGCCGCAGGATGGCTGGGCGAAGGCGAGAGAAGGGACGAGGGCCGCAACGGCAAGGCCGGCGACCAGCATTAGTTTACGCATGTTCGGGTATCTCCTGGGAACGGCGAAGGCCTTCCCTTGCAAACTCAACGCAAGGCAGCAGATTTGGTTGCGAGGCTTCAGCAATAATCGAAATAATACGGTCGCGTTTTACCGATAATTGGCGTTGATAATTCTGAACATCATGACAATAAAATTGCAAAACACGTCTAATCTGACAGCATCAACGGATGTCGCGGACCCCCCCATGATCAGTACGCGCGCGCCGAAACGCTTCGCGGGAAATAGGGCGCTGTTCGCCGGAGAGCCGCAGGGTCGATGTTGCCGGCGAGATCCGCGGGAGGGCGGACCAGCACATGCGCGGCTCCACCCCACGAGGTCTATGGGAAGGTGGGCGGCCTGACGCGCTGCCTGTGGCGGGCGGTCACGAGGGCGAGGCGCTCGAATCCTTTGTCACCAAGGAATCGGGACAAGGCCGAGGCGCCCAGGTTCATCAAGAAGGCGCTCAAACGCCACGGACGAGCGCACGCCATTGGTCAAGCTGCTGCAGCGCTTCGACGCTCTTTAGGCCGCTTGCTCGGGCGCGTCGCGTGGCGAAGCCGACGCCCGGCGAGATGGCGCGCGTGGGTGCGCAACGAGGGTGAAGCGATAGGGACGGTCGGTCAGCGCAGCGCAGCGTTCTTTGTGGCCGACCTGACCGCCAACCCGTTTAACTGGGATGGTATTGGGTGATCTTCGATCCGTGGATATCGATCCCGGCCATCAAACCCTTCTGGGCGAAGGGAAAGGCGTAGACATCCTGGCTGAGAGTGGTGCTGTTGGCGGCCGCCGCCGCGGCCTGGTCCACCACGACGATATTGGCGCCCGCACCGATCGCCCAGCCGCCGCTTTGGTGAAGGTATCCCAGCGCCCGGTCGTTCATGAGGAACAGGGCGTAGCTGAATTGCTTCCCGCCGGCCTGCAGGCCCCAAGAGGCCGCGCTGATGTTGTAGAAGCCTGTCGGCCGTCCCCGTTGCAGCAAGACGCCGTTGCCGGTTTCGCCGCCGAACACAAAGGCGCCCGTGATGATGTGGGGGAAGACCAGGATCGCCCTCGCATGCCTAGCGAAGACGCGGGCTCTGGGCTCGACGGCGTAGAGATTGTCGAGCGCGCGTTTGCCGTCCGCGGTGAGCTGGGCCGCCGAGGCCGCATGCGCCGCAGGCGCCAGGAACGCCGGCAAGCTCGCCAGGGCCAGGGCGGCCACGATTGCTGAGCGACGCGTGCTTTTCATTGTCGACGTCTCCTCTCGATGACCGCCAAACCCTGCGGGCTCAGACATGCGGACGCACCCACCCTGGCCATCTGGCGCAATTAGGCATGTCTAGCTGTGAGGTTGCAAGGAAAAACCCCCGTCAGCTACAGTCTCCACTGATCTTGGAAAAAGAAGAAGACGACGATGGCTAAGACGAAGCCCAAAGCTGCAGGGGGTTCGGCCAAAGCCAAAACCGTAACCACCAAGAAGCCGACCGGGGAAGCTCACCAGGCCGCCGCCGCTCATCACGCCGCTGCCCAGCACCATCACATCGCGGCGGCGCACGAGTTGAATGAAGGCAACCCCGCAAAAGCGAGAAAACACGCCAGGGCCGCCGCCGAGCACAGCAAGACAGCCAGCGACCTCAGCGACCAGATCATCATCTTCTACGAGGTCTGGACGATAGAATAGGCGCCCGGTCGCCTATAGAACGCGCTCGAGCGCCGCCTCTGTAACCCTAGGTTGGCGCGCCACCTTGATCAAGCTCAAGTCTGATCGCTGCGCCTTCACGGACTCGAGCCAAAGGCGGCCCGCCTCCTCGCCGAGATCGATCTCCTCGCCCTGCTGAATCCGTTCAGCGCCTGATGCGCGCCGGCGTCGCGGCCCGATAGGCCGAGGGTGGCTGGATTGCCCGGATGAACGCCCGGCCTTTGAGGATGGCCGGCTCACCGGCCGGCCCGTCTAGGTCTCGTTCGACTCCGCTTTCGACGCCGATGCCTTCTCCGTCGTCTTGCCGTCGAAGTGTTCCTCGGTCGCCTGGGCCCTGGCTCTGGTGGCGCGGACCACTCGGTCTCGATGCTCGGGCGGCCCGTAGAGCGTGTAGAGCTTCATCGGCTTGTCGCCGGTGTTGACAACGTTGTGGCGGGCGCCCGCCGGAACAAGGATCCCGGCGCCGCTCTTGATCTTCGTCCGCCTGCCGTCGATCCAAACCTCGCCCTTGCCCTTTTCCGGTTAATGCCGCGAGGAAGATGCGATGAAGGGATATGTCGAAGACCTTGAGAAGCTGACTGAGCATCTCGCGCAGTCGCAGACAATGATCGAGGGAACCCTCGCCCACGAACTCCGGCGCTCCACCTTAGGCGACAGTGGCAATCCTGGGACTGCCGGTCTTCTCTCTCGGCCGCGCGATCTGAAGAGCGGTGCTTATCGCCAGCGGTTTGCACTCAGGACGGTTCGCAAAGCGGATGGTCGGATCGGGCCATCCGAAAGACGCCGTCAGGCCGGGGGTTGCTTGTTCTCGTCCTTGACCGGCTTGGCGGGCTTTTGCGGCGGTGGTGCGTGTGCGGCGGCCGGAGGCGGCGCATGGGCGGCAGGGCGCGGCGGCGGCGGCGCGGCCCGCGTTGCCGGCGGCGGCG
>DASYYX010000014.1:0-91024 GCA_035946795.1 Caulobacteraceae bacterium | reverse complement strand
GCAAGTCCCTTGGCGTACGCGGTGGAGGCCGTGACTGCGCCGCCGGCCCCTCCGGTGGCGGCGCCGCTGGTGCTGCCGCCCTGTCCGCCCGTTCCATAAGCGAAAGCGAGGGCTCGCTCGTTGCTGATCGTCGAGGCGGAGGCCGAGGCGGCGCCGCCGGCGGCGGCGGCCAGGCCCGAGGTGGCGCCGCCGCCGCTGCCGCCCATCGCCTTGGCTGTCAGCATGGCGTACCCGGGCGCGTCGGCGCTGAGGCTCGCCGCGCCCGAGCCGCCGGCCCCGGCCACCCCACCCTGCGTAGCGCCGCCGGCGCCGCCGGTCGCGGTTTCGGCAAGGTAGAGCTTGCCACCGGCCGCGGCGCCGGCAGCCAGGTTGCTCAGGGAGACGCTCGCCCCGGCGCCGCCGTTGGCGCCGTTGTAGCCAGCGCCGCCCGAGCCCCCGGTCGCGCTGAGGGTGACGTCGGCCTCGCTACCAATCGCCTGGGCCTTGCCGGTGGCGGCGCCGCCGGCCCCGCCGCTCTTGCCGGCGCCGTAGGCCTTGCCGCCCGCCCCGCCGGTGGCGGTGGCTGTGACCGCCGCCTTGCCGGCATTGGTGTTGTAGGCGAGCGCCGTGGCGGCCCCGCCGGCGCCGGCGGTCCCGTTCGCGCCCGCCGGGCTGCCGGCCCCGCCCTGACCGGCCGCCCCGCCCGTCCCGCCGGCAGCGGTGGCGTTGGCCGTGGTCTTATAGGCGATGAGGTTCAGGCTGTTGCGGACGAAGGCCTTGGCGGCGCCGCCAGCGCCGCCGGCCCCGCCGGCGCCGCCGGCGGTGGTGTAGCTCCCGCCCGAGCCCTTGCCCTTGGCCCCCGCCCCGCCGGTCCCGCCGGCGCCGCCGTAGGCATAAGCGCCATTGTTCTTGTAGCCGCCCGGAGCCTTGGCGTAGGCGTAGCCGCCGGCCCCCCCAGGCCCGCCGCTTCCGCCGGGATACGACCCTGCAGCGCCCGCGGTTCCCGCGCTTCCGTAAATTTTCACGTTGGCTGGCATGCGCCCCTCCCCAAGGTTGCAAGCCAACTCATAGCGCCACTACGAGGTTCGGCGAAGTCCGTTGGCTAACCTCGCTAGGCGCGTCCCTTCAGGTCGAACTCGAACATGACCTGCGGCCGGGGCGCGCGCACGCCGCCCAGACCGCCGTAGAGGCGGTGGGCGGGAGCGTTGTCCGGATCGGTCAGCACCCAGGCGGTGACGCAGCCCATGGCGCGCGCCCGGTCCAGCAGCGCGGCGAGCGCCGCTCGCCCCAACCCTCGCCGTTGATGGCTGGGGGCGACCCCGACCTCGTTGATGAACATTTCGGGCGGCTTGTCCGGATGGACGTAGTGCACGCCCGACGCGAAGCCGACGATGACGCCCTCCTCGATCGCTACCGCCAGATGGTGCCGCGGGTCGGCGAGGAACTGTCGCGCCGGCGCCGGGTCGACGGCGTGGTCGAAGACGCCCTCGGCCACCCGCTCGAACTGGGCGAGGTCGCTCTGCCCCAGGATCCCGATCTCGACCGCCATGCCGCCGTCTCCTAACACGACGCGGCGATGACGAGACCGGCGACAAGCACACCGCAGCCGACGCGCCGCGCGGCGCCGTCGGGCGCCTTGTCGCCGCCATGATGGCGGCGATCAACGCGCCGGCGTGCCGAGCCGCAGCGGATCTCGTCGCCCCTGCGCCAGGGAGCGCAGTGCTGGAGATCGGCTTTGGCCCCGGCGTGCTCCTGAAGCTTCTGGCCGCGCGCATGAGGTGGGGCCGGCTCGCCGGCCCCGAAGCCTCGCCGCTGATGCTGAAGACCGCGGCCCGGCGGCTCCGGGGCTCAGCCGTCGACCTCGACCTGCGGCTCGGGCTCGGACCGGAGCTGCCGTGGCCCTCCGACTTCTTCGACGCCGTCGCCTATCTGCATGCGTTCCAGTTCTGGGCCGATCCGGCCGGCGAGTTCGCCGAGGTCGTTCGGGTGCTCGAGCCCGGCGGCGCCCTCGTCATGGCGCTGCGCGACCACAGCCGCCTCGAGGACCGGAGCTGGCTTCCCAATCCAGCCTCCCGTTCCGGCGATGAAGTCGGCGAGACGCTACGGCTGTTGGCAGACGCCGGCTTCGCCGCCGAGAAGGCCGGCAGCGTGCGCGGTTCGCCCATGCTGATCGCCCGCAAATCGGTCTGAAAATACGCCGCCTCTGAAAACCGGGTGAAACATTCGCCCCCGATGGGCGAGGCGCCCCTAAAGTTGCGGCGGGGGTCGCTTTCGTGTTTCACCCGCCGGCCGCAGGCAAAAAGCGTTGGATCGAGCTCCCTTTTTCACCCGTGCGCGGGCGCGAAGCCCCCTTCGCGCGCTTGCGACAGCCGCCCTGGCCGCCGGCGCCGCGACGCTCGCCGCTTGCGCCGGCAACGCGCCGCCGCCGCGACCGCCAGCGCCTGTGGTGGGCGTGGTCACCCTCGCCCCGCAACCGGTCACGCTGACAACCGAACTTGCCGGACGCACCAGCCCCTTCGAAATCGCCGAGGTGCGCCCACAGGTCGGCGGCATCATCAAGGCGCGCCTGTTCGTCGAGGGCGGCCCGGTGCGCGCCGGCCAGGTGCTCTATCAAATCGATCCGGCCCAGTACCGGGCGGCGCTCGACCAGGCGCGTGGCCAGCTGGCCAACGCCGTGGCGAACCTCGCCGACACGCGCGCCAAGGCCGAGCGCTACGCTGGCCTGGTCAAGATCAACGCCGTCAGCAAGCAGGACTACGACGACGCCGAGGCCGCCTACAAACAGGCGCTGGCCAATGTCGCCCAGCAGAAGGCCGCGGTCGAAACCGCTGCGATCAACCTCGGCTGGACCAGCGTCAAAGCTCCGATCGCGGGTCGGGCTGGCATATCGGCCGTGACCAAAGGGGCGCTGGTCACGCCCAGCCAGGCCAACGCGCTCACGACGGTGCAACGGCTCGACCCGATCTATGTCGACATGGTCCAGTCCGCCGCCCAGGTGACCGCCCTGCGACGGCAGATCGACGCCGGCCGGCTGGTCACGGGCGGGCCGGATAGCGCCGAGGTCCGCCTGATCCTGGACGACGGCTCGAACTACCCCCTCGCCGGCGCGCTCCGGTTCACCGACGTCACCGTCGACCAGACCACCGGCGCGGTGACCCTGCGCGCCGTCTTTCCCAACCCGCAGGGACTGCTGCTGCCCGGGATGTTCGTGCGCGCCCAGGTAGTCGAGGCGACCGAGCCGGCCGGGTTGCTCGTTCCCCAGCAGGCGGTGAGCCGTGACCCGAGAGGACAGGCGAGCGTCATGATCGTCGGCCCGGACGGCCGCGCCCAGCTGCGCCTGATCGATATCGGTCAGGCCGTGGGCAACCAGTGGCTGGTCCAGCGCGGCCTCGCGGCCGGCGACCGCGTCATTGTCCAGGGCCTGCTCAACGCGCACCCGGGCGAGGTTGTGCGCGCCGAGCCCTTCAACCCGGCCCTGGGCTAGGCGCCGCGCGGCGTGTCTCGATTCTTCATCGAGCGGCCGATTTTCGCGGTCGTCATCGCCATCGTCATCATGCTCGTGGGGGTGCTGGCGATCCGCACCCTTCCGATCGCCCAATACCCGGACATCGCTCCGCCCGCGGTGACCATCAGCGGCGTCTATCCGGGCGCGTCGGCGGAAACGACACAGAACAGCGTGGTGCAGGTGATCGAGCAGCAGCTCACCGGCCTGGACCACCTCCTCTACTTCTCATCGAACAGCGCCTCGGACGGCTCGCTGCAGATCACCGCGACCTTCGCGCCCGGGACCGATCCGGACATCGCCCAGGTGCAGGTGCAGAACAAGGTCCAGCAGGCGCAACCGCTGCTGCCTGCGGTCGTCCAGCAGCAAGGGCTCACGGTCACCAAGTCGCAGAGCAGTTTCCTGCTGGTCATCGCCATCTACGACACCAGCGGCCGCTACTCGAACATCGACATAGGCGACTATCTCACCACCAATCTGTCCGAACCGATCGGACGGGTGAATGGCGTCGGCGCCACCCGCGTCTTCGGCGGCCAGTACGCCATGCGCGTGTGGCTCAATCCGTTCGCCCTGCAGCAATACGGTCTGATGCCGTCCGACGTCGAGGATGCCATCCGCAGCCAGAACGTCCAGGTCTCGGCGGGGCAGCTGGGCGCCCTCCCCTCGCCGCCGGGGCAGGAGCTGAACGCCACGGTCACGGCGCAGTCGCTGCTGCAGACCCCCGAGCAGTTCCGCCAAATCATCATCAAGACCCAGCCCAGCGGCGCGGTGGTGCGCCTGGGCGATCTGGCGCGGGTGGAGATGGGGGCGGACAACTACTCGGTCGTCAATCACCTCAACGGCTACCCCGCCGCCGGCCTGCCGGTGCAGCTGGCGCCCGGCGCCAACGCCCTGAAGACCGCCGAGCTCGTCAAGGCCAAGGCTTTCGAGCTGGCGCGCAACTTCCCGCCCGGGATGCATCTGGCCTTCCCGGTCGACACCACCGGTTTCATCAAGCTCTCGATCCGCCAGGTGGTGTTCACCTTGATCGAGGCGATCACCTTGGTGATCGTGGTCATGTTCGTGTTCCTGCAGGACTGGCGCGTCACCCTCGTCCCGGCCCTGGCGGTGCCGGTGGTGCTGCTCGGCACCTTCGGGGTGCTGGCCGCCTTCGGCTACTCGATCAACACCCTGACGATGTTCGCTCTGGTGCTGGCCATCGGCCTGCTCGTCGACGACGCCATCGTCGTGGTCGAGAACGTCGAGCGCATCATGAACGAGGAGGGCCTGCCGCCCAAGGAAGCCACCATCCGCTCCATGGGCGAGATCACCGGGGCCCTTGTCGGCATCGCCCTCGTCCTGTCGGCGGTGTTCCTGCCCATGGCCTTCTTCGGCGGTTCGACCGGCGTCATCTACCGTCAGTTCTCGGTGACCATCGTTTCGGCGATGGCGCTCTCGGTGCTCGTGGCCCTGATCCTCACGCCGGCGCTGTGCGCCAGCTTCCTGCGCCCGGTGGAGAAGGGGCATCGCGCCACCCGCGGCTTTTTCGGGATGTTCAACAACCGCTTCGCCGGCCTGGTGAGCTGGTACCAGAGACGCCTCGACCGCGTCATCCACAGGCCCCCTCCGGCCCTGGCGCTCTACGGCGCCCTGCTGGTGCTTCTGGTGGGTCTCTTCCTGACCCTGCCCACCTCCTTCTTCCCGGAGGAGGATCAGGGATTCATGGTGGCCCAGTTCACGCTTCCGGTGGGCGCGGTGCAGTCGCGGACCCTGGCCGTCAGCCGCCAAGTCGAGCACTACTTCCTGACCCACGAGGCCCGCAACGTCGACGCCCTCTTCGCGGTCGCCGGCTTCAGCTTCCAAGGCCAGGGCCAGAACCTCGGGCAGGCGTTCATCCACCTGAAGGACTGGAAGTACCGGCCCGGCGCCGCCAACAAGGCGCAGGCGATCGCCCGGCGCGCCATGCAGGCGCTTTCCTCCATCCGCGACGCCCAGGTGTTCACCCTGGTGCCCCCGGCCGTGCGCGAGCTCGGCAACTCCTCGGGCTTCGACCTCTATCTCGAGGACCAGGGCGGGCTCGGCCACGACGCCCTGGCCTCGGCGCGCGATCAACTGCTGGCCATGGCCGCCCGCGATCCCATCCTGGCTCAGGTGCGTCCCAATGGCGTGCCCGACACCTCCCAGCTCAAGGTGGATGTCCATCGCGACCAGGCGGGGGCGCTGGGCCTTTCCCAGGCCGACATCAACAGCACCATGGAGGCCGCCCTGGGCGGCGTCTTCGTCAACAACTTTCTCGATCGCGGCCGGGTCAAGCGCGTCTATGTCCAGGGCGACCCGGCCTACACCGGTAGTCCGCAGGCTCTCGGCGATTGGTTCGTGCGCGGTTCCAGCGGCGCCATGGCGCCGTTCTCCGCCTTCGCGACCTCCCACTGGATCTCCGGGCCGGCGGAGCTGCAGCGCTTCAATGGCCTGCCGGCCATGGAGATCCAGGGCCAGGCGGCGCCCGGCAAGAGCTCCGGGGCGGCCATGGCCGAGATCACCAAGCTCATCGCCAAACTGCCGCGCGGCATCGGCTACGAGTGGACCGGCCTCTCCTACCAGGAGGTCCTCTCGGGAGCGCAGGCGCCGGCCCTGTACGGCATCTCGATCCTGGTGGTGTTCCTGTGCCTGGCGGCTTTGTACGAGAGCTGGTCGATTCCTTTCTCGGTGCTGCTGGTGATCCCGATCGGCATGGTCGGGGCGTTGCTCGCGGCCACGCTGCGCGGCTTCTACAACGACGTCTATTTTCAGGTCGGCCTGCTGACGACCATCGGCCTGTCGGCTAAGAACGCCATCCTCATCGTCCAGTTCGCCGACGAGGCCGAGAAGCGCGGCGAGGACGAGCGCGCCGCGGCGATGGAGGCCGCGCGCCTTAGGCTGCGGCCGATCCTGATGACCTCGCTCGCCTTCATCGCCGGCGTCTTTCCCCTGGCCATCTCCAACGGGGCCGGGGCGGCCAGCCAGAACGACATCGGCACCGGCGTCATCGGCGGCATGTTGTTCGCGGTGACCCTGGCGGTGTTCTTCGTGCCCTTGTTCTTCGTCGGCATCCGCCGGGCGTTCGGAAAGAAGGCGCGGGCGCGGCGGCGGGCCGCGGCGGGCGAGGCGCCGGCGGTCGGCGGATGAAGCGTCTCTATTGTCTGGCCCTGGGCCTGGCGCTCGCCGGCTGCATCAACCTGGCGCCCCGGTATCAGCGGCCGCCGGCGCCGGTTCCGGGGACGGTGGCGAACTCCGCCGGGACGCTCTCGGCGGCGACGCCGCCCGCGTCCTGGCAGGCCTTCTTCGCCGATCCGAGACTGCGCGCCCTCATCGCCCGGGCGCTGGCCGACAATCGCGACCTTCGGGCCGCGGTCGCCAACATCGAGATCGCCCGCGGCGCCTTCGTGGCGCAGCGGGCGCAGATCTTTCCGTCGATCAACGCCACCGCCGGCGCCACCTTCGCCCAGCTCCCGGCCGCAGCGGCCTCGCGCGTCGGCGGCGGATCGTCGGGCGGCTTCTACGAGCGCACCTACGGCCTCTCCGCCGGGGTCAGCGGCTGGGAGCTCGACCTTTTCGGGCGGCTGCGCAATCTCTCGGCGGCGGCCCAGGAGCAGTTTTTCGCTTCGCAAGAAGCGCAGCGCGAAGCGGAGATCACCCTCATCGGTCAGGTGGCTCAAGCCTGGCTCACCGTCGGCGCCGATCGTTCCCTGCTCGCGGCGGCGCAGGCCAGCCTGGCGAGCGGCGAGGCCTCCCTCTCCCTGACCAAGGCGCGCTTCAACGGCGGCATCGCCTCGGCCGCCGATGTCGACCAGGCCGCGACCATTGTCGATCAGGCCAGGAGCGATGTCGGCCGCTACACCGCCCAGGCCGGCGTCGATCGCGACGCCCTGGAGCTCCTGGTGGGCGCGCCGGTCGCCGACAGCGAACTCCCTGCGGATGTCGGCGAAGGCTCGGCGGTGCTGCAGACCCTGCCCACCGGCGTCGCCTCGAGCGTGTTGCTACAACGTCCGGACGTGCTTCAGGCCGAAGACCAGTTGCGCGCCGCCTACGCCGACATCGGCGCCGCCCGCGCCGCCTTCTTCCCCCAGATCACGCTCACCGGCTCGGGCGGTTTCGAGAGCACGGCTCTTTCCCGCCTGTTCCAGGGCGCGTCGCGCACTTGGAGCTTTGCGCCCCAGATCGTACAGCCGATCTTCGACTTCGGGCGCAATCGCGGCGGCCTCGTCCAGGCGAGCGGCCAGCGTGACCTCGCTCAGGCGAACTACGAGAAGGCCATCCAGACGGCGTTTCGCGAAGTCGCCGACGCCCTGGCGCAGCAGCGCCAGCTGGGCGGCGAGGTGGGGGCCCAGGAGGCTCTCGTCGCCGCCTCCGCCGACGCCCTGAAGATCGCCGAGGCGCGCTACCGCAGCGGCGCCGACACCTACCTCAACGTGCTGATCGCCGAGCGCACCTTGTACGGCGCCGAGCAGACGCTGGCCTCGACCCGGCTTTCGGCCGAAACCAACATTGTCACCTTGTACAGCGCCCTCGGCGGAGGGCTCGGGTGAGGACCCGGGCCGGGAGATTGTCTTCATCCAGGCCCGCGGGCATGTTGCGGGACCTGCTTGGGGCCGGAGGGTCGAGAATGCGGGGCGTCGGCGCGGGAACAACCTTGGTCTTCGCAGCCCTCATCGCCGTCTCGGCTTCGGCCCAGCCCGACGCCGCCGCCGCGCCGGACCAGACGAGGTCGGCCCCGGCCCTCGCCAAAGGTCCTGCGGCGCCCCGGACGTCCGCGAAGACCCCGGCCCCCAAGCCAGGTTCGCCGGCGTGGAAGTACCGGGACTGCCTCAAGCGCTACAAGGACCACGACGGCTGCCGCTACCTCGCCTACCGCAAGAAGCCGCGGTAGCGCTGGCGATTTTGCCGCGGCGCAACCGCCGGAAGTCAAGCGCCGATTTCCGCCAGCAGCCGCACTGGCCTGGCTTCGGGCTGAAGCTGGTCGAGCCGGCACTGGCGCGGCGCCTTGTCAGGCCGCCAGCGCACGAAGCCGGCGCCGTGGCGCAGGCGCGCGCCGCTCGCGTGGTCGTATCGCACCTCCGCGACGAGCTCGGGCCTCAGCGGCGACCAGGCGAGCGCGCGTCCTCCGCGCCATCGGCTGGGGCCGCCCGGAGCGGCGCCGGTGAAGCCCGGCGGCTCAATCAAGGCCTCGAGCGTGTTCGTCAGCGCCGGCCGCTCGTCGTCATGGATCGCCGAGGTGAAGCCGACGTGATGCAGCGAGCCGGCGTCGTCATAGAGGCCGAGCAGCAGCGCCCCCACGAGCGAACCGCGCTCGAGGTAGCGGAAGCCGCCGACGACACAGTCCACGGTGCGCCAGCGCTTCACCTTGAGCATGGCGCGCTCGCCGGCGCGATAGGGTTCGTCCAAGCGCTTGGCGATGACGCCGTCCAGGTCGCCGCCGGCGCGCTCGAGCCAGAGCCGCGCCTGGTCCGGATTGTCGGTTCCCGGACTTAGGCGCACGAGCGCGCCTGCGCCGAGGCTGCCGAACCAGCGCTCGAGCGCCTGACGCCGAGGCGCCAGAGGGCGATCCACGAGGCTCTTCCCGTCCCGCGCCACCAGCATGTCGAAGGCGATCAGAATGGCCGGGCTCTCGCGCGCGAGCTTCTCCACCCGGCTTGCAGCCGGATGCAGGCGCAGCTGTAGGGCCTCGAACGACAAGCCCTCGCCCACGGGGATCGCCAGCTCCCCGTCGACGACGAAAGGTCCGGGCAAGGCGGCGAGCGCGCGGACCATGTCCGGGAAATAGCGCGACAACGACTTTCCGGACTTGGCCCGCAGCTCGACCTCGCCGCCGGCGGCAAAGGCCAGGCACCGGAAGCCGTCCCACTTGGGCTCGAAACGCCAGCCAGGATCCTGCGGCAGGGTCTCGACGGCGCGCGCCTCCATCGGCGCGGTCGTCAATGGGATCGGAAGGTCAGTCAGGCGTGAGGGCATGCGGTGGAGCAACCACGCAGGCGCAGCCGCCGTTCCTTGTGCCGTGGCCAAGGCGGCTAAACGCAAGCTCAAGGTCTTCGTCGCCCACATCGGCTTTTACGAAGCCGCTGTCGCCGTGACTTCGAAGAAGGCGGCGCTGGAGGCCTTCGGAACCAGGCAGGACCTTTTCAAGGAGGGTCTCGCCGGCGAGAGCAGCGAGGCGGCGGCGGCCGCCGCCCTCGAGCATCCGGGTCAGGTGCTGCGCCGGCCCGCCGGCTCGAAAGGGGCCTTCGAACTGCGGCCGGCGACGCCCAGGGCGGCCAAGGCCACAGCCCGGCCATCCAAGCCGCCGGACAGGGCGCCGGTCGAGCGCCTCGAGCGGCGCGTCGCCAAGCTGGATGAGGGCCACGCCGCGGACCTGCGGGCGCTCCAGGCAGAGGCGGACAAGCTGGCGGCCCGGCGCGCCGCCATCGAGAAGCGCCACGCGAAGGCGCACGCCGAGCTGGAGAAACAGCTCGAGGCGGCGCTCGCCGCCTGGCGCGCCGCAGGGGGACGCTAATCCACCTGTGCGCGTCAGCGCCAGGGAGGATGTTCGCCGGCGGAGGCGCAGGCGCTCGCCCGCGCCGAAGGGGCGGACCTCAGGCGGCTCTCAAGACGTCCACCGGGCGAGCCAGTCGGCCAGCGCCTGGGGCGACATGTGGCGCGCGTCCGCAAGGGCCGCGGCGTTGGCGGCGTCGATCAATCGGTCATGGACCGGATCGACGACGAGCAACGTCGGCACCCCCTGCAGCCGTCCTTGCAGGCCGTAGCGCGCGGGAATCTGCAGGTTCTTATCGAAGCGGCCAACGTCGACGTTGGCCGACACGTAGTGGGCTTGCACGAACGCCTTCACCTCGGGAAGGGCCATGACTGCGGCGAGGATGCGGCAGTCGGCGCACCAGTTGGCGCCCAGGATGATGAGCAGGCGCTTGTGGCTCGATCTCGCGCGAGCCTTGGCCAGGGCGACGACGGCGTTGGCGTCGGCGCGCTCGTCGTACGGATAGGGCAACGGCGCGCTGAGCTGCGCGAAGCCGGCGATGCTGACTCTGGGCGCGGGCGCCGCTTGCGCCAGGCCGGCTGCGAGGGACGCGACGACGCACGCCATCAAGAGGGGTCTCATGAGCCCCTCCTTACGCTCAATCGCAGGCCAGCTTGTAGAGGCGCAGGCGCTCGTAGTGGGGCCGCGCCTCGTCGGCGAGGCGGCGCAGGCGCTCGGGCAGCTTTGGCGGCTCCGGTGCCGGCGGCGAAAAGCCCGTCGAGGCTTCCACCGCGGCGTACCAGGCCGGCGCCCAGGCGCCGTCCGTCGACCGCCGGCCCGGCGGCCAGGAGAGCATGGCTTCCGCGAATGGGATCGCGAGCGCGCCACAGAGGCGCTGCAGCACCCGGCGCGGCTCGGCGAGCACGTCCTCGGCTTCGACCACCGGAGGCGCTGCGCCCAGGCGCCGCGCTTCGATGTCGAACAGCTCCGCCTGGCGGGCGAAGCCGATGTCCTGGGCCGTCACCGTCTCGCGGCGCGCGGCGTAGGAGGCGAGCACCCGTTCGGGCGAGCGGATCAGGAAGAAGCTCCGGCAGCCGGCCATCCAGGAAAGGTCGACGCCCGGCAGCATATGGTGGGCCATGTGCTTCTGGTAGAAGATCGCCGCCCCGCCCGGCGCCGGCCCGAGGATGGTGCGCACGATCGCCGCCTCGCCGCTGGGCCGGCTGGCCAGGGTCGCCTCGCGCAGCGGGTGGTCGATGCCGGTGCGCGCCAGATAAAGCCCGTAGAAGGGCTCGTCGATGACGGCCGCGTCGGCGCGATTGCCGAAGGCGCGCATCAGGGCGGTCGAGAGGTTGCGCGGACCCGACCAGGCGGCGATCCGGATGGGTTCGGGAGGTTCGCTCAAGCCGGTCGGCGCCGCAGCGACGGCTTACTTTGGATCGCCGCGCTTCCTGGCATGCCAGATGGCGAGCATGCTCATGGCGACGGCGACCAGGGCGCCGATCGTGGTCGCCGCATATGCACCCGCGATTCCAACGGTGTGATGCTCATGCCGCCATCATAAAGCCCGCGCCCCCCGAAGCCACGCCTGTGAACTAGCGCGCTGTCGTTCCAGTTCGGACAAGCGGCGCCGTAACCCCTCACCTTCCGATTGCTGCGCAATGGGCCCCTTCCTCTCCCTGTGGGAGAGGAGAAGAAACACCTCGCCCGGAGGGAGAGGGAGGGGCCCGCGCTGCGAAGCGGCGCGGGAGGGTGAGGGGTTAGGTCGCCGATTCACCTTCTCCCGATGTTGGTCTACCGCCGCCGGGCTAAGGCCGCTTCGGCGTCGATGCGCTCTGCGTAGAGCGCGCGCAGCCGTTCGGTGACCGGCCCCGGGGCGGCGGCAAGGGCCCGGCCGTCGATGGCGGCGACCGGCGCGAGCCCGCCCATGGTGCCGGTGACGAAGGCCTCGCTCGCCTGCGCCAGAGCCGAGGGTGGGAAGTCCCCCAGGCGGCTCGGGATCCGGTTCTCCTGGCACAGGGCGATGACGACCGAGCGGGTGATGCCGTTGAAGCAGTAGCGGCCGGCGGAGGTGCGGACTTCGTCCTCGGCCACGAAGAAGAAGTTGGTGGCGTTGCAGGTCGAGACGAACCCGTGCGGATCCAGCATCAGCGCCTCGTCGGCGCCGGCGGCGATCGCCTCGTTCAGGGCGAGGATCAGCGGCAGACGGCTGTGGGAATTGAGGCGCATGTCGAACATCTCCGGCGCGGCGCAGCGCACCGAGACGGTCACGAGGCGCAGACCGCCGGAGGCCGGCTTGGGGCGCTTGTGCTCGGCGGTGATCACCACGCTCGGCGGGCCGATGATGTTGCGCGGGTCCTGGCTGGCGGTCGACTTGAGGCCGCGGGTTACCATCAGCCGCAGGTGGACGCCGCCCCCGCCCTGCATGCCGTTGGCCTCGATCGTCCGCCAGAGGGCTTCCTCCAGGGCGCCGCGATCGAGCTTGTCGGCGATGCCGATCGCCGCCGCCCCGGCCATCAGACGGTCGAGGTGGGCGTCCAGGAAGAGCAGCGCCCCTTGGTGCAGGCGCAAGCCCTCCCAGACGCCGTCGCCCATGGAAAAGCCGGCGTCGAAGATGGAGACGCGCGCCTCGTCGCGCGGGACGAGGGCCCCGTTCACAAAGACGAGGAGATTGGCGTTGCGTGGGTCGACCTCGAAGTCCTGGGTGCCGGCCACGGGAAGGACTAGGGCACGGGAACCGGAGCAGGCGCCGGGGCCGCTTCACCCCTGAGGGCCGAGCGCAGCAGCATGGCGGCGGCGTAGAGGACCACCACCACCACGCCCCAGCGCAGAACCGTCAGGGGCGCATGCTTGACGAGGAAGGCGGCCACCAGCACCGCCGGCACGCCGCCGATCGCCAGGCCAAGGGCGAGCCGCAGGTCGATCCTTTCGGAGGCGATGAAGCGGAAGCTGGAGGCCGGCATCAGGAAGGCGCACGAGCCCATCATAATGGGGAAGGCGGCCAGGGGATTGAGGCCCAGGAGGCTGAGCACGATGAGCGACGGCGCATAGAGGCCGATGCCGAAGGTCATCAGCACGCCCATGACGAAGTGCGCCGCCGCCGCGATCGCGAGCAGCGGCAAGGGCAAAGCGAGCGCCGAGCCGCCGGCCGGCATCATGTGCAGGTTGGCGAGCGCGTACAGGGCCGAGGCGATCAGCAGGGCGAGGCCGACGATCCCTTGGACGAGGCGCACCGGCGCGCGCACCACCAGCGGCGCTCCGGTCGCCGCGCCGGCCACCGCCGCGACGATGCAGGCTACCAAGAGGCTGGTGTCGACCTTGACCACGGTGATGAAGATCAGGGCTTCGGCGATCGTCGGCAGGCAGTGGCCGACGTTGAGGACCGCCGGCAGGAAGGCGTCCGGCGTGAGGCGGCGCAACTTGATCCAGGCGGTGGTCGGCGCGAACGAGCCGATCCCCAGGGTGTCGAAGAAGTTGGTGATCGCGCCGAGGGCGATCAGCTCGGGGCCGGGAAAACCGGCGCGCCGGCGCACCGCCGCGGGAACCAGCGCCGCCAGGTGCGCGAGTGCGAAAAGGACGAGGCCGGCCAGGAGTATGGGGACGATCACGCCGGCTCCTTCCTAGAGCAACATCGGGCCAAGTCGAATCGGCATCGTAACCCCTCACCTTCCCACGCGGCTTCGCACCCCCCTCCACCACGCGGGCGTTGCCCGCGCGGTCCCCCTCCCCCGCTTTCGCGGTGGAGGAGCAGGGGAGGGTGAGGGGTTATGGACGATCGGCCTGGTCAGTTCGTCGCCGCCGGCGCGCCGGGCTGGTAGCGGATCGGCACGCTGACGCGCCCGCCGATGGTCGGCAGGCCGTCGTCGCCCCACACCGAGACCTGGAAGTGCGGCGACAGATCCAGCGCCGCCTTGCCGAAGCCCAGCCCCGCCGGATCCTCGCTGGAGACCGAGCAATCCGTCAGCCAGCCCTGGTCGCCGACGGTGCAGGCGAGCATGACCTGGCCGGCGGTGACGTGCGCCGCCAGCGCCTTCTGCGGAAAGCTCTGGCGCAGGTCGAGGCTCTCGGGCGCCCGCACCAGGCGGGCGTTAGCAAGAGGCGGCGCCGAGGCCTCCAGCATGGCCGGGGTGAAGGCGACATCGATGAACACGAAGGCGCCGGCCAGCTCGAGGTAGGCGCCATTGGCGTCGGTGTGCGGAGCGGTGAAGTCGCGGGCGAGCTGCAAGGCCGCCGCGCCGAAGCCGTACCGGCCCGGCTTTTCGGAGAGCACCTTGCAGGCGGTCGGGCGCAGGTCGCCGTCGAGGCCGCACATCAGCTGCGCATGGCCGCCCATGCGCTCGCGACGGGCCCGGTCGGGATAGACGGCGGCCACCTGGCTCCAGCTGGGCGCCTCGGCCCACTGCACCTTGACGAGCGCGCCGGAGAAATCCTGACCCTCGGCGTTCGCTGACGGCGGCGCGGCGAGCGCCAGGGCGACGATGGCCGGGGCGGCGATCCTCAGCAGGTTGCGCAACATCGAAGCTCCCCTCTGGTGCAATTCCGCGGTCCGGGAACCGGCCCGCATCAGCCCTTGCCGAGCCCAAGAGCGACCAGCACCGGCACGATGATGGCGACCATGGCCTCGCCGGCGATCAGGCCGGAGGCCAGGGCCACCAGGTACTTCGCGGCGCTGGCCGGATGGCGTCTCTGCCACACCGTCCCGATCGAACCGCCCAGGAACATGCCGGCGACGGTGGAGAAGGGCAGCAGCATGCCGATGGGAAAGCCCAGCGGCGAGGGGACCCAGCGCCGCCATGCCGGCCGCTGCTCCAGCACGGCCAGGATGACGCCGAGGACGAACGCGCCCAGGAGGGCCCACAGGGCCGAAGGGGGCAGGCCGGCGCCCCCGGTGGCCAGGATCTGGGTGAAGCCGGCAGTGACCCGCGCGCCCGGCGCCGCCAGGCGGGCGTGCTCACCGATGAGGCCATAGGTCTTGACCAGAGCCGGGTACGCGACCGCCAGCACCGCCGCCCCGATCGGCGCGCCGATGAGCTGGGCGATGGTCATCGACCGCGGCGTCGAGCCGATCATGTGGCCGGCGCGGTAGTCCTGGATGAGCCCCTCGGAGGTGACCGCGATCGTTCCGGTGGCCGCGCCGCCTAGGATGATGGCGGCTGGATTGCCGGGCGAGAGGCCGGCGAACAGGGTCTGGGCCAGGTTCGAGAGCGACCCGATCGGGCCCCAGTTGGTCTCCCCCAGCGCGCGCAGACCGACCAGCATCAGCGGGATGGCCAAGACGACGGCGATGGCCGACAGCCAGATCGGCAGGCCGAAGAAGAGGCGCTGGAAGATGCAGAAGGCGCTGGCCAGGACGACGACCCCGCCGATCACCCATCTCAGCGGAAATTCGTCGCCGGCGATCGCCGAGGTGTTGAGGGTGCGGAAGGCCTGGACGAGCAGACGCCAGCGCACCGCCATCGCCGTCAAGCCGCCGCCGACGATCATGCCCAGGCCCGGCCACATGACCCACAGCAGCACCTCCAGGCGCTTGGGCTGGTTGTGGACGATGCCGTAGCGAGTCAGCAGCAGCGGCGCGACCACCCAGCCGACGATGGTCCCTACCAGCATCCAGATGTTGATGCGGTAAGAGATCAGGAAGCCGGTGCCGAGGTTCAGCAGGGAATAGCCGAAGCCCACCCCCATGGTGGCCAGGGTGAAACCGGCCGCGGCCGTCCCCAGCGCCAAGGTCCCCGGGTCCCACCCTTCGGGAAGGATGTCGAAGATGCGCGCGTCACTGCGCAGGATCATCACCAGGCCCGAAGCCAAGAGGGCCAGCCCCATGATGAGCGCGGCGCGCCGGGCCGTGACCACCGCCGGGTCGTGGCGCGGCAGCCCGCGCGGCGGATCGAGCACCATCAGGGTCTCGCCGGCGGCCATGCCGTCCGGGAACGGCAGCTTCTCGTCGACGATGAAGTGCCGGCGCATGGGGACGGCCAGCAGCACCCCCAGCAACGAGGCCGAGCTGAGCCAGAAGAAGGTCTGCAGCGGCGTCGGGTTGATGGTGAAGCGCACCACGTGGTTGGCGCGCAGCATGTCGAAGGCGGCAAGCACCCCGCACATGAAGGCCGTCATCGCCGCCGAGGTGCCGCAGGTCTGGACGATGTTGTTCTGCCAGCGATCGTAGTCCTTGCGGGCGATGACGCTGAGGATGAGGAAGCCGAAGAAGGCCGAAACGATGGAGACGTTGGGGCCGAAGCCGAGCTTCAGCACCATGTAGGGGTAGGCCGCGCCCATGATGCAGGCGACGATCACCGCCGCGAAGATCGACTGCCAGGTGAGCTCCGAGCCGCGCGGATGGGCGGCGGCGAGGGCGTCGGCCTCCGGCCCTTCGAGGACGGCCTGGGTCATGGAGAGGTCCTCAAAGAAACGGCGCCGCGCCGGAGCGCCGGCGAACCTAGAGCAACTCGTCCGATCTCGGAAAGAGGGCGCTCGGGCCGCCCCGCTAATCCCCGGACGGCCGCTCGTCCCGCGCCGGCGCCATCCAGGTGACCAGGTCCCAGGCGTTGCGGATGGCCATGAGGAGCAAGGCCAGGCACGCCGCCGCCATGGCCGCGTCGGCCCAGGCGAGACCGGCCGCGAGCGCCGCCGCCGAGCCGCCAAGGACGAGGTAGAGCGCTCCGGGCGCGACGCCGTAGAGCCACAGGTCGCTCCAGTGCGGCGCCGCCAGCGGCACCGAGGGCGAGGCGATGCCGAACGAGGCCCAGCCGGCGTGCCCCAGGCCGGCCAGGGCCGCCAGGGCGACGATGAGCGGGGCCGCGGGCGCCGGCAGGGGCGGGGCCAGCGCCAGGGCGCTGACCGCCAGGACGACGCCGAACTGCATCGCCGAGGGCGTGAGGAAGAGGCTGGCGCCCAACAGCGCCTGCGAGCGGTCGCGCACCGCCCCGCGCAAGGTGGCGACGATGAAGAGCAGGCCGATGAGCGAGGCCGCCGCCGTCCCGGTCAGGCCGAAGAAGCTTTCCCAGCCGTGGAACATCGCCGCGCCCCCTTCTCGTCGGCCAAGGACTACCGCCTCTCCGGATCAGGGCAAAATGGCCGACACCGTAACCCCTCACCTCCCCATCGCTTCGCGATGGGCCCCTCCTCTCCCTCGAGGGAGAGGAGAAGGAACACTCTCCCATGGGGAGAGCGAGAGGCCCGCGGCCGAGCGGAGCGAGGACGTGGGAGGGTGAGGGGTATGGCGCCGGTCAAACTCGCAGGAACGGGATCAGCATGGCGGTGCGGCGGGCGTAGGCGTCGTAGGCCGCTTCGCCCAGGGACCGCCGCAGGAAGCGTTCCTCCAGGCGCGCCTTGATCCAGCAGCCGAACGCCAGGACGGCGGCGCCGGCCAGGGAGGCGGCCGTGCCCGCGAGGACGGCGACGGCGGCGGCGGCGAGGATGAGGCCGGTGTAGATGGGGTGGCGCACCAGGGCGTAGGGGCCCGTGTCCACGATCTTGTGGCCTTCCTTGCGGGTCACCGAGCTTGACCAGTTTCCGCCCAGATAGAGCCGCGCCCACCAGCAAAAGGCGAAGCCGGCGGCGGTGAGGCCGACGAGGACCCAGCCGAGGGCCGGCGGCGTCAGCCACAGCCGGTCGATCCAGCGGAAGCGGGCGCCGCCGAAGAGCAGCAGCGCGCCCACGGCGGTGGCGGCGCGGTACGGCAGCTCGGCGCCGAGGCCGGGCCGCTCGGCGGTAGGCTTGGACCAGGCGGCGGCGAGCCCCCAGGAGACAGCCCAGGCGACCCAGACCCCCGCGGCCGCCCACAGGGGCGCCATGGCTACCTGCCGACGAACACCGGGGCGCGCTTTTCCAGGAAGCTTCGCACTCCCTCGCGATGATCCTCGGTGGCGAACAGGCGCCGGATCTCGCCGATGGCCGCCGCGCCGATCTCGGCATCGCGCGGGAAGAGCGATTGGCGCAGGGCGCGCTTCATCGCCATCAGCGCCAGCGGCGGCCCGGCGGCGATCCGCCCGGCGTAGGCCAGAGCTTCGCCCATCAGGTCCTCGTGCTGCCACACCTTGGAGACGAGGCCGAGGCGCAGGGCCTCCTCGGCGTCGATGGCGTCGCCGCTCAGCAGCAGCTCGGTCGCCTTGGTCGGCCCCACGATCGCCGGCAGGCGGGTGAGCCCGCCGACATCGCAGATGAGGCCGCGGCGGATGAAGAGCTCGGCGAACACCGCCCGCGTCGAGGCCAGGCGGATGTCGGCGTAGAGGGCCAGCTCCATCCCCCAGCCCACCGCCGGCCCGTTCACCGCCGCGATCACCGGCTTGTCGCATTCCAGCACCGCCATGGCCGCCGGCGTCGGCCGCGCCGCCGCCGTTTCCTGTGCCGTGGGCGCGGGCCGCGCCTCGCCGGTCATCATCTCCTTGACGTCCTCGCCCGAGCAGAAGGCCGGGTCGGTCCCGGTGACCACGACGCAGACGGCGGCCGGGTCGGTCTGGACATGGCGGAACGCCGCCTCGAGCTCGGCGTAGGCGCGGCGGTTCAGGGCATTGCGGCGCTCGGGGCGGTTCAGGGTGATCCGGCCGACGCCGCCCTCGGCCTCGTAGAGGACGGTCTCGAAGCTCGAGGGATCGATGGTCATGCCTTTCCTCCAAGTCCGGGGGCGCGGCCATCCCCCTCCACCGCTTCGCGGTCCCCCTCCCCCAGAAGGGGGAGGAGAGCGTTTGCCCCCGCACGCGGGGGAGGAGCATCACATTGCCAAGGGCGGCGGGGGCGGGGCAATAGTGGCGGCCATGAGCGCCACCGAAAGCGTCGCGCAAGCGCCCCGGCCCGACCAGCCCACCGTGGGCGATGTGCGCGTCAACCATCGCTTCGACGAGGCCGCGCTCGCCCGCTGGCTGACGGACAATCTCGACGGCGCGACGGGGCCCTTGAAGGTTCAGCAGTTCAGCCGCGGCGCCTCCAACCCGACCTTCCTGCTGGAGATCGGGGCCGAGCGCCTGGTCATGCGCAAGAAGCCGCCCGGCCGGCTGCTGCCCAGCGCCCACCAGGTCGATCGCGAATACCGGGTGATGAAGGCGCTGGGCGGCGTCGGCTTCCCGGTCCCGAAGATGCGGGCTCTGTGCCAGGACGAGGCCGTCATCGGCACCGCCTTCTATGTCATGGATTTCCAGCCGGGGCGGATCTTCCGCGACGCCCGCATGCCGGGGCTGGAGCGGGCCGAGCGCGCCGCCCTCTACGACGATCTCAACGCCACTCTGGCCAGGCTGCACCAGGTCGATTACGCCGCCATCGGCCTTGGCGACTACGGCCGGCCCGGCAACTACTTCGGCCGCCAGATCGGCCGTTGGACCACCCAGTACCGCGGCGCCGAGACCGAACGCATCGAGGCCATGGAGCGGCTGATCGAGGCGCTGCCCGCCCGCGCCCCGGCGGACGAGACCACCGCCATCGTCCACGGCGACTACCGGCCCGAGAACGTCATGTTCCACCTGACCGAGCCGAAGGTGGTGGCGGTGCTCGACTGGGAGCTGTCGACCCTCGGCCATCCGCTGGCCGACATCGCCTACAACTGCATCCTCTACCATTCTGTCTCGGAAAGCTGGGGGACGCTCGTCGGGGTGGACTACGCCGCCACGGGGATCCCCACCGAAGCGGAGTACGTCGCCGCCTACTGCAAGCGCACCGGCCGCGAGCGCATCGAGGATTTCGACTTCTACCTCGCCTTTTCGATGTTCCGCCTGGCCTCGATCGGCCAGGGCGTCTTCAAGCGCAACCTGGACGGCATCGGCGCCGGGCCGGCGAGCGCCGACAACACCGGCACGAAGGTCTTGGCGGAGGGCGCCTGGGCGGTGCTGAACCGCGGCCCCCGTCCTTGAGCGCGCCCGCGCGCGCCGAGGCAGCCGCTGCCGACGTCGCCGACGCCGCTCCCCTGCCCGCCGCCGAGCGCGGCGAGGTCTTCGTCTACGCCGGCCTGATCCTGCTCATCCTCAACTTCGCCGCCCCGGTGGGCGGCTTCCTCTCCACGCCGCTGACCTTCTTCATGAAGAACCGCCTGCACCTGCAGGCGCACCAGCTGGCGGCGTTCAACTTCTGGACCGGCCTGCCGCTCTACCTCGCCTTCGCCTTCGGCTTCCTGCGCGACCGCTGGAGCCCGCTCGGCGCCGGCGACCGCGGCCACCTCGCCCTCTTCGGCGCGGCCACCGCGGCCATCTTCGCGGGCCTCGCCTTCGTCGAGCCGACCTACGGCGCGCTCTTCGTCGGCGTGCTGGCGGCCACGGCGCTGCTGCAGATCGTCGGCGCGGCGGCCAATGGCCTCATCACCTCGATCGGCCAGGCGCGGGCGGTGAGCGGCGAGGCGAGCGCCATCGTCAACATCTCCACCTGCGCCCCGGCGGTGGCCGGCTATGCCCTGGGCGGGGTGCTTTCGGGGGCCATGGAAGGCGAGCAGGCAGGCGCGGCGGCCCGCACCCTCTTTCTGGCCGCCGCCGGCCTGATGGCCCTGGCCGCGCTCCTGGGCGCCCTTGGCCCCAAGCGCGTCTTCGCCGAGGAGCCGCAGCGGCCAACGATGAGCGCGCTCGCCGACATCGGCCGGCTCCTGCGCGCCTGGCCGGTCGTCCCGCCGCTGATCATGCTGGCCCTGTGGGACTTCGCCCCGGCCATGGGGGCGGTGCTGCCCTACCACCTCGCCGACGCCCTGCACGCCAGCGACGCCGACGTCGGCCTCTGGTACGCCCTCTTCTACGCCGCCAACATCCCCAGCCTGGCCGCCTATTTCTGGCTGTGCCGGCGCGTTCGCCTCTCGCGCCTCATCGTCATCGCCACCCTGATCGCCATCCCCCAGATGGCGCCGCTGCTCTTCGTCCACTCGGTGAGCGGGGCGCTTTTGGCCGCCATCCCCATGGGGCTGATGGGGGGCCTGGCCTCGGCGGCCTACATCGACCTCGCCATCCGCGCCTGCCCCGCGGGCCTGCAGGGGACGCTGATGATGCTGATCCTGGGGGCGATCTTCTACGCCGCCGCGCGCCTGGGGGACCTGTGGGGCGCCAGCCTCTACGACACCCGCGGCGGCTTTACCCTGACGGTGATCGCCTCGATCGGGGTGTACGCCCTCATCCTGCCGGTGCTGGCGCTGGCGGACCGGCGCCTGATGGCCACGCGCGATGGGGAGGCGGCGATCGCTTGAGGGACCGAGGCCGAGAGAGCCCCCCTCCCGGCTTCGCCGGGGCTCCCCCCGAAGGAGGGAGAGAAGCTCAACTCTCCTCCCCCTCTGGGGAAGGCGGACCGCGAAGCGGTGGAGGGGGCGGGGTTAGCACGGGCGGCGCACGGCGTCGCCCCCCTCCCGGCTTCGCCGGGCCTCCCCCCGAAGGGGGGAGAGAATTCGTGGCGCTTTTGGCCCCCGGGGCGGAGCAGGAGTGGAGAGAGCTGGCGGGCGGGGTGTCGTGCGACGCCTGGGAGGTCAGGGCGGGCGGGCGCTGCTTCTGCGTCAAGCGGCCGCTGGCGAAGCTGCGGGTGGCGGCGGACTGGCGCGCGCCCGTCGGCCGGGTCGAGGCCGAATACCGCTGGTTCGAATTCGCCCGCGAGGCCGTGCCGGGGAGCGCGCCACAGCCCCTGGCGCTCGACCGCGAGCTCCGGCTCATCGCCATGGAGTGGCTGGCGCCGGAGCGCTATCCGCTGTGGAAGGGGCGGCTGCTCGCCGGCGAGGTCGACCCCAGCTTCGCCGGCGCCGTCGGCGAGCGCCTGGCGCGCCTCCACGCCGCCTCCGCCCGCCGCCCGCAGCTGCCCGCCCGCTTCGCCAACGACGCGGCCTTCTTCGCCCTGCGCCTGGACGCCTACCTGCTGGAGGCGGGGCGGCGGAACCCGGCGGTCAAGCGACGCCTTGCCAACCTCGTCGCGCGCACGGCGAGGACGAAGCGGGCGCTCGTCCACGGCGATGTCAGCCCCAAGAACATCCTCATGGGCGCCGACGGACCGGTGTTCCTGGACGCCGAGACTGCGACCTGGGGCGACCCGGCCTTCGACCTCGCCTTCTGCCTGAACCACCTGCTGCTGAAACAGACGGTCGTCCCGCAGGCCCGCGCCGAGCTGGCCGCGAGCTTCGCGGCGCTCGCCGCCGCCTATCTTGGCGGCGTCGACTGGGAGCCCCGCGACACCGTCGAGATGCGCGCCGCGACCCTGCTGCCGGGCCTGCTGCTCGCCCGCGTCGACGGCAAGTCGCCGGTCGAATACCTGGCGGACGAGGCGGCGCGGGCGCCGGTGCGCGCCGTCGCCCTGGAGCTCCTGAAGGTCGCGCCAGAGAGACTCGGGGACGTGCTTGCAATGTTCAGCGCGGCGATGGCGTAAGAACCCCCCTCCACCGTCCAAGCCTCGCTTGCGCTCTGCTTGGCCGGTCCCCCTCCCCCACGCTGACGCGTGGTGGAGGAGCAAGAAAAACCTCGCTCCTCCACCGCGAAAGCGGGGGAGGGGGACCGCGCCGAGCCCTTGCGCCAGCAAGGGCGAAGAGTCGCGGTGGAGGGGGTGAAGGGAGGGGAGCTATGACGAAGGATGTCGAGGCGCGGTTCGTCGGGCTGGCGTCGGCGACCTCGGCCGTGGCCGGGCACGGGGCCCACCCGTGCCAGGGCCTCTACTGGACCCCGCGCGGGGCGCGGCCGAAGACGGCGCTGATCGCCACCCACTACAACGTCGATTTCGCCGAGCATTACCTGGGGCCGCTGATGGCGGCGCGCGGCTTCGGCTTCCTGGGCTGGAACACCCGCTATCGCGGCGCCGAGGACCTGTTCAACCTGGAGCAGGCGCTGGTCGACATCGGCGCCGGCGCCGACTGGCTGCGCGCGGCCGGGGCCGAGCGGCTGATCATCCTCGGCAATTCCGGCGGCGCCTCGCTGATGAGCGCCTACCAGGCCACCGCGACCCGGGGCGGAGCGGGGCTCGACGCCAGCGGGCGCACCGCGGAGGCCCTGGCCGAGCTCCCGGCCGCCGACCTCTTCGTCTCCCTGAACGCCCATCCGGGGCGTCCCGAGGTGCTGACCAGCTGGATGGACGCCTCGGTGGTCGACGAGACCGATCCGATGCAGACCGACCCGGCGCTGGATCCCTTCGATGCGGCCAACGGGCCGCCGTACGCGGCGGACTTCGTCGCGCGCTACCGGGCGGCGCAGATCGCGCGCAACCAGCACATCACCGACTGGGCCAAGGGTGAGCTGGAGCGCCTCGCCCTGGCCGGCATTCCCGACCGCATCTTTCCCCTCTTCCGCACCTGGGCCGACCTGCGCTTCATGGACGGCGCCATCGATCCCTCCGAGCGCAAGACGCCGCTCTGCTACGCCGGCGATCCGGCGCGCGCCAACCGCGGCCCGCTCGGCATCGGCCGCGCCAACACCCTGCGGACCTGGCTTTCGATGTGGAGCCTGGAGACGTCGCGGTGCCGCGGCGCCCTGCATCTGCCGCACGTCACCGTCCCGGCCCTCGTCATCCAGAGCACCCACGACGCCGGCGTCTTCCCCAGCGACGGGAGGGCCATCTTCGAGGCCCTCGCCTCGGCCGACAAGCGCCTGGAGACGCCGCCCGGGGCCCACTACTTCGAGGATGCGCCGGCGCGCCGCGAGGCCGTGGCCGACCTCATCGCCGGCTGGATCGAGGCGCATTAGGTGGCTGGGGCAGGGTCGGATCGGGCGCCCCGAGCCCGGTAGGCCGGAACAAGATGAATATTTACAGTATCTTACGGCCGGACCATGCGTGCCGACTCGAGCACGATCCGGCACGTTCCTGCACGTTTTCGCACGTTTCCGCACGCTTTCGCACGCCCGGGCACGCTCCCGCACGTTCCGGCACGCCGGCGCACGTTTCCGCACCCAACCGGCACGGTTCGGCCGCCGCGAGCATCAGATCTCGTCCTCCGGGGGCATCGGCGGCGCGGGGCCGTACCTGGCCATCCACTCCTCGTCGGTGAGGCGCTTGTCCATCTCGACCACCCGCGGATCGAGTTCGTGAGCGGCCGCGGCGGACGGGTCGGCGGTCTCGCCCGGCCCGGCCCCGGTGGAGCGCCCGAGCCGGCCCTGCAACCGCGCCGCCAGCTCGAAGCCCTTGAAAGCGGCGGCGTAGCCGCTCGCCGAGTTCAGACTGAGAGCCTTGTTGACGCCCTTCATCACCCGCTCCAGCAGGTCCACCGGCTCCTCCGGCTCGGCCGCCTCGCTCGGATCGGACTGGATCTCCTGCACGCGCCGGGAGATGTCATCGCAAAGCGCAAGCCTGGGTCCCTTGCGGGTATTGACGTAGCCGGCCTCGCCCGCCGCCGCCCTGGCCCCCAGACCCCGGGCCAGCGCCTGGGCGAAGGCCTCCCGCTTGGGCTTGTCGAGGGCGCTCATTCAGGCGCGGTACGCAAAACAAGCCGACGCGGTACAGGCGGGCGCTTCAGGACGGCTGTTTTCTGCATACTTACCGCAGGTTGAGCCACTCTCGGGGGTGTACCGCGGAGCGTACCGCAGGGCGCAAAACGGGCGCAAACGGGCACATTCGGGCACGCTTTGGGCCGGTTCGGACCGGGTGCGGTACGATGGCGGGATGGGGCGGCGGAGGGTCTGGGGGCTGGGTGTCGAGCGCATGAGTTACAATATGCATTCTGCAATGATGCTTGTCAATACGCAATCGTTTGGCTGGTGGAAAGAACGGGCATTGCCTCACCTGCGTCGGCGCTAAAGGAACGCCGGATGCGTAGGCCTCTTTCGATCGTACCGGACTCTTTGTTGCCGCGAAGCTGTCGTTAACCGGCTCAGCCCCACAGGAGTCTGAGACAGGGGGAGCCGGCATGCGCCAGATCGCGACGATTGGATACGAGGGTGCGATGCCCGAAGCGTTCGACGCCGCCCTCCGAGCCGCGGGTGTCGAGTTGCTCGTCGACGTCCGCGCCGTGGCGGCCAGCCGTCGCAAAGGTTTCTCGAAATCGGCGCTTATGGAACGGTCAAGAAGCGACGGCCGCGAGTATCTCCACCTTCGGGACTTAGGCGATCCTAAGGCAGGCCGCGAAGCAGCCCGCGCAGGGCAGTACGAGTTCTTTCGAGAGATATTTGCGGAACATATGAAGACACCGCGGGCAGCCGCGGCGCTACGTGACCTGGAACGCTTGGCCGGCACCTGCGCGATCGCATTGCTCTGCTACGAGCGCGACGCGGATGCTTGTCATAGGTCGATTCTCGCTGCTCACGTTGCACGTGCAGCGAATCTCACAATCGTTCACCTTCGCGTAGACGACGAGGCGCGGCGTGGACGAGCTGGAACAAACGATCGTCTTGGTGAAGGCGTGGCCGCAGGCTAGCCAGAAGTATGGCGAGACGGTCTGCTGTGCCGGCGTCACCACCACCGGTGAGTGGCGCCGGCTTTACCCTATTCGGTTTCGACACCTGGACGGCGATGCGAAGTTCGACCGTTGGGACGTCATCACCTACCGTCCGCACTCGCCCAGCGACGACAATCGCCGAGAAAGCCGTCGCATAGATGAGGCGACGCTAAGAAAAGTACGGTCCATGCCGAAGGCGGAGCGGGCGGGCTTCTTCGATCCGCTCTTCCGAAGGTCGATCGCCGAAGCTGCGGAGCTAGGTGAAAGCCTCACGCTAGTCCGGCCCGACGGCCTTCGCTTTAAGTGGCGGCGTCGGTCGCAGCAGGAGCAGGCGGTCGACGCCGCTCGTCGCGCGGAAGCGCAGGTGCAAACGAGCCTTTTTGACCCGGAGCTGAGCAAGCTGGAGCTGTGCCCCTATGACCTGCGGGTCGCCTTCGACGACGCGGCCGGAGCGCACGACATGGCGTGCAGCGATTGGGAAAGCAGCGCGGCCTTCTTCAATCTCAGGCGTCGGCTCGGTGAGAAAGGCGCCCTGAACCATTTGAGGGCGACTTACGAGGAGGCCTATGCGGTCGCCGGAGGTGTCGCGCTGGCGCTCGGAACGGTAAAGAAGCGTCCGCAGCAATGGCTTATGTTGGGCGTGCTGAGGTTGGACGAGACCGTACAGCAGCGCCTGCTCTGATCGCGTCGGCGGCTGGAGCACACAGGGGTCTGCCGAAGGTCAGCTTTCTCTCGCGTCCGCTAGAGAGGGTACCGAACTCTATTAGTGATTTGTTCACCGCGCTCGCCAAGAATGCGGCCGACTCTCTCGGACACCGAAGGCGATCAGCGTGACAAAGCGGTTTGATGTAAACAAAACTGACGTCAAGAAAGCTGACATTGCCGGAGATGGTGAGGGTGCCAGCCGGCACGGGACCTGGCCGGCCGTAGTTCGGAGATGGTTCCGGTTGGCCGTTAAGGGCTGGGGGTTCAGCGCCGAAATTGAGCGGGGTCATGATGTCCAATCATGACGGACGCTGGCTTCGCGAGTGGCGTCATCGGAACGGCTACCGGCAGGACGATCTCGCTCGCGAACTTGGGGTGACCCGACAAACTCTGGTGGCATGGGAAGGCGCTCCCACCCTAAGTCGAATCGTGGAGCTCGCGGCCAGGGCGCTCGAGTTCGACAAAAACCTCCAATTGATAGGCGGGCGCGGGTCAATTGCCCCGCCTACGTAGGATCGAAGCCGTACTTAGCGTGCAACTTGTCCACGAGCGGCCCGAGCGCTGCGTCGCGGGCCATGGGCGCCATTAATCGCTGCCAGCTCAACCGCCGCAAAAGCCCCGACTCGAGGCAGGCGGCGCTTGCCTCATCAAACTGGGCCTGCGCCGTCCCGCCCGCCTGAAACTCTGGATTGTTGGCGTCGTAAACGACAAGGACGTGGCCGCGATCGCGATCGACGGTTCCGTCGGGCATTACGGTGGCCGCCAGCGCGTTGCGCGCCAATTGGTAGGTCCTGCCGAACGTGCACGGGGAGAGGTCGGCGTCCTTCGGCCACGCGAACAAGCTGGGAAGGTAATCCCAGTACCGGATATTAGCGGCGGTCAAAGCGCAACGCTCAGCGCGGCCGGCTTGGGCGTGGTAGCACCCGTCGCATCGCTGTGCTGCGTAGCCTGGATCTTTTGGCCGGAGGCGCGGCCTCGAGCAGCGTCCGAACTCGCTCTCTGTGAACTTGCACTCGACGGCAACGCGCGCGCCACCAGGGCCGGACAGCATGACATCGATGCTGGTCCTGCTCCGTGCAGGTTCGCCCAGGGTTCTGATTGGCTCCTCGCATCCTAGAGACCAGCCGCGATGATCATCAAAGAACGCAAGACGGCCGCACTCGGCCGTGACGCCTGATAGAAGATCGAGCCGGCCACAGACCTTGATGGCGCCGAAAACGCTCTGGGCTAAGGCCTGGGAGCTACGGAGGCTGCGATACCATTGGTGGCGACGAGGCTTCGTGATCGCCTGGCGTATCTCCTTCGCCGCGCCGGCGTGCCCGGTGACGACAACGTTCAAGTCCGCGAACTCGGGTTTGAGCACAGGCGGGTGGCGCTTTCGCATGTCGGCAGCGGTCGCGAAGCCCCCCGGCATAGGTTCGAGTTCGCCCCCGTGATGTTCGTCTGCCCAAGCCCATAGGCGCCGGAGCACGCGATCGAGGTAAGCCTCGGTACGGGTACGCTGCTGTTCGACGGTCGGCATTTTGCCTCAGCCCAGACCTCAGCCATCTAACATCAAAGCCTTCCGGCGTGGATCGCCGAACCAAAGTGACAGCGCGCGCCCCTCCGCCCGACTGGGTCCTTCGGGTCTTTGGGTATACCTGACCTCTTGCGTCCGCTGGCCGGACGGTTTCGGGGGGAGGGGCTCGTGAGTATCCCTGACTACCAGACCTTGATGCTCCCGCTGCTCAGGGCGGCCGCCGATGCGGCGCGGCCGCTAGGCGTGCTGGAATTGCAAGCGCCGTTGGCGGCGGAGTTCAGGCTGACGCCGGAGGAGTTGGCCCAGCGGCTGCCGAGCGGGCGCCAGGGGGTGTTCCACAATCGACTCCACTGGGCGAAGTTCTACATGCAGCGCGCCGGACTGCTGGAGCCCACGAAACGGGGGCTGTTCCAGGTCACCGCCCGCGGCCGGGCTCTTCTGGCGAGTTCGCCGGCCCGGATCGATAACGGGGTGCTGGCCCGCTATCCCGAGTTCGCGACATTCTTGCGCCCGGCGAAGAGCCAGTCCGAACCCGACCGCGCTCCACAGCTGGAGTTCGTTCGTGAACAGACGCCCGAGGACCTCATCGACGCCGGACGCCGCGGGCTCGACGCCAAGCTCAAGCTAGAGGTGCTCGACCGGGTCAAGCAGATGGACCCGGGCGAGTTCGAGGACCTGATCATCACCCTGCTCGTGCGCATGGGCTACGGGCAGGGCCGGGATGAGCTGGCGCAGGCATTAGGCGGCTCTGGCGACGGCGGGGTCGACGGCGTCATCAACCAGGACCCGCTCGGGCTTGATCGCGTCTACATCCAAGCCAAGCGCTATCGCGAGACGCCGGTAGGCCCGGACACGATCAACAGCTTCATCGGAGCGCTGAACATCAAGCGGGCGAGCAAGGGGCTGTTCGTCACCGCTTCAACCTTCAGCAGGCAGGCCCTGACCCACGTCGCGTCATCCACGATTCACGTGGTGACGATCGATGGCGAGCGCCTGGCGGAACTGATGGTCCGCCACGGCGTCGGCGTGGTGGTTCGCGACACGGTCGAGATCAAGGCCATCGACGAGGGATTCTTCGCGGACTGAGTTGTGCAGGGGTCAGCTGGACATGCGGCCAGGAGCTGCGGCCCCTTCCTCCCCCACCGCGCCCGGCGCCTCGGCCGGCACGCTGCGCGCCGCCTCGGTGGCGGCCGGGGACGCATCCGGGAGCGGCAGGCGCGGCATCTTGAAGAGGTCCGTCAGCCGAACGTAGCCGTCGCCGCCATGCATGCGGCCAATAAGGCGCAGGGCGGGGGTGTCGACGTAGAGCTTCTTCGGGTCGACGAAGCGGTCGGCGATCTCCATCGCCAGCACTTCGCCCACGATGATCGAGCGCGCGTCGCCCACCTCGATGGTCATGTAGCGCCGACACTCGAAGGCGACCGGGCTGGCGGCGATGCGTGGGGTGGAGGCCAGGCCGGAAGGGGCCAGCTCGAGGCCGCTGGCCGCCGCCTCGTCGACCTCGCCGGGGAAGTCGATGGCGGTGAAGTTCATCACCTCGGAAAGCGCTTCGGTGACGAGGCAGATCACGAACTCGCCGGTCTCGGAGATGTTGCGGGCCGAGTCCTTGCGCGCGCCCGGGCCTCGGCTGCCGACACCGATGCACACGAGCGGTGGAACGCCCGAGAACATGTTGAAGAAGGAAAACGGAGCGATGTTGATTGTTCCGACAGCGCTCCTCGAAACGACCCAGGCGATCGGCCGCGGCACGATCGTCGAGGTCATGAGCTTGTAGTGGTCCAGGACCCCCAGGTGAGCGAAGTCGAAGCGCATGCGCGCGTCCTAGCCCGGTCCCACCGCGAGCGGGAACCGGGCGTCAGCGCGGCTCCGCACCGGGCGTCTTTCAAGCGGCGGCGGGCGAGGTACCCGGCGCCTCTTTGGGACCGGCGCCAGGCGCCGGCCGGTCCGAGGCCTTGCAGCGACAATGGCCGATCTGGTGCAACTCGATGAGATGGCCGGCCGGATCGCGCAGGAAGAGCTGTTGCAGCTGCGGGGCGGCGACGTTCTCGAGCTTGAAGAAGTCGATCTTGTTCTCGGTGAGGAACCTCTCGGCCTCGACCACGTCCTCCACGGCGAGCGCCATGTGATTCTCAACCGGATCACGGCCAAAGCCTTGGGAATAGGGCGACTGCCCGTCGCTGCCCAGGAGGTGGATCTGGATGTCATTGGGGACGTCGAAGAAGTAGCCCGGGATGCCCGGGATCACCCAGCGGCCGGCGTCCGAAGAAAAGCCGAGGATGTCACGGTAGAAGTCGCCCATCTTCTCCACCAGCCCGGTGGGCATGCTGACGGCGTGATGGTGGAATTCCAGGACCTTGATGGGCATCGGCGCCTCCCGTGCGCAGCTCCCCTCGCCATCGGATTTCATATCCGTCTGTCGGATAATCCGTCAACAGTATCAATCCGCGTAAGCGCTTCGCAGACGGTCGGCGGCGTCGCGCAGCAGCAGGGTGTCAATGCCGACCCCGGCGAAGCGGTAGCCGAAGGCAAGGTAGGCGCGCACCGCGTCCTGGGAGGTTCCCAGGATGCCCGCGGGCTTGCCGGCGGCGGCGATGCGGCGGGCCGCCGCCTCGACCTCACGCCGGACCTCGGGGTGGGCGGCATCGCCGATATGGCCGAGGGCCGCGGCGAGATCCGAGGGACCGATGAAGACGCCATCGACGCCTTCGACGGCGGCGATGTCGTCGAGGCGCTCGAGGCCGGCGGCGGTCTCGACCTGAACGAGTACGCAGACTTCGGCGTTGGCGGCGGCCAGGTACCCAGGGGTGCGGTTCCAGCGGGCGGCGCGCGCCAAGGCGCTGCCGACGCCGCGCATGCCGGCCGGCGGATATCGGGCGGCGCGGCCGACCTGCGCCGCGGCCTCGGCCGACTCGATCATGGGAACGAGCAAGGTCTGGAAGCCGATGTCGAGGTACTGCTTGATCAGAGATGCGCTGCCCTCTGGAAGACGGCCGATCGGGTGCGAGGCATAGGGCGCAATCGCCTGGAGCTGGCCAAGGAGGAGCGGGACATCGTTGGGGCCGTGCTCGCCGTCCAGCAACAACCAGTCGAAACCGGCGCCGGCGCAGATTTCGGCCGTTACCGGGCTGGCCAGGCCGAGCCAGAGGCCGATCTGCGGCCGTTCGCCAGCGCGGATGGCGGCCAGGAAGGGGTTCGGGGACAAGCCGGGCGCGGTCACGCGAAGCGGAAGGCGATCGAGCCCAGCGGGCCGTAGTCGGCGTGAAAAGCGTCGCCCTTCTGCGCTCGCACCGGGGCGATGAAGGAGCCGCCCAGGATGACCTCGCCGGCCTCGAGCTTCTCGCCGTGCGCTTGGAGCTTATTGGCGAGCCAGGCCGGACCGTGGGCGGGATGGTTGAGCACGGCAGCGGCGACACCCGATTCTTCGATGACGGCGTTGCGGAAAAGGAGGGCGCAGATCCAGCGCAGGTCGACCTCGTGCGGCCGCACCGGCCGGCCGCCCAGGACGATCCCGGCGCAGGCGGCGTTGTCAGCGATGGTGTCCTGGACCTTGCGGGTCGCGCCCGTCTCCTTGTCGACCTGCTCGATGCGGGCGTCGATGATCTCGATGGCCGGAACGACCCAGGCTGCGGCCCCGAGAACATCGAAGAGGGTGCAGGACGGGCCTTCCAGCGGCCGCTCGAGGACGAAGGCCAGCTCAGCCTCGACGCGCGGGACGATGAAGCGCTCGAAGGGGATGTCGCCGCCATCGGCAAAGCGCATGCCATCGAGGAGCACGCCATAGTCCGGCTCATCGATGTTGGACGAACGCTGCATGGCGCGGGAGGTGAGGCCGATCTTGTGGCCGATGACGCGGGCGCCGGCTTTGAGCTTGGCCTGGATCCATGCCTTCTGGATGGCGTAGGCGTCGGCGATGGACACGTCGGGGATAGCGCGCGAAATCTGGCCGATTTGGGTGCGGCTGGCCTCGGCGGCCTCCAGCGCTGCGGCGATCTCCCCTGCCTTGTCGCGGTCCACGGCCCCCATCGGCTAGAGATTATTCCGCTGTTGATGCGTTAGTCAAATTATCCGATATACGAACCATATGGCCGGGACAGACACCGTCGAAGCGATGGCGCGGGCCGCGCCGGCGGACGCTGCAGGCTGGATCTATCGCCGCGCGCTCGGGCGATTTGCCACCGGGGTGGTGGTAGTGACGACGCCCTGGCAGGGCCGGATCCATGGCATGACCGCCAACGCTTTCATGTCGGGGTCAATGTCGCCGCCCCTGGTTGTGGTCTCGATCAGTCGCAGCGCCCGGCTGGCCGGTCTGGTGCGCGAAAGCGGCCTCTTCGGAGTCAGCGTGCTGGCCGACGACCATGAAACGCACAGCCGACATTTTGCGGGCCAGCCGCAGCACAAGCTGGCGCCGGAATTCCGCCTGATGGCTGACGTGCCGGTGCTCGAGAGCGCCCTGGCGGCGATCGCGGCCGACGTCGAGACGGCGCACGACTGCGGCGACCACGTGCTCTTCATCGGCAAGGTGCGACGTCTGGAGGCCCGGCCCGGCCAGCCGCTCGTCTTCTACGACGGCGGCTACTGCGCCCTCGAGAAGGATCGCTGGGTCGAAGACCCGTGCGTGTGGTGATCGCCGCCTTTTGAAACAAGCGAGGGGGCGGTAATGCGGGCGGAGGGGGAAGGATGACCGAGTCGGCGGGCATGGGGAGCGATCACTTCGAGATTCCGCATACCGCGCCCGAGGCGCTGAAGCCCTATGTCGAACTTCTGAGCCGCAGGGACAAGAATGGGCTCACTACCGACAAGGGGCGGCTGGGACTGCTGCTGGTCTGGCTGGCGGACGACCTGCAAGCCTTCATAGACACCTATCTGTTCAAGCACAGGATCTCCGAGAAGAAGCTCGACGTGCTCATCCTCATCGCCCTGGCCGAAGCGAAAGAGCTGGGTGAGGAGCTGCTCAGCCCTTCGGGGATCGCCGAGTACCTCGGGGTGCAGCGGACGACCGTGACCGGCATCCTCGACTGGCTGGAGCAGCGCGGGCTGATCAGGCGTTCGAACCACCCGGCCGACCGGCGCCGCATCCAGGCCTTCCTGACCGACGCCGGGCGCACACTCTTGCGACGCTCCGGCCCGGCGCTCTGGGAAGGCTGCGTTGACCTCGCCAACGGCCTCGACGACAAGGACCGGCGCGACCTCGACCGGGTGCTGACCAAGCTGTGGGTCAGCACCAAATCCCGGCTGGGCGTGCTCGAGCCCGAGGCGGCCAAGAAGGCGCCGCCGCACATCCGCGCGCCGTCGCGGTAGGGGCGCCCCCGCTCCGCCCCCGATGGCGTCCTCCCGCATGGCCGGGAAGGATGGTCCACTTGACAGATAGTTCGTGTAGCGCATCATTGACCGCCACGATGGGGAGAACCGAGCATGGCGGCGCAAGAGGCTGCGACTGAGAAGGCGGCGCCGGCGGCGGCGAAGAATGTCGAGGGCCCGTACACCGGCAAGCAGTACCTCGATAGCCTGCGCGACGACCGCGAGGTGTGGATCCACGGCGAGCGGGTGAAGGACGTCGTCGACCACCCGGCCTTCCGCAACTCGGCGAGGATGTACGCCCGCCTCTACGACGCCCTCCACGATCCCAAGAGCCGCGAGGTGATGACGATCGAGATGGACGACGGCTCGGGCATCCGCACCCACCGCTATTTCCAGGCGCCGCGCACCGCCGAGGAGCAGGTGAAGGGCCGCGACGCGGTCGCCTACTGGGCGCGCCAGACCTACGGCTGGATGGGGCGCACGCCGGACTACAAGGCCGCCTGGGTCGGGACGCTGGCCGCCAACCGCGGGCTCTACGGCGAATACCAGCCCAACGCCGACCGCTGGTACGACATCGCCCGCCGGCGGGTGCCTTTCATCAACCACGCCATCGTCCATCCCCCGGTGGACCGCAACCTGCCGAACGAACAGTCCGACATCTTCGTGCGCGTCGAGAAGGAGACCGACGCGGGGCTGATCATCAGCGGCGCCAAGGTGGTGGCGACCGGAGCTGCGGTAACGCAGTACACCTTCGTCGCCCACTACAACGTCGTCCACCAGCAGAAGCGCTTTTCGCCGATCTTCATGGTGCCGACCGGGGCGCCGGGCGTGAAGCTGATCTGCCGCCGCTCCTACGAGTACGACGCGGCCGTGACCGCCAGCCCGTTCGACGCGCCACTGTCGAGCCGGATGGACGAGAATGACTCGATCCTGATCTTCGACAAGGTGCTCGTCCCCTGGGAGGACGTGCTGATGTACGACGTCGAGACGTCGAACAAGTTCATCACCCAGTCGGGATTCCTGGGCCGGACGCTGCTGCACGGCTGCACGCGCCTGGCGGTCAAGCTCGATTTCATCACCGGCCTCTTCCTGAAGGCGGTCGAGCTCACCGGCACCAAGGATTTCCGCGGCGTGCAGGCGGCCGTAGGCGAGGTGATCGGCCTGAGGCACGCCATGTGGGCGTTTTCCGACGCCATGGCCAACTCGGCCGAACCGTGGGCGCACGGCTATGTGCTTCCGAACGTGGAATCGGCGCTCGCCTACCGGGTGTTGGCGGCCGACGCCTACAGCCGCGTCCGCAATCTTGTGGAAAAGATCATCGCCAGCGGCCTCATCTACCTGCCCTCGACGGCCGACGACTTCGGCAATCCGCAGCTGCGGCCCTATCTCGACAAGTACGTGCGCGGGTCCAACGGGGTGGACGCGGTCCAGCGGGTAAAGACGATGAAGCTGCTCTGGGACGCCATCGCCTCGGAGTTCGCCGCCCGCCACGAGCTCTACGAGATGAACTACTCGGGCAGCTTCGAGCAGCAAAGGGTCGACCCTTACGTCGTGGCTCAGGTCACCGGCCGGGCTGATCAGCTCAAGGGTTTCGCCGACCAATGCATGGCCGAGTACGACCTTTCCGGCTGGACCGTTCCCGACCTCGTCAATCCGGAGCGGGCGGCCGTGCAGTAACGGAGCCGGCGCCCCCTCACCGGCCCCGCCGCCACTCCGCCCCGATCACGCGCGGGGCGGAGTGGTTCCCTCTCCGCTCCTGGTTAGGGAGGACGGATAGTCCGCTTGACGGATCATTCGTGTAGCGTATCATCCGTCTCAACCAACAATGAGACGAACCGCGGCGCGGCGTGGCTTCCAGGAGCTGCGCCGACACTGACAACGCCGCGAACGTCCGGGAGGGGGCCGATGAGGGCCAGGATCGATCCTCGCGCCGTTGCCGCGGGCGGCTTGTCGCTGGCGCTGGCTCTGCTCTCTCAAGGCCCGGCCCTCGCCCAGGCCGCGCAGCCGCAGCAGGCGCCCTCGGCGCAGGGCGCCCAGACCGTCGGCGAGCTGGTGGTGACAGCGCGCAAGCGCAGCGAGACCCTGACCAGCATTCCCGAGTCAGTATCGGCTCTCACCTCGGCGGCGATCGCGGCGCACGGCATCGAGGACCAGGAAGATATCAGCCGCCAGACCCCGAACTTGCAACTCAACACCCGCCAGGACTTGACCACGGACGTCGTCATCCGCGGCGTGGGCGCCTACGGCGACGTGCTGGGCGTCGGCTTCACCATCGACGACGCGCCGAACTTCACCGACCAATCGCTGCGCATCGAGGACATCGACCGCATCGAAGTGCTCAAAGGGCCGCAGGGGACGCTCTACGGTGGCAGCGCCATCGGCGGCGAGATCATCTATCACGCCAAGCTGCCGCAATTCGACTGGTCCGGGGAGGGTTCAATCGAAGGCGGGAGCTTCAGCACCGTCAACGCCTTCCTGGCGCAGAACCTGACCCTCATCCCGGACAAGCTGGCGCTGCGGGTCTCGGCCTATACCGCCCAGAACCACGGCTGGATCACCAACAAGGAGCTGGGCGTCGACGGCAATCCATCGAGAGACTGGGGCGTGCGGGCGATGGCGCTATGGACGCCGACGCCGAGCTTCGATGCGCTGCTGACTCTGCGCCACTCGTACATCGACAACGGCGCGGACGAGTACACCGCCGTTTCTTCGATCACCGATTTCACCTACGACAACCCGCTCTTCGAGCCAACGTACAACAAGCGCTCCACCTGGGGCGTGGTGCTGAAGCTGGACAAGCGCTTCGGCGGCTACGAGCTGACCTCGATCTCAGCCTACACCAAGGCCCAGTACGCCCAAGACGTCGACATCTCCTTCACCCCGCCCGGCGTTCCGGGCCAGATCCTCCTCACCCTGCCGGGCAATCGGCCCACCGAGGTGGCGAGCCAGGAGATCCGCCTCACCTCACCCACGGGCGGGCGGGTGGACTGGCTGGCGGGCGTCTACGGCGACATCATCCAGAACATCCTACTCAACCAGAACGCGGTGCAGAACTATCCGCCGCCCCTAGACACCACCGTGGTCAACGACTTCGACACGCGCCGGACCGACATCGCCGCCTTCGGCACCGCCAACTGGCACATCGGCAAGCTCACGCTCGGCGGTGGCGTGCGTCTTACGGAGACCAAGGCGCGCGCCACCATCTTCGTGGAGGCCGGCGGCCTTCCTAACCGGATCGGCCAGATCACCTCGAAGGCGATCCTGCCCAAGGTGACGATCTCCTATGCCCTGCCCAACGACGGCATCATCTACGCCAACTTCGCCGAGGGCATGGAGCCGGGAAACGTCAACGCCGTCTCCACCGCCCCGATCCCCTTCCAGGCGCAGCGCTCGTACAGCTTCGAGGTCGGGACCAAGGGCTACGCCTTCGACCGTCGGCTCGAATACGAGCTCGCGGGCTTCTACGTCATCGACAAGAAGCACCAACTCGAGACCAATCAGTTCATCCCCGCCGAGGGCGGGCTGGTGACGCTGATCAGCAACATCGGCGATTCGCGCACCTACGGGATCGAAGGGAGCGTCGACTTCCGCGCCACGCGCGACCTGACCTTGAGCGGCTCCTTCGGGACCTTGAGCGCGCGGTGGACGCATGCCGCGGCCTTCGGCGTCCCGATCGATGGCAACGTCATTCCCAACTCGCCGGGATTCACCGGCAATCTGGGGGCGGATTACGTCCACTCGATCGGAAGGAACTTGCAGCTCAAGCTCGACGCCGAAACCCAGTACACCAGCGGCTTCTGGTGGGATCTGCCGAATACGCCGGGTTACGAGGAGCCAGCCTACTGGATGGGGAGCGCCCGCGCCGCGATCGGGCCCGAAAGCGGCCGTTGGGAGCTGTCGTTCCGCGTCGCCAATCTCTTCGACGCCAAGTACTGGACCGAATACTTCCCGCTCTTCTTCGGCGGCGCCTCGAACTATCCCGGCTGTCCGACGTGCGTGAACATTGGCGCCATCGGCGCGCCGCGCGCCTTCTATGCCGAGCTCAGGGTCAAATGGTGAGGGTGACCACTGGCCCACGTCGCATCATCCACAATCCATCTGGTGACGATCGATGGTGAACGCCTCGCGGAGCTGATGGTCCGCCACGGCGTCGGCGTCGTGGTTCGCGACACGGTCGAGATCAAAGCCATCGACGAGGGCTTCTTCGCGGACTGAGCTGTCGAGGCGTCGGCGCTCCTCACTCGCTCACGAGAAGAACTGGGGGCGATGGCGGCGTCGCTTGCCACGCGCTCGCGGGCGGTCAATAGCCTAGGCGGGCCCCTGGCGCCTGGGCGCCTCCAGCGCCGCCGGCAGAAGACGTGAGCCGAACGCCGCGGGGGACGGCGCCCCTTTCGGCGGCGCGAAATGGCTCTAACCAGGAGACATGGAAGCGACTCGTCCCCGCGTGGTGATCGTCGGCGCCGGTTTTGGCGGGCTGGCGGCGGCGCGCGCCCTGGCGCATGCCTCGGTCGAGGTGATCGTTGTCGACGCCCGCAACCACCACACCTTCCAGCCCTTGCTGTATCAGGTGGCGACGGCGGCCCTGTCGCCGGCCGAGGTGGCGTGGCCGATCCGGCATCTGCTGAAGACCCAGGCGAACGCGCGCGTGCTCCTGGCCCGGGCGCAGGGAGTCGATACCGCCAACCGCCGGCTGCTCACCGACGAGGGGCCGATCGGCTACGACCAGCTGGTCATCGCCGCCGGCGCCGCCGATTCCTACTTCGGTCACGACGACTGGGCCGCCGCCGCGCCGGGGCTGAAGACCCTGGAGGACGCTCTTTCCATCCGCAGACGGATCCTGGTCGCCTTCGAGCACGCGGAGCTGGCGGGGAGGAGCGCCGCGCCGATGCTGACCACCTTTGTGGTGGTGGGTGGCGGGCCGACCGGTGTCGAGCTGGCCGGCGCCATCGCGGAGATCGCCCGAGATGCGCTTCGCAGCGAGTTCCGCCACATCGACCCCGCCGCCGCGCGCATCGTGCTGGCGGAGGCCGGCCCGCGCATCCTTCCGACCTTCCCGGCGGACCTCTCCGCCTACGCCGTCCGGCGTCTGAAGCGCGATGGCGTGGAGGTGATGTGCGGCGCGCGGGTCACCGCGATCGACGCCGGCGGGGTGAGCCTCGAGCACGGCCGGATCGAGGCGTCGACCGTCCTGTGGGCGGCCGGCGTGCAGGCGACGCCCCTGATCGCCGGGCTTCCCGCCGAGCACGATCGCGCCGGCCGGGCGATCGTCGGCCCCGATCTCGCGCTGGCCGGCCATCCGGACATTTTCGTCATCGGCGATGGCGCGGCGGCGGTCACGGCCGGCGCGCAAGCGCCCGGCATCGCCCCGGCGGCGAAGCAGATGGGCGCCTATGTCGGCCGCCTGATCGCCGCGCGCCTCGCCGGCCGCGCGGCCCGGCCACCCTTCCGCTACCGACATGCCGGCGATCTCGCCACCATCGGCCGCGGGGCGGCGGTGGTGCGGGTCGGCCCCGTGCGCCTCACCGGACTGCCGGGTTGGCTTTTCTGGGGCTTCGTCCACATCTACTTCCTGATCGGGCTGCGGGCCCGGTTCTTTGTCGCCCTCGACTGGCTGTGGAGCTACCTCACCTATGACCGGGGCGCGCGGCTGATCACCGGACCGTAGGAAGCTCGTGCCGGCGCCGGTCCGCCTCCGGGGAAGCGCAGTGTCCGGTCTCGGCTCCCTCGCCCGCCGTCGCGATACTGCGGTTCCAGCCGCGATGACGCCCCATGGCCGATAGCGCGATGGGTCCGCCAACCACCGTCGGAAACAGCCAGTAGGCGATCGTCGGCAAGTCTCGCCAGATCGGCAGGTTCTTCCCGTTGTCGACGTAGAACGCCGTCAGCATGAGGATGTAGGACGCGGCCATGCCGCCGACGCGCCACGGGATCCAGCCGCGCCAAACACCCCGCCGCGCTTCACGAGCCACGGACGCAGCGATGAATGCCAGCGCGCCCAGCAGCGCGAGCGGCCAATCCTCCTCCCAGCGCATGCCGGCGAGCACGAGCTCGAAGCCGACCGCCGCGCCGAGGCCCCAGTAGTAGGTCGTTCCAAAGAGCGGATGCCGACCGGGTCCCTTGCGGCTCAGCATCGCCGCCGCGCCAAGGATGACCGCCGCGAGGGGCCGACAAGGCGTGCGCGGCGACGAGACCCAGGAAGACCGGCGAGGTCGCCGGAATCACGATCCCCGCGATCAGCGTCGTGTCCGGCGTCGGCGCGACCGCGACGGACAACAGGGCGCTCAATGCCCTCTGGCGTTGGCGAGGGCGGCCTGCTCGTCCGGCGTCGCCGTTCCGGATTGGAAAAACCGCATCGCTACCGCGCTGTAGGTCGCCGGCTCCTCCAGCATCGGCAGGTGCGCCGAAGCAGTCATCCAGCGGATACCCGCAACCCCAGGAATGTCCCTCGCAAGTCGGCGGGCGATGTCCGGTCCGAAGTTGGTATCGTGCTCTCCCCAGACGATAAGCACGGGTCGGTCAAAGCGGCGCATGGCGGGGACGGCGTCGAGCGTCAGCCGGTTGTGCGTTGGGTCGAGCTGCCAGGCGAAGAAGCGCCGGGTGCGCTGCCACCTAAGGCCATCGCCCGCGAGCGGCTTCACGAACGCATCGAGCATCTCGTCCGTCAGCGTGGAGGGCTTATAAACGGCGATGCGAAACAGGTCGCGCTGGACCGCTCTCAGCTTGATCGCCTCGTAAAGCAGCGGGCTCGTGACCGGATTGACGACCAGGCGCACGTCAGGCGTCTCGGGCTTGCTCGGCCACTGATCGTAAGCCTCGACGTTGGTCAGGATCGCCATCCTGATCCGGTCGGGGTCGCGCTGCATCAGGAGCTGCACCACGGCGCCGCCGTGATCGTGGCCGATGAAGCGCGCCGACCTCAGGCCCAGCCGGTCCATCAACCCACGCACCATCTCCACGTCCTGTGGCAGGCGGTAGTCGTCATCCAGACGGACAGGTGTGTCGCCAAGGCCGATCAGATCGGGCGCGATCACCCGATAGCGTGTGGCGAGCGCGGGAAGGACATAGCGCCACTCGTAGGTACTGAATGGACAGCCGTGCAGCAGGATGATGGGCTCGCCCTGGCCCATGTCGACGTAGGCGATCTGTCGCCCGTTCACCTCGACGAGCTTCTTGCGGCTCGCAAAGACGCCGGCCGTGAACTCGCCCGGCTGCACGGCCAGGCGGCCGTCATGCGGTATGAACATGCCCGCGTCAGCCGCCATGCCGGCCCAGGCGAGCGCCAGCGCGCCCACGGCGAGCGCAACGACCACGAGGGCTCTCATCGCTTACTCCAAATATGCATATATGCACGATAATGCACGGAATAGGGCGGTCAAGTTCCGGTCCTCGGCCAACGGCGATACAAGGGGGTGGGCAAGCAAGAAGGCAGGCAAGGTGAAATGGCGCATTCGCTGGAAGCGGCGGCGCAGGAGTGCGTGGCGGTGTTCGACACGGCTTTCTTCAAGGCGCTGTGCGAACCCGCGCGCATCGCCGTGCTTCGCGAGCTGATCCTCCTCGGCTGCGCGGACATCGGGACGATTGCAGAACGCCTGCCGCAGGACCGCTCGGTGATCGCCCGGCATCTCCAGCAGCTCGCTGCGGCCGACATCGTGACCGCCGAGCGCGATGGCCGTCGCGTCGTCTACCAGATCAATGTGAGCGCCGTGGCGACGCGGCTGGAAGCCATTCTGGCGACGACGCGTCTCTTGGAGGGCGCCATGGCCGAAGCCTGCCCGTTGCGCTTGCAGCCCGCCCGCTTCGATTGACCCGGATCGCGCCCCGTCATATGCATGATCGTGCCTATATGCACCTGGAGCGCGTCGGATGACCGGCTCGAAAGACGTCCGTCTCGAGGCCGCGAAGTTCTACGAAAGGGCGCTGAAAGGCGCGGCGCCTGGCTGCTGCGGAGCATCGCCGAACGCCTTTGCGGCGGCTGCCGGCTACTCGGAGGCTGACCTGTGCGGGATGCCCAACGACGCCGCCCTGAACAGCTTCGGCTGCGGAAATCCGGTCGCCTTCGCGCAAGTCTCGCCCGGTCAGACGGTCGTGGACTTGGGATCGGGCGTCGGTCTCGACCTTCTGATCGCGGCCCGCGCTGTCGGGCCGACTGGAACCGTGATCGGTGTCGACATCTCCGAGGTCATGCTGGCCCGCGCCCGCGATAACATGACCCGCGCTGGGGTTGGCAATGTCGAGCTGCGGCAGGGGGTCATAGAAGAGCTGCCGATCGAGACAGCGAGCGCGGATTGGGTGATCTCCAACTGCGTCATCAACCTTTCGCCGGACAAGCGGGCCGTCTTCGCCCAGATTCATCGCGTGCTGAAGCCGGGCGGCCGCATGCTGGTGAGCGACATCGTCGCCGATGGGCTGCCGAGCTGGTTCCGCGACGATCCCAACCTGCGAGCGGCCTGCATCGCCGGCGCCTTGCCCGAACCGGACTACCTTGCCGCCGCGCGAGCGGGCGGGCTTGTCGAGATCGAGATCGTCGGCCGCCTCGTCTACGACGATGACCAGGTGCGGGCCCTCGTCACCGACGCCCTGCCGACATTGCTGGATACGATCGCCGCCGCCGCACGAAGGCCGGCGGACGAGGTGTTGCAGGAGGTCGTCGCGGCCGCGCACGGGCGCGTCGCGAGCGTTCGAGTCGCGGCCAGGCGATCAGCCTAACGCCACCCGAAGCGGACCGTCCCGACATCCGCTCAGCGTGGAAAGCGGACCCGGCGGCTTCGTTACGCGACGCGACCCAGCTCCACTTGCAGCAGTGGAATGTATTGTTGGCCGCTGTGCATGTCGCGTTCGAGCACGCCGCCTTGCGGCTGCCTGCGGGGCAGCGAGAGCTTGACCACGTTCAGGCTGTCGACCGCATAGCGCCTCACCAGCGCCGCATCGGCGCCGTAAAGCTCGGCGATCGCCGTCGCCCCGATCGCGGGGTCGTCGCGCCAGGCCAAATAGGACTGCGGCCCGTCGAAGAACAGGTCGATGGTCACCCAGAACGGGCCGGCGTTCTTCGAGCGGATGTGACGGCAGACATCTCCGAGCCTAGGCATCGATGCGGCTCCCGGCCGGCGCCCCGACCCAACGGGTGCGCACCAGTTCGAACGGGCTCGAGGTCTCGACGACATGGTTCAGGTGGAACTCGAACACCTGGCCGCGCTCGATCTCGGCCGGCGAGAACGGGAAGGCGTAGCTCGGCAGTTCCCGGCCGTCGCTGACCGGGAGGTGGAAGAAGGTCGGGTTGCAGACCTTCGCCGCCTCGGTCGCCAGCGACTGGGTCGGCGCGGTGGCCACGAACATCAGGCCGATCTCCCGCGGGGGCGCAGACCCCGGCGCCGGGGCGAGCCCGGAGACCGCATTCCAGCCGTAGGGCCGAAGCGAGATGTCGATGCGCTCGGCCGTCGCCTCGCCCAGGGCCCTGCGCACTCGCCCGCTCAGCGCGCGCCACATCCGCGCGACGAACGCGTCCACGTCGGCCAGGACCGCCGGGTCCTCGATGCCGACCAGCATGACGGTCTGGAACGGGCCGCCGCCGGCGCCCTCGAGCTTCATGGTGTAGGGGCCGGGCGTCCACCGCGAGCCGGTCACGCGCACCGCGCGATCGTCGAGCGCCTCGTAACGCGCATCGGTGACGTCGAGCACCCCACCGGGCTCGACGAGCCGGAACGGGTCGCTGTTCTCGTAGAGCATGTGCGCCGAGACCGTGTCCGGCGTGCAGCGGTTGGACGCCGCAAGCGGGGCGATGACAAACCCCCCGGCGTCGACGCTCATCATAACCCCTGGCCAGCTGGGGTTGACTGTGCACAGACCCCCGCACTCGGCGATCTTGGCCGCGTGCCAGGCCGGCCCGGCGGGCGCGCCGCGCATGAGCGGAACGGCGGCGAGCACCGCCGTGTCGGTAGTCCTTCCTGCCAGCACGATGTCCGCGCCGGCTTCGAGGGCGGCAATGTACGGCTCCGGCCCAAGCAGCGCGACGATGTGGTTGCAGGCCTCGATCGTCGCATCCTCGAGCGGCCTTTCGGGCGCAAGCGATCGGACGGCGCCTGCCTGCGACTTGGCGCGGATCACGGCCTTGTCCTGTTCGGCGTAGAGGACGGCGATCCTTGGCGCGGCGCCCTGCTCGGCAGCGATCTCCTGGACGATCTCCAGCGTCCAATCGACGGCGGCGTCGCAGCCCGAGGTGCCACACGAGCCGACCAGGAGCGGGATTGCGGCGCTCGCCCGCGCCGCCATCAGGGGCGTCAGGTCCCGCTTCACTGCCGCGCGGCTGTATTTGGAACGGCCGGTGGCGAGCGCGGCTGGGCCGCTGTCGGTGGACCCTGCGTCGAGCGCGATGGCGTGAGGAGAGAGCCTCATCCCGGCATCGAGTTCGTCCGTCCGCACGCCCGATCCCAGCGCGCCGGTCGGTACGAGCACGCGGCACGCGTCGCCTCGGTCGTCAGTCATCGCACGCCTCTCGCCTGCCTTCCCCCATCATATCGCCTTGCCCACGCAGCGCATCGGCCGCCGATGGTGAGCTGACCAACGAAATGTCCGCTTTGGGTCCGGGAGCTGCCCGCCCTCTTGCCGCGGCTTTCCGGCGTGAGCGTTTGTGGCCGCCTTCGCCCTTGCCCCCCGTCGCTCGCCGTCGATAAGGTCGCGCGACGACCAAGGGCGGGGTCGCGTGCGCATGTCCGACATATTCATTTCCTACGCCCGGTCGACAGAGGCCCAGGCGAAGCAGTTCGCCGAGGCCTTGCGCGCCCTGGGCTATGGCGTCTGGCGGGACGACGAGATCCCCGCCAATCGGGCCTACGCCGACGTCATCGCCGAGCGACTGACCACGGCCAAGGCGGTGGTCGTCATCTGGTCGGCGGAGGCGGTGAAGTCGCAGTGGGTGCGCTCGGAAGCGGAACGGGCGCGGGCCGAGGACAAGCTGGTCCAGCTCAGCGTCGATGGGGCGCGCCTGCCGATGCCGTTCGAGCAGACGCAGTGCGCCGACCTTTCCGGCTGGGCCGGCGAGGCCACGCCGGGCTGGAAACAGGTGGTCGACGCCATCGCCAACCTGGCCTCGCCCAGCCGGCCGCAGAACGACCCGCCCAGAAAGGCGGCGCGCAAGCTCTCCATCTGCGTCCTGCCGTTCGCCAACATCAGCGACGACCCGCAGCAGGAGTATTTCTCGGACGGGATCAGCGAGGACATCATCACCGACCTCTCGAGGGTGTCGGCCCTGGCCATCGCCTCCCGGAACTCGGCCTTCGCCTACAAGGGCAAGTCGACGCCGATCGGCCAGGTGGCCGGCGACCTGGGCGTCAGTCACATTGTCGAGGGGAGCGTGCGCAAGGTGGGCAACCGGGTGCGGATCACCGCCCAGCTCATCGAGGCGGCCAGCGACACCCACGTGTGGGCCCAACGCTGGGACCGCGACCTCGACGACATCTTCGCCCTGCAGGACGAGATCAGCCAGGCGATCGTCGCCGCCCTCAAGATCAGACTTCTGCCGAACGAGCGCCGGGCCATGGAACGGCGCGGCACGGCCAACGTCGAGGCCTACGACATCTACCTGTTGGCCCGGCTGTATCTGGACAGCGGCTCGCGGGGCGATTCCCAGCGGGAAAAAGCCGTCGTGCGACTGACCAGGCGGGCGGTGGAGCTCGACCCGCAATATGCGAGGGCCTGGGCGCTGCTGTCCTACGGCCTGTCGTCGATTCCCGAAGAGAGCCGGGGCGGAGATTCGGACGGGCTTGCCGAGGCCGAGCGGGCGCTGGCGCTGGATCCCGACTGCGCCGAAGCGCATGCCGCGAGGGCCAATGCGCTGGCCTTTACCGACAAGCTCGAAGCGGGCGTCGCGGAGGCCGAGCTGGCCCTGAAACTCGATCCGGAGTCCTACGACGCCAACCGGGTGGCGGGCAGGCTGTTCTATTACGTCCGCCGGTTCCGAGACGCCGCAGACTGCTTCACGACGGTCGCCAACCAGGCCCAGGCGGACTTTTCGCAGTATGGCATGATCGCAAGTTGCTACGTCGCCCTCGGCGATCGCGACGCGGCAAAGGACGCCTCGCGCGCCTGTCTCGAGCGGGTGGAGAAGATCCTCGCCCACGACCGGATCAACAGCCACGCCATGGCCTATGCCGCCGACGCCCTGGCGGTGCTCGGTGAGGGTGACCGCGCCCGCGAATGGATGAGGCGCGCGATCCTGATCGACCCGGAAAACTGGCTGATGCGCTACAACTTCAGCTGCGCGCTGGGCGTGAACCTGAACGACGCCGACGGGGCGATCGAATTGCTGCGGCCGGTCATGGAAGGCAGCGCCACCCGCCTGCTGATTTCTGCGGCCACGGACCCGGATCTCGATCCCATCCGTGAGGACCCGCGGTTCCAACAGATGCTGGCCGTCGCCAAGGCCAGGATCGCCGCCCACAAACCGGCCGCTTGAACCTGTCGGGGTAGATCGGGGGCCGCGCGGGGGGCGCGGCTGCGAGGCGGCCGAGGCCAGGGCGGGCCATGCTGCCGGCGACCGCCGGTTCGGCGGCGGCGGCGTGCGGGCCGGTTCGTCGACCTCCACGACCGGACCCGATGTCCGCCCTTGGCGTTCGGCGGACCTTCTCACCGCTGTCCTCGAGCGCTAACCCGCCGGGTGAGGCCAGGGGTTGGCCCTGGCTTCCGAGGGCGCGCACCGATGGAGTTCCGACGCTACGGCCCGGCTGACCTGCCAGGCGTACTGCGGCTGTGCGAGCTCGAGCAATGGCCGGGGCTCAGGGACGACCCCGAAAGGGCGAACCGCGTGCTCACCGCCCCCGGGGTCACCACCTTTGTCGCCGTCGAAGCCGGCGCCGTCGTCGGTTTTGCGCAGCTGCAGAGCGACGGCGAGATCCAGGCCCACCTTTCCCAGATCGCGGTGCACCCGGACCATCGTCGCCGCGGCATCGGGCGGGAGCTCATCGTGCGGGCGCTGCGCGAAGCGGGCGGCAAACGCATCGACCTGATCACCGAGGCGGCGGAGGAATTCTACGCCGCATTGCCCCACTTCCGCCGCCCCGGCTTCCGGCTCTATCCCTTCTACTCCGGCCCGGACCAGTATCGCCCCGAGATCACCTGGAAGGACGGACGCGTGGTCGGCCGCTGACGCCGCCGATCCGCGTTCCGTCGGCGCGGGGCGAAGAGCGAGGCTCGGGCGCCGGGCCGCGCGTCGCTCGCGGTCCGGGCCGGGCCAACGAGATGTCGACCGACGCTCGGCCACGCCAACGCCCTCCGCGCAAGGGACCCGGTCGCGGCGCGCGGCGCAGAAGCGCCCGGCAGCCAGCTTCCAGCGAGGTTCGCCCCCGTCTACCTGCCCGCGGGGAGCGGGAATCTCGGCGTCGATGTCACACCGGGCCGCCCCTGCATCGTCATGTGGTCGCGATCGGAAGGGCAGGTCCAGGCATCGTGAGCGAACCTATTCCTCGACAGCCGGACGGCGCCGTTCCGTCGGCAACATCGTCGCGCCCAGCCTCGCGACGCGGCATCCTGGCTGGCGCGGCCGCAGGCGCCCTCGGCGTCTTTCCCTCGGCATCCCCCGCCGCGGCTGGCGCCCGTGAAGAAGGAAGTTTGATGGCGACAAAGCGCGCGGCCGACGAAGAGCAGATCCGACAGCTGATCGACCGGAGCGTCGCGGCTATTCGCGCCATGGATGTCGAAGCCCTGAGGGCCTGTTTCGCGCCGGACATCGTATCGTTCGATGTCGGCCCGCAACTGGAGGCCGTGGGGGTGGAGGCGAAAATGCAGAACTGGGCGTTGGCCTTCAGCTTGTTCCAGGCGCCGATCGGCTACGAGTACCGCGACCTGGCGGTCAGGGTGGGCGATGACGTGGCGTTCGCACACAGCTTCAACCGGCTCAGCGGCAGGTTGAAGAGCGGAGACGCGACGAGGGTGGGGCCATGGGTTCGCTACACCGGCGCCTACAGAAAGGCGCACGGCGCGTGGCTTATCGCACACGACCACGTCTCTACGCCCGTCAATGTCTTGACCGGCCAAGCGTTACTGAATCTCGAACCCCCGGTATGACCACGGCTTCTGGTCCCGAAAACGGCGGCGCTCCTGATGAGGGTAGCCGCCCGACGCCCGAGGTCAGGGCCGCGGATGAGGCGCTCCGGTTCGACGCCATGCGCCCGACCCTGATGCGCGTCGCCTATCGCATGCTCGGCTGCGTGGCCGACGCCGAGGACGTCGTCCAGGAAGCCTTCATCCGCTGGATGAAAGTCGATCGCGACGGGGTGCGCGAGCCCGCGGCGTTCCTGCGCCGCACCGTCACCCGCCTGAGCCTCGATCAGCTCAAGTCGGCGCGACGCCGACGGGAGACCTACGTGGGGCCCTGGCTTCCCGAGCCGCTGTTTGCCGAGGAGGAAGACGAGGACGTGACTCTGACGCTGATGCTGGCGTTGGAGCGGCTTTCCCCACTCGAACGCGCCGCCTTCCTGCTGCACGACGTGTTCGGGCTGAGCTTCGAGGAAGTCGCGGCCAGCATCCAGCGTGGCCCCGCCGCCTGCCGCCGCCTGGCGGCCCGCGCCCGGGTGCATGTGCGCGAGGCGAGGCCCCGCTTCCAGGTAGACAAACGCCGCGGGTTCGAGCTCGCCGAAGCGTTCTTCTCCGCCTCGCGGGGCGGCGACATGACGGCGCTGGCCGCGATGTTGGCCGACGACGTCAGCATCCACTCCGATGGCGGCGGCAAGCGTCCGGCCGCTCCCGAGCCGATCGTCGGGTTCGACGCCGTGATGAAGGCGCAGGAAAACCTGGCGGCCTGGTTCAAGGCCCACGGTTCGAGGCTGATCCAGGCGGGGTTCGTCAATGGACTGCCAGGATTCATCTCGCTCGAAGCCGACGGCGAAATCCAGACGACGGCGCTCGACATCCACAATGGCAAGATCGCGGCGATCTACGTGGTGCGAAACCCGGACAAGCTGCAACACCTGAGCAGCTTCCGCGGACGCCTGCAGTAGGCGCGCCCACGTGGGCAAGGGCGAGGCGATCGCGGCCGGCGAACTCGAAATCACCGAGGCGGTGGGAGCGCTGCTGGCCAACGCCCTGATGAGCGGCCATCCCGCCACGATCGCCTACATCGGCGCGGAGAACCGCGTATCTCTCATCGCGGCACGTTGCAGCGCCTGGGCGCCCGGCAGCTCGCAATGTGGGCTCGCAACCCCGAGGGTGGCATCGCCGAGGCTCTGGGCGACAAGGCGGACGTGGCGGTGCTGTACTCGGACTTCAGCGACCTGTCCCGGCGCGTTCTCCTGAGCTGGGCGGGTCGCGGCCACGTCGAGCCGGACGAGGATGTTCGTCGCAAGGTCTACGACAGCTCGCCTGAGCTCGAGCGGCGCGCCGACCCCGAACGGAGGGGCGTGGCCATCGTGATCGAGGTCGACGAGATCAGCGGGTATGTCGACGGCGCGTACGTGCACATGCAGCGAACCTGACACACAGGCGCAGAACTCGGCCGCCGCCGAGCCTTGGCGTGGCTGTGGAGTGAGACCATGAGCGGCCCCGGATCGACGGTTCTGGCCATCGGCGCCTCCGGACGCTTCGCCGGCCTGATCGTCCCCGAACTTGCGCGCCGCGGCGTCCGCGTGCGCGCGTTTCTCAGGGATGCCGGGAAGGCCGACGCGGCCCGAGCCAACGGCGCCGTCGAGATCGCCATCGGCGACCTGCGCGACCCCGAGAGCGTGCGCGCCGCCATGGAGGCGGTCGAGGGCGTGTTCTACATCGGCCCTGCCTTCGCCGAGGAGGAGACCGCGTTTGGCCTGCGGGCGGTGGCGGCGGCGGAGGGGTCCGGCGTGCGCCGCTTCGTCTTTTCTTCGGTGATGCACCCTGCCGTCCCACTCGCCCACCATGGCGCCAAGCTGCCGGTCGAGGCGGCGCTGCAAGGCTCGCGGCTTGCCTACACGATCCTTCAGCCGGCGATGTTCTTCCAGAATTTCGCCCCCGACTGGCCGCGGATCATAGGCGGTGGTCGCTTCGGCGCGCCTTACTCAAAGGGCGCCCGGATCGGTCTGGTCGACTATCGAGACGTGGCGGAAGTCGCCGCGATCGCCCTGACCGAGGACGGGCTCGGGTGCGGCTCCTTCGAGCTCTGCGGCGAACCCGCCCTCGACCGCCATGCGATCGCGCAAATCATAAGCGAGGTGTCCGGAGTTCCGATCGAGGCGGCAGAACAGACTCCGGGACAGTGGTTGGAGACGACGACCCCTCGCGCCACCGATCGCGTGAAGAAGCTCCTGGCGGACATGTTCGCCTATTATGATTTGCACGGCTTCGCGGGGAACAGCCTGGCTCTTGGCGCCATCCTCGGGCGGGAGCCTCGCCGCCTGCGCGCCTACATCGGCGAACTCGAGTCGCGGCGGCGCCAGGCGGCTTAGGGCCGGATAGCCAAGAGGAACCCTGCGACAGGCGCGGCGGGGCTTTTCCCGCCGCCGTGTCACATCCGCGACCAGCAACCTCGTCATATCGTCGTGGACCCACCAGGGGCCGCGCCGGTTCGCACGGGGGCAGTCTCGATGAGCATAGTGATATTGCTCGTTCTGGCCGCGGTCGCGGGGATCTACGCCGGACGCCGCGAAGGCGATCCGGCGCCGCCGAACCGGTTCGCCTGGGCGCGGCTGATCGCCTACTGGGTATTCACCGTCGCGGTCGCCTACGAGCTGATCGCCGGAGCTTGGTGGGATCTTCTGGACATCAAGTTCATCCGCGTGTTGGACGCGCGTCTCGGCTACCCGCCTTACTTTGGTTACATCGAGGGCGCGCCCCGAATTCCGTTTGCGCTGGCGCTCCTCTTGCCGCGACTGCCGCGGCTGAAGGAATGGGGATACGCCTGGACGTTCTTCACGTATGGGGGCATCGCCGCCTCGGAGTTCCTTGTCGGCGATGACCTGTGGGTGCGGACAGCAATCTTCTGCGGCGGGGTGCTGGTCTCCTGGGCCTTGCGCCCGCCTTCGCGGAAGCTGGCTGATTCCGCCGCGCTGACGCGCCCCAGCGTGGTTGCCTGGTCGGTCCCGGTGATGGTGACGGCGGCGATGCTGGCGGTCGCCTACGTCGACGTGCCGGCGGGCGGCCCTCCGCCGTGATCCGCATCACTGCCCTGTCGCGGAAAAGCTCGGAAACGACGGATTCCGGGCGTTTGTCGCCGAAGCCAACTCTGCCGGCGCTCATCGCGGCGTGGGTCTTGAAAGCGCTGCTGGCGGTCGTCTTCCTCTTCAGCGCCGCCGAGAAGCTATCGGGCCAACCCGTGACCGTGGCGATGTTCGACAAGCTCGGCCTCGGCCAGTGGTTCCGCTACGTCACCGGCAGCCTCGAGTTGGTCGGCGCCCTGCTGCTCATGTGGCCGAAAACGTCATTCTGGGGCGCGCTCGCGCTGCTCAGCGTCTGCATCGGCGCCGGCGCAGCCCAGCTCGGACCGCTTCACGGCGACATAGCGCACGTGATCGTGCTCGGGCTGCTGGTGCTGCTGGCGGCTTGGATTGGCCGGCCGCCCGCTCTGAAGACGACAAAGCGCTGAGACCGGGGCGTCCGCCTTTTTGGGGAGCCCCGCCCGGACGGCGGTCTTTGCCAGCGAGCCAAGGCCGCTCCCGCCTGAGCCAGCGCCTATGAGGCCAGATCCGCCGAGCGGAGCGAAAGCGGACGTGGCGCGGGAGGGTCTTGACGAGTCGAACAAACGGCGAACACTTTGCCGCGTGGGCGCGACCATTCTCCACGCCGACCTGGACGCCTTCTACGCCTCGGTCGAGCAGCTGCTGCAGCCGGAGCTGCGCGGCAAGCCGATCGCGGTGGGGGGCGGGGTGGTGCTGGCCGCCAGTTACGAGGCGCGCGCCTTCGGCGTGCGCAGCGGCATGCCGGGGCGCCGGGCGCGGGCGCTCTGTCCGGGCCTGATCTTCACCGGTGGCCACTTCAGCGACTACCAGCGCCTGGGCGATGCGGCGATCGCGGTGCTGGCCGACTACACGCCACAGGTCGAACGCATCTCCATCGACGAGACTTTCGCGGACGTGGCCGGCTCGCGGCGGCTCTTCGGCGAGGCCGGCGAGATCGCGGCCGCCGTGCGCGCGCGGGTGCGGGCCGAGCTGGGGCTGCCGATCTCCATCGGCGTGGCGCGCACCAAGCACCTGGCGAAGATCGCCTCCCAGGTCGCCAAGCCCGATGGCCTCGTGATCGTCGAGCCGGCGGCCGAGCTTGACTTCCTGCACGACCTGCCGGTGGAGCTGATGTGGGGGGTGGGGCCGGCGACACGGGAGAGGCTGGCGCAGGCGGGCGTCGCCACCATCGGCCAGCTGGCGCAAAGCTCGCCCAAGGCGATGGAGCGCCTGCTCGGCCGCGCCGCCGGCGCCAAGCTGACGGCGCTGGCCTGGAACCGCGACGCGCGCGCCATCGAGACGCGGCGCCGCGCCCGGTCGGCCGGGGCGCAGTCGGCCCTGGGGCGGCGGCCGGCGAGCGAGGCCGTCTTCCGCCCGGTGCTGCAGCACCTGGCCGACCGCATCGGGCGGCGCCTGCGCGCCAAGGACCGTCCCTGCCGCACGGTGACCGTGCGGGTGCGTTTCGCCGACCTCACCTCGGTGACCCGGGCGCTGACCCTGCCGGCGCCGATCGGCGCCACCGCCGCCCTGGCGGACGTCGCCATCGAGCTGGTGCGCTCTGTGCTGGCCGACCACCCCGCCGAGCGGTGGATCTCGCTGTTGGCGATCTCCGCCTCCAACCTCGGCGAGGAAGAGTTCCTGCAGCTCGAACTGCCGTTCCGGCTCGCCGACGACGGCCGGCGGCCGGGCACGCGCCGGGGCATGGCGCGCCTGAAGGCCGACCGGGCCATGGACGCGATCAGGGCGCGCTTCGGCTGGGAGGCGGTGAGCTACGCCTCGGCCGCGCCCGGCACCGCACGCTCGGTCCCGGACGACTTCCGCACCCTGGCGGAGAAGGCGCTGTAGGAGGTTACGCGGTGTGGCGGCATGGCGTTGGCGCCAGGACCCGGGCGACGAGCCGGCCGGCCTTGCTTGCGGGATTCGTCGTGCTACTTGGTCCATGGATGCCAGAGACGATGCCGAAACCACCGCTGCTGACCGGCAAATGCCTGTGTGAGCGTGTGGAGTACAAGGTCGCCGACGCGTTCGAGTACGCGCTGAACTGTCACTGCTCCCAGTGCCGTCGGGTGACGGGCTCGGCATTCAAGTCCCTGGCCGGAATAGAGAGAGGCAAGCTCACTCTCACGCGGGGCGAGGATTTGATCCTGAAGTACGGCGACGGCGCCGACCACGATGTTCACTGTGGCGCTTGCGGCTCGCTTCTGTACTCGGTGGTGCGGGAGGGGCGCTACGTCCACGTCGCCATGGGCACGCTCGCAGACGCGCCGGCGATCCGGCCTGAAGCCCACATATTCGTCGGGTCCAAAGCGCCGTGGTTCGAGATCACCGACGGTCTTGCGCAGTTCGACAGCTTGCCGGGGTCCTGACCGGAGCCATTAGCCGGACAAAGCCATCGCGCCGGCTGATGCAGTTGCGGCCGCCCGCATGGAGGACGGCGATGCTGCGCAGCCGGCGCGGTTCTCTCGGCGGCGGGCGGGCGTCGGAGCCTGGAGGGCCGGCTAGGGAGGCGACGCAAAGCGGCCGCGGTCCGGCGAACATGGAAAAAGGGCCGCCTTGCGGCGGCCCTTTGGCAGGGGTGTGAGGCGCCGAAACAGAAGTCAGCGGCTGGCGAACTCCGAAGCGCTCCTGCGCTTTGTCATCAGGGCGTTCAGGACCGGCGAGTTCACCTGGGCGACCGCCCGGCTGACCGCTTCCCGGCGGCAATGCTCGAAGGCGGCGAACTGATCCAGCACGCGCGCGTCGGGCATGCCGCCGCACGCCCGCACGGCTGCCGATCGCACTCGGCGCAGCAACACCGCCGCGCCGGCCGGACGGCTGATGTCGAGGTCGGCGTAGGAGACGGTGATGCGGGTCGGCTGTTCCCAGGCCTGGTCCGCGGGCTGGGCGGCGGCCGGAACGGCGATGGACGAAGCGGCCAAGAGCAGGGCGCCGATGGCCAGAACGCTTGAAGAACGGGTCATGTTTAGCTCCGTGGTTTGGGCGGCGTCGTTCGGGCTGAACGGGGCCGCTTGCGATGGAGCGATGAAGCGGTGATGCTCGCCGCGACCGACAGGACCCGGCGCCGATCCCTTGCCGATCCGACGCCGATCAGAGCCGATCTGTGACCGATCCGAACCGATCGTGAGGGGATGAGCCAGCAGACCGCGATTTCGGACCGCGCCGCGCCCATCGATCTGGCGCGCGAGCCCGACTTCGCCTTGGGACCTGCGCAGGTTCATCCGCCGATCGGCGAGGTGACTTTCGGCGGCATTCGGATCCGGCTTCAGCCGCGGGTGATGCAGGTGCTGGTGGCGCTGGCGCGGGCCGAAGGCGAGGTGGTGTCGCGCGACGACCTGCTGGCCAGCTGCTGGGGCGGCCTCGCGATCGGCGAGGATTCGATCAATCGATGCATCCAGCGCCTGCGCCGGCTGGCGGAAACCGAAGCGCCCGGCGCCTTCGCCATCGAGACCCTGCCACGGATCGGATACCGCCTCGGCCGCGCCGGGGATGCCGCTGCGCCGTCACCCTCGCCGCGACGGCCCAGGCTACGACTGTGGTGGATTGGAGCCGCCGGTCTGGCGGCGCTGGCGGTCGCCGCAGCGGTCTGGCTCGCACTAGGGATGCCGGGCCTGCCTTCCGGCGGCCAGGGGGTCGCGGTCGTGCCGTTCGACACGCCGTCGGGTGATACGGCGGCGCGCAATTTCGCCGACGGCGTCAGCGTCGAATTGGCCGGCGCCCTGGCCAAGTCCGACATCGTCAGTGTTCCGGCCTCCAGCGGCCCGCTCTCCCCGCTGGCGCGCGACGCGCTCTCGCGGCGGTTGGGCGCGGCCTTCACCCTTGCCGGCCGGGTCCAACGTTTGGGCGACATGCTGGCGGTGACCGTGAGCCTCGACGATGCTCGGCGCCATCGGCTGCTGTGGTCGGCCGATTTCAGCCGTGCTGCGTCCGAGGCGCAGGACCTGCAGGAGGAGGTCGCGGCCAAGGTGGCCGGAATCCTTCACTGCGCCCTGGCGGCGAACAAGCCGGGGCCAGGCCGCCTCGATCTGGAAGCCCTGCGGCTCTACCTGCGGGCCTGCGATGCGATCGACGCCGACGAGGTCGACCCCACCGAAGTGCGCGATCGCTTTCGGGCGGTGGTGGCGCGCCAGCCCAAATTCGCAGGCGCCTGGGCGAACTTCGCCTTGGCGAGTGCGGAAGCGTCGCAGGCCCTGGCGGGCGATGACGCCGCGGCGGCGGCGGCGGAAGCGCGCGCGGCGGCTCATCGGGCGCTCGCGCTCGATCCCCGCACCGGTCTTGCCTACGACGCGCTGGCCAGGCTGGCCCCGCAAAACGACTTCGAGCAGCGCCAGCAGCTCATCCTCAAGGGCCTGGCTGTCACGCCCGACAACGCCGCCCTCAACGAAGACGAAGCGGACCTCATGGGCGACGTCGGTCGCCTCGAGGACGCGAACACTTACGCCCAACGCGCCGTCGACCTGGACCCGCTCAATCCGAGTTACGCCTCGAGCCTGGGGTACAATGTGGCCACGAATTGGGGGATGACGACAGCTCGCTCGATGCTGGAGCGCGATGTCCGCATCTGGCCCCACAACGAGGAAGTTCGCAGCGACCGCTTTGGGGCTGAGGCGCGGTACGGCGATCCGGCGATGGCGCTGCGGCTTCTCGCCGACCCGAATCGCCGCCCCGCCCCGCTGTCGGACCTGTACATGCAGGATTGGCGCGATTTCATCCTGGCCCGGCAGAGCGGGAATCCATCCAAGGTCGCGTCCTATGCGGCGGAAGTGATGCGCGACGTCGCCGCGCGACGCCTCGACGTCGGCAGCGCGCTGGTGCGTCTGACAGCTCTGGGCGCCGTGGACGCGACGTATCAGGCAGCCTCCAAGGCGACCCCAGACGATCCCGTCGACACCGAGCCGTTCTTCCGGCCCTCGGCGGCCAGCGTGCGCGCCGACCCGCGGTTCTTGCCGCTGATGGCCAAGACCGGGGTCCTCCGCTTCTGGAGACGCACCGGCAAGTGGGCCGATTTCTGCCAGGCGGAAAATCGCCCGTACGACTGCCGGGCCATGGCGGCCAAGCTGGGCTTCTGACCGGCGGGAAGCGGCCACTTCGGACACCTCCAAACGCGCGCCATGGTTGACTCTTAAGGCAACCGTCCGACGATTGTCGTTCGAGCAGCTAGCGGGCGGGCTTGAGCATGGCGCGGCGGTGCTTGGTTTCCCTGGGACTCGTGGGCGCCGGCGCTGCCTGCCTCGCGGCGATCTGGGCCGGCGCCGCATCTGGCCAGGCCCCTTCCTCCGAGCAGCCGGCGCCAAATGTTTCCGAGCTCGTCGTCACCGGCTCGCGGATTCCACAGACGAACCGGGACAGCGTCAGCCCGGTCGTCCAGATCGGCGGCGGCCAGATAAAAGACGAGGGGTTGCTGCGCGTCGAGGACGCCATCAACCGGCTGCCGCAGGCGTTTGCGGACCAGAACTCGACCGTGACCAACGGGGCCACCGGGACGGCGACGGTGAATTTGCGCGACCTCGGTCCGGAGCGGACGCTGGTGCTGATCGATGGCAAGCGGCTGATGCCAGGAGACCCGACGGCCGGTTCCGTCGCCCCGGACCTGAACTTCATTCCGGCCGCCCTGGTCGATCGGATCGACGTGGTGACCGGAGGCGCCTCGGCTGTTTACGGCTCAGACGCGGTCGCCGGCGTGGTCAATTTCATCATGAAGCGCAACTTCAGCGGCGTCGTGATCGACGCCCAGGGTGGCGCTTTCAACCATTCGAATGACGAGACGGGAATCCAGTCGGTGCTGGCGGCGCAGGGAGAACCGATCCCGGCTCGCGGGATCACCGACGGTTTTGCCGGCGAGATCACGGTCGTGGCCGGGGTCAACGCTCCCGACGGGCGTGGAAACCTGACCGTCTACGGCGCCTATCGCGCCGCCGCCCCGGTCACCGAGGCGACTCGCGACTTCAGCGCCTGCGCCCTCACCGCCAACGGGCCCAACCTCCTGTGCAGCGGATCGACGTCCAGCCCCGCGACCGGACGCTTCCTGGTACTGGACCCGGCGACCTTCAAACTCGTCGGCGACCTCACGCTCGACCCGACGGGCCCGGGGAACACGCTGCGGCCCTTCGATCGAAATCGCGACGCCTTCAACTTCGGGCCGTTCGAGTATTTCCAGCGTGCGGACCGGCGCTGGTCCGCCGGCGTGTTCGCCCGTTATCAGGTCGCTCCCGCCGTCGAGCTCTATGCCGACGGCATGTTCATGTACGACGACAGCACCGCGCAACTCGCGCCCAGCGGGCTTTTCGGCACTCCATTCAATATCGCATGCGCGAACCCGATGTTGTCGGCCGCCGAGGTCCAGGCGTTCTGCGCCGACGCCAACGTGCCGCCGAACGGGACGGCGCTCGTCTACATCGGCCACCGCGATGTCAACGCCGGCGGGCGCCAGTACCACCTCACTCACGAGGACTACCGCATCGTGGCCGGCGCCCGGGGCGCTTTCGGCGACTGGCGTTACGACGTCTCGGCGCAGTTCGCATCGGTCGCGATCAGCCAGGTCGACCTGGGCGATGTCTCCTTGACCCGCGCCGCCGACGCCCTCAACGTCATCAGCGTGGGCGGCAAGCTCGTCTGCGCCTCGGGCAATCCTGGCTGCGCGCCCTATGACGTCTTCCAGCTGGCAGGCGTCAGTCAGGCGGCGCTCGCCTACATCGGCACGCCGGGCCGCGCCACCGGCGGGACCACCGAGGCGGTGGTGAGCGCGAACCTCACCGGCAAGCTAGCGCGCTATGGCCTGAAGAGCCCCTGGGCCGACGACGGCGCAGGCGTCGCCATCGGCGCGGAATGGCGCCGCGAAAGCCTGGACTACGCGCCCGACGCCGAGCTGGCCAGCGGCGATCTGGCGAGCGCCGGGGTCGGCGCACCCGCGGTAAACGGCAGCTTCAGCGTGTTCGAGCTTTACGGAGAAGCCCGTGCGCCCCTCGTCCAGGCGCGGGGGCCGTTGCTCGAAGACTTCAGTGTCGAGGGCGGCTACCGGTACTCCTGGTACAGCAACGCCGGGCAGGCGCAGACCTACAAGGCGGGGCTGAGCTGGGCGATGGCCGGCGGCGTTCGCCTGCGGGCGAGCTTCAATCACGCCGTGCGCGCGCCCAACGTCGTTGAACTCTTCACCCCAACTTCGCTGAACGTCTTCGGGCTCGACTTCGACCCCTGCGCCGGCGGCAATCCCGTCGTCGACCAGATGAATCCGTTCGCGACGCCGGCGAACTGCGCGCGCACCGGGGTCACCGCCGCCCAGTACGGCCACATCGCGCCCAGCCCCGCCGGGTACAATGCCTTGCAAGGCGGCAATCCGAACCTTCGTCCCGAGGCGGCCGACACGTGGACGGTCGGCCTGGTCGCCACGCCTGCAGCGCTTCCGGGATTCGACCTGACGATCGACTATTACGACATTCACGTCGCCAACGTGATCGAGATGCCCAGTCCGGACAGCGTCATCGAGCAATGCCTCGAGACCGGCAATCCGTTCCTCTGCGCCCAGATTCATCGCGCGCCCGGGACCGGGTCGCTATGGATCGGCCCCGACGGCTACGTCAGCAACCTGTGGGAAAACGCCGCGTCGTTGTCGACGCGCGGCCTCGACGTGACCACGAGCTACCGGCGCCCGCTTCCCTCGGCTCGAGGCCACGAACTCGGCAGCGCCAGCATCAACTTCATCGGCACCTATCTGATGGCGCTGACGACCGTCATCGCGCCGGGCGCCGCCGCATACGACTGCGCCGGTCTCTACGGTTCCTTCTGCGGCGATCCGGTCCCGCGCTGGCGACACGTCCTGCGGCTCGGCTGGGAGACGCCGTGGAATGTCGACCTCTGGGTAAGCTGGCGTTACATCAGCTCGGTGGTCGTCGCCGCCGCGTCGCCAAATCCGTACCTCGCCACTCAGTTCCCCCCAGGCGATCTTCGCCTGGGCGCGCGCAGCTATATCGATCTCGACCTCGACTGGCGCCTAACCAGGCGCATCCGGCTCAGGGCCGGGGTCAACAACGTCTTTGATGTCGATCCGCCGGTCGTCGGGACGGATTTCGAGCAAGGCGTGGCGGCCAACTCGAATACCTATCCCGGGGTCTACGACGCCCTGGGCCGCTGGCTGTTTGTCGGCCTGACCGTGCGGATCTAGCGCCGGAGGCGGGCCGAGGGCGCCGGCCGGGGGCGCGCGGCCAGCCCCTGTCTCGTCACGCCGCCGCGGTCGCGCGCATCAGCGGATTCGGTGTCGGCTCGGCGATCCTGGTCAGGGTGTTGCCGTCTTCGTGCCGAAACGCCTCGGCCTGCCCCCGCACGCGCAGGACCGTGACTTCGAAATAGCTCCACGTGCCATCGGGGTTGAGCGTCACCTCGATGTCGTAGGAGTCGGTGCGGAACGCTTCCTCGAGAAAGGTCGTCGAGCAGATGCCGTAGTCGGTGGCGCCGCGCCGGGCCGAGAGCCTGAACGAGGTCGCATCGGGCCTGGCGGTCCCGGCAGCGAGCGCGACCTGGCCGCGCGGGATGGCGAGCGACTGCAACAAAAGGCCGCTGGCCGGCGCCCACAGCCAGTAACCGACCTGGTCGTGGTAGGTCGTCGCTTCGCCGGGCTTGAGGATGTGGGTGTGGTACCGCAGGCCGTAGAAGAGCTGCGGTCCGTTGGCCTGCGGATCGATCGGCTGCAGTTCGATGCGCTCGACGAACCGGGCCTGCTCCGGGCCGGCGGCCTTGGGATTGACGTCGAGGCCTTTCTCACCCTCCCAGACGCCGGCGAGGCCCCGCAGCGGTCCGAGATTGGCAAGAGTGTCCGGATCGATGTCGTCGGGCTCGGTGAAGATGTCGGCGGGGAGGTCGGCCATCGCGGGGCTCCTGCGGTTCGCCGGCTTTCGCCGTCCGCTTTTTCTGCGGTTCGCTCAAACGGGCAAATCAGTGTTCAGCGGCCGCATAGGCCGCCGAGATCACCCGCCACCCGACGTCTGTTCTCCTCAGCACGAATGTCGCCGTAGCGTCTTCCCGGATTTGACGCCCGTTACGTTTGTAGCTGAACTGATCCGGGAAAACGGCGTACGCCCGATCGCCTACGATGCGCACGAACCTGGGCGCCCCGATCACCGAGACTGCATCGGTATCCTTGTTGAGTTGGCCGTCCTTGTCGGCGTCAGCCAGCCAAGCGTCGAGCGCGCCTTGTCCCCTCCACGCAAAGGGCGGCATGTCGTCGATCAGGCTGACGTCATTCTCGAAGACCGACTTCAGGGCGACGGTGTCTCCCCGATTGAAGGCGTCGAAGAACCGTTGCACGACGGCGACCACCTGCGAGCGGTCATCGGATCCGGGCTGAGCGTAGACCGACGCCGCCAAGATCATCGCGATCACGGCGCCGGCGATCGCCGTCAGACTCGACCGGTCCGTCTTCATCGTTCCATCTCCGTCCGACCGGACGCGCCGGGCGATCCTTCCTCTCGGACTGACAGTCACAGAGGACGATTACGGTCAAGGTGTCCGCGCCTCGGCAAGCGCGCGGCCTTCAGACGCGGATAGTCGGAGTCGCGGCAACGAGCGGCAGGTGGGCGCGCGCTCTCCTCGGCGAACTCCCACAGCCGGAGATACTTGGCCTAGAATGAGGGGGTGAGGGGCTCTCGACCAGGCCAGATCCGGAGGGTCGCCTCGGCAGGCGCCAGATGGATGTCGGGCGCGCTGTCCCTGGGCGCCGCGGTCCTTTCGGCGGATGCGGAAACGGCCGGCAGCCTGAGGGCGGCCCAGATAGCTGCGATCGTCAGGCTGACCCCGGTGGCGATCGGCGCAAGCTGTCTCAACGCCCTGGTGCTCCTGGCGACCTTCTGGGCGGTCGGGGAGCTCAAGTGGCAGTATTGGCTGTGGGCCGGCCTGATATTCGCGCTGGCGGCCTACTACTTCGGTAACTGGGCCCAGAGCCGGCGGCGCGAGCCGATACGCACGGCCTCGCCGCGGGCGATCCGCAGGACCGTTCGCAACGGTTGCGTGTTCGGAGCGGTGTGGGGCGTCATCCCCGCCGTCGCCTTCCCGGGGGCTTCACCGCCTGTCCAGCTGTTCATCGCCGTCCTGACATCGGGAATGATGTGCGCGGGCGGCTTTGTGCTCGCCACCGTTTCGCCAGCCGCGATCTCCTATATCGCCATCGTCGCCGCAGCCTCGATCTACGCCCTGCTGCAACAGACAAGTCCGATCCATCTCGGTCTGGTGGCGCTGACCTTGGCCTACACCATGGTGTTGATGGTCAGCGCCAACCGGAGCGCGGCGTTGTTCATCTCGAGCCGCCTGGCCGAGGCGCAACTGCGAAAGGAAACCGAGGCCCGTGAAACGGCGCAAGTGCAGGCGGCGCATGCCGAGAGGATGAGTGCGCTCGGCGAGCTCGCCGGCGGGATAGCGCACGATTTCAACAACATCCTGCAAGCGGTCAGCGCCGGCGCACAGCTGGCCGCGCGGCACGCGGAGGAACCCGACTCGGTGCGCCGCTACGCCGACCAAATCGCCACCGCGGTCGAACGCGGCGCGGCCATCAGCGGCCGTCTCCTGGGCTTCGCCCGCCAGGATCGTCTGCGCCCAGAACAGATCCAACCGGGCGAACTCCTGGGAAACGTCGGCGAGCTGCTGGCGCACACCATGGATCCGTCGATCCATGTGACGATCGAGGTTCCGGCCGAAACGCCCGGCCTCGCCGCCGACCGATACCGTCTGGAGACGGTGCTGCTGAACCTGGCCAACAACGCCCGCGACGCCATGCCCGGCGGGGGGACGCTGTCGATATCGGCGGCCGTCGAAGACCTCGCCCACGACATCGATGCGCCAGCGCTGAAGCGCGGCCGCTATGTCCGCATCACCGTCAGGGACACCGGATCGGGCATGGATGCCGTGACGCTGGCGCGCGCGGGCCAGCCTTTCTTCACCACCAAGCCCAAGGGCAAGGGCACCGGGCTCGGCCTTTCCATGGCCAGAGGCTTCGCGGAGCAGTCGGGCGGCGCCCTGGCCATCACCAGCGAGCCGAGCCGCGGGACCACGGTCACCCTGTGGTTCCCGCAGGCCGAGGGCGCGCGCGCGCAGGCGCCCGAGGAACGCGCCCTCGCCCCTGTCCGGGCAGGTCTCCGGGTGATGCTCGTCGATGACGACGACCAGGTGCGGGCGACGCTTGCCGGATCGCTCGAGGACGCCGGCTTCGTGGTGACCAGCGCCGAGAGCGCCGAACAGGCGCTCGACGAGCTGCGCCGCGGCGTTCAGATCGACGCCCTTGTCACCGACCTTTCGATGCCGGGAATGAATGGCTGGGACCTCATTCGGGAAATCCAGGCGCAAAGGCCCCTGCTGCCGAGCCTGATGCTTACCGGCCATCTCCAGGACGCGGACGCCGATTCCCTGGCGAGCGCCCAGAACGGGCGGTTCGCGGTTCTGCGCAAGCCGGTAGCGCCGCTGGTGTTGGCCAGGCGCATCGCCGCGCTCGTCGACAAGGCGCCATGAGGCGAGGGGCTTGCCGGCGCCCGGGCTTCGTCGAGCTGTCCTCCCCCCTCGGACGCGGGGGCGCTGCGCGGGCGAGACGTTCGGCTAAGCCTCGGGCGTCCGCAGCGCCGCCACCCACGCCGCCTCCCGCTGCTTCTCTGCCGCCTCGAGGGCGGCGCGGGCGGCGTCCACGGCCGGATCGTGCCTGCGCCTTTCGAGCAGCGCCCGTTCGCGCGCCTGCCGGGCCGCCTCCTGCGAGTCGAAGCGCGCCAGCACCGCGTAGGCGTTGTAGACGACCTGCTCGTCGGACTCGCGGTCGGGATAGGAACCCGTCACCCCATCGGCGGTCTCGGCCTCGATGAGAAAGATATCCGCCCATCCGGCGTGATGACGCATCAGCGCCCATGGCCTGGCGATCTTTGCGGGCATCTCCGCGCCTTTCGTCGAGAGCCTTGCGGTCTCTCTCGGGCCCGGGGGCGCAGGGGTCAAGGGCCGTTGGAAGTGGGGAATTGAGTGTACAGTCACCGAACCCACTCCGAATTGCACCGAGGTTGGAGGCGCAGCCATGGACGAGCCGCAGGACCAGAGCGCCCTGCACAGGTCGTTTTCGGTGCGCGCCTACAACGCCGCCGCCGACCTGCTCTACAAGGAGGGCCCTCGCACCGAGGACGAGACGCGGCAGATGCTCAGTCTGGCGCACGTCGCCTACTGGCACCGCTCGCAGCGTCCCGACGTCTCCGACACGCAGCTGGCGACCGGTCTGTGGCTGCTGTCGCGCGCGCATGCGGCGGTCGGCGAGGCAAGGCTCGGCCTGGAATATGGGCGACAGTCACTGGCGCTCGCCGGGGGCGAGGCCGCGGCGTCCTATCTCGTCGCCTGCGCCCTGGAAGCGATCGCGCGCAGCCAGGCGATGCTCGGCGACAAAGCCGAGGCGGCTGCGAGCGCGGCCAAGGCGCGGGCGCTGGCGGAGGCGTCCGACGACGACAACAAGCGCTACCTGCTCGGCGACCTCGATACCATCGTGCTCTCGTAAAGCACGGCATCGCGGGGCGGCGGCGCCAGGCGGACGCGGCCGCGGCCTCGGATCGGGGAAGCCGGTCCTTGCCCCTTCGAGGTCAGAGTCTCATCTTCCCCCGGAGTATGGGATGGACGTCATGAGCGACGCTGTCGGCCCCGGCGATCTGGTTCTCTGCGTCAACGCCGCCCCGAACCATGCCACGGGAAGGCCGGTGCCCCTGGTCGCCGGCGAGACCTACCGCGTGGTCGCGGTCCTGGACTTCGCCTGCCCCTGCGGACGTTCCGACGCGCTGCTGGACGTCGGCGTCGACTTCGCCTGGTGCCAGACGCGCTTCCGGCTGCTGCCCAAGCCCAAGGCCGAGACCAGGACGCGCCGCGTCTCCGCGCCCAAGGAGAAGGAAACGGTGCGCTGAACGGGCCGCAAAGCGGACCCGTCGGCGGGGCCGAGGCGGCGCGCCGCGGTATGTCGCGCCAGGCCTGCTCGATCTCCGCATCTGTTGCGGAGGTTAGGTCTTCCAATCTCCGTAGCGAGCCGCGCGCGAGAGCGCGATGCGGGCGGCGCCCTTGATCGCGCCGCCGCTGGAGGCGTCGGCTGCGCGCTCATCCGCCGACGACGCCGAAGGACCCGAGATCAAGAGGATGCGGCCGGTTCGCGCAAGCGCATCGTGCGCCCTTGCAAGGCACCGAGGGTGCTTGACTATTTCTATTGTTCTGGAAATATGGAATATCTAACAGGAGACCTCGCCATGAAGCGCATGCACCTGCACCTCAGCGTGCCCGACCTCGCCCAATCGATCCGGTTCTACCAGACCCTTTTCGGGGCCCCGCCGAGGGTGGTGAAGGATGACTACGCCAAGTGGATGCTGGACGACCCGCGGGTGAATTTCGCCGTTTCCCAGCGCGGCGGCGCGGGCGGGGTGAACCACGTCGGCATCCAGGTGGAGAGTTCGGCCGAACTGGCGGAGCTTGCCGGTCGGTTGAAGGACGCCGGCGCCCAGACCTTCGACCAGACGGCGACGAAATGCTGCTACGCCGTCGGCGACAAGAGCTGGGTCGTCGATCCGGCCGGAGTGCGCTGGGAGACCTTCCATACCTTCGGTGAGGCGACGACCTACGGCGAAGACCCGGCGATGGAGGTCGTGAAAGCGGAGGCGTCGCCGCCGGCGGCTTGCTGCGGGGCGGCGAAGCCCGCCGAGCCCCAGGCCACCGAGCGTTCGGGCGCGGCCGCCTGCTGCGTTTAGCGCGCGTCGGCTTGCCGGACCAGCGGGTGGAAGAGGAAAGCCCACCCCAGGATCGGAAGTCCAACCAGGCCTGGCGTAAGCCAGTAGGCCAGCGTCGGCAGATTTCGCCACAGCGGCAGGTTCTTGCCGTTGTCGACGTAGAAGGCCGTCAGCAGGACGATGTAGGAGACGCCCATCCCGGACATGTGCCAACGCGGCCAATCGCGCCAGCAGCTTCGCCTGGCTTGCCGGCCAAGGATGGCTGCTGCGAACGACAGCGCCGCCAGGAGGAAGAGAACCCGGTCCTGCGTCCAGCGTGCGAAGGCCAGCGCGCCTGCGGTGACGAAGACGCCCGCGAGCGACCAGAAATAGACTGTTCCAAGGCGAGGGTGACGGCCAGCGCGCTTGGGGCTGAGCATGGCCACGGCGCCGCAGACGACGCACGTCAGACCTAGAAGGACGTGCGCCGCGACGCCCGCCAGGAACCAAGGCGAGGAGGAGGGTATCGGGATACCGACGACGGTCGTCATTTTCCGGACGGCGGGCTCTGGCGATCGCGACCTAATTCTTTTACTCTAGAAATATGGAAATGACTACCGCCACCGATGCGCTGTCGGCGCTGGCCCATCCGGGCCGGCTCGGAGTCTTCCGCCTGCTGGTCCGCGCCGGACCAAAGGGCCTGGCCGCCGGCGACATCGCCCGCGCCACCGGGAGTCTGGCCAACACGCTTTCGGCCAACCTCAACATCCTGGCCGCAGCGGGCCTGGTGCGGTCCAGGCGCGAGGGCCGCTCGATCATCTATTCGGCCGGCTACGAGCGCATGCGCGCGCTGCTGGCCTTCCTGATGGAGGACTGCTGCGCCGGCAGCGCCGAAATCTGCGCCCCGCTGGCCGAGATCGCCGAGCGCGCCGCCTGCTGCGCCTGAGAGAGTCTTCAAGATGGCCGAGGCGGAACCACTGAACGTGCTCTTCCTGTGCACCGGGAACTCGGCGCGCTCGATCATCGCCGAAGCCATCCTGAACCGCGACGGCGCCGGGCGTTTCCGCGCCTTCTCGGCCGGATCCCATCCCAAGGGCCAGGTGAACCCGGGGGCGCTGCGGCTGCTGCGGCAGCTCGGCTACGACACCGCCGGCGCACGCTCGAAATCCTGGGACGAGTTCGACCGGCCCGGCGCGCCCAGGCTGGATTTCGTCTTCACCCTCTGCGACGACGCCGCGGCCGAGACCTGCCCGCTGTGGCCGGGCCAGCCGATCACCGCCCATTGGGGGCTCGCCGACCCCGCCGCCGCTGCCGGATCGCCTGCCGAGATTGCGGTGGCCTTCGCCGAAACCCACCGCATGCTGAGGAACCGCATCGGCCTGCTGTTGAACCTGCCCCTCAGCTCCCTCGACCGCATGTCCTTGCAGCGGCGCCTGGAGGAGATCGGCCGGCGGGCCGAGACGGCCGCGAAGACATGAAGGACCTGGATGCGAGCATCGAGGCGCAGGGCGGCGCCAGCCTGGAGCCGCCGCTGGAGGCCTTTGACCTCGGCCGCCGTCTGGCCGCGGAGGCCCTGGGGACGGCGCTGCTGCTGGCCGTCGTCGTCGGCTCCGGGATCATGGGCCAGCGTCTGGCGGCCGGAAACGCCGCCATCGCCCTACTGGCCAACAGCCTGGCGACCGGCGCCGGCCTCGTCGTCCTGATCACCATCCTGGGGCCGATCTCGGGGGCGCACTTCAACCCGGCTGTGACCCTGATGTTCGCCATCCGCCGGGAGATCGGCCGGCGCCGGGCGCTCGCCTATGTCGCGGTCCAGGTCCCGGCCGCGATCGCCGGGGTGTGGCTGGCGCACGCCATGTTCGGCGAGCCGATCCTCCAAGTCTCGGCCAAGCTGCGCCCAGGCGGCGCCCAAGGGCTGGCGGAGTTCGTCGCCACCTTCGGCCTCGCGGTCTCGATCCTCCTGGCGCTGCGCTTCCGGCCGCAGGCCACGCCCTGGATCGTGGGCCTCTACATCACCGCCGCCTACTGGTTCACCGCCTCGACCTCGTTCGCCAACCCGGCCGTCACCCTGGCGCGGGCGCTCAGCAACACCTTCGCCGGCATCGCTCCGGCCTCGGCGCCGCTCTTTGTCGCCGCCCAGCTCGCCGGCGCGGTCGCCGGCGCGCTGGCGTTCGGCTGGCTGACGGCGAGGCCGGCGCCGCAAGTCGATCCGCAGATGACGCGGATGGGCCCAGACTGAGTTGAAACCGGCGCGCCCGGAGAGCGGCGCCCACTCGATTGATCCAGGCCAATGCGGCCGCGGGCCAGCGGTGCGCCAATCCGATCCTTGCAGAAGCGGAGGCGGGCAATGGAAACGACGGTCGGGACCGGTGGCGGCAGACTGCGCGGCCGCTCCAGCCATGGCGCGGGCAAGTTGGGGGATGTGCGATCGGCCGCGGCGAAGCTGACCCTGGTCCGGGGCGCCCACACGGTGATCTACGTGGTGATGGCCAGCGCCAGTTTCGTCGCACTCTACGCCGGCGTAACGGGGCGGACGGGGACCTGGCTGTGGGCGGCGCTGGCTCTGGTGGGGATCGAGACCGTGATCTTCGTGGGCAACGGTTTCGCCTGCCCGTTCACCGCCGTCGCCGCCGCGGCCAGCGCCGGCGCGCCGGTGTCGGACACCTTCTTCCCCGAACGGATCACCCGCCACACCTTGCGTTTCTTCGGACCCCTGATCGCCATCGCGATCGCCCTTTTGATCTCGCGCTGGGCAGGCCTGCTGACGTGAGAACGCCGCCGAAGCTCTGACCGGGCGGCGGCCGGAAGTACGCCCAGCTAAATGTGAAGCGGCGAGGCAACCTGCCTTCCCGGGCGTGTAGGCGCGCGCGGGCCGTCGGCAGCGCCCCGTCCGCCGCTCGGGGGCTCGCCGAGCAGCGCGAGGCATTGCGCCGAGTACTGACGAAACACCGCCACGACCTCGGGATCGGTGGCGATGCCAACGCGTGCGCCCGGCCTGACGAGGTCATTGGCGGCGATGGCGCGCCCGACGACGATGTATTGGCGCAGGCGATCCACGGCCGCCAGTTCGTCCGCCTGCGTCTTGGCGTCCGGGGCCAGGGCGAAGCGCCCGGTCATGGCGGCCGCATAGTCGTCCCGGAAACGGAACTGGAAGCCGCGCAGCAGGTCCGCCCCGCGGAACGCTTCGGAATAGGTCTCGTAGCGTCGATCGGGCATGTGGTCACCGATCTGGCTGGCCACCGCGCCTTCCCAGGCCAGGACCTTCCAAGGCTCGCCGAAGAACGGCGGACCCAGGGCGTAGAGGCTGGCCATGTCGGCGCTGTCGCGGGCCAGGAGGTCGGCCTGCACGCGGTCGAGATAGGCGTCGGCGCAAGGCGTCAGGATGGCGTACTGGGCGGCAAAGGAAACGTCGTCCTTGAACTCGGAGCGCAGGCGGACGTCGGCCTGCGCGACCTTGTGACGCCAGCTCAGGGCCTGGACCGTCTGCTCCAGGGCCAGGGCGATCAAGACGCCGACGACGATGACGGCGATCTCCAAAAGGAAGTCGCGAACGCCATGCAGCGGCCTGGGCGCGTGGATGTGCATCGTCCTCCCCTCCTGTTGCGGGCCCTGATCGGTATCCGCCGGTTGCTGTTCGTCCGCCATGGCCCCGCCCATCCGGCCCGCCTCGAGGAAGGCGCCGGTCCAAGAAGAACAAGGAACCTAGGCCATGGCGGCGGCGGCACCAACGTGCGTATCGAGCCGAGAAACGCTGGGTTTCCGCGCTCGCGAGAATGCGTGGAACGATGATCTGAGCTCAATCCGCGCGCCGACCGCGGTTCTGAGATGGAGTGGGAAGGCAAGCAGCCGGGCCGCCGGGTCTGCGGCCGCCGCTGCGGCTCGCAGCCGGCGCCTCGCATCGGCGAGGACGCGGTCAGATTGACCTTTGTTGCGGCCCGGTTTCAGACACTCGCCCGGCAGGTGTATGTGATTGACGGCAGGTTAACCGGGGGGTCAAAGTCGCCACTGATGCGGAGTTGCATGATGAAACACACATTGTCACTTGCCGGCGCCGCGGCGGTGGCCGTGTTGGCGCTGGGCTCCGCGCTCGCCCCGAGCGCCGCCGCGGCCGGAACCAAGGTGATCGGCGAGATTCTCGCCTGCTACGCCTGCCAGGACACCGGCAACTCGGTAATCGACAACTATCTCGCCAACGGCGCCGGCGGCCCCACGGTGGCCAGCGACGGCCTGCTGTTCGCCTTCGTCAACACCAGCGGCGCGGCGATCACCGGGGGCAAGTTCACAGTCTCGAACTCGAGCGCGAACGACAGCTTTTCGTTTCCGACGATCGCGGCCGGTGGGACCTTCATCCTCGTCCCGGGCGTCACCAACGACGGCGGCTCGCATTCCTCCGGAGCGTTCTTCAATCCCGCTGACGGCGTCTGGGACACCAGCGACCAGGGCCTGGTCACCGGCTCGGCGATCTGGACCTTCACCGGATCGCAGGGCGCGCTCGAGGTGACCTCGCCCACCAACGGCGCGTCGAAGACCGCCCCGGCGGGCAGCTTCACCTCCATCGACCCGGGGCTGATCCAGCCGTGGCGGGTTCCCGCCAACGGCGGCTCGACTGATTTCCTCGGCCAGGCGGCCAACGGCGATCCTGGCTGCAGCAACTGCTACTTCTACGAGATCGCCAAGCTCGTGGTTCCGACCACCAGCGGCGTTCCCGAACCGGCCGACTGGGCCCTGATGATCCTGGGCATGGGGGTCGCCGGCGCCAGCCTGCGCCAGCGCCGGACCGCCCCCGCCTGACCGGGTCGGCTCAGGCCCGCTGCGGCGGCGCCTGGATCATCTTCCAGCCGTTGCCCGAAGGGTCGCGGAAACTGGCGTCCACTGCGCCGTAGCGGTCGATGGGTTCCTGGGTGAATTCGACGCCGCTGGCGCAAAGGCGCTCGTAAGCGCCACGGCAGTCGTCGACCATCAGCACCAGCGGCGGCATGGCGCCCTTGGCGACGATCTCGCGCAGCGTCTGGGCGGTGGCGGCGTCAACACTGGGCGGCTGGGGCGCGAACAAGCCGAGCTGGAACGACGGCTGCTCCGGGTGCTGCACCGTCAGCCAGCGGTAATCGCCGTTGCGGGCGTCGGTGTGGATCTTGAATCCGAGCTTGCCGACATAGAAGTCGACCGCTTCCTGCTGGTCGCGGACGTAGAGACCGGCGACGCCGACACCCTGGGTCATGGGACCTCCGTTTCGTGTGCGCCGTTGTTAGCGCCGGCCTCGCGCCGCCGCTTCTCCGAAACTGCGGTTGTGAGGTGGGGCCGGCGGGCGGCGCTCAGGAAACAGGGCGGCGCGCCGGGCTCCACGCCGGCGGCCCGCTCGCGGGCGCGAAAGGCGCCGGGGGAAAGGCCGGTGATGTCGCGGAAGGTGCGCCCGAACGTCCCCAGGCTGTTCCAACCGGTCTTGAAGGCGATCTCGGTGATCGCGACGTCGGTGTCGCGGAGCAGGGCGGTGGCGCGCTCGATGCGGCGGGTGAGCAGGTAGCGATGCGGAGGCGCGCCGAAGGCCTGGGCGAAGGCGCGGGCGAAGTGCGCCTCTGAGACGCCGCTCACACGCGCCAGCCGGCGGACGGGCCAAGCCTCGTGCGAGGCGCCGTCCATACGATCCTTGGCGCGCAGCAGGCGGCGCAGGAGCCTGGGATCCTGCCGCATCTGATCGCGTTCCGGTGCGTCGGCGAGGCCGTGTTCCATGCGCGTCCGATCGCTCCCCTACCCGCGATACTAACTCGCACGGCGACCGAACGGCGCCTGGGCCGATCGGTATCGCAACTTCCCGCCGTTCGCCCTAAGCTGCTGCTCGGTCAACAATAAGGAGGGGTGCGGTGAGAACGCTTGCGCTCGTGTCGATGGCGACGCTTCTTTGCGGGGCGACGTGTCTGGCCGGCGCGGCGATGGCAGCGGGGGCGCCGGACGGCGGCGTCATGGCGAGCCGCTTTGGCAACACCACCATCACCCGCGACGCCAGCGGCGTCACCAACAAGATCCACTACAAGCCCGACGGCACCTTCGACGGCAGCCAGGGCGCGACGACGTTCTCGGGAACCTGGAAACTGGACGACAAGGGCAGGGTCTGCCTGGCCACCACCATCGCCCCGGGGACGCTGTGCACGCCGGTCTATCCGCACAAGGTCGGCGACACCTGGAGCGCCGGCGGCTACACCATCTCGCTCGTGGCCGGCATCCAATAGGCGTCCCAGCGCCGCTTGCTCACCGAGCAGCCGGGACGGACCCTGGCCTGCCAAGCGCGCGAAGTAGGGACGCTAGACCCGGGCGGCGAACAGCGTCGGCGCCGGCGGCGCCCGGCGGAAGGATGCGAGCGCAGCGGCGCCCGGTCCGTTCAATCCGGCTGCGGCCTGGGCGAAACGCACCGGCGCGGCGCCGCCCGGCGGCTGGTTGACGAGCGAGAAGGCGACGTAGAACCCCGCCGCCTTGGTCTTCGCCGCGACGCTGAGTTCGGCGGTGATGGTCAGACTGGGACCGGCCAGGGCGCCGGCGCCGAGCTGGCCAAGATCAATGGCGGTGTTGGCGAAGTAGGCCACCGCGGCGACGGCGCTGGTGAAGGTCTTGTCGACCAGGACGGTCGAGCCGGCATCCAGGGTGAAGGTGAGCTGGGAGAAGGCCCCGGCCAGAACGACATCGCCGGTGAAGTCGACGAAGAGGTCGTGCGGCGTGGCCAGCTTCGTAAGGTCGAGGGTAATGGAAACGGTCGACTGGGCCGCATGCAGAGTCTTGCCGTTCTTGGCCGGAGCCCCGCCGGCCTCGACGCTGGCGAGGATCGCGCCGCCGCCGGCCGGGGCGCCGTCGGCGAGAGCGACGGTCCCGGCGAACACCGGCGCAAACGCGGGCGCGCCGACGGCGGCCTTGGCGAGCGCCTTTGCGGCGCCATGGACGTTGGTGGCGGAGGCGGCGGAGATGGCGGTGACCAGGAGGCCGTCGCTGGACGTGCGCTCGCCGGTGCTGGCCGAGGCGCTGAAGCCACCGAGTTCCGCCCCCGTCGCCTTGAGCTTGGCGGTCGCCGCTCCCGGCGCCCCTGGGCCGCCGCCGCCGATGGCCTGGGCCCCGGCCGAAGCGTAGCCGCCGGAGACCCCGACGTCGACCTTGGCCGAGCCGCCGCGCCCCGCCGAGGCGCCATAGCCGCCGTTTTCGCCCACGGCCTTGGCGGCGATCCGCTCATCGGGGCCGCCGATGGCCGCGACCACACTGGCCGCGCCGCCGGCGCCGCCGGCGCCGCTCTGGCTGTCGCCACCATAACCACCATAGGCATAGAGCTTGGAATTGACGTAGCCGGGCGCGGCGCTGGCGAAGGTGAGGCCGCTGTAGCCGGCGCCGCCGCCCCCGCCTGCGGCCGCACCACCGGCATAGCCGCCGTCGCCGCCACGGGCGAACTGGTCCAACCGCAGATAGCCGCCCATGGAAGACGCGGTGACGGCGTCGAGCAGGCTGGCTGCGCCGCCGGCGCCGCCGCGAGCGCCGCCGGAACCGGCGCCGCCGTTGCCGGCGTTGAGGGTGGCGGTGGCCTCGGCCTTGGAGTCGATGCCGCCAACGCCTGTGGCGCCGGCGCTGACGGTCCCGGAGCCGCCGACGCCGCCGGTATGGCCTGGACCCTGGCCGGCCCCGCCCGCGCCTCCCTGGACCGTCGCGGCGGCATTGCCGCCATAGCCGTTCGCCGTGGCCGTGGCCTCGCCGCCTCCGCCGGCCGCGCCATCACCGTGGGCGGCGCCGACGATCGCGCCGCCGTCCCCACCGACGGCCTTGCTCTGCGCCGTGACGAAGCCGAGGCCGGTCACCTTGGTGACCGCCTTGGCGATGGCGGCCGCGACCACGGTTGCGCCCGATCCGCCGGCGCCAGCGGTGGCTAGGTCATAGCCCGACGCCGTGGCCGTCTGTGTAGGCGCAACGAGGTCGCTGACGACGAGCTTGGCCTTGGCCGCGCCGCCGACGCCGCCCGCGCCGGTATCCGATGCGCCGCCGGCGCCGGCCGCGGCCTTCTGCACCAGGGCCAGTTGGGCGCCGCCGTCGGCGCCGGTGACGGCGTTGTCGAGCTTGCTGGCCGCGCCCGCGCCGCCGGTGGCGCCGGCGTAGCCCTGGCCGCCGCCGCCGCCGTACTGGTCGGCCTCGGCGGTGAAATAAGAAGACGACGACCCGTCGCCGACGCCGCCGGCGCTGGCGGTCGCCGCCCCGCCCGCGCCGGCGGTCTGGCCCGCGCCCCGGGCGTCGCCTCCATAGCCGCCGATAGCGCTGGCGGTGACCTTCACCATGCCGACCCCTTCGGCGTACCCCAAGGCCTTGGCAGCCCCGCCGAGCCCGCCTCGACCCACCGCGCCGCCGGCAGGGCCCCCGCCGGCCCCGCCCCTGGACCCGGCCTGGACGAGCGCCGCGCCGCCGGTATTGACGCACGAGGCGACCGCCGAACCGGCGCCGCCAGCGCCGCCACTGGCCGCTGCGCCCCCGGGGGAGCCGGCGCCTGGGATACCCGCCGCCCCCCCGGCCCCGCCCACCGCTGCGCCGACGGCGCTCGCCTGGGAGGCGCTGCCGACGCTGGTCGCGGCTTTGCCATAGGCGCCGCCGCCGGCGCCGCCCGCGCCCGCTGCGCCGCCCAGTCCGGTGTTCGCCGCGCCATTGCCGCCCGCACCGCCGGCGCCGCCGTAGGCATAGCCGCCGTTGGCGAGGTCCGAAGAGCCGGTTTCGACAGCGCTGGCGGAATCGCCTGAGCCGCCGACGCCCCCTGAAGACCCTGGACTGGAGCCGTTGGCGCCCCCTGTGCCGTCAGCGCCATGGTCGGTCACCTTCATGTCGCGCTGCCCCCAGACGCTATGGTTTCCCGCATCACCGATAACACCGTCATCGCATGGCCGCCAGCACCGCCAATCCCGGGGCAAGCGCGCGGCCTTTGACGCTCGCCCTCTTGCGGCGGACTCCCCGGCGATCCAGAAAGGAAGACGCCATGACAGATTTCGACCGGCGGGGGCTCGTTTCCACCGACTGGCTCGCCGCCAACCTCTCCGATCCGCACCTTCGCCTTTTCGATGTGACCACGATCCTGGTTCCGTCGACGCCCGGCCCGTATCGGGTCGAGAGCGGCCGCGCGGCCTACGAGGCCGGCCACATCCCCGGCGCGGCCTTCCTCGACCTCGCCCGCGATCTTTCCGATACGTCCTCGCGGCTCGGCTTCACCATGCCGGCGCTCGCCGACTTCGCCGCCGCCATCGGCGCCGCCGGCGTGGGTCCCAACTCCCGCGTCGTCGCCTATTCGACCACGACCCCGATGTGGGCGACGCGGCTGTGGTGGATGTTGCACGCCTGCGGCTTCGACGAGGCCGCGGTGCTCGACGGCGGCTTTGACAAGTGGCAGGCCGAAGGACGTCCGGCCGAGACCGGATCGCGCAGCTATCCGCCGGCCAGGCTCCAGCTGACGGCGCGCCCGGGCGCCTGGGCCGGCAAGGCGGCGGTGCTGGCGGCCATCGGCGATGGCGCGGTGTGCACCATCAATGCGCTCTCGCCCAGCGTGCACCGCGGCGACGGCGCGACCAACTATGGCCGCAAGGGCCACATCGCCGGCAGCCGCAACGTCCCCTACGCCGCGCTCCTCAACGCCGACGGGACCTATCGCAGCGACGACGAGCTCAGGGAGCTCTTCGAGGAGGTCGGCGCTCTGAACCGGCCGCGGGCGATCTGCTACTGCGGCGGCGGGATTTCGGCGACCATGGATGCCCTCGCCCTGGTGCGGCTGGGCCATCCGGCGGTGGCCGTCTACGACGGCTCCATGGCCGAGTGGAGCCGCGATCCCGCCATGCCCATGGAGGTGGGCTGAACCCGGGCTCGGGCTTCAGGCCCTAAGCTTGCGCGCCGCCACCAGATCGAGCGCCAGCTTTTCGTAGAAGGGCTCGCTTTCGCCGCGCCGGACCTTGTTCAGGAAGTACTTTTCGAAAGCCACCTTGGCGGTATGCACCCACCGCCCTTGCGACGACCAGTTGAGGTTGCGCGGCGGGATCTGGGGCTGGGCGAAGAAGGCGACGCCGCTGTCGCCAAAGTCGGCCAGGCAGATGGCGTTCCAGGTAGCTTCGGGCGTTCGCCGGGCGGCCGTCGATCTCGGCTCTGAGGTTGGCGGAGATGGCCGAGACCATGCTCTCGATCATGATGAAGCCGGTCTTGGGCGCCCCCACCGGCACCGGGGTGGCGCCGGTCGGGGCGATGGCGATGCAGACGCCCAGGGCGAAGACGTTCCTGAAAGTCGGGTTGCGCTGGTTCTTGTCGACGATGACGCCAAAGGCGCGGACCGCCCGCTGCGCGACGTCCTGCTGGAGGCCGGCGCCATCCGCTTCAGGCCCATCCTGCTGACGGCCCTGGCCGGCGAGTTCGGCGCTGGCGTTCCCCTGCGCCAGGGCGGCGGCAAGCTGGCCCTGCGCCGCCTTGGCGGCGGCCTCGGCGTCGTCGAGCGCAGCCTTGGCGTAGAAGCCGCGCTGATAGAGCGTGCGCACACGGCCGAGAGCCGCGGCAGTCCGCTCGGCTTCGGCGCGGGCGGCGGCCGCCTGGGCGGCATAGGCGCGGGTCTGGAAGCCGATGCGGGCGTCGGCGACCACCGCGATCAACTGGCCCTTCTTGACCCAGTCGTTCTCGGTCACCAGCAACCGGACGACTTGATCTGGCGCAACGCCGGCCGGGTTCAGAGGCGCATGTTGCGCCTCAGGCGCAATCGTGGGCCCCGGCCGGCAGCCTTCGGCTCTCGGCAGGCGCCCTTTGAGGAGATCGTTGCGATGACAGTCGACAAGGCGGTGCTGGCGTTCGCGGGCCTTATCGTCCTGACCGGGGTGCTGCTGGCCTGGCTGGTGAGTCCCTGGTGGATCCTGCTGTCGGTGTTCGCCGGAGCGAACATGCTGCAGGCGGCTTTCACCGGCTTCTGCCCGGCAGCCATGGTCTTCAAACGGCTGGGCGTGCGGCCGGGGGAAGCGTTCCGCTAGTCCGGCGCCCGGCCCGGGTCGGACGCTCGGGGTGCGCGACACTTGGTCGCTCGCAAAGCCCCGTCGCTAGGCGCGGAGCCGCCGTTGTTCCGCGGCGCGGCGCGGATCGCACGGGCCGATCCAGTTGACCGAACTAAGTTCGCGCGGGGCGGGAATCCTCTGGACGGCCGAAAATCGGTTAACTAAACCTTGCGGCGAGGCGGCGGGGTCGTGGCCACGCCGCCAGTGGGCGAGACGAGGGGTATGCCGGGAGCGACAACGCCGGGGCGCGGGCGTGGGTACGGTTCCGCTCGCCTGGCTTGGCGTTGATCCAAGACGTTCCCCGTCGTCCAGCTCAAGTATGTTGTGAGAGCCCGCGTTCGTCCGGGCTCCTGGTCAGCGTTGGGTTTCGCTTGGTGCGAGATTGCTTGACGTCGATCAAGGCGCCGGAAGGACTTGCGCGTAGCGCGGCTGTCGGGCGCCCAGGGGAGGGATTGCTGAAATGACTGCAAGGCATTGGCTGACGCAGGTCAGCGCGGACTTCAATACAACGGGAGACTGGACCGGCGGGGTCGTGCCCGGGAGCGGCGATGACGCCATCCTCGATGCGTCCGGCGCCAGCCTCTACACCGTCAGCACCTCGACCAGTGAGTCGGTGCACAGCATCCAGACAGCGGCGACCGCCACCCTGTCGATCAATAGCGGGACCTTCACCGCCAGCGCCGGCACTGGCAGCGGGGCCAACGCCGGGACGATCAACGTCGGCAACAACACCAGCTTCGTGGTCGGCGGCGCGATCAACAATACCGGCACGATCAACATCAACAGCAGCGGCAACACCACCTCGCTCGTGATCAACGCCGCCCTCGTCACCGTGAGCGGTGGCGGCAAGATCAAGCTGACCGACAACGGCCAGAACCGCATCGTCGGCGGCGTCAGCGGCGCAACCCTCGAGCTGAGCAACAACGAGGTCACCGGCTCGGGCCTCGTCGGGACCGGCCTTTTCATCGTGCTCGACGCGAGTGGCGCCCTGAAGGGGCTCGGGGCGTTGAACCCGCTGATCGTCAATTCGCCGGGGGTCACCAACAACGGCATCATCAAGGCCTCGGGAGCGGCTGGCCTCACCATCCAGAGCACCACCGTCACCAGCGGCACGGGGGCTTTCAAGGGCAACAGCGGCTCGTTCGTCAGCCTGCAGAGCGCCGATTGCGTCGGCGGGACCATGAAGAGCGGCCCGTCGGGTCAGATCCAGACCGTCGATCGCGGCAGCCTCTTCGACGGCGCCGGCAGTCATCCGGTGACCATTACGGGCAAAGTCGCGGTGCTGAACAACACCAGCCTCAACATCCAGGGCGCCATTGATATCACCAGCGCCGGGGGCATCACCGGCTCGCTGGTTCTGCAGAGCAGCGGCAACTTCACCGACTTAAGCGTGACGGCGCAGAACGCCACTATCACCGGGGGTAACGTCGTCCTCTCCGACAACGGCCAGAACGCGATCACCGGCACGATCAGCGGACCGCGCGGGGCCCAGACGGTCTCCAGGCTCACGAACATCAGCAACATCAGCGGCGGCGGCTCGATCGGCGGCTCGCTGATTCTGGTCAACGCCGCCACCGCGACCATCGACGCCACCGCCACCAACGCCCTCATCGTATCGACCGGCGGGGATCAGGTCCCGAACGTCCTCATTACCGGCAGCAATACCGTCACCAACTCGGGAGTGCTCGAATCCACCAACCCCAACCGGGCGTTGAGCGAAGGCGGTCTCGTCCTTCGCAGCGTGGTCATCGCCAACGGAACGACTGGGGTCATCGAGGCCAATGGCCTGCACACCCACGTCGACCTGCAGAGCGCCACCATCCAGGGCGGCGCCCTGATCTCCCAGACGACGGGCGTGATCGACACGGTCGACGGCGGCAGCCTGCTCGACGGTACGGCGAATACAGTAAACAACCAAGCCTCGATTCAGATCAACAACAATACCGGCCTTTCGATCCAGGGAACGATCACCAATACCGGCTCAACCGTCGGCTCGATCAACCTTCAGAGTGGGGGCAACGCCACCTTCCTGGAGGTCACGACCAAGAACGCCACCATCGTCGGCGGCACGGTCAACCTTTCCAACAACGGTCAGAACGAGATCATCGGCACGCTCAGCGGCGCTCTCAACCATCAGACCATCTCAACCCTCGACAACAAGAGCACCATCGCCGGCGGCGGCTCGATAGGCGCCAACCTAACGGTGCGCAACGACGGCGTCATCGACGCCACCACCGCCGCCGGGCTGACCGTCTCCACCGGGGCAGGCAGCGTCGCCGGAAGCAGCGTGCTCACCAACAACGGCACGCTCGAGTCCACCAATCCTTCGAGCTTGGGCAGCCTCGGCGGGCTATCGCTGACAGGCGGGACGATCCTCAACACCGCCAGCGGCGTCATCGAGGCGAACGGTCTCAACACCCACGTGGATCTGCGCAGCGTGACCATTCAGGGCGGCGTGCTCAACACCCCCAATGGCGGCGTCATGGACACCGTCGACACCGGCTCGATCCTCGATGGCACCACGGCGGCGGGCGTGGTCACCAACGACGGCACCATCACCCTCAACAACAACACCGCCCTGACGCTCCAGGGGACGATCTCTAACGCCGCTTCGGGCGTGATCAACCTGGCGAGCGGAGGTAACCTTACGACGCTGTGGATCGACTCCACCGGCGCGACGCTCCAGGGCGGGGGTCAGCTGTCGTCCACGGACAACGGCCAGAACATCATCGAGGGCCGCACCATCGGCTCGACCCTCGAGAACAAGGACAACATCCTCAACCTCACCGGCCACCTCGGCTCAGGGCAACTAACGTTGCTCAACGACGCCAGCGGCGTCATCAACGCGGTCGGCGGCAACGGCCTCGTCATCAATACCGGCTCGAACTATGCCACCAGCACCGGGACGGTGACCAACGCCGGCTTGATCGAGGCTAGCGGTTCAGGTGGCCTCACCATCCAGGACACCTTCGTCAATAACACCGCCGGCCAGCTCCTCGCCAACGACGGCTCGTCCATCAGTCTTCAGAGCGCCACCATAGACGGCGGCACGCTGGCGGGTCCGGGCAGCGGCTTCTTCCAGACAGTCGATGCCGGCAGCCTGCTGGACGGTCAGACCTCAGCGATCCTGAACCAGGCCGTTGTCAACATCAACAACAACACCACGCTCACGATCCAAGGAACGATCACCAACGAGTCCAACGGCATCATCTCGATGCTCAGCGGCGGCAACGCCACCGACTTGGTCATCGACACCACCAACGCCACCCTCAACGGCGGCGGAGCGCTCCAGATGTCGAACAACGGCCAGAACCGCATCTACGGGGCCACGGCCTCGTCGGTGTTCGACAACGTCAACAACACCATCACCGGATCGGGACAGATCGGCGCCGGCCAGCTCACCCTCGACAACGGCGGCATCATCGACGGCACCAACGCCACGGCCCTGACCCTCGACACCGGCGCCAACACCATCACCAACACCGGGACCATCCAGGCCGATCTGGGCGGGACGACGGTCATCAACAGCGCCGTCAACAACACCGGCCTGGTGGAGGCCAACGGCGGCACCATGCAGATCAACGGCGCGATCTCGGGCTCGGGCGCCTACAAGATCACCGGGGGCCTCATGCAATTCACCGGCGCCAATGTGACAGCCACGATCACCTTCACCACTGCCAGTGGCCAGCTGCTGATGAACAACTCGCAGAGCTCCCATCTGACGGTGAAAGGGTTCACCACCACCACTGGCACTTCGTTCGACTTCCGGGATATCCCGTTCACCGGCTCGACCAACGCCGTCTACAACTCCGGCGCCGGCACCCTCACCGTCAGCGACCACGCCGGCCACACCGTCGTCGTCACCCTGGTCGGCAGCTATTCCGGCTCGACCTTCACCACCGCCAACGACGGCTCGGGCGGGACCTTCGTCCAGGATCCGCCGGCGACCGCCGCGCATGGCGCCCCGGCCTTCGTCGCCGCCATGGCGGCCCTGGGCGGGCGCGGCGCCGCGGCGCCGCTCGCCCACGCGAGCGCGATGAACCTGCGCCACCTGGAGGTCGCGGCGCCGCACGCCCGCCTGGCCTGACCCCGACGCCGCCGACTCAGCTCCGAGGCTGGAGGGGCGGCGCCGTCAGGCGAACGCGTGCGGCCGGGCGAGGGTCGGTGGCGGGCGCGAGGCGTCGAGCGCGCGCGCCGTCAACTGCGGGGCCGACGAGCCGAGACCGGCGGCAAACTGGGAGAAGGCGGCGGCGCCGCCCTGGAGGGGCGGATCGACCACCTTCACGTGGCCTGTGCCGTCGTCGCTCGTGACAAAGCTGGAGAACTGATAGTCGCCGATCAGGTTGATGTCGGCGGTGTGGGTTCCGTCGCTGACCTGGAGCACGCCGCCGGCTGGGCCGCTGGTGTCGATGAAGGTCGCCTGGGCCGAGCCGGTGAAGGTGATGTCCTTGAAATCCAAAGCGGTGGACGCGCCAGACACGGCGAACCCGATGATGTTGGCCGTGTAGGATTGGGACTGGGCCAGCACCAGCGTGCCCGGGCCTCCGAACTCGACGGTCTGGTTGAACGATGAGCTGAAGCTCAGCGTTCCGCCGTTGATCACGGCCGCCCCGCTCCCGGTGACCGCGCCGCTGACGGTGAGGTTGCCGCCGACGGCGGCCAGCAAGCCCCCGTTGTCGATCGCCCCGGCTATCGTGGCCCCTCCGGCGCCGGTCGCGGCGATCGTTCCGTTGTTGGTGATGGTATTGGCGCCGGTGTCGATGGCCAGGGCGCCGGCGCCGCCCTGGGCAATGAGGCCGCCGTTGTCGAGCGTGAGCTGGCCGGCGCCCAGCAGCCCGCCGCCGACAATTCTGCCATCATTGGTGAGCGTCGCCGCGGCGCTGGCGCCGATGACCTCGTCATGGGCGTTGCCGCCCAGCTTCAAGGAGCCGGCGCCGCTGAGGGTGAGACCGCTGCCCCCTACCAGGACCTCGGTCTTCACCGTCGCGCCGCCGACGAAGATCTGGCCGCCGATGCCGACCGCGCCCTGCAGGGTGAGGGTGAGCCCGTTGGTGAGGACTAGGGTGGCATTTTCGTTCACCGGCGTGGCGGAGCCGTCGAGGACGTTGGCGCTGCCGGAGACGATGAACTTCCCGGTCCCGGCGGTATCGAGGGCGCCGCCTTTCAGGTCGGCGCCGCTCAGGGTCACCTTGGCGCCGGAGCCGGCGAGGATGACGCCCGCGCCGGTCACGGTCGCCCCCGAGAGGATCATCGGCGCCGTGCCCGCAGCTTCGAGGGTTCCGGCGTTGGCGATGGCGCCCGAAAGCGTCAACGCTGTCGCTCCGGTCTGCTCGACGAGGCCGCTGGCAGTGGTGGAAACTTCGCCCACGCCACCGATGCCAGCGGCGCCGGTGAGCGTTCCGGCGACCGTAAGGGCCTGCGCCGCGGTCAGTGTCATCCTGCCCGGCGCCGCCCAGGTTCCGCCGGCATCGACGATGACCGAGCCAAAGCCGGAAAACCTCATCGTGTCCGAGCCGATGAGCTTACCGGCGCCGAAGGGCGCGGTGAGCGTGCCGGTCCCGCCGACGATGTCGAGCACGCCGCCGCCGCCGACCACAGGGGCGCTGATCGAGGCCCCGGAGTCGACCGCCAGCTCGGCGCTCGCGGAAGCCAGCTTCACAATTCCGGTCAGGGTCCCGGCGTTCACCAAGGTCTGGCCAGCGCCGAGCGTCGCCGCCGTGGGAAGCGTCCACGCGCCGCCGGCGTCGACCTGCAGGCTATTGAAGCCGCTGAAGGTCAGCGAAGCGCCGCCCGAAACCTTGCCGGCGCCGGCGTGCGCCGTGAGTGTCCCGGTCATCGCCCCCAGCTCGAGCGTTCCGCCGCCGCCGACGGCGTCGCCGACGAGCGAGGAGCGGTACATCGCGATCAGCCGGTCGGCGGCGTTGGCGAACTGCACCGCCGGACCCGCCGTGCCGGTGATGGCGCCGAAATTGGTCACGGTGAGCGCCCCGCCGGCGCCGCCGGAAACGCCGATGCCGCCCGCGATCGTCGCCACGCGTGTGGCGCTGCCGTTGACGAGGACTCCGCCATTCTGGGCGGCAACGCCCGCGCCCGCAGCGCCATCGGCGCCGGTGAGGGCATAGCCGATGCCGCCCGGCCCGCCAGCGCCGCCGCGCACCGCCCCGAGGTTGGTCAGGCTGGCGCCCGCCATCAGATCGACGCCGTCGCCGCCCGCGCCTCCGGGCGCGCCTGGCGTGGCGAGGCTCTGGCCGCCGCCGCCGCCAGCGCCACCGAGCACGGTGCCGTCGTTGACCCCGGTCTTGGCCGCCGCGATGACCAGGCCGGCGCCGCCGGCGCCGCCTGCCCCGGCCGGGAGGACCTGGCTGTAGCCGCCAATCCCGCCGGCGCCGCCTTGGACGAGCCCGCGCTTGTTGACGAAGCTCCCGCCGACGTAGAGGCCGGCGCCGCCGGCGCCGCCGGCGCCCGGGGCGAACGTGCCGAGTATGCCGTCACCGCCGGCGCCCCCAGCGCCGCCGACAATGACGCCGCCGCTCTGGAGAACATAGCCGGCGCCGGCCACCGTCACCGCGGTGACCCCGCCGCCGCCGGCATAGCCGTTTCCGACCAAGGTGTTGGTGTATCCGACCCCCCCTGCGCCGCCGGTGATGTGGCCGGAGAAGTTGTCGAGGACTCCGCCGATGGTCAGATTGCCGGCGACGGTGACCGGATCGGCGACGGTCAGCGATTTGCCCGCGCCGATGGTGTTGGCCCCGTTCAGGATCCACGAGCCGCCGAAGTAGAGGCCGTACGAATTGAAGCCGGTGAAGGTCCCGGAAAGCGCTCCAGTGATGGTCGCTCCGGTCCCCAGCCCGGTGATCTGCCCCGGCGTCGCGGCGCCGATGAGCTGCAGCGTGCCGCCGCCGCCCTGGGCGGGACCCATGAACACCGAGCCAGGCTCGGCCACGAGCCGGTCCGCGGAAGACTTGAGGAGGACCGAAACGGCCCCGCCGATGGTCCCGTAGTTCGTGACCCCGCCCGTCCCGGCCACGACGACGCCGTCGCCAGCCGAGCCCGCCGGTCCGTTCCCGCCCTGACCAAAACCGGCGGCGCCGCCGACGCCGCCGACGATGACCCCTGTATTCCGGACCACGCCGCCGTTCAGGTAGAGACCGGTCCCCCCGGCGCCGCCCGCGCCGCCGACGCCATAGAAGATGTTCGGGAAGCTGCCGGCGTTGGTTCCGTAGCCACCGGCCCCGCCTGTGCCGCCGGCAAGCGTGCCGCCGTTGCTCACCGTGGCGCTCTGCAGGGAGGCGCCGGCGCCACCGGCGCCGCCCGCCTCGCCGTCGGTAGAGCCCCCCAAACCCGCAACCGAACCGCCGGCGCCGCCGGCGCCGCCGGTCACGACACCGCCGGAGCTGGAAATACCGGCCCCGGCGAGGCCAACCACGCCGTCCCCGCCGCGGCCACCGACGCCGCTGGCGCTGCCGCCGCCCGCACCGCCGGCGACCGAACCGCCGCTGAGCGCAAGCGTGTCGCCTGTTCCGAGCGAGAGGCCCTCGCCCCCGCCGCCCGCACCGCCGCCACCGCCGCCGCCGAGGACGGCGCCGCCGCTCTGGCTGATCGTCGCGCCGGTCCCAACCAGCGCGCCGTAACCCCCTTGGCCGCCATAACCGCCGGCCCCGCCGATTATGGCGCCGCCCTGGACCTGCAGCGTCCCGGTGACCTCCAGGCCATTCGGGCCGGTGATCGTCCCCTGGCTGGCGAGCTCGCCCGTGACCAAGGTGGTGGCGGCGCCGTGGGTCAGCGATTGCCCCGACCCCAGAGTGTTGTTTCCGGTGAGCGTCATTGCGCCGTCGAACTGGTAGGCGCCAAAGCCGCTGATGGTGACGACGTTGGCGCCGCCGCTGAGCTGCCCCGTCCCGCCGAGGCCGGAGATGGAGCCGGCCGAGACCACCTCCAGTGTCCCGCCGCCGCCGTCGGCCGCGCCGCCGAACGTGGCGCTCGACTCGACGACCAGGCGATCGCCGGCGGAGTGAAAGGCGACGGCCACGCCGCTCGATCCGCTGATCGAACCGAAGTTGACGACCGTGGCATGGCTGGCTGCTCCGGCGTACAGGCCAGCGGCCCCGGAGACGGAAGCGCTGCTGTTCGCCGCCGAGCCGTTGGTCAACAGGCCGCCAGCGAGGAAGACGACGCCGTTTCCCGAGCTGCCGCTCCCACCGCCGCCCGAGCCTCCGGACCCTCCGGCGCCCCCAGCCCCGGCGACGATCGAGCCGAGGTTGGTCAGCGTTCCGCCGGCGCCGAGCAGCGCCCCCGAGCCTCCCGTCCCGCCGTTGCCACCATGCCGGAAGCTGCCGCCGCCGCCGCCGGCGCCGCCGGCGCCGCCAGTCACCGACGCGCTGTTGACCAGGGTTCCGCCGGCCACGTAGGCGCCGGCGCCCCCGGCGCCGCCACCGGTTCCGGCCTGGGTGTCGGATCCGCCGCCGACGCCGCCGGTCCCGCCGTTGATCGAGCCGGAATTCGACAGACTCGCGCTCGAGAGGACGTCCACGCCGGCGCCGCCGGAGCCGGCGCCGCCGCCGTAGCCGTAGACCGCGCCGCCGCCCGCGCCACCGGCGCCGCCGGTCAGGGTCGCCACATTGGTGTTCGCTCCCGCACCCCGGAGCACCGCCCCCGCGCCGCCGCCGCCCCCAGCGCCGCCGTGAGACGTCTCCAGCTGATCCTCAGTCGCGCCGCCGTGCCCGCCGGCGCCGCCGGTGATGCTGGCATGATTGGCGAGCCCGCCGCCGCTCTCGAAGGCGATTCCCGCGCCGCCGCCGCCGCCCGCGCCTCCGGGGCCATGGGTGTAGGCGTAGATCGCGCCCTCGCCGCCGTAGCCGCCGGCGCCACCTATGAGCGTGCCGTAGTTCTGCACGGATGCGATCGCCGGCAGATACACCCCGTTGCCGCCCGCGCCGCCGGGCTGGCCGGTTCCGTAGGTGTTGGTCGCGTGCGCGCCCGCCGCGCCTCCAGAGCCCGTGACCTTGCCAGTCCCGGTGATGCTGAGGTCGTTGAAGCTGGCCGAGAGCGAATAGCCGCTCGTGTAGGTGCCGCCGATGGTCTTCGTGGTCATGGCTCGTCTCCGGGTGCCGCGCCCTAAGGTCACGCGGAAACGGCGGTTTGAACACTGGACATTTTTGCTGGCTCGCGCGTCGCGCGAACTGCCCCTCTAGCCCTGCCGAGCCCCTGCGGTGGGCGCCGCGTCGAGTGCTGACGCAGCCGCTTCGGCGCACGAGCCCATGACATAGAAGGTCAGGGCGAAGTGGCGCTCCGCTTGCTCGCTCATCTCGGGACCGAAGACGATACTGTTGTGACCCTCGAGGGCGAGCCAGCCGGCAGCCTCGGCCTCGGCGAAGACGCGGCGCACGTGGGTGCGGGACACGTGGAAGCGGCTCGCCAATCGGGTCCGGGAGAAAGGCGCGGCTTCGAGCAGGCGCTCGCGCTCGGGCGCCTGCCTGAGCAGCAGGTCGTAGAGCATCATCAGCCCGCCTTCGTGCGCCATGAAATGCCGCATGGCCGGGTTGGCCGGGCCGCGCGCCTGCGGCGCCATGCCGTCGAAGCGGTGCAGGCTGGAGAGGAAGGCATAGTAAAAGCCGTCGCTCTGCAGCCGCTCCAGGCAGGGGCCGATCGCCGGCAGGACGAGGCTGGCCGACTCGATCTCGGCGGCGGCGCGGCCGCGCCAGAAATCGACCATCAACGGCAGGATGATGATGTTTCGGCCCCGCCAGGGACCGGAGCGAGGCTCGATGCGCATCAGCCCCGCGCCCTCGGCGCGGCGCAGGACCTGCAGGGCGCGGCCGTCGCTCACGGTGCTGCGTTGGCGCACCCAGGCGAGCACGTCGGCGACGCTCACCGCGCCCTCGCGGGCGTAGCGCATCAGCGCCCGATTGAGGGTGGAGGATCGGCCCATGTCGCCGGTCATCCAGAAAAGCACCGGCCCGTGCCGGTCCTTGTGCGCCAGGATCAGGCGAGCGTTGAGCTCCACCGCCTCGCGAAAGCGCGGATGGGCGCGCAAGGCCGGCCAGCCGATCTGGGCGACGGAACTTTCGGCCATGGCTCCCCGTGCGCGGCGCTGGCCGCGCTGTGGGAGAACCGACTAGCAAAAACCGTGCGCGCCGGCCAAGGCTTGTTAACGAATTCTCCTCGCCACCGGCCCGCCAGCGCGGATCAGCTCAATGCATGCGGCGCCGCCAAGGTGGGTGGCGCGCGCCAGGCTTCGAGCGCGCCCGACGTCTGCCGCGCGGCCGGTGAGCCGAGACCAGCGGCGGCCTGGGCTAGCCAGGGATGGCCGCCGCCGGCGGCCGGATCGACCACTTTCGTTCCCCCCGAGCCGTCGCTGCTGACGACGAACTTGGACACGGCGTAGTCGCCGACGAGCTTGATGTTCGCCGTGTGCGTCCCGTCCGTCACCGTGAGCACCCCGGACGAGGTCCCGCCGGTGTCGTTGAAGGTGGCTGTGGTGGTTCCGGCGATGAAGCTGATGTCCTTCAGATCCAGCGCCGTCGTCGTCCCGACATTGGAAAAGCCGTAGACCTCGTTGTTGAACGACTGGGATTGCGCCAGCGCCAGGGTCCCCTTGCCCTGGAAGTGGACCGCCTGATCGAAGCTGGAATTGAAGGTGAGCGTGGCCCCGTTCACCACCGCGTCGCCGGCGCCGCCAACGGCCCCGTTGACGGTGAGATTTCCCCCGAGCGCTTCCAGGACCCCTGAATTGTACACCGCGCTCTGAACCGTGGCCCCGCCTTTGCCGGCGGCCGCGATCACGCCCGGGTTGAGGACGCTGTTGACCCCGGTATCGACCACCAGCGCTCCGAGGCCGGTCTGCTCGACCAGGCCGTAGTTGTTCAGGGAGAGCTGGCCGCCGCCGAGCGCGCCGCCGCCCATCACCGAGCCGAAGTTGGCCAAGCTCGCGGCGGCGCCGCTGGCCCCGACGATCTTGTCGTTGGCATTGCCGCCCAGGCTGACCTTGCCGGCGCCGCTGAGGGTGACGCCGGCCGCTCCCACCAACAGCTCCGTGGCGGAAGTGGTCGCCGCCAGAGAGATCGAGCCGTTGTCGATGATCGAGCCTTGCGCGGTCAGGGTGGCGCCGTTGTTGATCGTCACCGCGGCGTTGTTGGTGATCGCTGCGGCCGTTCCATCGATCGCGTTGGTTCCCGTTCCGACCAGGACCTTGCCGGTCCCGGCTGTCTCGAGCGTGGCGCCTTGCAGGTCGGCGCCGGCGAGCGTCACCTTGGCCCCGGTTCCGGCCAGGATCACGCCCGGACCGGTAACCGTCGCGCCCGAAAGGACGATCCCGCCCGAAGTCGTCGCGTCCAGGGTCCCGGCATTGGCGATGGCGCCGGTGAGGGTGAGAGCGAATCCGGTCTGCTCGACGAAGCCCGTCGAGGTGATGGTGACCTGGCCGGCCCCGCCGATGCCGGTCGCGCCGGTGACCGTGCCGGCCACGACCAGGGTGCGGCCGGCGCCCGGCGCGGTCTTGCCGGCATGGCCCAGGTCCCGCCGCCGTCGACGATGGCCGTGCCGACGCCCGAGAAGCTCATGGCGTCGCCACCGGCGAGCTTGCCGGCGCCGAAGAGGGCCGTGATCGTCCCGTAGCCACCGACGATGTCGAGCACGCCGCCGCCCGCCACCACCGGGGCGCTTATGGAAGAGCCCGGATCGACCACCAGTTCGGCGCTCGCCGAGGTCAGCTTCACCGCTCCGGTCAGAGTCCCGGCGTTGATGAAAGTCTGGCCAGCGCCGAACGAGGCGGCGGTGGGGAGCTTCCAACTCCCGCCGGCATCGACCTGGACAGTGTTGAAGCCGCTGAACGTCAGCGCCGCGCCGCCGCTGACCTTTCCGGCGCCGCCACTTGCGGTGAGGGTTCCGAGCATGGACTGGAGCTCGAGGGCGCCGCCGCCCCCTGCCGCAGGACCGGAGAAGCTGGCGCCGGCGCCGACGATGAGCAGGCCGCCGCCGTTGAGCGCAACCGAGTCTCCGGCCGAACCGGTGATCTGGCCGTAGTTGGCGACCGTCAGCAGGCCGGATCCGAGGACGCCGGTCGAGCCGGTGATGGTCGCGCCGGCGAGGTTGATCACTTCCCCGCCACCGTTGATCCGCACCCCGACGCCGGCCGGCGATCCGGCCCCGCCGGCGATCTGGCCGGCGTTGAGCAGCGTTGCTCCGTTGCCCAGATCGGCGCCGTCGCCGCCGGCCGCGCTCGCGCCGGGCGGGCCGTAGGTCGCGGCGCCGCCGGAACCGCCGGAACCGCCCATGATGAGGCCGCCGTTGGCCAAGTAGATACCCGCGGCGACCACGATGCCCGCGCCGCCGGCGCCGCCAACGCCGCCGGCAAAGGTCCCGGCCCCGCCAGCCCCGCCGGCGCCGCCCACCATGGTCCCAGTCTGGGCGACCGACCCCTTGTCGAACACCGCCGCCCCGCCGGTCCCGCCGGCGCCGCCGGTCGCGCCGCCATACGCGCCGGCTGCGCCCCAGGCGCCGGCTATCTCGCCGCTGTTCGCCAACACGCCCGCAACGGTGAGCGGCGAGCCGGCGGTGAGGGTCGCGGCGTTGATCATCGACTGGCTGGCCGCGATGCCGACCGGTCCCACAAGCGTCCAGGAGCCGCCGGCGTCGAACACGTACGCGCCAAAGCCGGTGAAGGTCCCATAGGCCCCGCCGGTGATGGTTAGGCCCGGCTTTGTCTTCAAGCCGCCGAGGCCGCCCGCAGTGATCGTGCCGTCGCCGGGCGCCAACTCGAGTGTTCCGCCGTCGCCGAAAGCCTCGCCTACGAACACCGCTCCGGGGTCGACGATGAGGCGGTCGAGGTTCTGGGAAAAGGTAACCGAGCGGCCGGTGCTGGAAATTGTGCCGGCGTTGGTGAGGGTTACGCCGGTGTCGGTCCCTATGCCCTTCCCCTTCAGTGCCAGCGTCTCGACCCCGCCGTCGATGGTGGCGCCGCCGAGGTTGACGATGGTCGAGTCGCTGGCCGAGACGCCGAAGCCGGACGCGCCGGCAGATGTCCCCGTCCCGCCGGCGCCGCCGCCGATGAAGCCGGAGTTCAGCAGCGTGGCCCTTTCGATACCCACGCCGGCGCCCCCGGTCCCTCCTGTGGAGCTGCCGCCGCCGCCGGCGCCGCCGACGATCGAGCCCGAATTGACGACCTCGCCTCCCGTGATCGCCAGCCCGCTCGCGCCGGACCCGCCGTATTCGCCGTAGCCGCCAGCGCCGCCGAAGATCTTGCCCTGGTTGTTCGCATACCCGCCGCCAACGACGCGGATCGGGCTTGCGCCTTGGCCACCGAAGCCGCCCGCGTTCGCCGCGCCACGGCCGCCGGCGATCAATCCGACTACTTCGAGCGCGCCCGTGACCAGGACTTCCTGGGCGGTGGAGAGGTTGTCGGAGACCCCATAGAGGGTGAGGGTGGTCCCGGGATCGACCTGATAGGTCCCGAAGCCGCTGATTGACCCTGTGGCGGCGCCATAGAGAGTCGCCGGAGCGGTGGGTCCCTTCAGCCTGACGCCGCCGAGGTCCTTGATCTTCGTCCCGGCGCCGGAAGCGAGCTCCAGGGTGCCGCCGCCGCCCTCGGCCGTGCCGAGCAGGACCGAACCGGCCCCGACGACCAGCCGGTCCGAGGCGGACTCGAGCACCACCGAGGCGTTTCCCCCGATCGTCCCGTAGTTCGCCACCGCGCCACCGCTTGCGGCGATGACGACGCCATCGCCGCTCGCGCGGTAGCCGTAGGCGCCGGCGCTGCCTCCGGGCCCGCCGCTGATGTCTCCGGTATTCTTGAGGCTCCCGCCGCCGCTCACGTAGACGCCCGTACCGCCGGAGCCGGCGGCATAGCTCGCCCCACTGCCGGCGCCGCCGACGATCGAACCGGAATTGACCGCCGATCCACTGGCGAGGCTCAGCCCGGTCCCGCCGCTGCCGCCGAATTTGCCGTAGCCGCCGCCGCCGCCGAAGATGTAGCCCGGATTGCTTACATAGCCGCCGCTGACAGCGATCGCCGTTGTCCCGTTGCCGCCGGTTCCGCCCGGGTTCGACGCGCCGTGGCCGCCGGCGATCGCTCCGACGACGTCGAGCGCGCCCTCGACCGAAAGGCTCTGGGCGGTGGAGAGGCCGCTGGCGCCATAGAGGGTGAGGGTGGTCCCAGGGTCGACCTGATAGGTTCCGAAGCCGCTGAACGCGCCGGTGGCCGAGCCATAGAGGTTGGCCGGCAAGAACCCCACCTTGGTCCTCCTCCCGCCAAGGCCGTCGATCTTCGTCCCGGGGCCCGGAGCGAGCTCCAGGGTCCCGCCCCCGCCCTGGGCCGCGCCCAGCAGTACCGAACCGGCCTCGACGACCAGGGTGTCCGATGGAGATTCCAAGAGGACGGAAACCGCGCCGCCGATGGTCCCATAGTTGGCCACCGTGCCGCTCGTCCCGGCGATCACCACGCCATCGCCTGCGGAGCCGCCGTACGCGCCGCCGCCGCCGCTGATGACGCCGGTGTTCCGCACGCTGCCGCCGCCGGCCACATAGACGCCCACGCCACCCGAGCCGCCGCCATTCCCGGCGCCCCCGGCGCCGCCGGTGATCGCGCCCGAGTTCGTCAGGGTGAAGCCGAACAGCTCGAGTCCGTCGCCGCCCTGGCCCCCGGCCCCGCCGGGGCTGCTGCCGTTGGCCGCGCCGCCGGCGCCGCCCTGGCCGCCGGTGATGCTGGCGCTGTTCACGGCCCCGTAGTGGACGATGGCGCCGGCGCCGCCGGCGCCGCCCGCACCGCCAAAGAAATAGGGAGAATAGGGGAAGCCGCTCTTCGCACCGGCGCCGCCCGCGCCGCCGACGATCGGGCCGGCGTTGGACAGGAAGCCGTAGGAGATGATGCCGGCGCCGCCGGCGGCGCCGGCCCCGCCCCCGGGAAAGCCCGAGAAGTAAGCCCCATACCCCCCGCCGCCGCCGGTGATCGCGCCGTCGTTCGTCACCGGCGCATCGAACGGGACGTCGACGCCTGCGCCACCGGCGCCCCCTGGGGCTCCGGGATACGCGCCGGCGGGGCCCGCCTGGCCCTTGACGACGCCGGTCCCTGTGATGGTGAGCCGGGAAAAGGGCGGCTTCAGCGTATATCCGTCGGGGTAGTAGCCGCTGAGGGTTTGCGTGAAGTAGATCAGGGTCATGCCGCGTCTCCACAGCCCGGGCGGCCGGGCCGGCGCGCCACCATCACCCGCTGAATTCCGTTTGAACACTGGACATTTTTGCAGGCTCGCCTCCCAGGCGAGCGGCGCTCACCTCTGGCGGGCGGCGTCCCTGCTGGCGCGCGCGGTCGACTTCATGGCCTCCATCGCCGCCTGGGCGGCCGAGGCGATGGCGAAGAAGGTCAGGGCGAAGTGGCGTTCTGCCTGCTCTGACATCTCCGGACTGAAGACGATGCGGTTCGGTTGCGGCAAGGCGACCCAGCCGGCCGCCTCGGCGTCACCGAAGACCTGGCGCACGTGGGTGCGTGAGATGCGAAAACGACGCGCCAGCGCAGCGCGCGAGAACGGCGCTTCGGTTAAGGGGCGCGGCCGATCGCTCGGCTGCCGCAGAAGCAAGTCGTGGAGTATCGATAGCCCGCCTTCCCGAGTGAGGAAGAAGCGGATCGCCGGCGTCGCCCGCCCCGGGCCGCGGGCGCCATGGGATCGAACTTGTGCAACGCCAAAGGAAGCCGAAGAAGAAGTCGTCGTCACCAGCAGCTTGAGCGCTGGTCTTGCCTGTTGGATGACGAGGCTGGCTGCGGCGACCTCGGCGGCGGCGCGCTCGCGCCAGACCCGGATCATCAGCGGCTGGGCGATGAGGCGGCGGTCCTTCCAAGGCCCGGAGGGGTTCGATGCGGACGAGTCCGGCGTCGTGGGCTCCGCGCAGCACCTGCAGCGCCCGCCCCTCGCTCGCGGTCCGGCGCTGACGCACCTGGGCGAGCACGTCGGCGACCGAGACCTCGCCCAGCCGCGCCTGGCGCATCAGGGCGCGCGTGAGCATCGCGACCCTGCTCACGTCGTTCGTCAGCTAGTGAAGCAGCGGATCCAGCCCATCCTTCAGCTGGAGAATCAGGCGCGCGTTGAGCTCGGCGGCTTCGCGAAATCGCGGATGCGCGACGAGCGCCGGCCAGCCGCTCTGGGCGACGGAAACTTCGGCCATGGCTCCCCACAGGACGGCACCCTGCCGCTCCTTCGAGGATCGACTAGCAAAACCCGTGCGCGCCGGCCATGCCCGCCGCGCGCGGGAAGACGAACACCATCACGCTGGAACCGCGGCGGCGCGGCGCCCGCACCCGGGCGGGAACGGGTCCGGGTCCCCGCTAAGACCGTCGCGACCTAGAGCATTCCCCGAACGTTGTGAATCGGGGGGGATTCCCACGGAGGCGCGAGTCTGATTCACCGTGGCTGCCGGTGTGAGGAGGCTGGTGGGCATGGCGCGGTGCTTGTCGGTGGATTTGCGGGAGCGGGTGGTGGCGGC
>DASYYX010000013.1:0-14197 GCA_035946795.1 Caulobacteraceae bacterium | reverse complement strand
TCAGCGGCTACGACCCGCTGCTGAAGCGGCGCAGGAAGCAGCTGGAGACGCTCACCACAGGCGACGGGCGGCCGCTGCCGGCGCAACTGAAGCGGCAGATCGTGCGCGAACTCGACCGGCTGGAGCTGGTGATCGAGCAGTGCGGGCGCGGACGAGCCGCTCGCGCACCCCCACCAGCATCAGAGCCGCCTGATCGGCTTGGCTCTTGACCGGCACGAAGCGCATCGTCGGGCGGCTCATCGCCTCGCAGCCGGCCTCGGCGTCGCGCCCGTCGTTCTTGCCGCGCTTCAGATAGGCTTTGACGTACTGCGGCGGCAGCAGCCGCACCTCATGGCCGAGCTTGCGAAGCTCTCGTCCCCAGTGGTGCGAGGCGCCGCACGCCTCCAGCCCAACCACCGTCGGCTCGAGCTTGGCGAAGAACGGCAGCACTCGCGCCGCCTGAGCTTGCGGCGCACCACCACCGCCTCGGCGGCGTCCACGCCGTGCACCTGGAAAACTTGCTTCGACGTGTCGATGAAAACGCGCGTAGGATGGTTCACGGACGGCCTCCTTGTCTGAGATCACCACGACCTCAATCTGGCACATCGATGCCGTACGGGGGCCGTCCACCCCAGCAGGTTCTTTTGTTGGTTCAACGAGACCGCCCGCGCGCGTCCGCTGATGTTGGAGTTGCGGGCGGGCGGCGGCCCGCCACTCTGCGTTTGTCGTTCTTAAGTCGGGAGTTTGTAGCGGCGGACCGTGAACAGCTCGCCGGGCCTAGCTTCGGCGACCACCTCCAGAACCTGGTTGATGAGGTCCGGCTGCATCTCCAGTTGGTCCATCGCCGCTTCGAAGAGTTCGATCTGCAGGTCGAGATCCATACCGCGCCGGCCGGCGAGGCACACCAGTCCGGCGTGCAATTCCACCTTGGCGTAGTGACCCGTCGTTCCCGGCGCTCCCGCCGGACCACGGAAGTCATAGGCATTCAGTGTTACGAAGGTCCAATCCCCGTCCAGGATGACGGGCATCAGGCTCCAGTCCTTGGCGCCGCGTTTGCCGATCCAGACGACGTGCGAGCTCTCGGAGTGTCCACGCGCACGCGCCGACGTCGCGAGTTCCTCGCTCAGGCACTCGTCGATGAGAAATTTCACTTATGGACGCCGCCGCGCCGCCTTGCGCTCCGAGATGAGCTCCAGTTCCGGACGCGCCTCGCCCAGCCGCGGCGGCCGCCCGCGCTCCGGATGGGCGTCGGCGTAGAGAAGCGCGGCCTCGATCAGTTCATCTGTCAGGCCGGGATACGCCGATTTTACGCGCGCCCACGGCAGACCGGCTCGCACCGAGGCCGCAACGTCGCGAACCGGCACGCGGGTGCCCTTGATGACAGGCGTTCCGCTGAGAATTCCCGGGTCCCGGGTCACGGCTTCCTTGGCGCGCACAAGTGAGGTGAGCCGGGTCCGGGCGTCCTTCACGAATGGACCGAAATTGACCGTGAGCAGCTCATCTTTGTAGACGCGCGGTCCGTTCTCGACGCCCGCGAGGCGGCTGATCACGCGAACCCGCTCGTCTGAGGTCAGCCGTTTCGCCGTGTGAAAATAGAAGCTCACAAAGGCGCAGGCGTCCGACCTCAGCCGGCGGTCGCCCTTCGACATGACGAAGCGCTCGGGCAGGATCGGCTCATCGAACACCCTGTTGATGTCGCGTACCGAGACGCCTGCCACCACGGCCGCTTCGGCCGGCGTCAGCAAGTCGGGTGCTGTGGCCATGATCAATCCTTCCGATACATCGGAATATATATTCGACGGGAGACGATTGCAACTAGCCTCGAGGCCGCGCGCAGCGCGAGGATGAGGGAGGGGGGGTCCCCGAACATCGGCAGGCTCGCCCGCGCTTCGGTGAGGAACCGCTCGCCCAATGCTCCTCCACCGCGCAGCGGGGGAGGGGGACCGGCCAAGGCGAGCGGCCGCGAGCGCTGGCCGGTGGAGGGGGGTTCGCAATGCCCGCCACACGTGCGTTAAGAACGCGCAGCTCCCCGAAGCTCCACAGCGAACGCAGGAACCTCGACGTTTTTGTTCGTTCAACGAGATGCGCCTCACGCGGCCGCTGACGTTCGGAGTTGCGCCTCGGTCGGCGGCGCGCCAGGGTCGTTCCCGACTTCCGGGAATGCGCCCAAAGCCAGGACCGCCGCCCCAGGTTCAGGGACCCCGAACGTCGACCGCGCCCCTCTCAATCCTCTTCCGGCGGCTTGGGCAGCGGCAGCGGCACGTCGGTGTCGTTGTCGACATAGGCGTGGATCTTGGTTCCCTTCGGGAACACCATCTCGTGCCCGTGGTGCATCAGGAAAAGCGGCGTGATCAGCACCGTAAGCACCACCGTCGTCGTGGTGGTGTTGCCGCCTTCGCCGCCCTTGTTGGCGCGCAGGTGGACCCGCGTGTCGCCGATGCGGAAATAGTCGATGCGCACATTGAGATCGCCGCCCTTGCCGAGCATGCCCTTCTTGTGGACCGCCACCACCTCGCCGCGCCCCATGTAGCCGGCGGGAATGACGTTCCCGTCGGGCAGGGTCAGCGGTTCGTCGGTGGCGATGGTGAACTCGTCGCCCTCCGCCGAGGTCTGGGACGACAGCCGGTCCTCGGTCCTGACGATCACCTCCGTCCCTTCCGGGATGTGCGCCACCAGGCGAGCCGGCGGCGGGGCCGGAGGCGGCGCGGCGGCGGCCCTGGGCGGCGGCGCGGGTCGCAACATGATCTGCGCCGACGCCGCGGAGCTGATCACCAGCGCAGACGCGGCCGCCAGCCACAGCGGCCGCGGCGCCGCAGACACCTTGAGCATGACACATCCCCCAGCGGAGCGGCCCACAACCGCTCCTTGAACAGCCGGCCGGGAGAGTAGGCTCGGCTCGGGTCTCGGACAAGCGCGGCAGGAGTTCGTTATGCAGCCGCGCGCCCGCGTCTCGCGCCCGACGTTTCGGCGCCCCGCCCCCAGGCGCCGCTTCGCCACGGAAGCGACTCGGGGCTAGGTTCGTCCAAATGCCGCGCATCCCCGTTCAGGCTGATCTGTTTGCGGCCCCTTCGGCGCCGACGACCGACGTCGACCCGCTGGCCGAGCTGGCGGCGATGCTGCAGGAGCTGCGCGCCGCCGCCGCCCATCCCTGGACGCCGTTGTCGGAGGCGATGCAGCGCGAATACCGGGCCTAGGCCCTGGGCCGGCTGGCCGGCCCCGAAGGCGAGGCGCTGGCCGCCGCCATCCTGGCCGAGAGCGAGCGCCTGTTCGCCGGGGCGAGCGCGGCTGACGCCGGACTGGGGCGAGCAACTCGCCCCGATCGCCGCGACGCCAACGTCTTGGGCCTGACCGTCCGGGCCGTCTCGAACGCCTCCCTCCATGGCGCGCTGCTCGCAGGGGGCCGTCCGCCCAACCCCCAAAACCCCCTCATCCCGGCGAAAAGTCCGGGACCCAGGCGTTTTTCGTTCAACGAGAGCCGCCGTGTCCGGCTGCTGCAGTTTGGAGTTGCGGAAATTGGGCGGCGCGCCAGCGCCACTCGCTAGACCGTGAGCGTGATGCCAGCTCGCATGCCGAAAAAGCGGATTTGGGACAAACAATCAGCTGACGACGCGAGATTCACATGATTGGTGATTCGGAGTGCGCCTCGCGGAAGTCGGTCGCCAAAGAACAAGTAGGCCGTTTGCGGGTCGCACCGTCTGGATGTCCACGCTAGCCCGGAAACGCTTGAATCTGCTCTGTGAAAGGCTTCCGCCCATCGCGCGGTATCGGGATAGGTGCTCGGCGGAGTGTCGATCAGGTCAGCGCGCGTCAAACCAAGTTTATTCAGGTCGGGTTCGTTCAACATCGCAAACTTCAGGTCCACCCTGGTCCTCAGCCAACTTATCGCCCGTGACGTCACCTTTCCGAGCCGGACGGATTTTGGGCCGGCCGCATACGGCGCGTCGTGAAACACGGACTCGAATACGGCGCATTCTAGGTTGGCAGCCCCGTACAGTGTGGGCAGGCAGCTCCCGTCCGGTTGAAATATTGGCGCGAACCGGCTGGGGCCGCCGCAACACGGGTTTGCATCATTGCCCTGAAGTGCGGGGCTGTGCACGCGCACAAGGCGCGTTCCCCGGGAGATCACGCGGGTGTTGAAAGCCGGAAACGGGCTGGGCGGACGAGGAATGGGCACGTCAGCCCATCCATTCGTCTCGCTCGTGCTGAGCGGCGGAGACGACGGCGCTTGCATCTCCCAGTCGATCGAGCGGGGCTTTGCCGTCGAGCCAACCGTTTACGCTGGTGAACCAAAACGCGGCCTGCCAGCCGGTCATGTCTTCCGGCAGGGCGGCCAGCACCCTGGCAATCACCGGACGTGGCCGCCCTTCAGTGAATTGGAACGCCGGGTAGACCTCTCTTCCCGCCGCTCGCATCCCGAATATTCTGCGCGACTTCTTCCACCGACTTGCAGTGGCGCTCCGATTGGTTGAGCCATGCTCGGCCGCCTCTGCAACCGCGTCAGCCGTCAGAACTGGCCAACGGTCCAGGAAAGCTGCTTGGGCTGAGGCGTTATCGCGTTCGATCGATGGCATTGCGGCCGCAAGCGGTTCGCCGCCCAGGAAAACATCGACCAGTGCCTCGATGTCCCGCTCCCTAAGCGCTTGGCGACGCCGTGCAACAACAGCCGGCAATTGCTCGAGCACGTCCGCTACGACCTTGCCCGCGCCTAGGTCGGAGTCATGAACTATGAAGACCTTCGCTGTCCCTACGAGATCCCCTACTGCGGCGTGTACCGCCTCCAGGAGTTCGCGCCCCGAGAAGCGTGTCGCCTTCGCCTCAATTAGGAAGCGTTCGCCGTCGATAACGACCTCGGCATCCGGTAGATGCTTCACCGTATTGGCCCTTCTCGGAGAGCCGCGAGACTGACCGGCGGTGGACTTGGCCTCCATCGACGGGAGGCGCCCGATGACCTTGCGCGTCAGCTCGGTTCGAAACCGCTCGGCCGGTATGGCTTCCAAAACAGCATCGTTGCTCACGACTCGGCTCCCAAAGTTAACTCGGATAGAATAATCATACCTATCTCATTTATCCAGCCCCTCACGCGAGAACGTGCCGATTGACGGGCTGAGCGGCGTGGGAAGAGCCGCGTTCCAGTGACATCGCCAGGAGAACATTATAAGAACACCCACACCCAGCACCCCAACCCCGGAGCGCCCGCCTTGCCGCCTGCCGCCGCCCTCGGCCCGCCCGCCGATCACGTGGGCGGCGATTTTGAATGGGAGGTCGCGCCGGATTGTTGCGGCCGCCTGCTGGACGCGATCGACCAGGAGAAGTTTGTCTTCGTCAGCAGCCTGACCAGCGCCGCCGGCCACTGGCTCTACATCCTGCCGCTGAACAGCGCCGGCGCGCTGGCGCGCACCGGCGGCGTCGAGCTCGCCTACTGCCCGTGGTGCGGCGCAAAGATCCGAGCGCGCAAAGCGCCGGCTCGATACGTCCCCTGACCTCGCCGGAGTTGCACCGAAGCCCTGAGCGCTCGATCGCCTGGGCCGGAGGCGTCCGCCACCCCCGACCCGCTCATTCCCGCGAAGGCGAGAACCCAGGCGTTTTTGTTCGTTGAAGGAGATAGGTCGCGCCCGTCAACCGTCGCTTGGAGTTGCGGGCGGGCGGAGGCGCGCGATCCGAACTTCGCCTTCGCGCAGTGCATGCTGGGCGTCTGGCTGGCCCAGTCGGTCATGACCATGTTCAGCCGCCGGCCCGACGCCGACATAGCCGAGGCCCTCGCCCACGCTGATCGCGCCCTCGCCATCGCCCCCGACAATCCGGTGATCATGTCCGCGGCTTCGCTGCCCCACCGTCTGTTCGGCAATGCGGCTCTGGCGCTCGATCTGGCGCAGCGCGCCAACGCCGCCGGCGGGGGCGACGCCTTGTTCGGCGCGCGCTTCGGCGGCAACGGCCTTTGGGCCTCCCTCATCCAGGCCGGGCGCGAGGAAGAGGCCATCGAGGGGATGCTGGCCAGCCGCCCACCGCCGGAACAAATACTGAGCGTGGCTTACGCCGCGCTCGGACGCTGGGACGAAGCGCTCATGTGGGCCCAGCGCGCCACCGCGACCTACCCGAACAGCTTTCTGGCGTGGGCCAACCTGGCCAACGCCCTGGCCGCGCTCGACCGCCTGGACGAGGCCAGGGACGCCATGCGCCGGGTCACCGCCATGGTGCCCACCTTCACCCTGGCCTACTACGACAAGGGCGCGCGTCTCGGCTGGCGTAATCGGGAAAAGATCGTGGAGTCCCAGCTCGCCGGCCTGCGCCGGCTGGAGGCGCCCTGAGCCCGTCCTCTCTCTTCCCCTTCCGGGGAAGTGTCCACGAAGCCGACGAAAGGGGCTCTCCTCCCCTTTTATGGGGGAGGTGGCCCGAAGGGCCGGAGGGGGAAGGCCGCCGCTCGCTCTCTCCAAGTCCGCAATTACGGTGACAGTGCGCGCAATTCCATCCAACACCAGAGCGCCCGTCCTGCCGCCCGCCGCCGCTCCCCACCCAACCTGCCGATAATCCTCGGCGGCATCTCGAAGGATACCCCGATGGACCAGCTCAGTTTCCGCGATCCCCTGTTCGCCACCTACGTCATCGCCGCTGCCCTGATGATCCTCAAGGTCGTGGCCATGTCCTGGCTGACGGTCGTGCGCATGATGCGCGTCAGGGGCGGTTTCCGTTCGCCCGAGGACCTCAGGAAGACGATCCTCAATCCCTCGCCCGACCCGGCTCAAACCGGTCCCAACGAATTCGTCGACCGCATCCGCCGCATCCAGCTCAATGATCTGGAGAACGTGCCCTTCTTCCTCATCGCCGGGTTTCTCTACATCTTCACCCGTCCGTCGCTGTTGCTGGCGCAGTGGCTGCTGTACGGCTACGTGGTTTCACGGCTGCTGCACTTCGCCGCCTATCTGAGCGGCCAGACCCACGAAGTTCGCGCGACCTTCTGGACCATCGGCTCGCTCATCCTGATCTTCATGACCGTTCGCCCGCTGCTGTCGGCGCTCGGCTACTGATCCTCGGCCAACGGCGGGCGGCCGGCGCCGGCGCGCGCACAGCCGGCGTGTCCCAGGCCCTCGAGGATCCGGTTGCGCAGGGCCAGGTGATGGACCGAGCGCCCCACCATCACCTCCGGCGGCACATCGGTGGCGGCCGTGTACAGCGCCAGCTCCCGGCGCGCCTCCTCCACATTGCCCAGGTCGCCATGGACGGCCGCCATCATCAGATGAATTCTCGGAGTCCTGTAGGTGGTTTCGCGGTGCAGGCGCGCCGCTTCGAGGAAGTCGCCTTGCGCCAGCCGCGCCATCGCCAGGTGGGCCTGGGCCATCTCGCCGAGCGGCGACAGCGGGTCGAGCTGGGCGGCCTCGTGGAAATGCCGCGCGGCCGCGTCGCCATCGCCCGCCATCAGCGCGGCGATGCCGCCGACGAACCAGGCGTAGGCGCAGCCGGGATTGAGGCTGACCGCCCGGCCGATCAGGGCCCGGGCCCGGGCCAGATCGTTGTCGAGTTCCATCAGGGCGTTGGCGGTCTGGGCGAGGACGGCGGCGTCATCGGAGCCCGTAGAGATCGCCCGCTCGGCCATCGCCAGGCCCTGGCGTCGGTGGAATTCGGGCTGCTCCGACCAGTTGTGGAGCACCATGAGGCTGTGGCAGCTGGCCGCCTGTCCCAGCGCCGGGGCGAAGCCGGGGTCGAGCGCCAGCGCCCGGTCCAACAGCTCGATCGCCTTCAGCACCTCGGCCTTGCGCAAGGTCGCCCTCAGGGCGGCGGCTTGCAGATGGAGCTCATAGCAGCCGAGATTGTCCACCGGGCGGCGCGCCGCGTAGCCCAGCTCCACGGCCCGGACGGCCGGCTCGATCACCCCGGCGACGCCCAGGGCGACACGATCCTGCAGGGCGAAGACATCGTCGAGCGCGCCTTCGAACCTCTCGCCCCAGACCTGGGCCTTGCGGCCGGCGTCGGTGAGCGTGACGCAGATGCGGACTGCCGCGCCGGACCGGCGCACGCTGCCTTCGAGGATGTAGTCCACGCCCAGGCGCCGCGCCGCCTCGAACGGGTCCGCCGCCGCGCCTAGGCCGCGGGTCGAACCGCTGCCGGTCACGAAGATGGATCGGATCCGTCCGAGCGCGGTGACGATCTCCTCGGTCATGCCCACGGCGAAGTAGTCCTGGCCGGGGTCCGGGCCGAGGTTGGCGAAGGGCAGCACCGCAAGAGAGGGCTTGCCGCGCTTCGGGCCGGAACCGTCGGCGGCAAGGTTGGCCGGCTCGCCCGATGGCGGCCAGGTCAGGCGGAAGCCGACCTTCGGCAAGGTCTCGAGCGCGAAGTGCGCGCCGCCCTCGCGGCTCTGGGCCAGGCGGCGCACCTTGGCGATCAGCCGCGCGACCGCGTCGTCGCTGACGATCCTGCCGCCCCAGCACTCTTCGATCAGCTTCTCGCGCGAGAGGGTCGCTCCGGCGGCGCGGTGAAAGACCACCAGCGCTTCCATGACCTTGGGCTCGACCCGGACCTCGTCCGCGCCGCGCCCCACCCGGCAGAGCGAGGGCAGCACCCAAAGGCCGCCGAGCTGAAAATCGCTTTGCGCCGCCAGATCGAGCTTGCTGTCGCTCACCCCGTTCCCCGTCGGCGCTCGCGCGGCCACGCACGCAGAAAGTCGGAAAATGGTCGGAGCAAGGTCCGGCGCGCCATCGCCAGGCATGCTCTGGTTGCGCTTGTTGGGGAACTTGTAGGTCAACTAAGGGGGCGGCATCCAGTCATCGCGCCGCATCGGTAGGCGCGACCGATGACCGCGTCCCCTTTCAGTGGGGACGGCCATGGGATGGAATGGACGGGCGGCGGCCCTGGCCGCGGCCGCCGGCGCAACAGTGTTTCTTGCATCTCTCTCCCACGCCCACGCCGCCGATGCGGCGCCGCCTGGCGCGCCGGCCAACGCCGGCGTTGACAGCGACAAATCGGAAATAAAGGCTGCCGCGGCGCCGACAATCGTGCTCACCCGGCGGCAGTGGGACGACAGCGGCAAGTTCAGCCTGGGCGATTTCCTTCAGACGCTGCCGCAACAGGGCAATGCGCCGAACTTGCTGGTGAACAATGGTGGCGACGGCGCCACCCGCATCAGCCTGCGCAGTCTCGGCGTCTCCAGGACCTTGGTGCTGGTGGATGGCAGGCGCACCGTCAACAGCGGACTGGGCGCTTCCGACTCCGTGGATCTGAACACCCTTCCGGACGCGGCGGTCGACCACGTCGAAGTGCTGACCGACGGCGCCTCCGCCCTCTGGGGCTCGGGCGCCGTGGCCGGCGTGGTGAACATCGTCACCCGCCACGGCTTCGAGGGCTTCGAAGCCCGCGCCGACTACGGAATCTCCGCTCGCGGCGATGGTCAGGCCGCCGAGGTCGACGTGCTCGACGGTCACAGCACCGAGAAGGCGTCCTATCTGCTCGCCTTGAGTTTCGACGATCAGAGACCGGTCTGGGCCGGCGATCGGAGTTGGAGCGCGCAGTCGCTGATCTACGACTACGGCTCGGGCATGGTGGCGCCGGGCGCCAGCTCGGCCACGCCGCAGGGGTCAGTGAACCTGTTCGCGGCGGCGCAGTGCCTGGCGCTCTGCAGCGCCCTGCTCGGCTCGGGCTCGGATGTCTTTATCCACGATCCGTCAGCCCCGCTTGGCTGGCGCCCGTTCACCAACGCCGATCGCTACAACTTTGCGCCGCTCAACTACCTCTCGACGCCGACCCGGCGCGCGCAGATCTTCCTCGATGGCGACCTCGATCTCGGCGATGTGCGCGCCTACTATCAGGCTTGGTACACTTGGCGTCGGTCGGAGCAGCAACTCGCGCCTCAGCCGTTGCTCACGGGCCAGGACGGTTTCGTCGTTTCGGCGTTCAATCTGTACAATCCATTCGGCGCCGACGTGTACGACGTGCGCCGCCGCCTGGTGGAATTCGGCCCGAGGACCTTTCGTGAGGACGCCGGGACCTACCGGGTCCTCGCCGGCCTCGACGGCGTGCTGAGGTCTGCCGGCCCGTTCACCGGCTGGAACTGGGATCTGGCCGTAGACTACGGGCGCTCCTCGGGAACGCTCTACACCAACGGATTGTACTCAAACTCGCGGGTGGCGGCCGCCCTCGGCCCGAGCCTGCTCTTGGGAGGCGCGCCGCGGTGCGTCTCGAACCCTGGGGATTCGGGTTCGGTCATCCCCGGCTGCGTGCCGCTAAACCTGTTCGACGGCCCCGGCAGCATCGATGCTGCCCAGGTCGCCTGGGCGAGATTCCAAGGCAGGACGGGCCTGGACGATTCCCTGCTCAGTGTGACCGGAAGGCTCTCCGGCGGCCTCGTCGGTCTGCCGTCGGGACGCAAGGCCAGGCTCTCGCTCGGCTGGGAGTTCCGCAGGGAGCGGGGTTCGGAAGTCGTCGACCCGGGGATTGCGGCGGGCGATGCGGCCGATGGCTACTACGTCTCCACCCGCGGCTCGCAGAGATCGGAGGAACTGCGGGCGGAACTTGCCGCCCCCATCCTTGCCGGCGGCCCGCTGGTCAGGCTGTTCGAGATCGACGCCGCCGGCGACTATGCGCACTACGGCTCCTTCGGCGGCATCTTCAGCTACCGCTTCGGCTGGCGGCTCGAGGCCGGCGACGCCAGGCTTTACGGGTCCTACGCCCGCTCTTTTCGCGCCCCGGACCTTCGCGAGCTCTCGGCCGGCGTCACTCTGAACTATCCGTTCGCGGTCGACCCTTGCTTCGAGTTTTCGGCCGTCCCGCCGAAGGTCGCGGCCCAGTGCGTCGCCACTGGCGTGCCGGCGCCGGGATCGCTCGATTTCGGCTATCAGGAACCCACCTACGAGGGCGGCAATCCCCGGGTGGGACCCGAGAAGTCCCGCACGCTCACGCTCGGCCTGGCGTTTGCGCCCAGGAACATCTCCGGCCTCTCGCTCAACCTTGACTACTACCGCATCGACATCGAGGACGTGATCGACGCGATCGGCGCCGCCGGCATCCTGCAGCTCTGCTATCCCTTCGACGGCAGTGCGCCGGACCCGCTCGCCTGCGCCGCCATCGTTCGCGACCCGGTTTCCGGCCTGATCCTTCATATCGACGACACCGTTCGCAACGACGGTTCGCTGAAGACGGACGGTTTCGATCTCCAAGTACGCGCCTCTCGGGAGACGGCGATCGGACATCTCGGCTTTCTTCTCGATGCGACCTGGGTGAATAGCTTCACGCGCGCTTCGCTCATCGGGCCGACCATCCGGGGCGTGGGCAACTTCGATCTCGGGGCCGTGCCGCGGTTCAAAGCCAACGCCGAACTCACCTGGGCCCGCAACGGCTGGGGCGCGCGTCTGGGCGCCCGCTATGTCAGTCCCATGAAGGAGTGCGATCCCGACTGCTACGCCCCTTACGTCGACCCTTTCGAAAAGACGACCTCACGCCGCATCCCCGCGTGGGTCGTTGTCGACGCCCAGGTCGGTCGTCACTTGGTCCGCTGGTCCATGGGTCTGACCGACATCGCCATCGGCGTGAACAACCTCTTCGACCGCGCCCCGCCGTTCGTCTCCAGCGCGCTTCAGGACAATTCCGATCCGAGCCTCTACGACTTCCTGGGCAGGTTCGTGTACCTGCGGCTGACACACACGCTCTGACCCGGGACGCCTGGCCGTTAAATTGTCCGGCCTCCGTCGCCGCCCTGCCGGCTGAATGCGGCCGCTTCGCCCGCCCAACCCAAATCCGCTCATCCCGGGCGAACGCGGCAACCCGGGCGCTTTTGTCCCTTCAACGAGAACCGCCGGGCGCACCTGCGCTGATGTTCGGAGTTACGGGCGGGCGGGCGGCGCGCCAGCGCCTTGGCCCGGACGGAGTTCTCGTTTCGTTCTTGCAGTGCGGACAGGGCCTGCTAAGGATGCGGTGGTCCCGCCGCGGGACTAAAATCGCGCCGCGAATCGGAGATCCACATGAGCGCCAGCGCGCCGAGCCAAAGCCTCCGTTCGTCTCCAGTGACCGCGCGGGCCTTGCCGGAGGCTGACGTCCTTCCGTTTTCTACCCTCCGTACGACCAAGCCATCGCGTGATGCGCATCCCCGTTGGCTGATCTGCGGAGCAACGCCGGCCTATAGCACCGAGCGGGGCAGCTGTTTCTGCGGCGACTCGGTGGAACTGATGAAGGCCATGCCGGCGGGTTCGGTAGACTTGGTGATCACCTCGCCCCCGTACGCGCTCGAATTTCAGAAAGAGTACGGAAACCAGAGCAAAGAGAACTATATCTCTTGGTTCCTACGGTACGCCGAGCAGATCAAGCGGATCCTGTCTGACGATGGAAGCTTTGTTCTGAACATCGGCGGCAGCTACAACAAGGGAAGCCCGACACGGTCGCTGTACCACTTCCGCCTGCTGCTGGCGCTCTGCGACGATCTCGGATTCCACCTCGCGCAGGAGTGTTTTTGGTTCAATCCCGCCAAGCTTCCGGCGCCCGCGGAATGGGTCAACGTGCGCCGCGTCAGGGTGAAGGATTCCGTGGAGTACGTTTGGTGGCTCTCCCTGAACCCGTGGCCCAAGGCCGACAACCGCCGGGTCCTCGCCGAATACAGCCGGGACATGATCCGCCTCATCGAGCGGGGCTACCGATCGAAAGTCAGGCCGAGCGGCCACAACATCACCCAGAAGTTCCTCCGCAACCACGGTGGGGCTATCCCAACCAACCTGATCTCGCGAGGAAATAACGAAAGCAATTCTCATTACATCGCCCGATCGCGGGCGCTCGGCCACAAAGTCCACCCCGCGCGCTATCCGGCCGCGATCCCGGAGTTTTTCATCAAATTCCTCACTGAGGATGGACAGCTCGTCCTGGATCCGTTCGGCGGGAGCAACATGAGCGGCGCCGTGGCGGAAGCGCTCGACCGGCGCTGGCTCGCCATCGAGATCGAGCCGCAATACGTCGAGAACTCGCGGCTGAGATTCGCGGCTGCATGAGCCTTGACGTCGAGCGTTTCGCGTCGCTCTTTCAGCAGGCGTACGCGGACGCGCGATGGCCGCCTCCATTTGCGAAGAGCACGGGCCGGCCGGAAGTGCTTCGGCGGGCCGTCATCCAGAGCCTCGAACTCGGGATCGACGAGAGCGAGCTGGCGCGTATTCGTCGGGTTCTGGGTTCCCTGATCATCGGCCAGGCTGCCGAGAAGGCGTTCGAGTCGATCTACGGCGAGACCATGCAGACGACCGAGGTGCGGCTCGAGGACGACCGCGCCCAGAGAAGCGACGCCGACTTCATTCTCAGGAACGGCGCCAACCGTCCGCTCTACCGTATGAACATCAAGCTTCACGGGTCGCAGTTTCGCAAGGCGAAGGAGCAGGTGGGCTTGGACCCCGCAGACTGCTTTCCCCTCGCGACCTACAAGATCGCGGCGGCGCTCGAGAAACAGAACGTCGGTCACCTCCCATACCTTTTCATCGTCGTCACCGTCCCGGGATTGCGCGCCGAGGAAATCGGATCCTCGCTGCCCGAACATGTCAGCGCCGGCGTGGTGTTGGGCAAGAGGCTGATCACATCCGGCAAGCGCGACCTCGAAGAGCGGTTTATCGCCGCCCATGAGCGAACCGACCCGGCCTTCTACGCCGGCGTCGCCGAGCGGCTCCGGTCCGGGCGCTGGTTCATCTTCTCGGCGCGAAGAGCTGAGATCCTGATGAAGGACAAGCTCTTCGAACGGGTGTTCGCTCTCCGTCAGCCGGGTTTCAACAGGGCTTTCAAGAACGCCGAAATCGACATGCATCTGTCCTTCAGCAAGGACACGACCACATTGCGCGACTTCCTGGAGAGGTCGGCCTCCCTGAGCTCCTCTCAGCTCTACAGCATGATCGAACGCGGCACGATCTGAGACTCCTTGTCGGCCGATCGCTCGGCGTAGACGCCGAGGCGGCTACCCTCACCACCCCGGCTCCCACACCGGCGCCTGCTGGTCCATCCTCAGCCGCAGCTGCTGCACCCCGACCGCGGCGAATACATCGTCCAGCAGCTCCTCCACCGCGAAGCGGGGGAGGGGGACCGTCCGAAGCGCGGAGCGCGAGGATGGTGGAGGGGGGTCTTCCTGCTCGAACAGGGCAGGGGCCTCCCCCCCGAACATCGGCAGGCTCGCCCGCGCCTCCGCGAGAAACCGCTCGCCCAATCCTCCCCCGCGTGCGGGGGAGGGGGACCACGCGGGCGGCGCCCGCGTGGTGGAGGGGGGAGCGCCGCCACCCCC
>DASYYX010000012.1:0-48024 GCA_035946795.1 Caulobacteraceae bacterium | reverse complement strand
CTCCGGCGGTTATGGGTTTGTGTTTGGAATCAGTGGCTTGATCCCAAGACTACCCGTAACCGCCGGGCTCCGCATCCCAGCCGATCACCGGTTACGCCAATAAATTCAAAATGTTGACGTTTGTGGACAGGAACTAGCTAGCGGAAATCGGGCGGCGACCAATCGGGGAAGAGGTCGGGCAGGTCCTTCGAGACCGTCTCGGGAAAACGCGCCGGCCGCTTTGCCAGAAACGCCGCGACGCCCTCTCGGGTGTCCGCCGACCTTCCGCGCGCTTGGATTCCCCGGCTGTCGGCTCGGTGAGCGATCATTGGGTGCGACGCCCCGGCCAGGCGCCAGAGCATCTGCCGCGTGAGCGCAATCGAAACGGGGGCCGTATTGTTGGCTATCTCCTCTCCCAGCGCGCGGGCCGCGCCGATGAGTTCTTCGGGGGCGTGCAGCGAGCGCACGAGGCCCTTCTGGAGCGCTTCTTCGGCCGCGAACACCCGCCCCGTGAAGCACCACTCGAGAGCCGTCTGCATGCCGACGAGCTTCGGGAGAAACCACGACGAGGCGGCTTCCGGGGTGATGCCGCGGCGGGCGAATACGAAACCGAACCGAGCCGCCGTCGAGGCCAGGCGTAGGTCCATGGCCAACTGCATGGTCACGCCCACCCCGACCGCGGGCCCGTTCACCGCCGCGATTACCGGCTTCAGGCTGTCGAAGATGCGCAGGGTGAGCCGGCCGCCGCCGTCGCGTTCGACGCCGCCGACGCGCTCCGCCTGGCGAATCGGGTCGACTCGCGCATTGCGGTCGAAGGTCCGGGGTCCGGCGGAGAGGTCCGCGCCGGCGCAGAAGGCTCGCCCGGCGCCGGTGACGATGACCGCGCGCACCCCGTCGTCGGCGTCGGTCAGGTCGAAGGCGGCGATGAGATCGGCCATCATCTGGCTGGTGAAAGCATTGAGCTTCTCCGGCCGATTGAGCGTGATCGTGGCGATGCCCCCCGCGACGTCGAAGAGGATGGTTTCGAAGCTCTTCCGCATCAGGCGCCTCCGGCTGGTCGACGGCGAGTATGACGCCGCCTTCCGCTGGGCAAGCAAAGGCTGATGAACGTCCTGGGGCTGATCCACCCGCTCGCCGCCGAGGCGGTTCTCACGATCCATGTCGCAATCATCGCCTTCAACGTCTTCGGGCTGTTCGCCATTCCACTTGGCGCTTCCTGCGGCTGGAGTTTCGTTCATGCCCCCCTCTGGCGCTTGGCGCACCTGGCCTCGATGGCCATCGTGGCGCTCCAGGCGCTCGCCGGCCGAGCCTGTTTCCTGACGCTGTGGCAGCAGGCCCTGACCGGAACGCGCCAGGAGGGGCCGCTGATCATGCGCTGGGTGAACGCGCTGGTCTTCTGGCCGCTGCCGGCGTGGGCGTTCACAGCGGCATACCTGGCCATCTTCCTCTACGTGCTGGCGTTGTTCTTTCTGGTCCCACCGCGCTGGCGCAAGTAAATCGGGCGGCCTTTGCGCGGCCGGCGCGGACGGGCCATAAGCGCCTGGGGGCGAGCGTTAATCTGGCGGAGACCTGCCGTGGCTGCCGAACCCATTGAAGCTGATTTCATCATCGCCGGGGCCGGGTCGGCTGGCTGCGTGCTGGCCAACCGTTTGAGCGCCGACGCGAAGGTGAAGGTGCTGCTGCTGGAAGCGGGAGGCGACGATCGTCCCTTGCACAACCTCGGGCAGTTCTTCTCCAACCTGATGATCCACGTGCCGGTGGGTTATTCGAGCACCCTCAAGGACCCGAAGGTGAACTGGCTGTTTCCGACCGAGCCTGACCCTGGCACCGGCGGTCGCTCGCATGTTTGGCCCCGCGGCAAGGTCCTGGGCGGCTCTTCGTCCATCAATGGGCTGCTTTATGTGCGCGGCCAGCGGGCCGATTACGACGGCTGGCGCCAGCTGGGATGCGAAGGCTGGAGCTGGGAGGATGTCCGCCCCTATTTCCTGCGCGCCCAGAACCAGGAGAGGGGCGCCGGCGAGCACCATGCCGTCGGCGGCCCGCTCAACGTCTCCGACGTCACCCAGACCCATGTGGTTTCGGACGCCGTGATCGAGGCGTGCGTCGAGGCCGGCTTGCCTCGCAATGACGACTGCAACGGCGCCGAGCAGGAAGGCGCCGGCTATTACCAGCTCACGGTTCGCGGCGGCCGTCGCTGCTCGGCGGCGGTGGCCTACCTGCACCCGGCGATGCGCCGCCCCAATCTCCGCGTGGAGACAAGGGCGCTGGTTCGGCGGCTGTTGATCGAGGACGGCCGGGCCGTAGGGGTCGAGTTCTCCCATGGCGGCGCGGTCCGTACGGCGCGGGCCGCCCGCGAGGTGGTACTGGCCGGCGGCGCGGTGAATTCCCCCCAGCTCCTGCAGCTTTCGGGGGTCGGCCCCGGAGCCCTTCTCGCCGACCGCGGCATCCCGGTTGTCAAGGACGCGCCCGGCGTCGGTGAGAACCTGCAGGACCACTACGTCATCGCCATGAGCTGGCGGCTGAAGGCGGGGGTGGTCAGCGTGAACGAGCTGACCCGAGGCTACAGGTTCCTTGGCGAAACCCTGCGGTATCTGTTTGCGCGCAAAGGGCTGCTGACGCTGTCGGCCGCCCACATCGCGGTCTTCTGCAAATCTCGCCCCGACCTTTCCGGCCCCGACATCCAGTTCCATATCCTGCCGGCCACCATGGACACGGAAAAGCTGTTGACCGAGCAGAAGATGGAGCTGGAGCGCGAACCGGGACTCACCATCGCTCCTTGCCAGCTGCGGCCCGAAAGCCGCGGGACCATCCGCATCAAGAGCCCCGATCCAACGGCCTACCCGGCGATCGCGCCGAATTATCTCTCCGATCCGCTGGACCAGGAGGTCGCGGTCGCGAGCCTGAAGTGGGGTCGCAGGATCGCCGCCCAGCCGGCTCTGGCTCGCTACGTCGATCACGCCCTGCTGCCGCCGACGGAAGTCGAGAGCGACGCCGACCTGCTCGAGTTCGCGCGGCTCTCAGGCTCCACCATCTATCACCCGGTGGGGACCTGCCGCATGGGCTCGGACGCTCTGTCGGTCGTCGACCCGCAGCTGCGTGTGCGTGGCGTGCAAGCCCTTCGGGTTGTGGATGCTTCCGTCATGCCGAGGCTGTGCTCCGGCAACACCAACGCTCCGACGATCATGATCGCGGAAAAGGCCGCCGATATGATCCTGGGCCGCGCGCCTGCGCGCGCCGCTTCAGAAGCCGTGGCCGCCTGAGATCGACGTGACCCATCCCTCTCGTCATGCCCGCACCCATCCGCACAAGCCCGCCTGGATCATGGCTGGCTCCGGCGAGACGGTGACCTTCGGGGAGCTCGAGGCGCGCTCCAACCAGGGCGCCCATCTGTTGCGCAGCATTGGCGTTGGCGCAGGCGATAGCCTGGCCATCTTCATGGACAACAGCCCGCGTTATTACGAGGCGCTGTGGGCGGCGCAGCGCTCGGGCGTGCGCTTCACCTGCATTTCCTCGAAGCTCACCGCCGGGGAGGTCGAATACATCGTCAGGGACTGCGGGGCGAAGGCGCTCATCGCCTCTGCTGGCGTGGCCGAGGTGGCTTTGGAGCTGGCGCCTCGACTGGAGGGCCTGCCGATGTTCATGGTCGACGGCGCGCGCGGCCCGTACAGCGCTTTCGAGGCCGAGCGGGCGGCCTTCCCGGAGACGCCGATCGCCGACGAATGCGCCGGCGGGGCGATGCTTTATTCCTCCGGCACGACGGGCCGGCCCAAGGGCGTCAAGCGTGTCTCGCCGTTGGGCGAGGAGCGCCTTCCGATCGATGCGGCCAATGGCCTCTCGGCCTTGGGCGCGGCGCTTTACGGTCTCGACTTCGACACCGTCTACCTCTCTCCCGCGCCGCTTTATCACGCAGCGCCCCTCGGCTGGTCCATGGGCGTACAGGCGCTCGGCGGCACGGTCGTGATGATGGAGCGCTTCGACGCCGAAAAGGCGCTCGAGGCGATCGAGCGCTACCGCATCAACTGCGCCCAATGGGTGCCGACCCATTTCGTGCGCATGCTCAAGCTGCCGCCGGAAGTCCGCGCGAGATACGATGTCTCATCGTTGAAGTGCGTGTTCCACGCCGCCGCCCCCTGCCCGGTCCCGGTGAAACAGGCAATGATCGATTGGTGGGGTCCCATCATCCAGGAATACTACGCCGGCACCGAGGGCAATGGGTTCACCAACATCAGCTCGCTGGAATGGCTGCGGAAAAAGGGCTCGGTAGGCCGCGCCCTCATGGGCGAGCTCAAGATCTGTGATGAGCAGGAAAATCCCGTCCCGCCGCGCACCGAAGGCGTGATCTATTTCGCCGGGGGCGGTCAGTTCGAGTATCACAACGACCCGCTCAAGACCGCCGAGAGCCGCAACAGGCACGGCTGGACGACGCTCGGAGACGTCGGCTACCTCGACGAGGACGGCTATCTTTTTCTCACCGACCGCAAGAGCTTCATGATCATCTCGGGCGGCGTCAACATCTATCCGCAAGAGATCGAGAACGTCCTGATAACCCATCCCAAGGTGGCGGATGTCGCCGTCGTCGGCGCCCCTCACGAGGACATGGGCGAGGAGGTCGTGGCCGTCGTCCAGCCGTCTGATTGGGATGAAGCCGGCGAGGCGCTGGCGGCCGAACTTTCGGCCTTTGCCCGCGCCAACCTCTCGCACGTCAAGGCGCCCCGGCGCTTCGACTTCATGGCGGAGCTGCCGCGCCATCCGACGGGCAAGCTTTACAAGCGGCTCATTCGCGACGCCTACTGGGGCAAGCACGACTCCAGGATCGTCTAGCTCGGGCGGTGAGGCGCCGACGGGGCCTGGTCCCGCCTTGCGCCGTCTCCTCGAACAGGCGCATAGTCGCCTCACGCCCCACGGGAGGGGCGCGCAAATGCCCGGACAGAGCTTCTAGCCGCCAGACCGCCGCGCGACCCGTCCGCCGGGCCGCTTCCCGAGCTCATCCGCAAGGCATCCCATGGCCTTCTTCGCCAATGAGGCGGTCAACCGCGTCAACATTCACTCCGCTATCCAGGCTGCCGCCTTGGGCGCCGGCGGGGTGTTCTTTGTCGTCTTCCTGCTGCGCAGCGGGCTTTCGCCGCCAGCCGCCCTGACGGCCCTGGCCTTCATCTTCGTCGGCCGCCTCGCCGTTCGCCCGCTCACCCTGCCGCTGGCCAAGCGGTTCGGCCTCAAGCCGATGCTGATCTTCGGCACGCTGATGATGAGCCTGCAATACCCCGCGCTTGCCCTGGTCCACGGCGTCGGGCCGGGGTTGGCGATACTGATCGCCGCTTCGTGCGTCGGCGATGTCTTCTACTGGGTGAACTACAATTCCTACTTCGCCGCCATCGGCGACGACGGCCATCGCGGCCATCAGATCGGCGCCCGCGAAGCGCTCGTCGCGGTCGTGGGCATCATCGCCCCGCTCGTCGGCGCCTGGGGTTTGACCCGGTTCGGTCCTGGCTGGACGTTTGGAGCGGTCGGCCTTGTCCAGACACTTGCCGCCGCGCCGCTTCTGGGGGTCCCTCGCGCCAGCGTGCCCCAGGAAGCGAATGGCGCGTTCAAGGCGGCGGTCCCGGGCATTGTCTTCTTCGCCTTCGATGGCTGGTTCGATTGTTGTTTTGCCGCCGTCTGGCAGATCGGCCTTTTCGTCAGCCTGGGCGAGAGCTTCGTCGCCTACGGCGGCGCCATGGCGTTGGCGGCGGCGGCCGGCGCCGCAGCCTCCTTGCTGCTTGGACGCCACATTGATGCCGGCGGCGGCCGGCGCGCGGTGCTGATCGCCTATGGTCTGACGGCCGCCGTGGCGGCCCTGCGCGCCGCCAGCATCGCCCATCCGGCCCTGGCGGTGGGCGCCAATGCGCTCGGCGGCCTCGTGATCCCCGTGATTTCGCCGACGATCGGCGCGGTGATGTATCGTCTGGGCGCAGCCTCGCCGTGCGCCTTTCGCTTCTTCTGGGCCAGTGAAATCGGCTGGGACCTGGGCTTCATCGCCGCTTGTCTCATCGCCGCGGCGCTGACCTGGGCGGCCGCCCCGATCGCCGTGCCGATCCTGCTCGCCTTGCCCGCAGCGGGGGGCTCGGCCATCTTCCTGTGGCGCCGCTATCGGCCAGCGATGTCCGTGGCCGTCTCCTTGGGCGGGGTGTAATCGGCGCTCATGAAGCCCCCCGACCGCGAGGCTTGCCTCGAGCGCCTGGCCAAGGACGGCTACGTCGTTCTCGAGCGCGTGATCGAGGCCGAGCTGGTCGAGGCGCTGTGTCAATCTTTGACGCGCCTGGAGCAGGAACTCCGGGCCAAGCCCGCCGACAACGCCTTCGAGGGCCGCGCCACGGTGCGCATCTACAATCTTTTGACCTACGGAGCGCCGTTTACGCGCGTGCCGGTTCAGCCGTCGGTGCTGCCACTGGTCGAAGGCGTCATCGGCGAGGGCGCGCTGATCTCCTCGCTTTCGTCGATCGCCATCGACCCGGGTGAGACGGCGCAGCCATTACACGCAGACGATCAGGTGATCCCGCTGGAAAAACCGCACCGACCGATCGTGTGCAACTCGATGTGGGCGCTGACCGACTTCACCGAAGCCAACGGCGCGACGCGGCTGGTTCCCGGCACTCATCTCAAGCCGAGCCCCGAATATGGCCGGCCCTTCGAAACCATCGCCGCGGAGATGCCCAAGGGCTCGGTGCTGATCTGGGACGGGGCCCTTTGGCACGGCGGCGGGGCGAACCGCAGCAGGGAGCGCCGGCTCGGCCTGGCCATGAACTACTGCGCCGGCTTCATCCGTCAGCAGGAGAACCAGCAACTCGGCCTGTCACCGGACTTGGTGCGCACCTTCGATCCGAAACTGCGCGCGCTCATCGGCTATGGCGTCTATCGCGGTCTCATCGGCCATATCGACAAGAAGAGTCCCGATCAGCTGCTGACCGGGGAGGGCGAGTTCCGCTCGATCTGGGATCGCGCGCGCCCGTCCGCCCGGAGCGACGGCGCCTGAGGTAAGCCTCTGCTCATATTGCTCGTTCATGTTGGCCGGCCGTGGACGCGTGGATCGAAGGACCAGGCCCCCGGGCCGGCTGGTTCGGCATCGGCCGCACCGCCGGGGGGGTCGTCGCCGCCGCCGTAATTGCGCTGGTGGCGGTGGCCGGCGGCCTCGTCGCCGCCGCCGAACATATCGACGCTCTGGCCCGGGCCCGCGCCGAACAGCGGGTCAGTAACGGGGTCAGGGTAAAGCAGGAGGTCCTGCGCAGCTGCGTCGACAACATCTCCGTATGGGACGCGGCCGTCGCCCACCTGGACAACCGTTATGACCGCGCCTGGGCGGCGGCGAACATCGGCAACTACTTCAAGTCGAATTGCGAGGTGGCAAAGGCTTTCATCGTCGGCCCGGACGACGCCGTCGTCGGCGCCTGGGAGGAGGGACGGCCGCTGCCGCTAAGATTCGCCCCCGAACTACGCGGCCCGGTCGCGGCGCTCGTCGCAGCGGTCCGACGGCGCGAATCGCAGCGCGGCATCTACCTACGTCGGTTGTCCCACGACGCCACCGTTTCGAAGGCGATCGATGAGATCGCGATCGTGCGCGGCGGCGCATTCCCGCAGGTCGTGCTTGCCAGCCTCGTCCAGCCGGACTTCGGCACCGCCCTTCCCGCCAAGGCGACCGCCCCGATCCTGATTGTGATGCAACCGCTCGATCGGGCGTATCTCAGTTGGCTCAGCCGAGACTTGCTGTTGACGGGGCTCAGATTGACCACGCCTCCCTGGCCGCCGCTGCACGCCGGCGAAGCGGACGCCGTCCTTGCCGGCTACTCGGGAGCGCCCGCGGCGCGCCTGGAGTGGCGCTACGGCAATCCGGCCCAGGGGCTGGCCCTCGTGGTAGCGCCTTCATTCAGCCTGCTGATGCTGGTGCTCTTCGGGGTTCCGGCGCTGACCATCTGGCGCGAGCGCCGGCACTACCGGCTTTTGGCGGCTGCGGTGGCGGAGGCGCGCGTCGCCTCCGAAGCCAAGAGCCGCTTCATCGCCAACATGAGCCACGAGATCCGAACGCCGATGAACGGGGTGTTGGGCGTGCTGCACCTGCTCCGACGCAAGGCGCTCGACGCTGACAGTGCTCAGCTGGTCGCCGAGGCGATCTCCAGCGGCGAACTGCTGCTGGGGCTGCTCAATGACGTGCTCGACATTTCGCGCATCGAGGAGGGGCGGCTCGAGCTTGCGCCGGCGCCCCTCGATCCGGCGGCGGCGGTGCGCGAGGTCGGCGGGCTGTTCCACGCGCAGGCGCAGGCGAAGGGCCTCGACCTGAAGACAGTCATTTCGGAGGGGATCGCGCCGGTGCTCGCCGACGGCCTGCGCATCCGTCAGGTGCTGCTCAATCTCGTGGGCAACGCTGTCAAGTTCACGACTCGGGGCGAGGTGATCGTCCGGCTGGCTCAAACGGCCGCCGACGATGGCCACGGTCACCTGCGGTTCGAAGTCCAGGACACGGGCATCGGCATCCCGCCTCTCAAACAGGCGGCGATGTTTCAACGCTTCAGCCAAGCCGACGCCAGCACCGCCAGACGGTTTGGCGGTTCGGGGTTGGGTCTATCGATCAGCGAGGCTCTGGTGCGCGCGATGGGCGGAGAAATCGGCTTCTCCAGTTGCGAAGGGGCGGGCTCGACCTTTTGGTTTGAGATCGAGGCCCCCGTTGCGGCCGGAACCGAGCCGGAATGCGTCGACTCGTCCGACGAGGGCTTGGGCCAGGCTCCCCGGATCCTCCTGGTGGAGGACAACGCCGTGAACCGGCTGGTGGCGAGCCGTCTGCTGGAGGCGGCCGGCGCCGTTGTCCATTGCGCCTCGGACGGGGCCGCCGGGCTCGAGGCGGCCAGGTCAGGCGCCTACGATCTCATTCTCATGGACGTGCAGATGCCGGTGATGGACGGGCTCCAGGCCACCCGCGCCCTGCGGGCGCTACCGGGATTGGTCCGCCAGACGCCCATAATCGGCCTGACGGCCAACGCACTGTCGACCCAGCGCCAGGAATGCTTGGACGCGGGCATGGACGACGTCGCCCTCAAACCCATCGAGCCGGCCGTCCTCATGGCCCAGATCCGGGCCGCCTTGACGGGTACGCGGCAGGGCTCGGCGCTGACAGCGGCCTGAACCTCGCGACAGGGCCCCCGCTCCGACGATCAGGCGGCTTTCGCGTCCGCGGCGCTAGCAGGCGTAGCGATAATAACGGACTATGTAGCGGCCGAGATATGGGTCCCACACCGCCCGGCGCTGCGTGCAAACGGCGTAGCCGGGGCCGTAATAGCCCGGTCCGTAATAGGGTCCATAGCCGTAATAGTGGTTTGTGCCGCTGGCGAGCGCGGCGCCCAGCGCCAAGCCCACCAAGCCCCCGGCGATCGCCGCGCCGGCATCGTCGTCGTGACGGTAGTCGTAGCCGCCGCGCCACCCGTGATGCCATTCCTGCGCGGCCGCACTGGTGGCCGTCGCCAAGCCCGACCCGGCAACGAGGAAAGCGGCCATGCCGCCAGTGAGGAGCTTTTTCATGTCGAACCTCCAGTCCATTCGGTGCGAGGCTAGGGAATGGTGGTTGAACCGCGACTGAACGGACGCTTGGGTCGCCGTTCAGGCGCTACGCTCGCCGGACTCAGTCGATAGACCAGCCGGCGTTCACGGGCCCCGGATAGGGGATTGCGAGGGCTTTCAGGCGTGCTGGAAGCTGCCCACCGTTGTAGCAGCGCTCAGGCGTTGACGTCGACGACGAGACGCCCCCGGACCTTTCCTGCAAGAATGTCGGCCGCCGCGGCCGGCGTCTGCGCCAGCGGGCGGGTGGAAGCAATCTGTCCAAGTTTCTCCAGGTCGAGGTCGCGCGCCAGCCGCCGCCACGCCTCGCGGCGATCGGCAGTCGGGCGCATAACCGAGTCGATACCGGCCAAGGTGATCCCGCGCAGGATAAAAGGCGCCATGGTCGCCGGCAGGTCCATGCCCTGGGCGAGGCCGCAGGCGGCCACGGTCCCGCCGTAGCGGGTCTGAGACAGCACGTTTGCCAGCGTATGGCTGCCGACGCTGTCGACCGCGCCGGCCCACCGCTCTTTCGCCAAAGGGCGACCGGGGCTCGTGAACTCGTCGCGGTCGAGGATCTCGGCCGCCCCAAGGCTCCGCAGATAATCGCCCTCGCTCCCCTTGCGTCCGGTCGAGGCGGCGACCTCGTAACCCAGGCGGGAGAGCAGGGCGATTGCGATCGAGCCGACGCCGCCGGCCGCGCCGGTCACCAGCACAGGACCGTTCCCCGGCGCGCTTCCGTGCCGCTCCAGCGCCAGGACGCAAAGCATGGCGGTATAGCCGGCCGTGCCGACGGCCATCGCCTGCCAGGTCGAAACAGCCGTCGGGAGTTTGACCAGCCAGTCGCCCTTGACCCGCGCCTTCTGGGCGAGGCCGCCATGGTGACTCTCTCCGATGCCAAAGCCGTTCAGGACGACGCGGTCGCCGGGAGCGAACGTTGGATCATCCGAGTGTTCGACGGTTCCGGCCAGATCGATGCCCGGAATGAGCGGCCATACGCGCACGATCGGGGCGCGGCCGGTGATCGCTAGGCCGTCCTTGTAGTTGAGGGTCGAGTACTCGACGTTCACGGTTACATCGCCGGCCATCAGCTCGGCTTCGGTGAGATCGGCTATGCGTGCGAGGGGCGCGGCGTCGCTCTTCTCCAGCAGCAGGGCGCGAAAACTCACGCGGCGCGGCCCTTGGTCGACCTGGGAGCGCCGAGCCCGAAGCGCTCACCACGGCGTCCCTTGAGGGCGAGATCGACCGCCGTCAGGCGCCGTTCGCCCTGCATCCGCAGCTCTGACCCAGGCAGGTGCATCATCGCCACATAATCGCCGAAGGAGTCCTCCAGCGCGCGCGTGAAACCGGCTGCATCCTGGGCCTTGTTCATCTGGATCTTGGCCAGACGAAGCACCTCGGGGCTGTTTTCGGCCACCCGCCGCGCCCAGGCGAAAGTTTCCCGCTCGAGCGCCTCGGCGGTCAGGAGGCGATTGACGAAGCCGAACCGCACGGCTTCCTCGGCCGAAAGGAAGCGGCTCTCGAACACCGCCTCCTTGGCGCGGCGCACCCCAATGTCCCAGGGAATCGACATGTATTCGACGAAGCCTGGAAGGAAGAGTGCGCCGTCCTCGGCGAACACCACGTCCATGGCAGCCGCCAGCATCCAGCCGGCATAGATGCACCAGCCTTCGACCATGGCGATGGTCGGCTTGGCGAAGTTGCGCCACTTGATCAGCAGGTCGAGGTTGTACTTCTTGAACTCGTCGTAGCTCTGGACGCCGGGCTTGGCGCCGAGCGCGGCCCGACAAGCCATCCCCTCGGGCGTGCCCAGATCGTGGCCCGCCGAAAAGCTCCCGCCGGACCCGCGCACAACCACCACGCGCACGGCCTCGTCGGCGCCGGCGCGATCGAACGCAGTGTCGATCTCGTCGAGCATGCGATAGCTCTGGGCGTTACGATACTTCGGCCGGTTGAGCGTGATCACGCCCACGGGGCCGGCGACCGTATAGAGTATGTCCTCGAAAGCCACCGGCCGCTGTCGTCGGACTAGTTCAGGGTGATGTAGCGGACGCTGCGGCGGGTTTCGACCCGACGCATCACCGCTACTGCCTCGCCCGGTCCGTTCACCGGCTTGGCAAGAGTGATCACGAACCAGCCGCCGGCGGGCAGACCCTCGAAACTGAAGTGGTCCTGGTCGTCGCACGTCGCCTTCTTCACGTAGCGGGCGTAGTCCGCGCGCGGGCCTGACGGCTCCCGCGCCCGCACCACCGAAACGGCCACATCGGCGGCGCTGGCCGAGCCGTACAGGATCGTCATTCGCCGCCGCGACCACGGCGTCTCGGGCGTCAGGATGACGTCACCGCCGCTGCAGGAATAGCGCACGCCGCCGGCACGGAAGGCGAGGTCGCCTTCGATCGACGCCGATCCCGGCTCGGCCGACCAGGCGAAATCCTGGGCCCGGAACTCGCTCGGCGGGTAAGCTGCGGGAGGCGGAGGCCCGGGAGGCGCCAACTCCTCCGGGGTCTCGGTGCAGGCGGCCAGCGCCAACATGAGCGCAGCAATCAGGAAACCTGTGCGCATGGCCCCTAGACTTAGGGAAAAGGTGAGGGCGGGGCAACGGCGGGCGGGACGAGAGCGCGGTCGCGGCCACTTGGCCGGCGCTCGCTTAGCCGCCATAAGGCCGCCACGGGCGAACCCCGGAGACGAAGAGAGCGGAAGGAGCCGGAAGATGAAGGCGGCGGTGTTGCGCGAGGTTAGGAAACCCCTCGAGATCGAGGATGTGGAAATCGGCAAGCCGGGACCGCACGAGGTCCTGTTGCGCACCGCCGCAGCCGGCGTCTGCCACTCGGACCTGCACTTCATCGAGGGCTCGTACCCGTATCCGTTGCCGGCGGTGCTCGGGCACGAGAGCGCCGGCGTCGTGGAAGCTGTCGGGAGTGAAGTGCGCACCGTCAAAGCCGGCGATCACGTGATCACCTGTCTTTCGGCTTTCTGCGGCCACTGCGAGCATTGCCTCGCCGGGCACATGAGCCTGTGCGACAACCCCGAGACGCGCCGAGCCGACGGCGAACCGCCCCGCCTTTCCTCGCCAAAGGGGCCGATGCAGCAGTACCTGAACCTCTCCTCGTTCGCCGAAAAGATGCTGATCCACGAGCACGCCTGCGTAGCTATTCGGCCGGACATGCCTCTAGATCGCGCCGCCCTCATCGGTTGCGGCGTGCTCACCGGCACTTCTGCCGTGTTCCGCACCGCGAAGGTTCGACCTGGGGAGACCGTGGCGGTGATTGGCTGCGGCGGCGTGGGACTGGCGGCGGTCAATGGCGCGGCCATTGCCGGGGCGGGCCGCATCATCGCCATCGACATGTCCAAGTCCAAGGACAACATGGCGCGAAACTTCGGGGCGACCGATTTCGTCTGCGCCTCGGAGACCGACGCGGTTCAGGAAGTGCTCGGCCTCACCAAGGGCGGGGTTCACCATGCCTTTGAGGCCGTGGGCCTCAAGAAGACCACCGAACAGGCGTTCGGCATGCTCAAGCGCGGCGGAACGGCCTATGTGATCGGCATGATCCCGATCGGCCAATCCGTGGAGGTGCCGGGCTGGGCGTTTCTGCAGGAAAAGAAACTGGTCGGTTCGCTCATGGGCTCGAACCAGTTCCCCACGGACATGCCACGCCTTGTGGACATGTACCTCGCGGGCAAGCTCAAGCTCGATGACATGATCTCGCGCCGGTTGAAATTGGAGCAGGTCAACGAGGCGTTCGAGGAGATGAAGACTGGTCAGATCGCCCGCTCGGTGATCACCTTCGACGCCTGAGCCTCATCTCCTCCGGTTGGGAGGAGGAGGGGCGGTTTCCGCCGCGTTAACTGAGCCCGGTTACGGTCGCTCCTTTGAGGGGGAGCGAGGATGCCGTCAGCGCCATCGGCTCCAGGCGGAGGCGAAAGCCTGTCGCGGGATCCGAACACGGGCCGCGATTCCGGGGCGCGTCTGTTCGCCGCCTCGGCGCGCAACTTCTTCCCGCGCCTGATCAGCACGCTGGCCGTGGCCGGCATGGCCGCGTTCCGGGTCGGCCCTTTGGTCACGCTCGGATGGTTTGTGCTCACCTGGACCGTGGTGCTTGTCGGCGTCGGGCTCGCCGCACTCATTCAGCGGCGCGCCGCTGAAATGAAGCCGACCGGCGCGTTTTCGGGCCTCCTCCTGGCCACCAACGTGGTCAGCAGCGGCCTTAGCGCCGGCATGGCCGCAGCGATCTGGATGCGCGGCGACGACATCGGCCGGGTGTTCGCTCTCGCCACCCTCTTCATCGGCGCGGCCTACGTACTGCTGCACTACTACGCCGAGGTGAGGAGCTTCTGCGCCCTGGTGGCTCCTTACGGAGCAGCGCTCGGCTTTATCTGCTTGGCCCTCGCCCGCGGCCAGGGCGATCCGGCGATGAGCTGGTTCAGCGTAGCGGCAATCGTCGTGTCCCTGATAAACTTCTTCTACCTTTCGCGCCTGCTTCTGGCTCGTTCCCGGGCGGCGCTGCGCCATGCCCGCCGCTTGGCGCGCGATAACGAGAAGGCGGCGTCGGCCGCCAACGCCGCGAAAACGGCCTTCCTGGCCAAGATGAGCCACGAGATCCGCACCCCCTTGAACGGGGTCCTCGGCATGGCCCAGGCGATGGACGCGGCGCCACTGTCGGCGCCCCAGAGGGGCCGCCTGACGGTCCTGCGCGAATCGGGTGAGGCTCTGCTGGGAGTCGTCAACGACATCCTGGATCTTTCCAAGATCGAGGCCGGCAAGGTGGAGCTGGAATCGATCCCCTTCGACCTGAGCCCGTTGCTCAAGTCGGTCTGCGCCGGCGCCTTGGATGCGGCTGCGCGAAAAGGATTGGAGCTGAGGCTCGAGATCGGCGCTGCCGCCGGGCGATACCAAGGCGATCCAGCCCGGTTGCGTCAGATCGTGACCAACCTCACGGCAAATGCGGTGAAATTCACAGAGACGGGCGGTATCGAGGTTCGGGCGCGATCGGGCGAGGGGCTGCTCTTTGTGAGCGTCGCGGATACCGGCCCGGGGATAGCTGCCGATGACCTCCCCCGGCTGTTCGGCGCGTTCTCGCAGCTCGACGCATCGGTGGCTCGCCGATATGGCGGCAGCGGCCTGGGTCTGGCGATCTGCCAGCAGCTGGCGCAGCTCATGGGCGGTTGCGTGGAGGTGAAGAGCGCCCTGGGCGCGGGCTCGACTTTCACGGTGGGCATCCCGTTGGAGCGCCTGGGGGAGGAGGAAGCGCGCGGCCCCGAACCCACCCCCCTGGCCGCTTCTCCTGATGCCCTTGATGGGGCCCGGCTGCTGGTGGCCGAGGACAACCCGGTCAATCAGCTGGTGCTGCGAACTTTGCTGGAGCCTGCCGGCGCCTGCCCCACAATCGTGGCCGATGGCGCTGCCGCGGTCGCCGCATGGGAGGCGAACGCCTGGGACGCCATTCTCATGGATATCGAGATGCCCACGCTGGACGGCGTCGACGCGACCCGCCGTATTCGGGAGCGCGAGCGCGCCAGCGGCCGAGCGCGCACGCCGATCATCGCCCTCTCGGCCAACGCCATGAGCCATCAGGTGCGGGAGTATCTTGCGGCCGGCATGGACGACCATGTTCCCAAGCCGATCGACGCGCGCCGCCTGCACGCCGTGCTTGCCTCGATCCTGGCGCGCGGCGCCGAGCCGGCGGCGGCCCGGGCGAAGGGCTAGGGGTCAGCCGAGCACGATCCGGCGCACCTCGTCCCAGGGATCGTTCTCGATACGGCTGTTCAGATCGAAGATCATGGTGGCGCGGCGACCTGTCTCGTAGGCGGGCCACTCCGGCAGTCCGGGGACGTTCGGATCACCAGTGCGGGCGAACGCGAGCCAGGCGGGCGCCATCTGCTCGGCGAGGCGTTGCGGCGCCTCACCCCGGCCGACGAAATTGCGCGCCGCTTCGACATTGTCGAAGACGAGCGGGATCTCGAGCGCGTGCGGGCATTTAAGGGCCCCGCGGGCCACCGGCGTTTCCCAGGTCAACATGTACATATACGCCGGCGCGCCGCTTTGAGCCGCCTTGCGCTCGGCCAGGCGCACCGAGTTCGCCCACATCCTGGCCACGGTCTGGACCTGGCAGAGGAGATGCGTGGGCGAATAGTCCGGAAAGAGGCGCTTGAGGGCTTCGACCAGGACTGGGGCTCGGCCGCCTACAGCCGCCTCGGCCCGCCGCAGGACATCGGCCTCTTCGAACTCGCCGAATCGTGGCGTCCCGTAGACGAAGAGGGTGGCCTCGTCCTTGTTCGTGCCGATCAGCACCGGGATGTCGACCGACAGCGGCGGCGCGTCAGGATCGAACGGATGTCGCGGCAGGGCGGAGCCGTCGATGCAGGGCGCAAACGGACCCATGGGGCGCTCGCCTGGGACCGTCGCAGCGGCCGCATGAATCTCGGCCGCAGCAAGGGTCTCGAGTCGGGAAAGATCGCCGGGCGCGATTTTCAGAGCCTCCAGCAGCGCGCGCGCCGCCGCGGTCGCCGCGCCGGTCTCCACCGCCCGCAATCCGGGGCCGCTCTGGATAATGGCCTTGTGGAAAAGGCCATGCGCCGGCGGCATCGCCTGGAGCATCGACACCTTCGCCCCGCCGCCGCTTTCGCCGAAAATGGTCACGTTGGTCGGATCGCCGCCGAAGCCGGCGATATTGTCCCGCACCCACTCGAGCGCCTGCACGATGTCCAACATCCCGGCCTGCCCGGACGATGGGTCGCCACCGAGCTCGCCCAGGTGCAGATAGCCGAACACGTTGAGCCGGTGATTGACCGTGACCGTGACGACATCGCCTCGTAAGGCGAGGGCGGCCCCATCGTACATGGCCGCGCCGCCAGAGCCGTTGGCAAAGCCGCCGCCGTGAAGCCACACCATCACCGGCCGCCGCCCCCTGTCCAGGCCCGGCGTCCACACGTTGAGGAACAGGCAATCCTCGTCCGTGCCCGGTTGGCCGGGAGCCGGAGGATCGCCAGCGCTGCGCCCGCCGGTCGTCTCGCCCGGCGCGACGCCCACTTGGATGGCAGGCGCGCCAAGCGCCAGGGCGTCTGGCGGCTCCGCCCACCTCGCCGGTCGCCTCGGCGGCCGAAATCGCAGCGAGCCGAGCGGCGCGGCGCCATAGCGGAGCCCCTTGAAGATTGAGAGCCGCCCCTGGCGATAGCCCCGCACCGGCCCGTTGCTCGTGGCCACGATGCGCGTGCGCTCCGCTTCGCGGACCTCGTCAAGAACCTCGGTCATCAGAGCTTTCCTCCACTCGCAGTCGCCTACTGTAAGCGGCAGACGGCGCGCGCGGAAGCAAGGAGAGAAGGCGCTACATCAGCTCCGCCAGCTTCTCCGGCGGACGTACGATCGCCGCGCCCTTGTCTGTGACCACGATTGGGCGCTCCACCAGGACGGGCTCGGACGTCATCGCTTCGAGGATCTGATCGTCAGTCACCCATGGCTCGGTCAGGCCCAGTTCCTCGGCCCGGCCGCCGCGCACGCGCAGAGCCTGTCGGGGCGTGACGTTCATCCTTCTGAACAGCCTCTCCAGCTGGTCGCGACGCCAGCCGGTCTTGAGGTACTCGACGACCGTGGGCTCCGGGCCGCGAGCGCGCAGGGCCACCAACACCTTGCGCGAGGTCGAGCACGCCGGGTTGTGGAAGATGGTCACTTCGGCTGCCATGCGCATGCTCTCTGGCCGATTGAACCGGCGAGTGGCATGCCGTGTCGGGGCGCCAGCGGCAAGATTTTCGTGGTCGGCCGGCGACGCCCTCGTCGGCCCGCTTGGGGCTGGGCTGGAGAATCCCGCCGGGAAAGGCGGCGCGTTGGCGAGCGAGCGCCGGCCCCCTTACTCGAGCCGAAATCTCGCTGAGTCCCTCAGGCGGCGACGGCTGCTTTGTTCTCCTGCGGGTCGCGAAGCACGTAGCCCCGCCCCCAGACGGTCTCGATGTGGTGGTCCTCGGCAGCCGACTTGAGCTTCTTGCGGAGCTTGCAGATGAAGACGTCGATGATCTTCAGCTCGGGTTCGTCCATGCCGCCGTAGAGGTGGTTGAGGAACATCTCTTTGGTGAGCGTCGTGCCTTTGCGAAGCGAGAGCAGCTCCAGCATCTGGTACTCTTTGCCGGTCAGGTGCACCCGCATGCCCTTCACCTCAACCGTCTTTGCATCCAGATTCACGACGATGTCGCCGGTCTTGATCACCGACTGGGCATGGCCTTTCGAGCGCCGCACCACTGCATGGATGCGCGCGACCAGTTCCTCTTTGTGGAAGGGCTTGGTCATGTAATCGTCTGCGCCGCCGCCGAGACTCTTGACCTTGGTCTCGATCTCGGTGGTGCCAGAAAGGATCATCACCGGAGTGTTGATCTTGGCCACGCGCAGATTGCGCAATACGTCCATGCCGCTCATGTCCGGTAGGTTCATATCCAGCAGGATGAGGTCGTAGTCGTAGATCTTGCCAAGATCGACGCCTTCTTCGCCAAGGTCGGTCGTGTATACGTTGAAGCCCTCGGAACGGAGCATCAACTCGATCCCCTGCGCCGTGGCGCGGTCGTCCTCAATGAGCAACACCCGCATGTGACCCCTCTCCCCTGACGGCAGCCCGATCGCGCGGCAACCTGCAAGAAGCCGATTTAAGACTGGTTAACGCTCCGGCTCCCGAGGAAACCTTGGTTAACGCGCGTCGGCTACGCTTCGCAAGCGCCACCGGCCGTGTGCGGACCAGTTATCCACCGGCAACGGCCAAGTTCGAGCCGACTGGGGCCAAAACAAGGCGATCGGTGGCGACGCTCGCTACGCGCGCCCCTGCCCCTGCTCGGCGTCGGCGACTCGTCTGAGGGCCTCGAGGTCGTCGCCAATGCGGAAAATGATCACGTAGAATTCACAGAAGGCGCGCCAGATGAGTCCGAGCGCGCCCACCACGAGCAGCCCTACGACGAGCACCGGCAGGGCAAGCAGGATGGCGGCCCAGCTGCCTTCGCGCAGGGCGATCCCAATCGAGGCGCCGACCACCGAAAATGCGCCCACCGCAATGACGCCCAATCCGGCCCAATAGACAAGGTGGATCACCGGCCCGGTGATCATCTGCTCGAAAGTGAGCGCCCGCCATACCCGCCCCTGGCGCGCGCTGCTCGCTGAAGCCATAGCTGTCGGTTGTCTTCTCTGAGCCGTGACTCGCCTCATGGGCGAGGACGCGCTTGGCTAGCAGTGGCTGGCGGCGGGGGCAATGCCGCGCCTGAAAAGCGAGCGGCCGCGCCAGGAGGGAAGCGCGGCCGCTCTCCGATCGCCAAAACCTTGGGGAGGGATCAGCGAAAGCTCCGGGGTTGCGGGGTTGTCGTCCGCAGGCCTGGCATCCCGTGCTTGTCGAAAGCCTCCTGCCAGGAGAGAAACTCTTCCTCGGTCAGGGCATAGCGTTCGCAGGCGTCCTCGAGGCTGAGCAGGCCGCCGCGCACCGCCACCACCACCTCCGCCTTGCGCCGGATCACCCAGCGCTGGGTGTTTCGGGGCGGCAGATCGGCCAGCGTCAGCGCGGCGCCGGTGGGCCCGATGACGTAGCGGTCGCCACGGCTATTGGTCCGCTGCTCCTGCAACATGAGAAAGCGCCCTTCTCACCAAAGTCGAGCGCAAACTACAGATCGACTCTCAACAGCCACTTAATCGTGATAGTAAAAGAAGTGCCAATGCTTCAGTAAACGCGAAGTTTACACGGGTGTTTCAGTTTAGCACATCAATGGCTGACTGGTTTCTGTTGTATGAACGGGCTGACGAGAGTCGACGCTCGCCCGGATGGTGCTGGCAGACTACATAGCGTCGAATGGCCGCCGCCCCGCCGCCCCACACCCCGTCATCGGCTCTCGACGCCCTCGAGGCTGGCGCCCGTGTCCTTGTGGCGATGTCGGGCGGGGTCGATTCCACCGTGGCTGCGGCGCTGACCGCGGCGGCCGGCTATGAAACCATCGGGGTCACCTTGCAGCTATATGACCACGGCGCGGCGACCCGCCGCGCCGGCGCCTGCTGCGCCGGGGAAGACATTCACGACGCGCGGCTGGCCGCCGGGAAGCTGGGCATCCCTCATTACGTCCTCGACTACGAGCGCCGCTTCGCCGACGAAGTGATCACGCCGTTTGTCGATTCCTATCTCGCCGGGCGCACGCCCGTGCCTTGCGTGCGCTGCAACCAGACGGTGAAATTTCGCGACTTGATGGGCGTCGCCAGGGACCTTGGGGCGCGGGCCTTGGTGACGGGTCACTACGTGCGCAGGCTTGCGGGCGCCGGCGGCCCGGAGCTGCACCGAGCCGCCGACACGTCGCGCGACCAGAGCTATTTCCTCTTCGGGGTGAGTGGCGAGCAGCTGTCGTTCCTGCGCTTTCCGGTTGGTGAGCTTCAAAAGCCGGCCGTCCGCGCCATCGCCGGCCGGCTGGGTCTGGACCTCGCCGACAAGCCCGATAGTCAAGACATCTGCTTCGTCCCCGAAGGCCGGTACACGACGGTTATCGATCGCCTCCGCCCCGGAAGGAGCGCGGCAGGCGAGATCGCGCACATGGATGGCCGAGTCCTTGGACGGCATGGAGGGATCTGGCGCTACACCGTGGGCCAGCGGCGCGGACTGGGCATCGCGGCAGGCGAGCCGCTGTTCGTCGTGCGCCTCGACGCCGAGCAGAACCGGGTAGTGGTCGGACCCCGCGTCGCGCTGGCGGTTTCCGTTTTGGAGCTGACAGAGACGAATTGGCTGGGTGAGGGCGACGACTTTCGTTCGGCGGCGACCCAGGGACGCGAGGTTCTGGCGCGGGTGCGCTCCACCGGAGGGCTGACGCCGGCCCGCCTGGCCGTGCTCCGCGGTCGCCCGCGTGTGGTTCTGGCCAAGCCCGAGGAGGGCGTCGCCCCTGGCCAGGCCTGCGTGTTCTACGACCCGCGCCGACCAACGCGGGTGCTGGGCGGCGGCTTCATCACCGCGACGAGCTGAGCTGCGCTCCGTCTTGCGCGCGCTCTCCCGCCGGACCACTTAGGCGCCATGAACGACCCCATCGTCATCGCCAGTTACGCCCGCACCCCCATGGGAGGATTTCAGGGTTCGCTCGCTGGCGCCAGCGCCGTCGCCTTGGGCGCGGCGGCAGTCGGCGCGGCCGCGGAACGCGCCGCTTTGGGCGCGGACGACCTGGACCAGATCTACATGGGTTGCGTCCTGCCGGCGGGCCTTGGCCAGGCGCCCGCAAGGCAGGCGGCCCTAGGCGCCGGCCTTTCGCGCCGTGTGGAGGCGACCACCGTCAACAAGATGTGCGGCTCGGGGTTGCAGGCCGCCATTCTGGCCCACGACGCATTGGCGGCCGGAACCGCCGACATCGTTGTCGCGGGCGGCATGGAGAGCATGACCAACGCCCCCTATCTGCTTTCGAAGCATCGCTCGGGGGCGCGGATCGGCCACGACCGCGTCACGGACTCGATGTACCTCGACGGTCTCGAGGACGCCTACGAGAGTGGCAAGCTGATGGGGGCTTTCGCCGAGGAGACGGCCGCTGGCTATCAGTTCTCCCGACAACAGATGGACGCCTATGCGATCGAGAGCCTCGAGCGCGCCAAGCGCGCCATCCAAAGCGGCGCCTTTGCCCGCGAGATCGTCCCGGTCGAGATTGCCGACCGTAAGGGCCCACGGCGCGTCGACACCGACGAACAGCCGCTCAAGGCCGATCCCGACCGCATCCCCACGCTCAAGCCGGCGTTCGCGCCGGACGGCGCCATCACGGCCGCGAACGCCTCGTCGATCTCGGACGGCGCTGCGGCGCTCGTCCTGATGCGCGCCTCAACCGCTGAAAGACGCGGCCTCGAGCCGGTGGCGCGCATCGCCGCCTACGCTGGTCAGGCGCAAGAGCCGGCGAAGTTCACCACCGCGCCGGCGCCGGCGATGCGGAAGGCGCTGGCGCGGGCCGGATGGTCCGCCGACGATGTCGACCTCTTCGAGGTCAATGAAGCCTTCGCCGTGGTCGCGATGATCGCGATGCGCGAACTTTCCATTCCGCACGAAAAGCTGAACGTGAACGGCGGCGCCTGTGCGCTCGGGCACCCGATCGGCGCGTCGGGGGCGCGCATCCTCTCCACCTTGCTGGCGGCGCTTCAGACCCGCGGCGGGAAGCGCGGTCTGGCCTCCTTGTGCATCGGCGGCGGCGAAGCCCTGGCGATGGCGGTGGAGCGCATCTGACCGGCAGCGGTAAGCTCCGCGCCTCGAAGTCCTTGCTCCAACTCAGGGATTGATCCCAAGCGCCGCCGCCCCGGCGCCGAGGCGGTCCACATTGACCCTGAGGTCGCCCATCATCGCGTCGCCGGGCGCCATGTCTGACGGGCAAGGACCCAGGTACTTGGCCAGAACCACTGTATGGTGGCGGCCGTTGCCGCCCGGCCAAGCCGCGCCGCTGACGATACTATCGGTTTGGATCCGGTAGCTGGAGGAAAAGTCGCCCTGAGCGAAGCCGCGGGAGACCATGGTTCCAGCCTTGCCCAGCATGCAGGTGGAGCTGAAAGCGTAGCCGCCTCCAGGGAGGCGGGTGACGGTGCGCCGAGGGCAGGCGGCGCCGGCGGCGGCCCGCCCGAACAGGCCGAGGCGTTCGTCGGTCGCACGATCCAGGCAGATCTTCAGGTCGCCCATGCTCGCGCCCTTGCCATCGCGCGAGATCGTCTCCTGCCAAAGACCCGGCCGGCGGCTGGGCCCCTTGGACGCCTGCGGCGGCCCCGCGTCTTTCGGAGCACAGCCGGCGAGCACGGCCAGGGCGGCGATGGGCAGGGCAAGGCGCATCTGTCGACCTTACATGACGGCGCGTTCACGCCCATTTTCCGGGAAGGGCCCAAACGATCAAGAGCGGCCATGCGGAGCGATGGGAACGCCACAGGTCAGGGATAACGCCGCCGCGGGCCGGTTCGAGCTCGAGGAGGCCGGGCAGGTCGTCTTCGCCGATTACCGCAGCGGCGGCGGGCGGCTCTTCATCGATCACGTCGAGGCGCCCCCGGCGTTGCGGGGGACCGGCGCGGCCTCGCGTCTCATGGCTGGCGTGGCCGCCATCGCCGAGCGCGAAGGGTCGACAATCGTTCCGATCTGCAGCTATGCCGCCGCCTGGCTGGCCCGGCGGGGCGGAAGGACTGGCTGAACCCTAGCGGGCGCACGGCCCCCGCAGCGGATCAGTAGCCTGGGGGCGGCGGGGGCGGCCCATCTCGGTACTCGAAGACCGGCCTCGGATAGATGATCTCGTAAGCCCCAGGGCCGTATTCGGCATCATAGTCGCGGCGCGCCTGCTCCCAGGAGCGCAGCTGGAATTCGTAAGCGCGGCGGTGGGCCGCATAGGTCCCGCGCTGGTGTTCGTAGGCCCGCCGCTGTTCCTGGTAACGCTCCTGCTGGCCTTCGTAGGCATCCCGCTGCTGTTCGTATTGCTGCTGCTGCTCCTGATACCCGGGAGAGACCTGCGGCGGGCCTTGCTGGTCCTGTTGGTCATAGGGCGGTTGCTGCTGCTGCTGATAATCGGGCGAAGCTGGCTGGGCGAGGGCCGGCGCGAAAGCACCTGCCGCCATCAGGGCGGCCAGGGAGGCGGCGGTAAGCGACTTCATGTTCCTGATGCTCCGTCTTGACGCCAGCGCTCATGCTGCCGGCATGCTGAACTCTCCGTGCGCCTCCCCCGGGCACACGGTTTCGAATGTCCCGTCGCAAAACGCCGCGCCGGGTCCTCCGGTTGCGGAAGGCTAGATCAGCGGCGAGGGAGCGACTCCGAGCTCTTTGAGCAGCGGCTCGGCGTAATCGACGCGGCCGGTCATGGCGGCGGGATCGACATCGGCGAGCCGGAACACCGCCTCGGCGATGAACTCGATCGGCTGCACCCGATCGCGTGTGGCCTCGTTGATGAGGCCGTGGACGGCGACGCCGGGCGTGTCGACAAGGCCCGGCGAGATCACGTTGACGGCGATGCCGGCGTCGGCGACCTCCGAGGCAAGGCCAGTGGTGAAACGCTCCAGCGCCGCCTTGCACATGCCATAGACCGTGCCGCCGCGGGCGCCGGGCCGGTATGGGGGCTTGGGGTGTATCGCAGCACCCGAGGAAATGTTGATTATCCACCCGCGCTTCTTCTCGCGCATGGTCGGCAGGACAAGCTGGGCAAGATGGAACGGGGCGAACACCTGGACCTCCATCATCAGCTTGAGCCGCTTTTCGGTGAACGCCTCGACCGGAGCAAACCACGTCACCGCAGCGTCGTTGACCAGGGTGTCTATCGGTCCCAGGGCCCCGACCGTCTCGGTGACGAGCCGCTCACGTTCGGGCGGAAGGGCTAGGTCGGCGCGGATCGCCACCGCTTCCCCACCGGCCGCGCGGATGCGTGCCACCGTGTCGGCGAGCGATCCAGGCAATCGGCTCTCGCCTTCCTTTTCGGTTCGAGCCGAGACAGCGACCCTGGCTCCGGCCATCGCCAGGCGCGCGGCGATCGCCGCGCCGATGCCGCGGCTGGCGCCGGTCACCAGGGCGACGCGCCCGCGCATGGGTCCGTTCCGGTCAACTTGGGCTTGCGGCATCTGCGGCTCCTTCCGGCCTGTCAGCCAACTCTTTGCCCGGCGCGTGGCGGCCGGTGCAAGTCCGGGGTGGCGTGGAACCGGCGCGAGCCGTGGGCGTCATTTAGAGTCGAAAGGAGAAAACAATGAGATTGTCGGCATGGGCGGCGGTAGTCGCCGCTACGGCTCTGACGGCGGGGCCGGCGATCGCCGGGCCTACGGCAAACGGCGCGGCCGCGGGCGCGGTCGGCGGGGCTGTGGTCGCCGGTCCGGTCGGCGCCGTCGTCGGCGGCGTCGGCGGCGCGGTAGTCGGTCACCACTACAAGAAGCACGAGCGACGCGCCGCCCGCCGCCGCTACCGCCGTGTCCGGGCCAGAGAAGCGTCGGAAACGTCCGCCAATCAGGGCTACTGAGCGGCCGGGCTCCCGGATGGGGCCGCGGCGGCCGTGGGGTTGCCCGCCCCCTGGGCCACGGTCCAGCCCCCGCCCAGAGCGCCGATGAGGTCGACTGCCGTTGTGAGCCGGGCAGCCTCCAGCGCCAGTTCGGCGCGGCGGTCGGCCAATGCCGTGGTCTCCGCCACCACCACCGCGGTGTAATCGGCGACGCCGGCCAGATACTGGTTGCGCGTGATACGTTCGTTCCGGAGCGCCGCATCGAGCGCCGTGCGGCTGTAATCCTGCTCGCTGATGAGCACTCGCTGAGCGGCGAGGTTGTCTTCCACCTGGGCGAAGGCGGACAGAACCGTCTGACGGTAGTTGGCCACCGCCTGCTCGTATGCGGCGCGCGCCTCGCGCACGCGGGCGCTGCGGGCCCCGGCGTCGAAGAGGGTCTCGGCCACATTGGCGCCAAGGGACCAGAAGGCGCTCGACGCGGAGAACAGGTTCGCCAGCGAACTCGAGGCGAAATCACCGGAGGCGCTCAGGGTCAGGTTGGGGAAGAAGGCGGCGACCTGAACGCCAATGAGTGCGCTCTGGGCGGCGGCGTGGCGCTCGGCGCTGGCGATGTCGGGCCGCCGCTCCAGGAGTTGTGAGGGCAGGCTGGCGGGGATCTGCGGTGGCTCGAGGTTCCACGGCGCTGGCGAAAGGTTCAGCGCGGCTGGCGATTCTCCGGCCAACACCGCGATGGCGTGCTCGAGTTTCGCACGCTGCTGGACAAGGTCGGTGTCCTCGGCTTGCGTCTGGCTGAGCTGGGCTTGGGCCGAGAGGACATCGCTCAGAGCCGCCACGCCGACGTTATAGCGGTTGCGAGTGATCGTGAGTGATTGGCCGTAATCGACCATGGTGGCGTCGAGGATGCGCTTGTCCTCGTCAAGCTGACGCAAGGCGATGTAATCGGAAGCCAGTTCGATCTGCGCCGCTAGTCGCGCATTGGCGACGTCGGCGGCGCTGGCGGAGGCATTGGCGCGGGCGCTTTCGATGTTACGGCGGATCGCGCCCCAGAGATCCGGCGCCCAGGTTGCTCCCGCTCCCACGCGATAGGCGCTGCTGGTCCCGCCCGGAGCGCCGCTGCCGCCTCCCCCTGATCCGCCGCCGGACCAGGTCGCCGATCCGGTTAGGTTGACGGTGGGAAAGAGCTGAGCGCGCTGCTCGGCGACGAGCGCGCGAGCTTGGCGCCATGCAGCCTCCGCCCCGGCCAGGGTCTGGTTCGAGGTCTCGACCCGAGCTTCGAGATAATTCAACGTCGGATCGTTGAATACAGTCCACCAATCGCGCCGGTCGGCGGCGTCGGAAGGGTACGCCGGGGCCCAGCCCGTGGCCTCCTTGTAGCCACTGGGCGTGGCCACGGCCGGCCGTCGATAATTCGGTCCCACCATGCAGCCGGCCAGCGTGAGGGCCGCAAGGGCCAGAATCGCCGGTCGCCCTCTCATCGAGCCGGCTCCAGGGCCCCCGCTGGCGTTCGACTCTGGCGGCGGGTTCTTGTGCGCAGGCGATCGAAATACAGATACACGACCGGGGTGGTGAGCAGGGTGATCAGCTGACTCACCAGCAGGCCGCCGATGATGGCGACGCCGAGCGGGCGACGCAGCTCCGAACCCTCTCCGCCGCCGATCGCCAGCGGCAGGGCCCCCAGCATGGCCGCGAAGGTGGTCATCATGATCGGGCGGAAGCGGATCAAGGCGGCGCGGCGAATGGCCTCGCGCGGCGTCAGGCCGAGCTCGCGTTCGGCGTCGAGGGCGAAATCGATCATCAGTATGGCGTTCTTCTTCACGATGCCGATCAGCAGGATCACGCCGATGAGCGCGATAATCGAAAATTCGATGTGGAAGAGAATGAGGGCGACCACGGCGCCCAGACCAGCGGCAGGGAGGGTCGAGAGCACCGTCAGCGGTTGGACGTAGCTCTCGTAGAGGATGCCCAGCACGAGGTAGACGGCCACCAGAGCGGCCAGCACCAGCATCGGCTCTGCCACCAGCGATTGCTGGAACGCCAGCGCCGTCCCTTGGAAGCCTCCGTGGATATTGGCCGGCAGACCGACCCGGGCCTCGGCGTCGCTGATCGCCGAAGTGGCTTGGCTGAGCGAGGCGCCCTGGGCGAGGTTGAACGAGATCGTGGTCGCGGGCTGGCCGTCCTGGTGGTTGACCGCGGTGGGCGTGGCATTGTCCGCCCACGATGCGAAGGCGGACAGGGGGACCATCTTCTCGGCGACGGCGCTCACTGCGACGCCCTGCGAGGCGCCGCGCGCCGGCGGAGCGGTCGGTCCGGCGACGGCGTTTGCGCCCACCGCCAAGGCTTGGGCGACGTGGGGTTGGGCTCCGGGCTGGCCGGTCAGCAGTTGGACCGGGGCGGTTGGCGCCGCCGAGGCGACAACGGCCGAGCTGGCGCTCTTGGCGGCGGCGGGCAAGCTCGAGCCGCCCGTCCCCGTTGCAGCGGCCTCGCCCGAGCTCACATAGATCCAGCGCAGAGCGGTGGGATCTTGCGTGAACTTCGGATCGGCCTCCATGACCACGTGATACTGGTTGGTCTCTTTGTAGATGGTCGAAACCTGCCGCTGGCCGAAGGCGTCGTAGAGGGTGTTGTCGATCTGGGTGTCTGTCAGGCCCAAGCGCGCGGCTTTATCGCGATCAATGCTCACGAAGCTCTCGAGACCGTGGTCCTCCTGGTCGGTGTTGACGTCTTCTAGGGCAGGTTCGCTCTTCATCGCTTCGGCCAGGCGTCCGGCCCAAAGACGCAAGTCAGCCAAATTGTCGGCCTTGAGCGTGAACTGATAGGCGGCATTGGCTTGCCGTCCGCCGACCTGGAGGTCCTGCGCCGGCGCCAGGAACAGGTTGGCGCCGGAGACGCGCGCCAATTTGGGCCGCAATCGCGCGATCACGGCCATCGCCCCGCCCTTGCGCTGCGAACGGGGCTTCAAAGAGGTGATCAGAAACCCCCCGGCGGCGTTGCGCCCGGCAAACGCGACGACCGTCGCCACCGACGGATCGCGCCGGATGATGTCGACGAACTGTCGAATGTGCTGGCCGCTGATCTTGAACGAGCTGGACTGGTCGGTCTGCAGGCCGCCGATCATCACTCCGGTGTCCTGCTGGGGGAAGAAGCCCTTGGGGACGGCCGCCCAGAGCCATACCGAAAGGCCGATGGTCGCCAGCAGCACGAACAGCATCAGGGGACCGGCATCGAGCGAGAAGTTCAAGCCGCGTTCGTAGAGCCGCTGCATCCGGGAAAACACGCTGTCGGAGAGGCGGGCGAACCAGCGTTGACGCGCCGCCGGCTTGGGCGGATCGACGAGATAGGCGGCCATCATCGGCGTCGTCGCCAAGGAGACGGCGAGCGACACCAGCACCGCGGCCGATAGCGTCATCGCGAACTCGCGAAAGAGCCGACCGACGATGCCGCCCATCAGCAGGATCGGCAGAAAGACCGCGATCAGGGAGACAGTGATTGAGAACACGGTGAATGCGACTTCGCGAGCGCCCAGAAGCGCCGCCTCCAGCCGCCCCATGCCCTGTTCGACATGCCGGGTGATGTTCTCGAGCACCACGATGGCGTCGTCGACGACGAATCCGGTGGAGACTGTGAGCGCCATCAGCGACAGGTTGTCCAGCGAGAAGCCGAGCAGGAACATGACGCCGAGCGCGCCCAGCAATGACACCGCCACGGCCACGCTCGGAACCAGGATCGCTCGGCCGTTACGCAGGAAGAAGGCGGTGACTGCAATCACCAGAAGCGTGGAAACGATCACCGTGCGCTCGACGTCGGCGAGCGAGGCGCGGATGGTGACGGTGCGGTCGAGCGCCACCTGCATGTTGATATCCGCGGGCAGCACCTCGCGCAGGGTGGGGATCAGAGCCTTTACCCGGTCGACGGTGCCGATGATGTTGGCCCCGGGCGCCCGCCGGACCACGACGACCACCGCCGGCTTGCCATTGACGAGCCCGAGGTTGTGCACGTCCTCGACGCCGTCGACCACCTGAGCGACATCGGACAGCCGCACCGCTTGGCCATTCCGATAGGCAACCAGCAGCGGTGCGTACCACGCGGCGGAAAGGCCGGTGTCGTTCGTATAGATCTGAAACGATTGAACGCCGTTCTGCACCACCCCCTTGGGCCGGTTGGCGTTGGCCGACGCCAGCGCAGCGCGCACGTCCTCGAGGCTGATGCCGTATCTGGCCAGCGCCAGCGGGTTCAGTTCGACGCGGACCGCCGGCAGCGAAGCGCCGCCCAAGGTGACATCGCCCACCCCTTTCACCTGCAAGATCTGTTGTTGGATGACCGTGTTGGCGACGTCGTAGATCTGCCCGGGCGTGCGTGTCCTGCTGGTCAGCGCCAGGATCAGGATGGGCGCGTCGGCGGGGTTCTGCTTGCGATAGGTGGGATTGGTCCTCAGCGTCGCTGGCAAGTCGACCCGGGACGCGTTTATGGCCGCCTGCACGTCCCGAGCGGCGCCGTCGATGTCGCGGTCGAGCCCGAACTGGAGGGTGATGTTCGTCTGGCCGACGCGGCTGGAGGAGGTCATCTGCGAGACGTCGGAGATGATCCCGAGCCGCCGCTCCAGCGGTCCCGCGACGCTAGTCGCCATGGTCTCGGGGCTCGCGCCGGGCAGGACCGCCTGGACGGAGATGGTGGGAAAGTCCACCTGCGGCAGCGGCGAGACCGGAAGCAGGAAATAGGCTCCGATGCCGGCGAGCGCCACGCCCAGCGTCAACAGAACGGTGGCGATTGGCCGCCGGATGAAGTGCTCGGGCAGGCTCACGTCGCTGGCCCAGGCTGCGGCTCGGCTTCGGAGACGTCCGGATTGGCCTCACCCTTGCGCTTGTTGGCCCCGCCGAACCGCTGCGCCAGGGCGTCGAACTGCAGATAGATCACCGGCGTGGTGAAAAGGGTCAGGGCTTGGCTGACGATCAGCCCGCCGACGATGCTGATCCCCAGGGGATGGCGTAGCTCCGAGCCGACGCCCCAGCCGAGCATCAGCGGCAGGGCCGCCAGCAGCGCCGCCAAGGTCGTCATGATGATCGGCCGGAAGCGCAGCAGCGCCGCCTGATGGATGGCTTCGCGCGGACTCTTGCCTTCGACGCGTTCGGCGTCGAGCGCGAAGTCGATCATCATGATCGCGTTTTTCTTTACAATTCCGATAAGTAATATGATTCCGATTACGCCGATGACGCCCAGGTCCTGGCCGGCCAGCATGAGAGCCAGCAGCGCCCCGACCCCGGCCGAGGGCAGGGTCGAAAGGATGGTGACCGGGTGGATGTAGCTCTCATAGAGCACGCCCAGGACGATGTAGACGGTGACGACCGCCGCCAGGATCAGCCATAGCTCGTTGCCCGCCGAGGCCTGGAAGGCGCTGGCGGCCCCAAGGAAGACGGTGGTGATGTTGGGCGGCAGGGCGATCGCCGATTCCGCTTTGCGGACCTCGGCCACGGCCCCGCCAAGCGATACTCCGGGGGCGGTGTCGAAGGAGATGTTGGCGGCGGGAAACTGGCCCACGTGGACGATCGACAGCGGCGCGGTCTCGGTTCGGACGCTGGCGATCGCCGACAAAGGCGTCGGCCCGCCGCCGCTCGTGGGTAGATAAAGCTGGTTCAGCTGTGAAGGGCTCTGCGTCAGCGCCGGATCCGCCTGCAGGATGACGCGCTCCTCCTGCGACTGGGCGAAGATGGTCGAGATGATCCTCTGGCCGTAAGCGTAGTAGAGGGCGTCATCGACCGTGGCGGCGGTGACTCCCAGCCGCGCGGCGGTATCGCGGTCGATGTCGACGAAGGCGGAAAGACCGCCGCCCTGCAGATCGGAGCCGACGTTGAGGAGCTTGGGATCGTCGGCCAGGCGTTGCACCAGGCGTCCCGACCAGTCGGCGATCTGCGCCGTATCCGCGCCCTGGAGGGCGAACTGGTACTGCGTGCGCCCGACCGCGGCGTCGAGCGTCAGGTCCTGGACGGGCTGCAGATAAAGCGTTGCGCCGGGGACCCCGGCAGCCTCGTGGCGCAGGCGCGCCAAGGTCGCCGAGAGCGGGCCCGAGCGTTGGCCGCGCGGCTTGAGATTGATCAGCATGCGGCCGTTGTTCAGGGTCGCGTTGGTGCCGTCGACGCCGATGAAGCTGGTGAGGCTCTCCACATCGGGGTCCTGCAGCACCCGGCGGGCGACCTGTTGCTGGGCGCCGGCCATGGCCTCGAAAGACGTGCTCTGGGGCGCCTGTGTGACGCCCTGCACCAGGCCGGTGTCCTGGGTCGGGAAGAGACCCTTGGGGATGAGGATGTAGAGAAGCGCCGTAAGGGCCAGGGTCGCCACGGCCACCGCTAGGGTCGGCCCCTGCCGGTCCAGGACCCATGAGAGCGCCCGGTCGTAGCGGTCGATGACCGAGTCAGTGGCGTTCTTGGCGCCGCGCGCGAAGCGACTGTCGGTCAGCTTCTCCTCGGGAACGAGCCAGCGGGCCGACAGGCTGGGAACCAGCGTCAGCGACACCACCGCCGAGATGACGATGGTCACCGCAAGGGTGATGACGAACTCCCGAAAGAGCCGGCCCACCACATCGCTCATAAAGAGCAGCGGGATGAGCACCGCAATCAGCGACACGGTCAGCGAAATGATGGTGAAACCGATCTGCTCGGCGCCTTTCAGCGCCGCATCCAGCGGGTGCTCGCCCGCCTCGATGTAGCGGGAGATGTTCTCGATCATGACAATGGCGTCGTCGACCACGAAGCCTGTCGCGATCGTCATCGCCATCAGGGTGAGATTGTTCAGGGAGAAGCCGAGCAGGTACATCGCCCCGAAGGCGCCGACGAGCGACAGGGGGACGGCGACGCTGGCGATGAAGGTCGCGGGCAGGCTGCGCAGGAACAGGAAGATCACCGCCACCACCAGGGCGACGCTGAGCAGCAGTTCGAACTCCACATCCCGCACCGAAGCGCGGATGCCGATCGTGCGGTCGGTGACCACGGCGACGTTGATGGACGGCGGCAGGCCCGAGGTGAGGCTGGGGAGCGTCTTCTTGATCTGGTCGACCGTGCTGATGACGTTGGCGCCCGGTTGTCGCTGGACGTTGAGCAGCACCGCCGGGGTGGTGTTCCACCACGCGCCCAGCTGGTTGTTCTCCGCCGCGCCGACGATGCGCGCCACGTCCCGCAGGCGGATCGGGGCGCCATTGCGATAGGCGATGACCTGGTTCGCGTACTGGCTCGGGTCCGTCAGCTGGTCGTTGGCGTCGATCGAGTAGGCCCGCGTGGGTCCGTCGAACGATCCCTTGGCCCCGTTGGCGTTGGCCGAGCCGATCGCCTGCGACAGCTGCGACAGGCTCATGCCGTACGAGGCGAGCTGACGGGTGTTCACCAGGATTCGCACCGCCGGCCGTTGACCGCCGCTGATCGTGACCAGGCCGACGCCGCGCAGCTGGGAGATCTTCTGCGCCAGTTGCTGCTCGCCCAGGTTCTCGACCTCGGTGAGCGGCATGCGCCGCGAGGTGAGGGCCAGCGTCAGGATTGGCGCGTCGGCGGGATTGACCTTGGCGTAGACGGGCGGGGCCGGCAGGTCCGTGGGCAGCAGGCTGGTGGCCGCGTTGATCGCCGCCTGGACTTCCTGCTCGGCCACGTCCAGCGGCAGCGCCAAGTCGAACTGCAGGGTGACGACAGAGGCGCCGCCGGAGCTGATCGAAGCCATGCGGCGCAGCTGGGTCATCTGTCCGAACTGCACCTCCAGCGGCCCGGTGACGTTGGTGGCCATTACCTGCGGGCTGGCGCCCGGATAGAAGGTCTGGACCTGGATAGTGGGGTAGTCGACCTCGGGGAGCGCCGAGAGCGACAGGAAGCGGAAGGCGACCAGGCCAGCCAGCAGGATCGCCGCCATCAGCAGGGACGTCGCCACCGGCCTTACGATGAAGGGCCGCGACGGGCTCACGCGCGCACGCTCTCGCTGGGAGACGGACGGGGGATCATCCCGGCCCGCCGCTGAAGCCCCCGCCCCCGCCGCCGCGATAGCCGCCGCGACGACCACCGCCATGCCCCCCGTGACGGCCACCCCGGCCGCCGCCGCCGAAGCCGGCCGCCGGCCTCTGTCCGGGCAAAACCACCCGCGCCCCGTCCCTGAGCCGATCGCCGCCTTCGGTGATCACCGTGTCGCCGGCCGCCAAGCCCTGGGTGATCGACACCGTCTCGCCAGTTCCCGGACCCGTGGTGACGGTGCGCGCCCGAACCGTCTGGCCGGGCTGCAACAGCCACACGAAGTCGCCCTGGGGGCCGTGGCGCACTGCGGTCGTCGGCACGATCACCTGATCGTGCAGCGTGGTCACCAGCATGCGCACATTGACGAACTCGTTGGGGAACAGCTTGCCGGCCCCATTGGGAAAGCGCGCCTTGGCTTTCACCGTGCCGGTGCTGGTGTCGATGACATTGTCGACGGTGGAGAGAACGCCTTGCGCCAGTACCTCGCCGCCGCTGCGGTCCAGAGCGGTCACCGGCAGGCCACCGGAAATCGACGCCCGCGGGCCCAACAGCCCAATGTCCTCCTCGGGAAGGGAGAACACCACATCCATGGGATCGATCTGCGTCACTACCGCCATGGGCGTGGCGGAGTTGGCGGTGATCTGGTTGCCCGGATCGATCTGCCTGAGGCCGACCCGGCCGCTCACCGGGGCCGGAATAGCGGTGAACGACAGGTTCAGCCGGGCGTTGGCGACCTGGGCGGCGTCGGCGGCCACCGTGGCCTCGTCCTGGCGCACCGTAGCCGCCTGGGTGTCGGCCTGCTGACGGGCAATGGAGTTTTCCGCCACCAGCGTCTGGTAGCGCGCCAGATCCAGGCGGGCGTTCGCCAGGCTCGCCTCGTCGTGCAGCTGCTGCGCCTGGGCCTGCTGCAGGGCGACGCGGAACGGCCGCGGGTCGATGGTCGCCAGCAGCTCGCCCTTGCGCACCAACTGGCCCTCGCGGAAGTTTACCGCCACCAGCATGCCCGAGACGCGAGCGACGACATTGACCGTCGCCGGCGAGGTGGCCGTTCCCAGAGCATCGAGCGTGATCGGAACATCGCCCCGGACGGCCTTGGCCACGCCCACCGTGATGGTCGGTCGGCGCGGCCCGACCTGAGCCCCGCGCGATGCGCAGCGGGTGAGGATGAGCCCGACAATGACGGTCACGGCCACGACCACGACGACGCCCATGAGCGCCCGCCGGCGCGAGCCCCTGGGGGTGACCGCACGGGGCGCAGGAGCCGCGGATTCGGTCTGGCTCATCGAGGCTCCAGCTTCCCTGAAGGGCGAGCCGGGGCTGGATGCCACAGCTTTGCGCCCGCCGCATTTCCGGGCCGAAAAGCGGCCGGGCGCGCCGCGCTGCAAACTTCGCCACGCACTCGAAGGTTCGCTTTAACGGGAGTCGGGCTTTAAGGGGCCGACATGAACCGACGCGGCATCATCCTGGCGGGCGGGACCGGCACGCGCTTGCATCCGCTCACCCTGGCCGTGAGCAAGCAGCTCATGCCGGTCTACGACAAGCCGATGATCTACTATCCGCTCTCCGTCCTGATGCTGGGCGGCATGCGCGATATCCTGGTGATCACCACGCCCCACGACCAGGCCGCCTTCCGCGCCCTGCTTGGCGATGGCTCGCGCTGGGGCGTCAGGCTGAGCTTCGCCGCCCAACCGCAGCCCGCAGGCCTGGCGCAGGCCTTCACCATCGGCGCCGATTTTGTCGCCGGCGCGCCCTCGGCTCTGATCCTGGGAGACAACCTCTTCTGGGGCGCCAACCTGCACGACCTGCTGGCCAGCGCCGATGCGCGCGCCCGCGGCGCTTCCATCTTCGCCTACCAGGTCAGGGATCCCAGCCAATACGGCGTTGTCGCCTTCGATGACGACGGCAGGGCGATCAGCATCGAGGAAAAGCCGGCTCAGCCGAAATCGAACTGGGCGGTCACCGGCCTCTACTTCTACGACGAGCGTGCTGTGGAGTTCGCCGCCGCCTTGAAGCCCTCGCCGCGCGGTGAGCTGGAGATCACCGATCTCAATCGCCGCTACCTCGAGGCCGGGGAACTGGCGGTCGAGCGCCTGGGCCGCGGCTACGCCTGGCTCGACACCGGCGCCCACGCCGCGCTGCTGGACGCGGCGCTCTTCGTCAAGATCACCGAGGAGCGCCAGGGGCTCAAGATCTGCTGTCCCGAGGAGATCGCCTGGCGCCAGGGCTGGATCGGCGACGACGACCTGGCGCGCCTGGCGGCTACCCTCTCCAGGAGCGGCTACGGCGACTACCTGAGCGCGGTCCTCGAAGGCGGGCGCGGCGCGTGAAGGCGCTGGTGGCCGGGGCCGGCGGGCAGCTGGGCTCGGCCTTGGCCGAGACGGCGCCTCCGGGCGTCGAGGTCCGCGCCTTCGCCCGGACCGACCTCGACATCACCGACGCCGCCGCGGTGGAAGAGATGGTGCGCCGGGAGAGCCCCGCGCTCATCGTCAACGCCGCCGCCTACACCGCCGTCGACAAGGCCGAGAGCGAAGCCGACAAGGCTTTCGCCATCAACCGCGACGGCGCGGCGCACCTCGCGCGCACGGCCGCCGCCGCTGGCGCCCGCCTTGTCCATGTCTCCACCGATTTCGTCTTCGACGGCCGTTCCGGGCGGCCGTGGCGGCCGGATGATCCGACCGGGCCGCTCAACGTCTATGGCGCCTCCAAGCTCGCCGGCGAGGCGTCGGTGCGCGCTGCTGGCGGCAAGGCCCTGATCGTGCGGACCGCCTGGGTCTACGCCCACCGCGGCGCGAACTTCCTGCTCACCATGCTGCGGGTGCTGAAGGAGCGCGGCGAGGCGCGCGTCGTCGCCGACCAGGTCGGTGCGCCGACCTCGGCTCTGAGCCTCGCTCGCGGCCTGTGGCGCCTGGCGACCGGCGACGTCGTCGGCGTGCTGCATCTCACCGACGCCGGGGTCGCGTCCTGGTACGACTTCGCCCAGGCGATCGCCGAGGAGGCGCAGGCCGCCGGCTTCCTGGCCGGCGCGGTGAAGGTCATCCCGATCGCCTCGGGCGACTGGCCCTCGGCGGCCGTCCGCCCTGCATTCAGCGTGCTCGATTGCGCCGCCGCCTGGCCCCTGATCGGGGGCCCTCCGCCCCACTGGCGTATCGCCCTGCGCGAGGTGCTGGCCCGCGTCCCCCGCTCTTGAGGCGCGTCCGCCGCGCCGGCCTCGCCATCATGGCGGAATTGTCGCATGCTGACCCTCGCCCAACCCCGCGGGAGAATCGGCCATGGCCAACAAGGATCAGAAGAAGCGCTCCAACCGCGAGCCGCGCAAGCCGAAGAAGTCGGCGAAGAAGTAGCAACCGCGCCCCGCCGGCCCGCCGGCGGGGCGTTCCACCCAAGGGGCCGTCGGCCGATCAGTACCCGTGCAGGCGGGCGTAGCGGTCGCGGTGATAGGCCTGGTTGCCGAAGGCCGCCTCGGCGGCGCGGGCGCGCTTGAGATAGAGGCCGGCGTCGTGGGCGTCGGTCATGCCGATGCCGCCGTGCATCTGCACCATCTCGTTGGAGACGAGGTGCAGGGTGTCACCGACCTTGGCCTTGGCCAGCGACACCAGCTCGGGAACCTGGGGCGAGCCCGCGTCGATCGCGGCCAGCGCTGCTTCGACGCAGGAGCGCGACAGCTCCAGGTCGGTGAACATCTTGGCGGCGCGGTGCTGCAGGGCCTGGAAGGCGCCGATCACTTGGCCGAACTGGACGCGGGTCTTGAGGTAGTCCAGCGTCGTCTCGAAGGCCTGGGCGGCGGCGCCGAGCATCTCGGCCGCGAGCCCCGCCCGCGCCCGGTCCAGGGTCTTCTCCAGCAGCTCCCAGCCCTTGTCGGCTTCGCCCAGCACCGCGTCCGCGCCGACCTCGACCTTGTCGAAGGCAAGGTTGGCCGCGACCCGCGAGTCGACGAGCTTGAGCGCCTTGCGCGTGAGCCCCTTGGCGTCGGCCGGGACCAGGAAGAGGGTGATGCCGGCGGTCTCGCCCGGCTTTCCCGAGGTGCGCGCGGCGACGACGAAGAGGCCCGCGGCCATGCCCTCCAGGACAAAGCTCTTCTCGCCGGATAGCGCATAGCCGCCGCCGGCCTTCGCCGCCGCCAGGGCGGTGCGCTCGGGAGCGTGGCGCGCCCCCTCGTCCATGGCCAGGCTCGCCACCAGTTCGCCGGCGGCGATCTGCGGCAGCCAGGCTTGCTTCTGCGCCGCCGAGCCGCCCAGGCTGATGGCGCTGGCGGCCGCCGCGCACGCCAGGATGGGCGAGGCGGTGAGGGTGCGGCCGGTCTCCTCCAGCACGAGGCCCAGGCTCAGCCAGCCGAAGTCGGCGCCGCCGTACTCCTCGGAGATGATGACCCCGGTCCAGCCCATCTGCGCCATCTCGGCGAAGGCGGCCGGGTCGTAGCCGAGCGGCGCCTTGGAATCGCGCACCTTGCGGAACGCCGAAACTGGCGACTTCTCCTGCGTCCAGCTCTTGGCGGCGTCGCGCAGCAGGCTCTGTTCTTCGGTGAGGACGGCCATTTCGAATATCCGCTCTACTGGTGTGAAGACGCGCCCAGCGGATCGGGAAGCCCGAGGATCCGCTTGGAGATGATGTTGTTCTGGATCTCGTAGGAGCCGCCGAAGATCGTCGTCGCCTTGCCCGAGAGCCAGATGCGCACCGCCTGGCGCTCCTCTTCGGTGAACGACTCGTCCTCCAGCCCCAGGCCGCGCGAGCCCAGGATCTCGAGGGTGAGCTCGCTGCGCTCCTGGCCGATGCGGGTTCCGGAGTTCTTCATGATCGAGGTGGTGGCCGAGGGATTGAGGTTGCCCTTGGCCTCCTCGATCGCCCGCTGCACCGTCAGCGCGTGCGCCTTGGTCTCCATCAGGTGGGTGGCGAGCCGCGAGCGCAGGTCCTTGTCGGCGATGGCCCCGGTCTCGTCGACGCCGACATATTTCTTCGCCAGCTCGATGAGCGGCGGCCCGCCGGAATACATGCGCCCCCCGCCCTGGCCCGACCGTTCGTGCTGCAGCAGCCGCTTGCCCACGGTCCAGCCGCCGTTCAGCGGCCCCACCATGTCGTTCTTCTCCACCCGGGCGTTGGTGAAGAAGGTCTCGCAGAACGGCGAGTGGCCGGCGATCAGCTTGATCGGCCGCGTCTCGACCCCGCTCTGATGCATGTCGATGAGGACGAAGGAGATGCCCTCGTGCTTGCGGCTGGTGTCGGTGCGCACCAGGCAGAAGCACCAGTCGGCGTACTGTGCCCCGCTGGTCCAGATCTTCTGGCCGTTGACCACCCAGTGGTCGCCGGCGTCCTCGCACTTGGTCTGCAGCGACGCCAGGTCCGAGCCGGCGCCCGGCTCCGAATAGCCCTGGCACCAGCGGATCTCGCCGCGGCAGATCGGTGGAATATGCCGCTGCTTCTGCTCCTCGGTGCCGTACTCCAAGAGGGTCGGGCCGAACATGCTCGTCCCCATGCCGACCATGGGGTTGGGGGCGCCGATCCGCGCCATCTCATCGGCCAGCACCCGCGCCTCGGCCGACGATAGCCCACCGCCGCCGTACTGCTTCGGCCAGGTCGGCGCGCCCCAGCCCTTCTGCGCCATGCGTTGGCGCCACAGTTCGGCGTCGCCCTCGAGCTTGCGGCCGGCGTAGAGGGTGTCGGTCACCGCTTCCGGATCGCGCCTCAGCGACGCCGGGAAATTCTCCTCCAGCCAGGAGCGCGCCTCGGCCCGAAACGCCTCCAGTTCGGTCCCGCCAAAATCCGCCATGCCGGCCTCCGCTTCAAACGCCTGTTCCAATTTCACTCTAGTGCTTCGGATTTGAACTTCGCAAGCGACAGGCGCGCCGGCCGGTCGGCGCCGAGCGCTCAGCGCGCCTGCGCCTCCAGCCGCACGCGGGCCAGCGTCAGGAACTCGGCGATGCTCAGCGTCTCGGCCCGGCGGGTCGGGTCGAGGCCGGCGGTCCGCGCCAGCGCCTCGCCGCCGACGCCCTTGAGGGACGATCGCAGCATTTTGCGCCGTTGGCCGAAGGCCGCGCGCGTCACCTCCTGCAGGGCCGCGATCAGCGCCTCGGACGGACGATCGGGCAGGGGATCGAGGCGCACGAGGGCCGAAGCGACCTTCGGCGGCGGCGTGAAGGCGCGCCTCGGAACGTCCAGCACGATGCGCGGCTGGCAAAGCGCCTGGGCGAGGACCGAGAGCCGGCCATAGTCCGCCGTCCCCGGGCGGGCTGTCAGGCGCTCGGCCACCTCCTTCTGGAACATGACGGTGATCGCCACCGGCCGCAGCGGCCCGGTCAGCCACTTGGCGATCAGGGGCGAGGCGATGTTGTAGGGGAGGTTGGCGGCGATCAGGTACGGAGGGGCGATCAGCGCGGTCTCGTCGACGGCCAGGGCGTCGCCGATCTCGACCCTCAGCCGCCCCGGAAACTCGGCGGCGATCGCCTCCAGCCCGGGAAGGAAGCGGCGGTCCTTCTCCACCGCCGTCACCCGCGCCGCCCCGGCCTCCAGGAGGGCGCGCGTCAGTCCGCCGGGCCCGGGACCCACTTCCAGCACGCCGAACCCTTCCAGCGGTCCGGCCAGGCGGGCGATCTTGGCGTTCAGGTTGCGGTCGAGCAGGAAGTGCTGCCCCAGGCGCTTGTCGGCGCGGACAACGCCTCTCCCGGAGGCAGAGGTGGTCAGGCCGCGAACTCGGCCTCGGGGCAGGCGAAGCGGGCCGCCACGCCCGTGGCCGTGCGGGCGATCACGTGCGGGTTGTGGTAGCTGCCGTAGACCTGGGTGGTCAGCGCCAGGCGCCGGCGGAAGCGCGCCAGCAGTTCGGGATCAGGGGCGCTGGGGGCCGCCCAGAATTCGTCGAGCGGCTTTGGATCGACCAGGCCCTCGATGTCGAACAGGGCCCGGCCCATCAGCTTCACCGGCGCCCCGAACTCCAGCGCCGCCAGGGCCGCAGTGGAGTTCACCGCCACCACCCCGGCCGCGGCGTGGCCCAGCGGCGCGAAGGCGCCGCCGTCCAGGAAGCGCACCCGGCCGGCGAGACCATGCGACCACGCCAGCGCCTCGCAGCTCGCCTGCAGGTCCTCCACCCCCGGATCGAGCGGATGGTTCTTGATGATCAGGTACGAATCGACCGGCGCGTGCGCCGCGAAGCTTCTGATCACCGCCGCCATGAAGGCGCGGTTGGTCTTCAGCTCCGAGTGCTTCAAGAGTTGCGAATCGCCCTCGCGCTGCAGGCAGGCCAGGAAGAACGGCCGCGGATCGGCAAGCAGGGCAAGGCCTTCGCGCTCGCGGGCGCGGTGGCGCGCCAGCCAGATGACGTAGCGGCGCACGTGGCCCCAGGCCTGCGGCCAGATGCGCAGGGCGTAGGGGTAGCGGTAGTTGCGGAAGAACGGCCAGGCCAGGATGACGCCGGCGAAATAGGCGATCATGTGCGCCGTGTGATACGGCGTGATCGCCCCCACCGGCGGCGGCGCTTCTCCGAGCGGCCCGGTTTCCACGTCGGCATAGGCTTCGGGAGAGCGCGGCAGGCCGGAGTTGGCGTTCACCCCCTCGCGCTCCACCGTCACCCAGTGCGGCCGCTGGTAGCCGTTCTCCAGCACGAAGGCGCGCACCCCCGCGCTCCTGGCCGCGGCCAGGGCGCCGGCCGAATAGGCGGCGCCGTCGCCGAAGACGATGACATCGGTGATCTCGCGCGCCGCGAGGATCCTGCCGATCTCTTCGCACCAGGCTTCGAACGGCGCGCGCACGAAGACCGTGTCCTTAAGGCCCCAGTCCCAGAGGTCGCCGCCGTTGACGATGACGCGCGCGCAGCTCGCGCCCATGCCCTTCAGGGCCCGCGCCAGCCGCCGGCCGAAAGGTCCGGCGGGCATGGTGGCCAGGAGGAAGCGGCGGTCGGAAAGCGGCGGGGCGGCGCCCGGGCGGGCCAGGGCCCTGGGGGCGACCAGTTCGACGAGGTCGCGCACGTTCCTTAAGCGGCCCGGCGGCGCCGTCGCGCCGCGGCTCTGGGGTCGGAACGGATGGCCAGCCTCCCTGCGTCCCACCGGCCCTGAACGGCCGTAGTCCCCGCTTCCCCCCGGGCAACACGAGCGCTTATCGCGCGCGCGTCCACAAAACGAAAGAGGGGCTTTGGTGAACCTTGCCGGACCATCGGCTACAACCTCGGCGCGAATATGACGGACACGCTTGAATCGCCCCCGCAAGTCGATGGCGCCCAGGAGTTAACCAGGGGTGACCGCCGGCTGAGCAGGCTCGATTCCTCCGGCGGCGACCAGCCGTCCTACCGCTCCACCCTGGTCCCCGCCTGGGGCGTGGCCGCGACGCCACACCTGGAAGCTTTTCTGCCCGAATGCGGCCGCCTCGAGCGCCGCCTCTATTCGGGCCGGGAGACCGACAGCATCGCCGGCTGGGGTTTCAAGCGCACCGCCTGGTACGCCCGCGCCCTGGCGCGGCGCCTGGGCGTCCCCTACCTCGCCCTGGAGGACGGCTTCCTGCGCTCGGTGGGCCTGGGGCGCGCCGGGGCCCCGCCGATCAGCCTCACCGTCGATGACCTCGGCGTCCACTACGACGCCTCGCGCCCCTCGCGGCTCGAGCGCCTCATCGAGGCGGGCGATCTCGACGATCCGGCCCTGCTCGCGCGCGCCCGGGCCGCCATGGATCAGGTCATCGCGGCCGGCCTTTCCAAGACCAACGCCGCCCCGCCCCTTGCCGGCGATCTCCCCGGCCGGCCGGGAAGGCGGATCCTGGTCATCGACCAGACCGCCGGCGACGCCTCCATCGCCGGGGCGCTGGCCGCCCCCGCCGGCTTCGCCCGCATGCTGGAGGCGGCGCGCGACGAAAATCCCGGCGCCGACATCTTGGTGCGCCGCCATCCCAGCGTCGCCGCGGGCCTGCGCCCCGGCTGCCTGCCGCGGCGCCTGCCGGCCGGCGTCATCCCGCTGGAAGAGGACGTCCGCGTCGCCGACGTGCTGGCCCGGGTCGAGGCCGTCTATACCGTCGGCAGCCTCACCGGCTTCGAGGCCCTGATCCGCGGCGTGCGCGTGCGCGCCTTCGGCCTGCCGTTCTGGGCCGGCTGGGGGGCGAGCGTCGACGAGCTTTCCAGCCCCCGGCGAACGGCCCGCCGCACCCCCCTGCAGCTCTTCGCCGCCGCCTGCGTCCTCTACGCGCGCTATGTCGATCCCCTGACCGGGAGCGCCTGCGGCATCGAGACGGCGCTCGCGCGCCTCACCCTCTTTCGCGACCGCGCCCTGGCCAACGCCGGCTTCACCGCCTGCCTCGGCTTCGCGCCGTGGAAGCACGGGGCGGCCCGCACCCTCCTGTATTCGCCGCGCGGCGAGGCGCGCTTCTTCTCGCGTCCCGGCCCGGCCATCGCCGCCGCCGCCAGGGCCGGCGGCCGCGTCGTCTTCTGGGCCGGGCGCGAGACCCCGGCGCTTGCCGCGGCGCTGGCGGCTTCGCCGGCGCCCGTGGTGCGCATGGAGGACGGCTTCATCCGCTCGCGCGGCCTGGGCTCGGATTTCCACCCCGCCGCCTCGGCCGCCCTGGACGATATTGGCGTCTATTATGACGCCTCCCGCCCCTCGCGCCTGGAGAACCTGCTCGAGCGGGCCGAGTTTTCGCCGCAACTGCTCGAGCGCGCCCGGGCCCTGCGTCGGAGCCTGATCTCGGCGCGGCTTTCCAAGTACAACCTCGACCAGGGGCGCGCCCGCGCCTGGCCGGCCGGCGCCCGCAAGGTGCTCGTCGTCGGCCAGGTTGAGAACGACAAGTCCATCGAGAGGGGCTGCGAGGGCGTCGCCTCCAACCTGGCGCTGCTGGGCGCGGCGCGGGCGGACTTCCCCGGCGCTTTCATCGCCTACAAGCCCCATCCCGATGTCGAGGCCGGCAACCGCCCCGGCGCCGTCGCCGCCGCCGACGCCGCGCGCCTGGCCGATATCGTCGAGCGCCACGCCGACATCATCGCCTGCCTGGAGGCGGCCGACGAGGTCGCCACCATGACCTCGCTCGCCGGCTTCGAGGGGCTGCTGCGGGGAAAGCCGGTGACCACCTACGGCCGTCCCTTCTATGGCGGCTGGGGACTGACCACCGACCGCCTCGCCTATCCGCGCCGCAGCCGTCGCCTCGGCCTGGACGAGCTCGTCGCCGGGGCCCTGATCGCCTATCCCATCTACGTCGACCCGGCGAGCGGCCTGCCGTGCGAGGTCGAGGATGTCGTCGCCGCCCTTTCCCGCCCCGCCGGCGCCGCGCCAGCGCGGCGTTCGCGCTATTGGCGCGCCGTCCTCGAGAGCCTCCGCCCGAACCCCCGCGCCCGGTACTAGAGATTCAGAGCTCGCGGAGAAGGCGCAGAGCGCGCGGTGGGCGCGCGCCCATCCGCGATCCAGGCAGCCTGAATACGCTGAGAGCGTAGACCCTCACCCTCCCACGGCCTCAGTTTGCTCGGCCGCGGGCCCCTCGATCTCCCTCCGGGAGAGGTGTTTCTTCTCCTCTCCCACAGGGCCACAGGGAGAGGAAGGGGCTCTGCTCCTCCACCACGCGTCAGCGTGGGGGAGGGGGACCGCGCGGGCAACGCCCGCGTGGTGGAGGGGGGTGCGCAGCAATGGGAAGGTGAGGGGTTACGGCGCCGAATGCCTCGCTCGCGCTACGATCTCGCCGGACGGTCCCTCCGCCCCGATCTCGCTGCGTCCTCTGCGCGTCCTCTGCGCGCTCTGCGGTTAACCTGCAGCCCCCAGATGCGCGCCCGCGCCCGGCGTGCTAGGCCCCGCGGCCGTGAGCGTGCATCCGGTCATCCTCTGCGGCGGCGCCGGCGTGCGCCTGTGGCCGGCTTCGCGCCCCGCCCGCCCCAAGCAGTTCCTGCCGCTGGTCGGCCCCAACTCCACCTTCCAGAACACCCTCTTGCGCCTGCGCGGCCTTCCGGGCGCCGCCCGGCCGATCATCGTCACCGGGGCGGCGCACCTTGGCGCCATCCGCGAGCAGCTGAGCGCCATCGGCGAAGAGGCGGTGATCCTGATCGAACCGGCGGCGCGCGACTCGGCCCCGGCCATGGCCGCCGCCGCCGCCTGGATCGCCCGCGAGGATCCCGAGGGTTTCGCCGTCGTCCTGGCCGCCGACCACCACATGCCCGACCACGCCGCTTTCCAAGCCGCCCTCGCGGTGGCGCTCGAAGGCGCCCGGGCCGGCCGCATCGTCACCCTGGGTGTCACCCCGCGCGTCCCCTCCGCCGCCTACGGCTACATCGAGCCCGGCGAGCTTCTAGGCCCGGCCGGTCTGCGCGCCGCCGCCTCCTTCCGCGAAAAGCCGGATCCCGAGCGCGCCCGCGCCCTGATGGCCGCCGGCGCCCTGTGGAACAGCGGCAACTTCGTCGCCGCCGCCGCCACCCTCCTTGGCGAACTCGAGCGCCATGCGCCGCAGGTGCGCGCCGCCGCCGCCGACGCGGTCGCCGCGGCTATCCTCCCCTGCGAAGCGGGGGAGGGGGGTGAGGAGCGGCCGGCGCGGGAAGCGCGTCGGCATGGCATTGGCAACGATTTGCCGATTCCCGCGACGAACGCCCGCGGCCCGCGGCCGCGGGCTGGAACCGGCGAAGACCGTATGGGGGACGCGGTGACGCCGGAAGAGTCCCTCCGGGTCTTCCGCCTCGGACCCGCCTTCCTCTCCGCCCCCAGGATCTCCATCGACTATGCGGTCATGGAAAAGACCGCCCGCGCCGCCGTCCTTCCGGTCGCCTTCCCCTGGTCGGATCTGGGCGCCTGGGACGCGGTCTTCGAGGCCTCGCCGCCGGACGAGGCCGGCAACGTCGCCGAGGGCGCCGCCATCCTCGAAGGGGCGCAGCGCTGCCTGGTGCGCGCCGCCCCCGGCCAGGTCGTGGTCGCCGTCAACGTCTCCGACCTCGCCGTCATCGCCGAGGAGGACGCGGTCCTGGTCTGCCACCTGCCTTCCAGCCAGAAGGTCAAGGCCGCGGTCGAGAAGCTGGCCGCCAATGGGGCCCATCCTGTGCGCGGGGCCCCGCCGCCGGCCGGGCGCGAAGACCTGGACACCGTCGCGGCCTCGTACCGCCGCTGGCTCTTCGCCGAAGCCCTGCCGCTGTGGTGGGCCCTAGGCGCCGATCATGGCGGCGCCGACCACGAGGGCGGCGGCTTCTTCGAGGCCCTCGACGCCGACGCTTGCGCCGTCATCGGCCCGCGCCGCGCCCGGGTGCAGGCGCGCCAGGCCTTCGTCTTCGCCCGCGCCGGCGCCCTTGGCTGGCCCGGGCCGTGGCGCGAGGCCGCCGACCATGCCGACGCCTGGTTCCGGCACGCCTTCATCCGTCCCGACGGCCTCTGCCGCTTCAGCGTCGACGCCGCCGGCGCCCCGGCGAACGACCGGGCCTTTCTCTACGAGCAGGCCTTCGCCCTTTTGGCCCTGGCCGCCCTCGGGCCCGAGCGCGAGGCCGACGCCCTCGCGCTCCTGGCCGCCGTCGAGGGCGCCTTCCGCCATGCCGACGGCGCCTTTGCCGAGGCCGGGCCGCCGCGCTTCCTGTCCAACCCGCTGATGCACCTCTTCGAGGCCGCGCTCGCCTGGGCGCAGGCCGGGGCCGATCGCCGCTGGCGCGCCCTGGCCGATGAGCTGGGCGCCTTCGCCCTCGGGCGCCTGATCGACGCGCGCGGTTTCGTCGCCGAGGCCTACGACCAGGCCTGGCGCGCCCCCGCCGAGCCCGCGGCGTGCGAGCTCTCGCCCGGACATCAGTTCGAGTGGGCCTTCCTCTTCACCCGCTGGCGCGCCCAGGGCGGGCCTGCTGCTGCGCTTCCTGCGGCCCGCCGCCTCTATGCCGCCGGCGCCCGCGGCCTCACCGCCGCCGGCCTCGCCGCCGACGCCATGGACGGCGCCTTCGCTCTCACCGAAGCGGGCGCGCGCCTCTGGCCGCAGTGCGAGCGCTTGCGCGCCGCCCGCGCTCTTGGCGATGACGCCGCCGCCCTCGCCGCCGCCGCGGCCCTGCGCCGCTACCTGCGCGGCGGCCTGTGGATCGACCGCATCGACGCCGCCGGCGCGCCGCAGGCCGGCCCCGCCCCGGCCAGCTCGCTCTATCACCTCCTCGGCGCGGTCGAGTCTCTGCTCCACCGCGAAGCGGACCACACACGCGAAGCTCCGCAGGCATCCCCTGGGCGGCGCAACCGCTCCCCAGCCGCCGCGACGGCCTGAAGGTCCTATGATCCGCAGATGCGCGCAGATGAGCACTGATCATCTGCTCCAATCTGCGTAAATCTGCGGATCAAATGGCTTCTGAGCGCATCCTCATCGACGCCTTCAACCTCGCCCTTCCCCACGGGACGGGGATCGCCAGCTACGCCCGCGGCCTTGTCCCCACCATCCGCCACCTCGGCTTCGAGCCGCAGCTCCTCTTAGGTCCGGCCCAGGCGCCCACCGGCGATCCGCTCCTGGACGAGGTCGCCCTCTTCGATGCGCCGCGGGAGGGGCGCAACCTCCCGCCCGGTTCGGCCTCCGTCACCGGCCGCATTCGCCGCTGGCTACGGCGCTCCAGGCCGACGACGACCGCGAGCGCCAGCGCCGTCGCCATCTCCGGCGAGGTGGCCCCGCCGCCGAGCCTCCCGGCCGATGTCGCGCGCGCCTGGGCGGCGCGCGACGTCTTCCACGCCGCCAACCGTGGTTTCGCCGCCACCGGGGCGATGACCTCGCTTTCCTTCGAAGCCGCTCCGGCCGAGGCCCCGGGCCTTGTCCACTGGACCTGCCCGCTGCCGCTGCGCGCCCCTGGGCGGCCCAATGTCTACACCGTCCACGACCTCGTCCCCCTGCGCCTCCCTTGGACCACTCTCGACAACAAGGCCGCCTTCCGGGCTCTCGTCGCCCGCATCTGCGCCGACGCCGACCACATCCTCGCCGTCTCGGAGGCGACGCGCGCCGATCTGGTCCGCCTCTTCGGCGCCGACCCGGCCCGCATCACCGCGACCTGGCAGAGCGTCGACATCCCCGCCGCCGTGGCCGAACATACCGAGCCGGAGGTCGCCGCCGAGATCGAGGGCGCCTTCGGCCTTCCCTGGCGCGGCTACTTCCTCTTCCTGGGCGCGCGCGAGCCCAAGAAGAACCTGCCGCGGGCGCTCGAAGCCTACCTCGCCGCCGGCCTTGCCGAGCCGCTCGTGATCGTCGGCGGCGCCGGCTGGCTGGAGGAGGGCCACAAGCCGCTCCTGGGAATAGCGCCGGCGCGCGTGCGCCAATACGACTTCCTGCCCCGCAGCCTCGTTCTTTCCCTCCTCCGCGGCGCCAGGGCCCTCGTCTTTCCCTCGCTCTGGGAAGGCTTCGGCCTGCCCGCCGCCGAGGCCATGGCTCTGGGGACGCCGGTGATCGCCTCCACCGCCGGCGCCCTGCCGGAGGTCTGCGGCGAGGCCGCCCTTCTCGTCGATCCCTGCGATGTCGGCGCCATCAAGCGCGCCATCCAGGCCCTTGCCGCCGACGAGTCGCTGCGGGCCGAGCTCGCCCGCAAGGGCCTGGCCCGCGCGGCGGAGTTCAGCCTCGAGCGCAGCGCCGCGCGCCTCGGCCCGGTCTACAAGGCGCTGCTGTAACAGCCCGGCTGGGCGGCTCGTCGCCCTATTCCAGGACCGCGACACCCTCGCTACGCGCGGCGGCTCGGAGCGCGTCATCGAAACTCCCCAGAGGCCGTTTGGCGCGCACCGCGAGTTCCAGGTAAGCGGCGTCGTACGCCGTGAGGCCGTGCTTTTCCGCCAGGGCCTTGGTGTCGTCCCAGGTTCGGTGATGGGTTTCGCCATCGAACGCGATCGGCAGGCGCTGCAGCAGGCCGAGCTGCTCGTCGCAAGCGGCGCGGTCGATCCGTCGGCGTCTGACGGCCATCAACATGCCGTTGAGCACCTCCGGCGGCCAGATCGACGGGACGAGGGCGCCTTCTGAAGCGACCGCCTGGGCGATCGCGGCGGCTGCGTCCGCGTACGGCTCGCCCGGGAGCAGCCAGGCCAGAGCCGCCGAGGCATCCACCACCGGTCCTGGCATTTCAGTGCGGATCCGAAGTTCGCCCGCTCTTGCGGGCGTCTCGACCCGCATCCCTGAGCTCGAGAATCTCCTTGATGCTGAACGGCGCGATGCCGGCGCTCGCCATCCGCTGACGAGCCGCGAAGATCTCCTCGAAGGTGCGCCGCGCGGCGCCGATATCGTGCTCTGGCCCGGCCGGCGCGAGCCGGGCGACGCGTCGCCCGTGCCGGGTGATCGTCAGCTCCTCACCCTTCTCGACCCGATCCAGCAGCTGGGCGAAGTGAGTCTTGGCTTGGTGAGAGGGAATGGAGTTCGTCATGCGCCTCAATATCGACCGGTTTTTTGACCGGTCAATGTTCGTGCATCCAGGCGCGCGTTGACGAATTCGTCACCCCTGCCCATTGGGACTCCCGTGCGCATCCTCTTCGACGCCACCCGCCTCGCCCAGCGCCGGGGCCTGGGCTCGCCCACCGGCATCGACCGCGTCGTCCTGGCCTACGGCCGCTGGCTGGCGGCCCATCCGGCCGTCGACCTCGCCCCGGTGATCTCCTCCTTCGGCCGCCTCACCCCCATGCCGCGCGCCACCTTCGACCGGCTGATCGGTCCGGCCCCCTCCACCGCTCCGGCGAAGCCGGCCCCCTCCACCGCCCCGGCGAAGCCGGCCCCC
>DASYYX010000011.1:0-177263 GCA_035946795.1 Caulobacteraceae bacterium | reverse complement strand
TGCTGCGCACAGCCGCCGAGAGAACCGTCCCTGACCTGTGGGACCGCATCGGCCAGCTGCTCGACGCCTTCACCCCACAAGACTGCGCCAACTACTTCCGCCACGCCGGCTACGCGCCCGCCTAGCCGGGAAATGCTCTAGCCGAAGCGGCGGCTGCGGGTCAGAGCCGCGCCAGGACGGCGTCTCCCATTTCGCGCGTGCCGAGCCGGCCGCCGAGGTCCGCGGTGCGGGCGCCCGCCTCCAGCGCCGCCTCGACCGCCTCCCGCAGCCGGTCGGCGAGGTCCGGCCGAGCAAAGGAAAGGCGCAGCGCCATCTCGAACGAGAGAATCGCCGCCAACGGGTTGGCGAGCCCTTTGCCGGCGATGTCCGGCGCCGAGCCGTGCACCGGTTCGTAGAGCCCCGGTCCATCGCCGGCCCCGATTGCCGCCGAAGGCAGCATGCCCATGGAGCCGGTGAGCTGCGCCGCCTCGTCCGACAACAGGTCACCGAACAGATTGTCGGTGACGATGACGTCGAACTGGCGCGGGCTTTTGACCAGCTGCATGGCGCAGGCGTCGGCCAGCATGTGCTCGAGCTCGATGTCGGCAAATTCGCGCGCGTGCAGGACGGTGACGACCTCGCGCCACAGCTGCCCGGTCTCCATGACATTGGACTTTTCGGCCGAAGTCACTTTGCCGCGGCGATCCCTCGCCAGATCGAAGGCGACGCGCGCCACGCGCTCGATCTCGCCAGTGGTGTAGACCTGGGTGTCGACGCCGCGCCGCTCGCCGTTCGGCAGCGTCTCGATGCCGCGCGGTTGGCCGAAATAGACCCCGCCGGTCAGTTCCCGGACGATAATGAGATCGAGCCCCTCCACCACCTCACGCTTGAGCGTCGAAGCATCGCTGAGCGCCGGAAAGCAGTAGGCCGGGCGCAGGTTGGCGAAGACGCCGAGCCCCGAGCGCAACGCCAGCAGCCCGGCTTCGGGGCGGAGGTGGCGCGGAACGCCCGCCCACCGGGGTCCGCCGACCGCCCCCATCAGCACGGCGTCGGAACGGCGCGCCGCCTCCAGCGTCGCTGTGCTCAGAGGCTCGCCCTCGGCGTCGTAACCGGCCCCCCCGAACGGCCGCTCGTCGATGGCGATCTCGTTCGAAAGCCGCTCGGCTATGCGCCGCGTCTCGGCGATCACCTCCGGGCCGATGCCATCGCCCGGCAGGAGCAGGAGCGAAGGCATCAGAGGGGTCGCTCGGCGGCGATTTCATAGAGGCTCAGGCGGCGGTCGGAGGCGGCCAGGCCGAGTTGGCTGAGGGCGGCGCGCCACCGCACCATGTGCGGCGAGGCGAAATGGGCCTGGAGGGCCGCCTCGTCGCGCCAGATCTCGAAGACGCGCACCAGGGAGGGATCGATGAGGTCGCGGGCGTAGGCGTATTCGATGCAGCCGTCCTCGGCCCGAGATGCGGCGACCATCGCCTGCATGTGCGGCAGGGCGGCGTCGAGGTCGGCTGGCGCCCGGACGGTTCCGGCGACGATGATGGTCATCGTCCTGCCTCGGCCCAGGGCTGGCCGGCCGCCCGGCGCGCCTCGAAGGCCCCGATGGCGCTCTCCGCCTTCAGCGTCTGGCCTATCGAGTCGAGCCCCTCCAGCAGCTTGCGCTTGCGGCTCGGATCGATGTCGAAACGCGCCTGGCGTCCGGAGGGCGCGGTCACGGTCTGGGTCTCCAGATCGACGGTGAACACGTGGTTGCCGCCGAGCGCCTCCGCTTCCAGCGCCGTCACCTCCTGGGCCGGCAGGGCGATCGGCAACAGACCATTCTCGAAGCAGTTGGCAAGGAAGATGTCGGCGAAACTCTCGGCGATGACGCAGCGAATGCCGAAGTCGATGAGCGCCCACGGGGCATGCTCGCGGCTGGAGCCACAGCCGAAGTTCGGCCCGGCGATCAGAATTTGCGCCCCGGCGTAGCGCGGCTGGTTGAGGACGAAGTCCGACTTCGGTCGGCCCTCGGCGTCGAAGCGCAGGTCGTAGAGGAGGCCTCTGCCCAGGCCCGAGCGCTCGATTGTCTTCAGGAACTGCTTTGGGATGATCTGGTCGGTGTCCAGGTTGGCGATCGGCAGCGGCGCCGCGCGCGCGGTGAGCGTGGTGAACGGGCGCATCGATCAATCCTCCGCGATCATCAGCGCCGGGCCGCCGGGGACGCCGGAGCGCACTGTGAACACCCTGGTGCCGGGTTTGCGACCGGGGCGCACGTCGGAGACCTCGAAACCGGCCTTGGCCAGGCGGCCGCGAGCGACGTCCGGGTCGCCTGTGCGCCAGGCAAGGCCGGTGAGGCGATCCAGGGCTTCCGTCGGCGCCGCCTTCGGGTCGGCCGCGATCTCCACGATCATGTCGCCACAGCGGAAGAACAGCAGCCGCGAACCCCACTCCGGGTTCGAGCGGTCGAGGCGGAAGTCCAGGCCAAGGCGAGCGCCGTAAAGGGCGATGGCCCGGTCGGGATTGGGCGTGCGAACGACGACGTGATCCAGGGCGTAGGCTTCGCCGGCCTCGAAAGGGCCCGGCGGCATGGCCGCCGGCCGGACCCGCTCGGCGAGCGCAATTGGCACACCGTGGCTCGCCTCGGGCTCGAGGAAAGACAGCTTCCAAGCATCCGTGGAGAGCAGGTCGGCCGGCTCGCGGGTCGGGGCGCCCCGGCGCGCCAGCAGCCGGCGCATCTCCTCGAGGTTGCTCGCCGCGAAAGCCAGCCCCCACAGGCCCTCGCCGTGCATTGCGATCTGGGCCCGCACCCGATCACCACTCTCGCCGGGGCCTTCCGCCTGGACGACGTCAATCGCGGTGTTGGCGAGTTGGAACCAAGCGTGGCGGGCGCCCGCCGCCTCCTCCCTCCAGTGGGGCGGTCGACCGAGCAGAGCCTGGAAGGCCGCCCCGGCGCGATCGAGGTCCTCCACCGCCACGGCGACATGGTCGAGACCGTCGATCACAGGAAACGCCTCACGTCGGTGATCTCGCCGGCCAAGGCCGCTGCGGCCGCCATGATCGGGCTCATGAGATGGGTGCGCCCGCCGCGCCCCTGCCGGCCCTCGAAGTTGCGGTTCGAGGTGGAGGCGCACCGCTCTCCCGGCGCCAGCCGGTCCGGGTTCATCCCCAGGCACATCGAGCAGCCGGGCTCGCGCCAGTCGAAGCCGGCTTCGACGAAGATCCGGTCCAGGCCTTCCGCTTCCGCGGCTTCCCTCACCAGGCCCGAACCCGGAACGACCATGGCGCCAACGCGATCGGCGACGACCCGCCCTTCGACGAGGCGCGCCGCGGCGCGCAGGTCCTCGAGGCGACTGTTGGTGCACGAGCCGATGAAGACCCGGTCGATCGGTGTTCCCGCGATCGCTGCGCCGGGCTCCAGGCCCATGTAGTCGAGGGCGCGGCGGATGGCCGCGGCGGCGCCCTCGTCGGCTCGATCGGGCTCGGGGATGCGGTCGTCGATATCGATGACTTGCTCGGGACTGGTGCCCCAGGTTACCTGCGGGGCCAGGACGCCGGCATCGATCTCGATCTCGCGATCGAAGCGGGCGTCCGCGTCGGACTTGAGGGCCCGCCACGCCGTCACTGCCATCTCGTAGGCGCCCGCCTTGGGGGCCGCGGCCCGGCCCTTCAGGTATTCGAAGGTGGTTTCGTCCGGTCTGATCAGGCCGGCGCGCGCGCCCGCCTCGATCGTCATGTTGCACAGCGTCATCCGGCCCTCCATCGAAAGCCGCTCGATCGCCTCGCCGGCGTATTCGATGACGAAACCGGTCCCGCCTGCCGCGCCGATCCGGCCGATGAGAGCCAGCGCATAGTCCTTGGCGGTCACGCCGGGCCTTGGCGTTCCGGAAAAGCGCACTCGCAGGTTCTTCGACTTGCGCTGGCGCAGCGTCTGCGTGGCCAGCACGTGCTCCACCTCGGTGGTGCCGATGCCCATGGCCAGCGCCCCGAAGGCTCCGTGCGTGGAGGTATGCGAATCGCCGCAGACGATCGTCATCCCCGGCAGGGTGCGGCCCTGCTCGGGACCGACGACGTGGACGATGCCGTTGCGAGGATCGCCCATGGCGAAGCTCTCGATCCCGGCCTCGGCGACGTTGCGCTCCAGCGCCGTCAGTTGGGCGCGCGCCTCTGGATCGGCGACGGCCACGATGCCCAGCGACTGGCCTTCGGTGGGGACGTTATGATCGGCGACGGCGAGAATGCGTTCCGGCCGCCGCACCCTCCGGCCCGCCGCCGCGAGGCCAGCGAAGGCCTGGGGCGAGGTCACTTCGTGGATCAGGTGCAGGTCGATATAGAGAATGGCTTCATCGCCGTCCTCGGCGACGACGTGCGCGTCCCAGATCTTGTCGTAGAGCGTGCGCGGCGACATGCGCGGCGTCTTAAGGCGCTAGGGGCCGTCAACACAAACGGCGCCGTCGCCGCCGGCGACAGGCTGTGGGCTTCAGCCGCCGAACAGGATGAAGAGGATCAAGCCCCAGAGGCCCAGGGCGATGCCGAGCACGAACACGAGCCGCAGGCCCATGGACCAGCCGGGCGCGCCCTGCTCGCCGCGGCGCTCGGGCGGCGGCCCTACCTCCACCTCTGGCGCGGCTCCGATCGGCTCAAGGGTCGGCAAGCCTCGACTCCGTAACGCCCCAACGCGAACGCCCGGCAGGCGTCCGTCACCCCGCCGTCATAATCCGAAACCGCATCCGAGTCATGCGGCCGTGTTCGTGCTCGCTGGCGACCGGACGCCGCACGCGCACACCGAGCCGGCGCTCGATCAGTGCTCGAGTCTGCCGTCAACGAGCGCGGCCTCCTCGAACGAGAACAGCACGCGCGGGTCGGGAAGCGGATAGTCGCTGGCGATATCGCGGGGCGCGAGCTTGTGCAGCAGGTGCCGGATGACGTTCAGGCGCGCTTCCTTCTTGTGATCGGTATGGACGCAGGTCCAGGGCGCATCCGGCGTATGCGTGCGCCTCAGCATCTCGTCACGGGCGGCGGAATAGTCGTTCCAACGCTTCTGCGCCTCGCGATCCAGATCGCTCACCTTGAGCGTCTTCAAGGGATCCTTGCGGCGCGCCGCCAGGCGGTCGGCCTGCTCGGCCTTGCTGATGTCGAGCCAGATCTTGACCAGACACATGCCCGACTCCTGCAGCATGCGCTCGATCTCGGGCGTGTCGCGCAGGAAGTCTTCGTGTTCTTTGGGGGTGCAGAAGCCCATGACCGGCTCGACCCCTGCCCGGTTGTACCAGGAGCGGTTGAAGAGGACGAGGTGACCTGCCGCCGGCAGGTGAGGGATGTAGCGCTGAAAATACCATTCGCTGCGCTCCGCGTCAGATGGCGCAGGCAGGGCGACGACGCGGCTGTTCCGCGGCGCCAAGTGCTCGGTGATGCGCCTGATCGTGCCGTCCTTGCCGGCGCCGTCGCGCCCCTCGAAGATCACCGTCGCCTTGGCGCCGGTCTTCAGCGCCCAGGTCTGGTAGCGAACCAGCCCGACCTGGAGCTCGATCAGCGCCTGCTTGTATTTGCCCGCCATCTTTCCTAGCCGCTGAAGCGCGAATGTCCGTTCTTAACGCTCAATCGACGAACAGGCTCGAATGATCCGCCTGCATGTCAGCGACGATCTCCGCGCGGGGGCCGAGATCGAGCTGAATCCCGGTCAAAGGCGCTACCTCGTCGATGTCATGCGCCTGGGGCCGGGCGCCGAGGTCCTACTCTTCAACGGCCGCGACGGGGAATGGCGCGCGCGCCTCGCCGGGGGGCGGGGCGCCGCGAGCCTCGAGGTCCAGACTCTGGCGCGCCCCCAGGCCGGCGGCTGCGATCTGGGTCTTGCCGTGGCGCTGGTGAAACGGCCGCGCCTGGAGACCATCATCGAAAAGGCGGCCGAGCTCGGCGCTGCCCGCGTGCGCCTGATGATCACCGAGCGCGCGCAGCCGATCAGGCCCAACGTTGAGCGCCTCACCGCCATTGCCGCGGAGGCGGCCGAACAGACCGGACGGATGGATGTCCCGGCGATCGAGGCGCCGATCTCCCTGTCGTCGATCCTCGAGAGCTGGCCTGGCGACCGGTTCCTGATGTTCTGTGACGAAGCGGGCGAAGCGCCCCCGCTTGTGGATGCGCTCGGCGACGCGCCAAGCGGCGGCTGGGCGGTCATGATCGGGCCGGAAGGCGGGTTTTCGGCTGCTGAGCGCGCCGCCGTTCGCGCCTTGCCGCAGACCCGGCCAGTGAGCTTGGGGCCGCGAATCCTGCGCGCCGACACCGCCGCCATCGCCGCCCTTTCACTCTGGCAGGCCATCCTCGGCGACTGGCGAGGGGCTTGAGCTTTCTTCGCCAAGGTCCCACTTGCCGCCGCAAGGGCCCGGCGCCGCTCGTTCCGGACGCGCCGCAAAGCGACAAGACGAAGGGGCTGGGCCATGGCCGAAACACTCTGCGATCAGCGGCCCTTGACGCTGGAGGACCTGGCCGGCTGGTTCGCCCAGGGCGCCAAGCCCGCCGAAACCTTCCGCGTCGGCGCCGAGCACGAGAAGTTCGTCTTCCGGCTCGGCAGTCACGCCCCGGTCCCTTACGACGGCCCGGACGGCATCGCGGCCCTCATGCGGGGCTTGGCGCGCTTCGGCTGGACGCCGGTGAGCGAACATGGCGCGGGCGGCGAGGAAGTAATGATCGCCCTGCATCGCGGCGCCGCCAACGTCAGCCTCGAACCTGGCGGTCAATTCGAGCTCTCCGGCGCGCCGCTGGCCGACATGCACGAGATTTGTGAGGAAACCGGCCGGCATCTGGAAGAGATCAAGGAGGTCGCCGCCGACTTGCGGCTGGGCTTTCTTGGGCTGGGGTTCGCTCCGACCTGGCGGCGGGACCAGATCCCAGTCATGCCCAAGGGCCGCTACGCCATCATGCGCCGCTACATGCCCAAGGTCGGCGGACGCGGGCTCGACATGATGTTCCGCACCTGCACGGTGCAGGCGAACCTCGATTTCGCCAGCGAGGCGGACATGGTGGCCAAGTTCCGCGTCAGCCTGGCGCTGCAGCCGATCGCCACGGCGATTTTCGCCAACTCGCCGTTCACGGAAGGCGCGCCCAACGGCTTCCTTTCATACCGGGCGGACATCTGGACCGACACCGATCCGGCGCGCACCGGCCTGCTCGACTTCGTCTTCGAGGATGGCTTCGGCTTCGAGGCCTACGCCCGCTACGCCCTGGCGGTGCCGATGTATTTCATCAGCCGAGACCACCGGTACATCGACGCGGCGGGATCATCATTCGCCGACTTCATCGACGGGCGCCTGCCGGCGCTCCCAGGCGAGCGCGCCACCCTCGAGGATTGGTCCGACCATGTGAGCACCATCTTCCCCGAGGTGCGCCTCAAGCAGTACCTGGAGATGCGTGGCGCCGACGCCGGGTCCTGGTCACGGCTGTGCGCCCTGCCGGCGCTCTGGGCCGGGCTCCTTTATGATCCGCCTTCGCAAGCCGCCGCCTGGGACCTCTGCCGCGACTGGACAGCCGAGGATCGGGCGCGGCTGCGCGCCGACGTCGCCCGGCGGGCGCTAAAGGCTGAGATCCGCGGCCGCACCGTTCAAGATGTCGCCCGCGACATGCTCGCCATCGCCCACCAGGGGCTGAAGAACCGGAACCGGATCTCCGCCGGCATGGTCGACGAGACCAACTACCTCGCCGAAGTCGAGGAGATCGCCGAAACGGGGGTCACGGCGGCCGAGCGCCTGCTGGAGCTATACCGTGGCCCGTGGGCGGGCGATGTGACGCGTGTCTTCGAAGAGTGCGCCTACTGAGCGCTACGGGATATCTGGATTCGTCGCGGTAGCTGGCCAAGTCGGCCGCTGCGAGGCGCCATCGCCTTCGTCGGTGTGGAGCACCACCTCGTCAGGGTCGGTCGCGTGCGCCTCGGGGACCTCGTAGACCTCGACGTAGTGCGGATAGAAGGCGATCCGCCCGGTGATATCGGCCATCGCCGGATAGGGATCCTCGTAGCTCCAGGCCGCGTTCTCGGCGATCTCGGCGTCCAGGGTGATGGTGTAATAGCTCGCTTCGCCCTTGTAGGGGCAGTGGGTCACCCGTGCGGTCTTGCCGAAGTATCCAATGTCTACGTCCGAGCGGGGGAAGTAGATCACCGGCTTGTAGCCGGCCTCGCAAAGCTCGATGGCGTCGGCGGTCTCGGCGATGACCGTGTCGTGGAAGCGCGCCCGCATTCGCGTCGGTTTGGCTGCGAGCGTGATCGGATGGTCAGGCCCCGGAAGCCTCATCTCGGCCATGGTGTTACGTCTCCTCCTGGTCGCCCGCTTGTGAAACGGCGGCGCGCGTGTTTGTTTCCTGAAGCTCCCGGCCGCGACGCGGACGCTCCAGCGTGAACAGCATCGTCGTCCTGGTCGGACTCGCGATCACCCTCGTCACCGGCGCTCCGGTCCTGGCGCAGCTGTTGCGCGAGCATCCGCGGGGCCTCTTCGTCCTCTTCTTCGCCGAAATGTGGGAGCGCTTCTCCTACTATGGCATGCGCGGCCTGCTGGTCTTCTACCTCACCCAGCAGTTCCTCTTCGACGACAAGGCGGCGGCCGCCCACTACGGCGCCTACACCACCCTGGTCTACCTCGTGCCGTTGATCGGCGGGATGGTGGCCGACCGCTGGCTCGGCGCACGCAAGGCGGTGGCGATCGGGGCGCTGCTGCTCGTCGCCGGCCATTTCACCATGGCCATCGAGGGGCCGCCGGCGCGCCAGTGGCTGGACTGGCGTGGCCACCGCTTCGCCTTCGCCGCCGAAGGCCGGGGCGATGCGCATTCCGCCAAACTGGTGGTCCAGGGGCGGCCGTACGCCTTCTCGACCGACAAGCAGGGCGCCTTCCACATCGCCGGGCTGCCAACTGCGGCGCCGCTGCCGGAAGTGATCCCCCAGGGCCAGTTCTCGCTGCCGGTGGAAGGCCGAAGCGGGATATTCACCGATGTCCTCTACCTCGCCCTGGCTCTCATCATCACGGGCGTGGGTTTTCTGAAGGCCAACATTTCGGCCCTTGTCGGCAAGCTCTACGATGTCGGAGATCCGAGGCGCGATCCCGGGTTCACGCTCTATTACTACGGCATCAATCTCGGCGCCTTCTGGGCCGCCATCCTGTGCGGCTACCTCGGCCAGGCGTACGGTTGGAAATGGGGCTTCGGGGTTGCCGGCGCCGGCATGCTGGCGGGCTGGGTGAGCTTTGTCGCCGGCCGGAAACTGCTCGAGGGTAAGGGCGAGCCGCCGGATCCAGCCCTTCTGCGGCGTCGCGTGGCCGGGCCGCTGAGCCTCGAAACTGTTATCTATCTTGCCATAGCCCCGACCCTCGCCGTCGTTTGGCTGCTGGTGCAGCGCAACGCCGTGGTCGGCGCCGCCCTCACGGTCGGATCGGTGGCCTCGCTTCTCTATCTCGGCCTGCACATGGCCCGGCGGCTCACGCGCATCGAGCGCCAGCGCCTCTACCTGGCATTCGTCCTGATCGGCGGTTCAGTGGTGTTCTTCACGCTCTTCGCCCAGGGCGGCACCTCGCTCAGCCTGTTCGCCGAGCGCAACACCGACCTGGTGCTCACACCCTCGCCGATCATCTTTGACTTTCTGGGGCAGGCCGTCGTTTTGGGAACGCGGGCGCAGCTTGCGGCAGCGCCCGCCGGCGCGTGGTGGATAGACACCTCGTTCGCGGCCGCCCAGGCGCAATCCTTCAATGCCGGCTTCATCCTCATTCTTGCCCCGTTCTTCGCGGAGCTCTGGCGGAGCCTGGGTCTTGTCGGGCGAGAGCCGCCGCCGACGATCAAATTTGGCCTCGGCTTGATCCAGGTCGGGCTAGGGTTCCTGATCATCGTTTGGCTGCGGCATCTGGCGGACGCCCAGCTGCGCCTGCCGTTGCTGGTGCTCGCCTTGACCTATCTGCTGCACACCACCGGCGAGCTTTGCCTGTCGCCGGTCGGCCTTTCGGAAATCACCAAGCTGGCCCCGGCGGCCCTGGTCTCCACACTGATGGCGATCTGGTTTCTCGCCAGTTCCTGGGCCGAGTACATCGGCGCGGCGATCGCCAGGTTGGCGGGGACCGCCACCGCTGGCGGTCAGGTGCTCGATCCGGCCGCCGCGCTCGCCAGCGCGCTGCGAGTGTTTTCGGCCATTGGTTGGGCCGGGATCGCCTCCGGGGCGGTGTTCCTGGCGATCTCGCCGCTGATCAAGGGCTGGGCCCACGGCGCTGATGACACGCACGCGCCGGACGCCGCCGGTTTGGGCGGGACCCGGCGGCTTCAACCGAAGGTCTTGCGCACGCGCAGGTAGAAGATGCGCGGGAAGTGCACGCTGCGGACATCCTCGAACGCCAGCGGATCGCTGTTGCGCGGGCCGGTGAACACCTGCCGGCCGTGCTCGAAGCCGTGGCGGAGGAAGTTGTCGGCTTCGAAGCGGATCGAGAGGTCGGCCGTGGGCTTGTACTCGGCGAACAGCTGCAGGTAGGGCTTCAGCTTGTCGGTGTCGATCTCGGCGAAGCGCCAGTTGGTCTGCCGCCACTGGGCGAAATAGTCGAACCCCCAGGTGGTTTTGAGCCGCGGTAGGCCCTGGGCGAAATGCAGTTCGGCGTCGAGGGGATGCTGGCCGCTGATCATCCTGGGCGCCAGCGTCGTCGGGTCGGTCACCCGCGACCAGCGCCAGGTCCCCTGGCCGGTCAGGAGACCGCGCGTGAGGCCGATCTTGTCGGTCGGCAAAGTGAGGGCGAGAGCCGCGTCCGTCTCCGAGCCCGAGCCGATGTTCCCCGGCGCGTCGAAATCACCCTCCGGCGTGATCACGGGAATGCGGTCTATGACATCGCTCAGCCACATCCGCCGAACCGTCAAGGTGACATCGCCTCCACCCCAGAAGCGGTGGTCGAGCGCGCCCTCGACGACCCAATCGGTCTGCGGGCGGATGTTGGGGTTGCCCACATGCAAGCCGCCGCTGGAGACCGGCGCGTTGGAAGCGGCGAAGTCGTCGAAGTTGAGCTGCCCCACCTCGCGCTCGACTCGCAGCCGGATCTGGTCGGACTTGCCCGGCGACCACGTCACCACGGCGCGGGGCTTGGGGTAGCCGAGGACCTTGCTCTGCTCGACATCGCCGCTGGAGCCGATGCGTGAAATCTCGCCCCTGAGGCTGGCCTCGAGCGTCACGTTCTTGCGCGCCTGCCAGGTGGCCGAGACGAAGCCGTCGCCGCGGGTTTCGGTCACCACGACGTTGGCGGCCGGTATGAACTGCGCTGCGCCGTCCTGGATGTAAAAGGTGTGGTCGCGCAGCCAGTTGAAGTCGCCCTCGCCGCCGGCCTCGATCGTGAGGGTCGTCGTGGGGACCCAGGTCACGGTGGCGCGGGCAATGCTCTCGGAGGTCTTTTTCGCCAGCAGGTAGTGGGATGTGGCGCCGCTTCCGATCAAGGTGACGGCGCTGCCGCTGTCGGCGAGGTCCGAGGTGTAGATGCTTGAGCCGAGTTGTTCGAACAGATAGGTTTCGAGCTTCACCGTCGGCCCCAAGGCGCGCTCCCAGCTCAGCCCCGCCTCGCCCGTCTTCTGCGTCTGATGATCGTGCTCGAAGGCTTCGCCGGCCGGCGCGAGGGTGTCGTGCTGGTGGTAGTCGTAGGGGCTGGAGGTGAAGGAGCTGTCCAGATGCAGCTTGCCGCTCGCGACCGGCGCGGTCGCGGCGAAGGTCAGCTTGTAGAGGTCGCCGAGTCCCAGACTGGTCTCCTTGCCGGCGCCGATCAGCGTCCCATCCGCGGCGCGGGCGATGCGGACGCCATCGCCGCTGCCGTCGTCGTAGTTGCGACCGGCGAAGAGCGAACCCTCGAGCGCCACCTTTCCCACCGTGGCGGCGATCTGGTCGCGTGTGGCCCAGATGACGCCGTGTCCATTCGCGGTGACTCCGGCAAGGACGATCACCCCGGTCGGTTTGCGGACTTGCCGGCGGATGACGTTGGCCAACACGGTCTTGCCCTGCATGTCGATGCCGGGCGCGCCGCCGCGGATGACATCGATGCGCAGCACCTGGCCGGCGGGGATCCGCTTGAGGATTTCGTCCAAACCGTCCTGTTTCTCGACCGGACGCTCGCCATCGATAAGGACGTTGCCGGCGGCGCCAGCGAGCCCGCGCACGTTCGCGCCCAGGTCGAGGGTGAAGCCGGGCAGGCGGGTCACCATGTCATAGGCGGTCGTCGGCGAGGCCGGTGCGAAGAAGCTCGCCGGATACCTGGTGACGCCCTGGATGGCCGCGGGCGGATCGGCCGGCGGCATGGCGGCGGCAAGCGCAACGGTGAGGATGACCCCCAGACTCACGGGTTGCGATCTCTGCTGGAGGGACGAAGCGCGGCCGTCAGGTCGCAGGGCCGCCCATCAGGCGCCAGTTAATTCGCGGTAAGCCCTAGTATTTGCAGGCGGGACGCTCTCGGGGCGCCGGCGGCGGTTCAGACGCTGGTTCCGCCCACCGTCAGTCCGGCGAGCTTGAGAGACGGCTGGCCGACGCCGACGGGCACGCCCTGGCCGTTCTTGCCACAGACGCCGATGCCCGGATCGAAGGAAAAGTCGTCGCCGATCATGGTCACGCGGGTGAGCGCCGAAGGCCCGTCGCCGATCAGGGTGGCGCCTTTCACCGGGGCGGTGATCCGGCCGTCTTCGATCAGGTAGGCTTCAGTGCACTGGAAGACGAACTTGCCGTTGGTGATGTCGACCTGACCGCCGCCGAAGTTGGCGCAATAGAGGCCGCGTTTGGTGGAAGCGATCATCTCCTCGCGGGTCGCCTCGCCGGCCAGCATGCCGGTGTTGGTCATGCGCGGCATCGGCAGATAGGCGTAGGACTGCCGCCGGCCGTTGCCGGTCGGCTTGGCGCCCATCAGCCGGGCGCTCATCCGGTCGTGCATATAGCCGACGAGGATGCCGTCTTCGATCAGGATGGTGCGCGATGTCGGTGTGCCTTCGTCGTCGACGGTGAGCGAACCGCGTCGCCCGGCGATGGCGCCATCGTCGAAGACGGTGACTCCGGGGGCGGCAACGCGCTCGCCGATGCGGCCCGAGAACGCCGAGGTGGCCTTGCGGTTGAAGTCGCCCTCGAGACCATGGCCAACCGCTTCGTGCAGCAGCACCCCGTTCCACCCCGGACCTAGGACCACGTCCATCTCGCCCGCGGGACAGGGAATCGCCTCCAGGTTCACCAGCGCCTGGCGCAGTGCTTCCTCGACCTGTTCGCGCCAGCGTTCGGGGGTGATCCAGGCCTCGAAGCCGGCGCGCCCGCCGGCGCCGGAGACGCCGCTCTCGCGCCGACCCTCCTTCTCCACCGTCACTTGGACGTTCAACCGCACCAGCGGCCGCACGTCCCTCACCAGACGCCCATCCGGACGAAGGATCTCCACCACGCGTCGCTCGCCTGCCAGCGAGGCCATGACCTGCGCCACCCGCGGGTCCCTGGCCCGGGCGAAAGAGTCGATTTCCTGCAACAGCCCCACCTTGTCGGAAAACGAAGGTGAGGCGAGGGGGTCGTCGTCGCCATAGAGCCGCTCATTGGTGGGGCGGGGGGCTTCGGCGGCGACGCCGCCGCGGCCATGCTTGGCAAGCGAGGCGGACTTGGCGGCGCGCTGGATCGCCGGCAGGGAGATCTCGCTGGCGTGACCGTAGCCTGCCGTCTCACCAGCCACCACCCGCAGCCCGAACCCCTCGGTGGCGTCGTAGGCCGCCGATTTCAGCCGTCCATCGTCGAAGAGAAAGGATTCGCTCTGGGTCTTCTCAAGGAAGAGCTCACCGTCGTCAGCTCCGTGCAGGGCCTGGGCGAGCACGGCGCGGGCGCCCTCGGGTTCGACGCCCGATTGTTCCAGGATCGAAGGCGCGAGCGCGGCGGCGGTCATGAGCTCTCTCCTGGACGGTATGGGGCGGTCGCCCGAGGCGATGACCTCGCACACATAGGGGCGCGGCGCCACGGGGCAACCGCGCCGCAACACCTTGCGCCCCCGCCTTGGCAAGCCCTGCCGATGCCATTATGGACCCTCATCGAAAGGACCGGTCCGGTGAGGACCTTGTCACCAAGCGCCGCTTTCGTACCGGGAACGCGTAATGGAAACGCGGCGCTGCTGGCGTCGGCGGGACGGGCCGTGAGAGAGATGAAGTCGAGCTTTCCCATGATCCGGCGGCTGGCCGGCGCCGCGGTTCTCGGGCCGGCGTGCCTCGTTGCGTCGACCGCGTTGGCCGACATCCTCGGCCAACCGCAGGACGGCGCCATCGACCTGCAGCCGGCGGCCTCGAAGATTCGCGCCGACCAGATCGCCTTCCACGATCACATCCTGCTGCCGATCATCGGGTTCATCTCGCTGCTGGTGATGGCGCTGATCCTGATCTGCATCATCAGGTTCAACCACCGCGCCAATCCGACGCCGGCCCGCTGGAGCCACAACACCCCGATCGAGGTCATCTGGACCATCGGCCCAGTGCTCATCCTGATGTTCATCGCCATCTTTTCGTTCCGGCTGCTCTTCGAAGAGCACGACATGCCCAAGCCGTACATGACGGTGAAGGTGACCGGGCGGCAGTGGAACTGGGATTACGCCTACCCGGACCAGAACATCCCGGCGACGACCTCGGTCCTGATGCCCCAGTCTGACGCCGACGCCCAACACCTGCCCTACAAGCTCGCCGCCACCAATCCGATGGTCGTGCCGGTGGGAAAGGTGGTGCGCCTGGAGATCACCGCCGAGGACGTGATCCACTCGTTCTCGGTGCCGGCATTCGGGGTGAAGATGGACGCCGTGCCGGGTCGGCTGAACGACGACTGGTTCAAAGCTGACAAAACCGGCATCTTCTACGGCCAGTGCTCACAGCTGTGCGGCGTCGATCACGCCTTCATGCCGATCATGGTGAAGGTCGTGAGCCAGCAGGATTTCGACGCCTGGGTGGCCAGCAAGCGGCCCAAGGCGACGCTGGCGGCCGTCCCCTAGGTTATCAAGTCCGCGTTCGAGGAAGCCCGATGGCCACAGCCGCTGATCTACCCGCCTCCGGCGCCCACGGCAGGGCGGCGCACGCCGAAGCTCCGGGGGGCCATGGCGCGCACGCCGAAAAGCCGGGCTTCTTCCGGCGCTGGTTCTTCGCCACCAATCACAAGGACATCGGCACGCTCTACATCCTGTTCGCCATCCAGGCGGGGATCGTCGGAACGCTGCTCTCGGGCCTGATCCGCTGGGAGCTTTATCAGCCGGGAATCCAGATCTTCACCGCCGGATCGTGGCTCGACCACTTCAACCATATCAGCCCCCTCATGCTGCCTGAGGCGTCCAAGCACGGCTACCTCGCCACCGCGACGGCGCACGGTCTGATCATGATCTTCTTCATGGTCATGCCGGCGATGATCGGAGGTTTCGGCAACTGGTTCGTGCCGCTGATGATCGGGGCGCCGGACATGGCCTTCCCACGCATGAACAACATCAGCTTCTGGTTGCTGGTGGCGTCGTGGATCATGTTCCTGGTCTCCACCCAGATAGACGGCGGTCCGGGGCGAGGCTTCGGCGGCGGCTGGACCCTCTATCCGCCGTTATCGACCAGCGGACACACCGGCCCGGCGATGGATTGCGTCATCCTCTCCATCCACCTTGCGGGCGCCAGCTCCATCCTGGGGGCGATCAACTTCATCACCACGATCTTCAATATGCGCGCGCCGGGGATGACGCTGCACCGGATGCCGCTCTTCGTCTGGTCGATCCTGGTGACCACCTTCCTGCTGCTGCTCGCGCTGCCGGTGCTGGCCGGCGCCATCACCATGCTGCTCACCGACCGCAATTTCGGCACCCACTTCTTCGATCCGGCCGGCGGCGGCGACCCGCTGATGTTCCAACATCTGTTCTGGTTCTTCGGCCATCCCGAGGTCTACATCCTGATCATCCCCGGCTTTGGGATGATCAGCCACATCGTCTCGACGTTCTCGAAGAAGCCGGTGTTCGGCTACCTCGCCATGGCCTACGCCATGGTGGCTATCGGCTTTTTGGGCTTCATTGTCTGGGCGCACCACATGTTCACCGTGGGCATGCCGGTCAACCTGCAAGCCTACTTCGTCGCCGCGACCATGGTGATCGCCGTGCCCACCGGCGTGAAGGTGTTCTCCTGGATCGCCACCATGTGGGGCGGCTCCATCGAGTTCAAGACGCCGATGCTGTGGGCCATGGGCTTCATATTCCTGTTCACCCTTGGCGGGGTGACAGGGGTGGTCCTCGCCAACGCCGGCATCGATTACGCGCTGCACGACAGCTACTACGTCATCGCCCACTTCCACTACGTGCTGAGCCTGGGGGCGGTGTTCGCCATCTTCGGCGGCTTCTACTACTGGTTCGAGAAGATGTGGGGCGTACGCTACAACGAATTCCTGGGCACGGTTCATTTTTGGCTGAGCTTCATCGGCGTCAACGTCGTCTTCTTCCCGCAGCACTTTCTCGGGCTGCAGGGTATGCCGCGGCGCAACGTCGACTACCCTGTGGCCTTCGAATTCTGGAACAAGATCTCGACAATCGGCTACATGATCACCTTCGCCGGCCTGATCGTGTTCCTGGCGGTGCTCGTCGAGGCGGCCGTGCGTCGCCGGCCGGCCCGCGCCAATCCGTGGGGCGTAGGCGCGACGACGCTGGAATGGACGCTGTCCTCGCCGCCACCCTTCCACCAGTACAACGAGTTGCCGGTCATCGGCGCCGACACTCACTAGGAGCTCAGGGCGCGGCGGGATCCGCCGCCTTCGCCGCCATGACCAACCGCACCGCGTCGACGGCAGCCGTCGCTTCTTCCGCCCCCGAGGCGGCGCGCTGGCAGGACTACTTTCAGCTGCTCAAGCCGCGCGTCATGTCGCTAGTGGTGTTCACCGCAGTGACTGGGCTGGTGTGCGCGCCGGCGCCGGCGGGCCGCTCGCCGCTGAACCCGGGATTGGCGGCGGTCGCCCTTCTGTGCATCGCCGTCGGGGCCGGAGCGGCCGGCGCCTTCAACATGTGGTACGAGGCCGATATCGACGCCCTGATGCGGCGCACCCGCCATCGCCCGCTGCCGCTCGGGCGGGTGCAGCCCTCGGACGCGTTGGCCCTGTCGGTGTTGCTGGGGCTTTTTTCGACGATGCTGCTGGGCTTGGCCGCCAACTGGCTGGCGGCGGCCCTGCTTGCCTTCACCATCGCCTTTTACGCCCTCGTCTACACCGTGTGGCTCAAACGGCGGACAGCGCAGAACATCGTCATCGGAGGCCTGGCCGGAGCGCTGCCGCCGCTGGTCGGCTGGACCGCGGCCAGCGGCAGCCTGGCGCTGGCGCCGCTGATCCTGGTGGCGATCATCTTCCTGTGGACGCCGCCGCACTTCTGGGCGCTGTCGCTGGTGACCCGCGAGGACTACGCCCGCGCCGGCGTGCCGATGCTGCCGGTGGTGAGCGGCGAGGCGGCCACCCGGCGGCGGATTCTCGCCTATGCCCTCGTCATGGCCCCGACCGGCCTTGCGCCGGCATTCATGGGGCTGGGCGGCTGGCCCTATCTGGTCATCGCCGCTGCCGCCGGCGCTGGTTTCGTGGCTCTTGCGGCGCGCCTGGCCGGAGCTTCCTCCGCCGAGATCGCGGCCAAGCGGGCCAAGGGGCTCTTCGCCTTTTCCATCGCCTACCTCTTCCTCTTGTTCGCCGCCCTCCTGATCGAGCATTTGGCCGGTGTGGCGCCGCTGACGGCCCCCAGATGAGCGATCCGAGGTCGGAGACCACGCGGCAGGCCAGAGCCCGCCGTGGCCGCAACCTCGCCATAGCTGTCGCCCTCTTCGCCTTTGTCGCCGTCGTCTTTGTCGTCACGCTCCTGAAGCTTTCGGGCCATGTCCTCGCCTTCGCCCCGGCGCAGTGATCTGGCGCGAGCCAACGCGCGCCTGGCTCTCGTCGCCGCGGCCATCTTCTGCGGCATGGTCGGCATGGCCTTCGCCGCCGTGCCTTTCTATCGCGCCTTCTGCCAGGCCACCGGCTTCAACGGCACGGTTCGCACCAATCTCGACCTGCCCGCCCATGCCGCGAAGCAGACCGTCACGGTGCGCTTCGACACCAACGTCAACGGCATCGGCTGGCGCTTCCGGCCCGTTCAGGCTTCGCAGGTAGCCCGGCTGGGCCAAGCGAAGCTGGCGTTCTTCGTCGCCACCAACCTGGAGCCCGTCCCGGTGACCGGCCGGGCCGTCTACAACATCCTGCCCGAAACGGCCGGAGCCTATTTCTCGAAGCTGGAGTGCTTCTGCTTCAAGAACCAGACCCTGGCCCCCGGCCAGACCATGGAGTTCCCGGTGGTCTACTTCGTCGACCCGCGCTACGCCTCGGATCGGGACCGGCGCGAGCGTGGACAGATCACGCTCTCCTACACCTTCTTCCGCGCCGTCACCGGCCCAGGCGCGCCAGCGGCCGGCGCCAACGGCGCGGCGGCCCTTGGCGGCGCTCGCGGCGCAGGGCTATAGCACCACCGCGCCGGCCCAACCGAATAAGAGGGAAGCTGAAGCACCGCCATGGCCCACGAAGGCGTCAAGCACGACTGGCACTTGGTCGAGCCCAGTCCCTGGCCGCTCATCGGTTCGGTGGCGGCGGTGGTGACGGCGCTCGGCCTCGTGGTGTTCATGAAAGGCCTCTTCGGCATTGCGAAGGGCGAGGTGTGGCTGCTCGCGGCCGGCTTCGCCGGGGTCTTCGTCACCATGGCCGGCTGGTGGACCCAGGTCGTCAAGGAGGCGAACGGCGGCGACCACACGCCGGTGGTCTCCATCGGCCTGCGTTACGGCATGATGCTGTTCATCGCCTCCGAGGTGATGTTCTTCGTTGCCTGGTTCTGGATCTTCTTCGAGATGGCGCTCTTTCATCACCAGCGCGCCCTCTCCCCGATCGATGAGGTGCGCGCCGCCTGGGCGACCTGGCCGCCCAAGGGCATCCACGTGGTGCCTCCGTTCGAGCTGCCGCTGGTCAACACCCTGACGCTGCTCACCTCGGGCTCCACCGTGACCTGGGCTCACCATGCCCTGCAGGTCGGCGACCGGCGCGCCGCCAAGATCGGCTTGGCGCTCACCATCCTGCTCGGGATCATGTTCACCTCGATCCAGGCTTACGAGTACCACCACATTCTCACGGACCACTGGTTCTACTCGCCCGAGTCCGCCAACGCCGGGCTCTATGGCTCGGCCTTCTTCATGGCCACCGGCTTCCATGGATTCCACGTCATCGTGGGCACCATCTTCCTGACCGTTTGTCTGGCGCGTCTGATCGCCGGCGGTTTCAGCCGCGAGCACCACTTCGGCTTCGAGGCCGCGGCTTGGTACTGGCACTTCGTCGATGTGGTCTGGCTCTTCCTGTTCACCTTCATCTACTTCACCTTCGGAGCAGGCTGGGGCCATTGACTCGGCTCGACAGGTCCGCGGCCCTCCTGGCCGGCGTCGCCGGCCGTTGCCCCGCCTGCGGGAGGGGCCCGTTGTTCTCGGGCTTTCTCGGCGTCTCCCGTTGTTGCGAGGCGTGCGGCTTTGCCCTTGGCGACAGCGACAGCGGCGATGGCCCGGCGGTGTTCGTGATCATGATCGTCGGCTTCCTCGTCGTTTTCGCCGCCCTTTTCACAGAAATTGCCGTGCGGCCGCCGATCTGGGTCCACCTCATCCTTTGGTTGCCGCTGGCTACGGTCCTCAGTGTCGCCCTGTTGAGGCCGATGAAGGGGTTGATGATCGCGCTGCAGATGGTCAATCGCGCCAGCGAACACCGGACCTGAACCTTCGAAGCCATGCGCCGCATCCCCGTGGGCCCGACGATCGTCGTCGCCCTCGCCGCTCTGGTCCTTATCGGTCTGGGAGCGTGGCAGCTTCAGCGGCTGCGCTGGAAGGAAGCCTTGCTGGCGCGGGTGGCGGCCCTGGCGCATGCGCCGCCCCGGCCGATTGCGCCGGTCCTCAGGGCGGCCGCCCGCGGCGCCGATGTCGCCTACACCCGGGTGGAAGCGACTTGCGTCCCGAGCCCGCGACCCGCCCCGAGCGCCTATCGTTACGCCATCCGCGACGCCGGCACCGCCTGGCGCGTGCTGACCATCTGCCGGCTCGACGCGGGACCCTTCGACTCGATCCTGCTCGACCGCGGCGTCGCTGACGTCTCCAGGGGCGCAATGACGCCGCCGCCGGTCGTCCGCTGGCCCGAGCCGGGCGAGGCGGTCGGCGTTCTGGAGCCGCTGGGGTCCAGCCCATGGCTTGGCGGCGAGACCATGAGCGGCGGCAAGGGCGTCGAGGCGATTCGTGTGCTCGATCGGCAGGCGCTCAGGGCCATCGCCGTCGCCTCCGGGGCGCACGCGCCCGCTCCCCTCTTCCTGGCCGTCGAGCGCGAAGATCCGCCTCTAGCCGGCGTCACCCCTGCCGCGCTCCCCGCTTCGATCCCCAACAACCACTTCGGCTACGCCCTCACCTGGTTCGGCTTGGCGATCGCGCTTGTCTGGATCTACGTCGCCAGGTTGGCGACCCGGGGCGCGTAGGGCCGTGCGCTATCTCTCGACCCGGGGCGGCGCACTGGCGGAGAGTTTTTCCGACGCCCTGCTCATGGGGCTTGCGGGCGATGGCGGCCTCTTCGTCCCTGAGACGTGGCCGAAGTTCTCGCAAGCCGAGATCGACGCCTTCGGCGCGCGTCCATACGCCCGCTCGGCGGCGCGAGTGCTGGAGGCCTTCGGCGCCGAGCCGAGCTTGCAAGCCCTGCAGGCGTTATGCGCCGATGCCTACGCCCGCTTCACCGATGCGGCGGTCACCCCGCTCGAGCCTCTGGGTCCGGGGCGTTGGCTTCTCAACCTCCACGGCGGCCCGACGCTTGCGTTCAAGGATATCGCCATGCAGGCCCTGGCGCGGCTGTTCGACGCCGCCCTCGACGCCAGGGGCCGCAAGGCGCTGATCGTGGCCGCCACCTCTGGCGACACCGGCGGGGCGGCGGTCGAAGCGTTCCGCGGCCGCGCGAACGTCAGGATCGCCGTCGTCTTCCCCGAGGGCCGGATCTCGGAGGCGCAGCGGCGCTTCATGACCACAGCGGCCGATGACAATGTCCTCGCCATCGCCGCGGACGGCGATTTCGACGCCTGCCAGGCGATGGTCAAGCAACTGTTTGCTGATCGGGGGTTCGCTCAGAGGACGGGTCTGGGGGCGGTCAATTCGATCAACTTCGCCCGGATCGCCGCCCAGGCGGTCTATTACTTGGTCGCCGCCGCGCGCCTGCCCGCGGGCGGCCCTCCGCCGGTTTTCGCCGTGCCCACCGGCAACTTCGGCGATGCCTTCTCGGCCTTCGCCGCCGGCCGTATGGGACGGCCGATGGGCAAGGTGTTGGTCGCCACCAACGCCAACGACATCCTGGCGCGGGCGCTGGCCACCGGGTCCTACCGGCGCGGCGCCGCCTTGGCGACCCAGAGCCCGGCCATGGACATCCAGGTAGCCTCGAACTTCGAGCGCCTCTTCTTCGAATGCTCCGGCCGCGACGCCGATCTCACGCGCGACGCGTTCGAAAACTTCGCCGCCCGAGGCGACCTCCAGATTGCACCGTCGATGCTGGCCTGCGCCCGCGCCCTGTTCTCCGGCGCCTCGGTGAGCGAGGCCGAAACGACGCGCGCCATCCGGCAGACCTGGAAACGCCATGGCCGGCTCATCGACCCGCACACCGCCGTCGCCGTCGCCGCCGCGAGCGGCCTTCCGTTCGATGCGGACCGCCCGCTCGTCATCCTCGCGACCGCCGACCCGGCCAAGTTCCCGCAGACCATCGCCGCCGCCTGCGGCGTGACCCCGCCCGTCCCTGAGGCGATCGAGGCGCTCGCCGCCGCGCCCGAGCGGATGGAGCGCCTGCCCGCCGACGTGGGCGCTCTGAAGGCTAGACTGCTGTCGTTCGCGCGAGGCTAAGTGAGAGGATGCTCGCCCCCGAGCCCCGCGTTCGAACTCTCGCCAATGGCGTCACCGTGATCTGCGATCCAGTGCCTGGGTTTGCGACCCTGGCGTTGAGCGTCGTGGCCGGTCGGGGGGCCCGCTTCGAGGACGAAGCTCGCGCCGGCTGGTCGCACCTGCTCGAGCACATGGTGTTCAAGGGCGCCGGCGGTCGATCTGCGCGCGACATCGTCGAGGTGATCGAGGCCGCGGGCGGCCACATCAACGCCGTCACCGGCCAGGAGCGCACCAGTTTCCAGGTCAGGAGCCTTGCCGGCGGCCTGGATCTGGCGAGCGCCGTCATCGCCGACCTGATGCTGCGCCCGGCGCTGGACCCCGACGAATTGACCAAGGAAAAGCGCATTGTCGCCCAGGAGATCGCCGAGGCCGTGGACACCCCGGACGACCAGGTGTTCGAGCTGGCGGCGGCGGCGGCCTTCGCCGCCCAGCCGCTCGGCCGCCCGGTGCTGGGAACCAGCAAGAGCCTGGAGGGCGCAGTTCCGGAGAAGCTCGAGGCCTGGCGCGCGCGCCTCTATGCCCCAGACCGCCTTGTTGTCTCCGCCGCCGGCGCGGTCGACGAGGACGACCTCGCTCTGCTTGCCGAGTCGCGGTTCGGGGCGGCGCCGGCGCCGGCGCCCGCCAAGGCCGATCGCGCGCAGTTCACCGGCGGGGAGGCGGTCGAAAAACGCCGGTTGGAGCAGGCGCACCTCGTCTTTCTTCTCCCCGCGGCCGCGGCGACCGACCCCGACCTTTTCGCCATACGCCTGTTCTCCGAGATCCTGGGCGGGGGCATGTCGTCCCGCCTCTTCCAGAAGGCGCGCGAGGAGCTCGGCCTGGCCTACGCCATCGACGCCTTTTTCGAAGCCTTTTCGGATGTCGGCTTTGTGGGGGTCTACGCCGGCTGCGCCGCCGCCGACGCGGCCAGACTCGCCGAGTTGGTGGGCAAGGAGATCGCCGCGCTTGGCGAGACTGTCGCCGAAGCCGAGCTGGCGCGCGCCAAGGCGCAGCTCAAGTCGGGGCTGTTCATGAGCGCCGAGTCGCTGCCGGCGCGCGCCGAGCAGGCGGCCTATCAGCATCTCGTCTTCGGCCGGCTTCTCAGCCACGCCGAGATCGGCGCGCGCATCGACGCCATCGACCGCGAAGACCTGGCGCGGGTAGGGAAGCGGCTGACGGCGTCCGGAGCGAGCGCCGTGGCCGCCCTTGGCCCTGGTGGCGGGCGTGAAGCGGCGGTGGCCTTCCGCGAGGCTGCGTTCGGCTGAACGGCGCAAAGGCTCTTGGCCGATCGCGCCCGCCGGCCCACAATTGCAACGCCACATGGCTCTCCTGGACTGGATCACCGCCGACCACGAGTTGCGCCTGGAAGGCGAGGGCGTGCGCCTGCGACCGCATCGAGCATCGGACTTCTCCGAGTGGGCGCGGCTGCGCGCCGCCTCGCGCGCCTTCCTGCAGCCGTGGGAGCCGACCTGGCCGACTGACGACCTCACCCACGCTGCGTACAAGCGGCGCTTGGCGGCTTACGCTCAGGATATCGAGCGCGGCGTCGCCTATCCCTTCCTGGTGTTCCGCCACGAGGACAACGTCATGGTGGGCGGCATCACCCTTTCGAACGTGCGCCGAGGCGTGGCCCAGATGGGATCCCTCGGCTACTGGGTGGGCGGGTCGTTCGCCCGCCGCGGCCATACCCTGGCCGCGGTCAGGGCGGTGAGCCGATTCGCCTTCGAGCGGCTGTTGCTGCATCGGCTGGAGGCCGCGTGCATCCCAAGGAACGTCGCCTCGCGCGGCGTGCTGCTCAAGGCCGGCTTCAAGCACGAGGGAGTGGCGCGCGCTTATCTGAGAATTAACGGTCATTGGGAAGATCATCTGCTCTTCGGGTTGATCTCCCCGGCGCCGGCCAGCGAGCAGCGCGGCGAGGAGGTGCTCGTCTAGATCGCTTTCGCGCGGGGGGCGCGGGCCGCCATGGGGCAAGGGTTGCGCAACGTCTGGGACGCGGCCGTCGTGCTCGAGGCTCTGGGCGCGGGCGAGGCGGCGCTGTTCTCCTGGGACGCTGACGCCGACATCCTGCGCCTGATCGGCCCGGCGACGGCGCTAGGACTGGGCGCGGCGGCGCCCCAGTGCCGGTCGGCCGCGGCCCGCGCCCTGGCCACGCCGGCCGATCGCGCTCAACTCGACCGCCTGCTGACGCCTGCCGAACCGGGCGCCAGGGTCGCCGCGCGCACCGGCCTCGTCGGCGGCCAGACGCTGATCTGGCGCGGTCTGTGGCTGGAAGAGGGTCGCCGGGCCGCCGGCGTGGTAGCGGCCGAGGCGCACCTGGCCGCGCCGCCGAAGGATCCGCTCACCGGGCTGCCGCCGCGCGCCGCCTTCCTGGCCTCGGTCAACGCCCGCCTCTCTGAACCGGGTGAGTACGAACTCGCCATCGCCGACCTCGATCGGCTCAAGCGCATCAACGAAGCCCTGGGGCCGGAGCGCGGCGACCTGGTCCTGGCCGGGCTGGGATCGCGCCTGGCCGCCAGCTTCGCGGCCGAGGCGCAGCTAGGGCGGATAGGGGACGACGGTTTTGCCGTGTTTCGGGCTGTGACCGATGTCGATGGGGCGCGGGCGCTGCGCGAAGCGCTGGAGCGGCCGATGCGGGTCGCCGGCTACGATCTCCTGCCCACTTTCGCGATCGGCGCCGCGCGGGCCACAGGCGGGGTGGCCGGGCCTTCGGCTGCCGAACTGGTCCGGCGGGCGGAACTCGCGGTCGAGTCTGCCAAGACCGAGGGGCTGGGGTCGTCGGCGGCCTACGGCGCCGGTCTGGAAAGCCATGGCCTGTCGCGCCTGGAGCTGGAGGCCGACCTCCGCGGCGCCATCGGCAGAGGCGAGATCCTGGCCTTCTTCCAGCCGATCGTGCGCCTGGCCAGCGGCGAGTTGGCGGGCTTCGAGGCCCTGGCCCGCTGGCGGCACCCGCGAAAAGGGCTGCTGGCGCCGGACGACTTCCTGGGCGCCATGGCCGAGATGGGGCTCATGGCTCAACTCGGCGCGCACATGATGCGCTTGGCCGCCCACCAGCTGGCGCGCTGGCGGCGGGATCATCCGCGGGCCGCCGGCATCACCGTGGCCGTGAATCTCTCCACCGGAGAAATCGACCGGCCGGACCTGGTGGCGGAGGTGGGCGGCCTCATCGGCGACTGCGGCCTTCCGCCCGGGGCGCTGAAGCTGGAAGTGACTGAGAGCGACATCATGCGCGATCCGGAGCGGGCCGCCAAGATCTTGGCAGAGCTGCGCGCGGCCGGCGCGGCGCTGGCGCTGGACGACTTTGGCACCGGCTTTTCCTCGCTCAGCTACCTGACGCGCCTCCCCTTCGACACCCTCAAGATCGATCGCTATTTCGTGCGCACCATGGGCGCCAATCCGGGCTCGGCCAAGATCGTGCGCTCTGTGGTCCATTTGGGCGCGGACCTGGGTCTGGAGGTGGTCGCTGAAGGCGTGGAAAACGCCGTCATGGCCGGTCAGTTGCTCAAACTCGGCTGCCACTATGGCCAGGGCTTCGGCTACGCCCCGGCGTTGCCGCCCAAGGACGCCGAGGTCTATCTGAACGAAAGCTATCTCGACGGCGCCGCGCCGGTGAAGGCGCGGGGATGAGCCGACCGGGGGCGCGCTCTAAGCGCTGCCGGCCTGGGCCGAGAGGTTCTCGGCGGCGACGCCGATCTTGGCCAGCGCCCGCGACCACTTGTGCGGATGGTCGTCGCCGAACACCAGGTTCTCGTCGGCCTCGCACGTCAGCCAGACGTTCTCCCTGATCTCGCGCTCGAGCTGGCCCCCCTGCCAGGCGGCGTAGCCCAGCGCCATGACGGCCTTGCGCGGATGCCCTTGAGGGGCGGCGATGGCCTCCAGCACCTCGCGCGTGGCCGTCAGCATCACTCCGGGGCCTACAGAGACGCTGGATTCGGGGCGGGCGTAGTCGTCGGTATGCAGGACGAAGCCGCGTTCCGGCTCGACCGGACCGCCCATCAGCACCAGGGTCTCGCTCTGGGCCGTCGCCGACTTGACCCCGAGGCGGTTGAGCAGATGCGACACCGTGAGCCCTTCCACCGGTCGGTTCACGGTGAGCCCCATCGCATGGTCGGCGTCGTGGGCGCAGATGAAGACCACGGCGCGCTCGAAGCGCGGATCCTCGATTCCCGGCATCGCCGCCAGCAGCTTGCCGGCAAGATAGGGGCCGCTCGCGCGGGTCATCGCCAGCCAAGATCGGTCCCGATCTGGGCGGATTCAAGCCCGCCGACAGTCGCCGGCGCTTGGCGCGCCTTCTCTGGCCATTTAAGCATCCCGAGGCGGGGAGAAGGCGCGAGGAGGAAAAGCTAATGACCATCAAAGTCGGCGACAGGGCGCCAAACGCCACCCTGACGACCTTCGGTCCGGAGGGGCCGCGGCCGATCACCACCGACGAGATCTTCAAGGGCAAGAAGGTGGGCTTGTTCGCGGTGCCGGGCGCGTTCACGCCGACCTGCTCGGCCAAGCATCTGCCCGGGTTCAAGGCCAAGGCCGCCGAGCTGCGAGCCAAGGGCCTGGACACGATCGCCTGCGTGTCGGTGAACGACGTCTTCGTCATGAAGGCGTGGGGCGAGAACCAGGGCGTGGGCGAGGACGTGCTCATGCTTGCCGACGGCAATGGGGATTTCACCCGCGCCGTGGGCCTGGAGCTGGACGCGAGCCGCTTCGGCATGGGGCCGCGATCGCAGCGCTATTCCATGATCGTCGACGACGGCGTGGTGAAGGAGCTCAACGTCGAGCAGGGCGGCGAGTTCAGGGTTTCCTCGGCCGAGTACATGCTGGCGCAACTCTGAACGCGGGCGCGGCCCCGCCCTTGACGTGTCGGGAGTCGGTTCTTCAAAACACCGGCCGTGAAGGATGTCGCCGACGAGTTGATCGAGGTCGCCTCCCGAGGGATGGCCGCCAGCCTTTGGGCCAGGCTCAAGCCGACCGAAATCGCCATCCATGATCCGCACGGAACGCGCACCTTTGCCGAGCTGAACTCGGCCGCGAACCGCGTCGCGCGGCTCCTGTGCGCGCACGGCCTGAAGGCGGGCGACGCCGTGGCTCTGATGTGCTCCAACCGGGCCGAATTCGCCGAGGTCCTCTCCGGCTGCCTTCGGGCCGGCTTTCGTATGACGCCAGTCAACTGGCATCTGAACGCCGAAGAGGTCGCCTACATCATCGACGATTGCGAGGCCAAGGCGCTTCTCGTCGAGACCCGCTATCCGGCGGGGCTGGGCGCGCCGGCCAAGCGAGTACGGTTGAAGGTGGCCATTGCCGGCCAAGCCGACGGCTTTGCCTCTTACGGGAGGGCGCTGGCCGAGTTCTCGGGCGAGGACATCGCCGACCCGGTGCTGGGCGGGGCGATGCTGTACACTTCCGGCACCACCGGCAGGCCCAAGGGGGTCTATCGGCGCAACAACGTCCTGGCGATCACCCCGGTCCCTGGAGCGCCGGACGAGGTTTGCCTGTGCGTAGGCCCGGCCTACCACGCCGCCCCGCTCGCCTTCGACGTGCGCCTGGCGCTTTCGCAAGGCAATCCGCTCGTCTTCGTGGACAAGTGGGACGCCGAGAACGTGCTCGCCACGATCGAGCGTTACCGCGTCACCCGGACGCACATGGTCCCGATCATGTTCCAGCGGCTTCTGGCGCTGCCGCAGGAGGTCAAGGATCGCTACGACCTTTCCAGCCTGCGCCAGATAATGCACGGGGCCGCGCCCTGCCCGCCGGAAGTCAAAAAGGCGATGATCGACTGGCTGGGTCCGATCCTGCATGAGTACTACGCCGGGTCCGAGGGCGGTGTCGGCTTCCTCGTTTCGTCGGAGGAATGGCTGGCCAAGCCCGGCACGGTGGGGCGCCTGCCCGCTGCCGACGCTATCAAGATCTACGACGACGACGGCGTCCAGATCACCGAGCCCAACAGGGCCGGCAATATCTACTTCAAGGTCTCCCCGATCGCCCCCTTTGAGTATTTCAACGATCCGGAGAAGACCTCCCGGGCGCATCGAGGCGGCTACTTCACCTTGGGCGATGTGGGCTATCTCGACGAGGACGGCTATTTGTTCCTCACCGGACGCACGGCCGAATGCATCATCTCCGGCGGGGTGAACATCTATCCCCAGGAGATCGACAACGAGATCATCAAGCATCCGGCGGTGGAGGACTCGTGCGCCATCGGCGTCCCCAATCCCGAGTGGGGCGAGGAAGTGAAGGCGGTGGTGATGCTGAAAGCGGGCTTCACGCCCTCACCGGAACTGGCGAGCGAGATCCAGGCCTTCGCCCGTGGGCGCCTGGCCGGCTTCAAAGCGCCCAGAAGCGTCGAGTTCGCCCAGGACCTGCCCCGCAATCCGGCCGGCAAGATCCAGCGGGGCAAGGTGCGCGCGCCCTACTGGGCCGGGCGGCAGCGGCAGATCTGAAGCTCTGGCCACCGACTTCAATCGGGTTGGAAGTCCAGGACTGTCCATGTATGCGGGTATGGCTGGCGCCCTTTGACGGCTGATCTGCCGCACACGGACGTCGGTCAGGGGCGGGAGAAAGGGGCTGGCGCTCATGGGGGCGCGCGCAGGCTCGATTCCGGCCATTGCGATTCTCATCTTTCTTGTCGCCGCGCCTGCAGGCGTGCGCGCGGCCGACGCCGCTGCGGCCGACCAGACAATCGAGAACCTGTCGAAGCTTTCCATCGAGCAGCTGGCGAACGTCGAGGTCACCTCGGTCGAGAAGACACCACAGACGTTGGCGAGCGCGCCAGCGGCGGTTTACGTGATCACACACGAGGACATCGAGCGTTCGGGCGCGACCAGCCTGCCGGAAATCCTGCGGCTGGCGCCCAACCTCTTTGTCGCTCGCACCAGCGCCGCCAGTTGGGTGATCACCGCCCGTGGCTTCGCAGGCAACCAGGCAGATCGGAGCCCGGCCGACAAGCTCCTGGTCCTCATCGATGGCCGGAGCGTCTATTCGCCTCTGTTTTCAGGGGTCTTCTGGGACATGCAGGACCTCGTTCCGGAGGATATCGAGCGCATCGAGGTGATCAGCGGCCCCGGGGCCACTTTGTGGGGCGCCAATGCGGTCAACGGCGTGATCAACATCATCACCCGCAAGTCGTACGAGACCGAAGGGGGGCTCGTCGATGTTACCGCTGGAACCCTGCAGTCGAGCGCGAGCATCCGCTACGGGGGCCGGTTGAGCGAGACCGCCAGCTGGCGCGCCTATGTCCGCGAACTCGTGGTCGCCGACACGGTCACGGCGACTGGCGCCCACGCAGGAGACCACTGGAACACCACCAGGGGCGGCTTTCGCTTCGACTGGACGCCGGCGCCGGCCGATGCGGTCGTCCTGGAAGGGGACGCCTTCGCGGGACGCGGGGGCGAGGGCGAGAACATCGAGGGCGTCCTGGGCCCGCACTCCAACGCCCACGGCCCGAACGAATTCCTGGACATCGCCACGGCCAAGGCCGTGAGCGTGGCTGTGGCGCAGGTGCTCGCCGATCACGCGCACAGCGCGCGCAACCAGACCGCGCCATGAAGGTTGTAAGCGTGGGCGCGGCGGTGGCGCCGCAACGGGTCGGAGCCGAATGATCCTGAGCATCGCGCTTCGGGCGAGGCGGAGCTGATGGCGAACGTGGAACTGCTCGGCGCGCTTCCGGAGCGCCGCAGCGAAACGAACCTTCTGGCCGGCGCCGACGCGCGCCGGATCCTCGACGAGCTGCCCGCCCCGATCTACGCCGCCGACGCCGCCGGCCGCATCACCTACTACAACGAGGCGGCGGCCCAGATGTGGGGTCACCGACCTTTGCTCGGGACCAGCGAGTGGTGTGGTTCGTGGAAGCTGTACTGGCCGGACGGGCGGCCCCTGGCGCATTCCGACTGTCCGATGGCCATGGCGCTGCGCGAACGACGACCGATCCGCGGCATCCATGCCGTGGCCGAGCGGCCCGACGGAACACGCGCCCCTTTCATGGCCAATCCCACGCCGCTCTTCGACGCTCGCGGCAGGCTCGTCGGCGCGGTGGACATGCTGGTCGACCTGACCGAGAGCGCGCGCGCCGAGGAGCTGGCGCAACGTCTGGCGGCGATCGTCACCAACACGCAGGTGGCGATCGTCGGCAAGAACCTCGATGGCGTCATCGAGAGCTGGAACGGCGCGGCCGAGCAGCTCTTCGGCTACAGCGCCAACGAGGCTGTCGGCCAGTCGATCATGATGCTCATCCCGCCCGACCGCCACGACGAAGAAGCCGAGATCCTGGCGCGGCTACGGCGCGGCGAGCGGGTCGAAATCTACGAGACCCTGCGCCGCCGCAAGGACGGCTCGCTGGTAGACGTTTCTCTTTGCGTCTCGCCGATCCGTAACGCCGCCGGCATCGTCATCGGCGCCTCCAAGATCGCCCGGGACATCAGCGAGCGTCGCCGCGCCGACGAGCGGCAGCTTCTGCTGCTGCGCGAGATGAACCACCGCATCAAGAACCTGCTGGCGCTCGCCAGCGGCGTGGTCGCCCTGAGCGCCCGCTCGGCGGACACAGCCGAGGAGCTGGCAAGTGCGGTGCGACAGCGGTTGGCGGCGCTCGCCGCGGCCCAAACGCTCACGCTGCCGAAGGTGGATGGCGAGATCGACGCGCAGCCGACATCGCTGCACGCGCTGATCGGAGCCATCGCCCAGCCGTTCGAGGATCGTCCTGGCGGCGCGGCCCGGGTGCGGATCAGCGGCGATGATACGCCCATCTCCAGCGCGGCGGTCACCAATTTCGCCCTGCTGGTGCACGAGTTCGCCACCAACGCCGCCAAGTACGGCGCGCTCTCGACCGAGGAAGGCCGCGTCGAGGTGACCTGTGCGAAGCAGGGCGAGCGCTTTCTGCTACAATGGTCGGAAACCGGCGGGCCGGCGGTCGAACTGCCGGCAGAGGCGACCGGCTTCGGCAGCGTCCTGGCGCGCATGGTGCAGAGGCAGTTCGATGGCGAACTGGACTATAACTGGCGCCCGGAGGGTCTGGCGATCCGCTTCTCAGTGGCGCGCGAACGGCTGTCCGCCTAGGTCAAGGGGCCCGCTTGCCGGGGACCGGAAGACGAAATAGGCGCCGGCGGCGATCAGGGCGAAGCCCGCCGCCTGGCTCCAGCTGATCCTCTGCCCCAGGTAGAGCATCGAGAACACCGAAAAGACGGTGAGGGTGATCACCTCCTGCATCGCCTTGAGCTGGGCGGTGGAATAGACCCCGCTGCCCCACCGGTTTGCGGGCACCGCCAGCCAGTACTCGAAAAAGGCGATCGACCAACTCACCGGGACGACGAGCCACAGCGGCTGAGCCTTGAACTTCAGATGCCCGTACCAGGCGACGGTCATGAAGATGTTGGAGCCGACGAGCATCAGCGGCGTCAGCAGGCGCAGAGGAATGGCTGGCATGAGCCGCTTCTCCCCTGCGCCGCGACAGCCGGCAAGGCGGAAAACCAGCCTTCAGGCGGCGAGCGCTGGCGCGGGGTCGGCAAGAGCCGCGGCCCCGGCGAGGGCTGCCCGGAGCGAGCCATCGCGCCCTTCCGGACCCATCGCCAAGCCCTCCGCCCGGACGAATTCGACATCGACGACACCGATGAAGCCGAATACGGCGCGCAGATAGGTCTCCTGGAAGTCCAGAGCCGCGAGCGGCGCCCCGTCGGCGTAGCGGCCGCCGCGCGCCGAGGCGATGATGACCCGCTTGCCGCCGGCCAGGCCCTCTGGACCATTGTCGCCATAGCGGAAGGTCCGGCCGCCGACGACGACGTGGTCGATCCAAGCCTTTAGCTGGCTGGGGATGCCGAAATTATACATCGGCGCGCCGATGACGATGATGTCGGCGGCCATGAACTCCTGCAGGATCTGCTCGGCGTCCGCCAGCGCCGTCGCGGTCGCCGCGCCAAGGTCGGGCCGAACGACGCCGACACGGCGGCTATCCAGGTGCGGCACGGGGGTGTCGTCGAGGTCGCGGCGCGCGACCGCCAGGCCAGGGTGAGTCGCGCGCAGCGCCTCGACGACGGCGGTGGAGATGCGCCGAGTGGCGGAGCCTTCGCCGGAGATCGAAGAATCGATGTGCAGGAGTTTCATGGGATTGCCTCGGGTTGGCGTTGTGCCGCCGTATCTAGCGATAGGACAAACGGCGTGTAGTAAGCGAAATCGTGACGGATCGTTGCAGCAGGGGAAACGATGGCCGGCATCGGCGACCTTAACGATCTGGCCTTCTTCGCCGCCGTTGCCGGCGAGGGCGGCTTCTCCGCCGGCGCGCGGGCGCTAGGCGTTCCCAAATCACGCCTCAGCCGGCGCGTGGCGGCGCTCGAGCAGCGCCTGGGCGTGCGCCTGATCGAACGGACCAGCCGCCGCTTCGCCATCACCGAAGTGGGTCAGGACGTCCTAGGCCACGCCCGCGCGGCGCTCGCCGAGGCCGAGGCCATCGCCGATGCTGCGGCCCGACTCAAGTCCGAGCCGCAGGGCCTGGTGCGGGTCAGCTGTCCCCAGGGCGCGGACCGGCTGTTGGCCGCCCGGCTTCCGGAGTTCCTGGCCCGCTACCCCCGGCTGAGAGTGCAATTGATCGTCTCGAACCGCCGCGTCGACCTCATCGGCGAGGGCGTCGACGTCGCCGTGCGAGTCCGGGAGAAGCTCGACAGCGACGCCGACCTGCAGGTGAAGATCATCGGCCAGAGCGGTTGGTTGCTGGTCGCGAGTCCGGCCTTCCTGGATGCCCGCGGCCGGCCGCAACACCCCGCCGCGCTGGAACAATTGCCCACCCTGAGCTACACCGAGAAGCCCGGGCTCGACCGCTGGACACTTGTCGATGATGCCGGCGCCTCGGCCGTAGTGGTTCACGAGCCGCGGCTGTCGGCCAGCGCCTTCACCATTCTCAGGGAAGCGGCGATCGATGGGCTGGGTGTCGCCTTCTTGCCCGAGTACGTGTGCCGCCAGCCGCTGGACGACGGGCGCCTGGAGCGCGTGCTGAACTCATGGGCCGGTACGCCCGGCATCATCCACCTGGTGTTTACCTCCCGTCGCGGACTCCTGCCCGGGGTGCGCGCGGTAATCGATTTCGCTGCAGAGACGCTCGACCTGCGCTCGCCCTACTGGCAGATGGCCGCGAGCTGAGGCGGGGGGCTCAGGCCTGTGCCGGGGGCGTCGCTCCCTTGAGGGCGCGGGTGGCGTCCTCGATCGCCCGCTGCGAGGCAGAGGCGATGGCGTGGAAGCCGGTGACAATGCGCTCCAGCCGCTCGCGCGCCAAATCGCTCTGAACCGCCGCCAAGTCGGGAACCGAGCGGCACGCGGCCAGGCGCCCCACGCCCTCGAGATTGCTGCGCACCCCCGCCTGGATCAGGGCGAACCACTCGCGCGCGATCGCTTCTCCGCCCCGTACCAGGGAGGTCGTCGCCGCCGATACCCCACGCAGGTTGCGCTCGGCTCTTTCGGTCACCTCGCCGACGTCGCCGCTATCGACGCCGAAGACTCGCAGCGTCGCCTCCGACCAAGCTCCGAGAATTCCCTCGGCCTGCCGCGAACCGGTTTCCGCAGCATGCCTGGCGGTCTCAAAAGCGGCGCGCTGCACCGCTTCGCTGGCCCGCACGGTATCGTGCATCCCGCGCCCCAAGCTGTCGGAAATGCCCTGGGCGCCCTGAACCGCCTCTGCCGCGCCGTGCGGATGGGGCTGCCCGCGGCGGCTGCCGTTGCCGCGATGGTTTTCCTCAGACTTGGTCTCGACTCGCTCGGCCATTGGCAATCTCCTCACGCAAGTAGTGTTGGATGAAACATCTCTGCAGCGCCGTGACCATATCATGGCACGGTGTCGTTTGTTGCTGGCCCCCGCCTATGAGAGCAGGATAGTCGCGTCCCCGGCAAGAAAACCCTGACCCGCAGAACAGGTTCCCACCCCGCGGCATTCTGGCGCATGACCCCGCCGACGTCCTTAGCCGACCCTCCGCGGTCGCCCAGGGACACCTTCATCGCACTCCAGGGCGGCCCGGTCCCAGCCGCCCAGACTGGCGGCGGCCTCGTAGGTCGACTGCAGGAAGCCGAGCAGGGCCGCTTCGGGATCGGCGGCGCTCCGCACCTCCTCGTAGGGGAGCAGGAACTCCCCTAATCCGGCGTCGAAGCAGGCGCCGGCAGGCGTAACGGAAGCGGCGGCAAAGCCTTCCGGCGCGGGATAAGCGTACGAGTAGAAGCTCGCCCCGGCGACTCCCTCGCCGCCGGCCCAGAAGCCGGCGCTGGAAACCTCGTGCGAATAGGCCTCTCGAGTGACCGCGTCGGCGAGGTGCGGCACGCCCCCCGGGTGCAGCGGTGCTCGCCGTCCCGAAAAGCGAGTCACGGCCAAGTCGGCCGCGCCCCAGAAGAAGTGCGTCGGGCTGCATTTCCCCAGGAACCGCGAGCGGAAGCGATGGAACACGCGGTCGATGGAGACGAGCGCGCGCCAGAACTGGCGAGCGATATCGGCGTCGTACGCTCGGGCCGTGCGGTCGCGGGGGAACGGAACCGCAACAGGCGCCTCATTAGGCAGAGCGTCGATGGGCGTCGCCGCTCCGATGGCCGCCAGCGCCGCCATGACCTCGGCGTAGAAAGCGGCGATGGCGCCCGGGCCAAGCCGGACTGCTGCCGAGCGGCCGTCGACGGAACGTATGGTCAGCTCCTGGGCGATGAAGTCGAATTCCAGGTCGAATGCGCCGCTGGCAAGCGGGATCGGGCCTGTGGCGAGGCCGCGGGCGGTGACGTGCAAGGTCACGTGCCAGGAGTGGTTGATCCAGGGCGTGCGCGCCAGCCGCACCTTGCCGACGACCTGGGTCATCAACCTGAGGGTCTCGGCGGTGGGGCCGAGCCGCTCGGAAGGGAGTTCCGGCCAAGCAGCTGAGTCGGTCTTCGCCATGCGCCCAACGCTGAGACCGTCGGATGGGGGCGGGTCAAGAGGACCCGGCGTCCCTAATCCTCATCGGCGTCCATAATCTCCAGCGCCGAATCCAGGATGCGTTCGGTCTCCTGCCGGATCATGGCGGTGACTTTGGCGACCGGACTGGACCCAGCCTCGCCGAGCTCGGGTGTAAGGCTATCGCAGAAGGCGCGCAGGAAGGTCTCCGGCTCGGGAGCTCGGCGGGCGGCATGGGCCAGCAGGCGCGCCAGAATGTCTCGCACCGCGAACTGCTGCGCTGTGAGCTCGATGACCTTGCGCTCGAACGCCTCTTGGGCCTCGAGGGCCATTTCCTGGCTTTCCTCCGGGGTCATGCCGCCTCGCGCCGCACAACGGGCGCCATTCGGCCATGTGCCGGAATTGACCCTGGCCACCGGCGAAGGCGGATATTGGGCGGCAGTTCGGCCCAATCTGGGTCACGGTGGCGCTGAGACGCCGTTCCGATTTGGGACCTGATCGGCCGATCGCCTAGGGCTCAAAGCGCAAGTCGGCGAAGTAGCGCTCCAGCGCCGCGGGCGAGGCGGTAGGCTCGGCCAGACCGACGTAGCCGTCCGGCCGCACGACATAGAGGGCGTTTCGCGCCAAGCCCGCTTTCTCATGCTCGGGATGCCAATCGAAAGCATGCAACGGCAGGGAGAGGCGCATGCAGGCCTGTTCTAGCGGCGCCGACTTCGCGCCATAGACGTGCGCTTGCCAGGCGATGAGGTCGAGCGGGAGGAAGTTGTCGCCCGCCCCGACGCCCTGCGCCCATGGCAGCCGATCGCCGCCGGCCACCCGGCCGGCGCGACCACGACTCAAGGCGCTGCCGCGATAGTTGAGGGTGATCTGTGAGACGGTGCGGAAAAGGTAGCGGCGCGCCGCCGCCGAGCGGGTGACGGCGGCAAGGATGGTCGGGAAGATGCGGATACGGAGCACATCGGCCATCGGGCCGGTGGCATTGACCAGGGTGAAGACCCGGTCGGTGGTGGCCACGAGCCGTCGCGCGAAAGCGATGCGTTCGGGCTCATAGGTGTCGAGCAGAGCCTCCGCGGCGCGGCCGCGCAGGGTCATGGCCAGTTTCCAGGCCAGATTGATGGCGTCGCCGACGCCGGTATTCATGCCCTGCCCGCCGACCGGGCTGTGGATATGGGCTGCATCGCCGAGCAGGAAGACCCGGCCGACGCGGAAGCGTGCGGTGACGCGATGATGGACGCGATAGGTCGAGAACCAGTTCACCTTCGCGACGTCCACCTTGAGGCTGGCGATCGCCCGGCCCTTGACGTCCGCGAAACTCATGGCGTCGGCATCGGCGCGCTCGTCGCTGACTGTGCCGATGAGGCGGGCGCGGCCCTCGCCACGAAGTGGAAACAGCGCCAGGAAGTCGGCCTCGTCGAGGTCGAGGTGCAGTTCGCCGTCAGCGCTGGGACCTTGGGCGACCACGTCCGCGACGTAGAAGAGTTGCCGATAGGTGCCACCCGGAAATCCCGTTCCCAGGACTTCTCGGGCGCGCGAGCGCGCCCCATCGCAGCCGGCGAGAAAAGCAGCTTCCATCTCGGCAATCGCGCCATTGGCGCCGCGGGTGCGGGCGCGGACAACCCCGCCATCCTCGACGTAGTCGACCAGCTCCGCTGGCCGTTCGACCGTTACCCCCATGTTGGCGAGGCGCTCGATCAGCAGGCGCTCGTGCGCGTCCTGAGGGTAGATGTGGAGGAAGGGGTAGGCGGTGAGGTCGCTGCCGAGGCGCTCGAAGGAAATGCGGCGCACGCGGCGGCCACGCGCCCACAGGTTCACCGCCGGGACCGCCCGCCCACCTTCCAGGACGGCCTCGGTCAGATCGAGTTGACGGTAGAGCTCGAGGGTGCGGGCCTGTACCGCCAAGGCGCGCGATGTGGTCCCAGGTTCGGCCGCCTTGTCGACGATGCGGACCTTGATGCCCAACCTGGTCAGCCACAGGGCGAGCGCCAGGCCGGTCGGACCGGCGCCGACGATCAGGACTTCGGTCCGCTCCACCGGCCTAGAAGGGCAGCCGCAGGGCCGCGCCGAGGAACGTGCCTTGGCGACCGAAGGAAGAGGTGTTGGCCATCGGCGTTGCGTGCGGGTCCAGTGGCTGCCGGTCCCCCGTGCACAGATAACCGGCCGTGGCCGTCCGGCCGCCCGCAAGCTGCCAGTCGAGGGAAGTCTTGGGTGTCAGCGGCGCAAGAGGTGGGGACAAAACGGGGCTTGGCGCGGCGCCCGCGATCGGCCGTGGAGATATCGAGCCGTTGGCGTTCGGGGCCGACGCCGAGCCCCAGAGCGTGAGCGCCAGCACCGCGGCTTTGAGCGCAAGGGCGTCCATCCTCCTCCTATGCGCCGCGCGCGCGCCGCGCGCCATCCTGCGCGGCGGACGTCACGACACCGGCGCCAAGAACGTCCGTTCCGCCGACAGGATCAAGCGCTGTTGCTGGGCCAAGGCGAAGTTGGCGCGCCCCGCCTCGTTCTCGCGCAATCGCTGGCGATAGGTCTCGTAGGCCGCGAGGCTCGCGAAGCTGATCAGCGCCAGGGCGATGTCATTGGTCCCCTCGTGCGGCAGGAAGTAGCCGATCAGATCGCCGCCGCAGGCAGGGATGATCGGGGTCCAGGCGCGGGCGTAGGCCTCGAAGGCTTCCTTCTGAAACGGGTCGATGCGGTAGCGGATGCAGCAGGTGATGGTCATCGCGGTCTCCTCGTTCGCCGGCTTACCCCATTTGCCAACAGGCATGCTTCGGTTATGGTCGAACTATGCGAAGTGGTCCCGACATCGCCGTGATCGCCGCCCTGCTGGGGGATCCTGGACGCGCCAACATGCTCGTCGCCCTTCTCGACGGACCGGCGCTCACGGCGGGCGAACTGGCCCGCGAGGCCGGGATCACCGCCCAGACCGCCAGCGCTCACCTGGCCAGGCTCGAGGAAACCGGATTGGTGGTCCGGCGGCGACAGGGGCGGCACAGCTACTTTCGTCTCGCGGCGGCCGAGGTTGGCGCGGTCCTGGAGGCGCTGATGTCTCTGAGCGCCCGCGCCGGCGCGCGGCGGACGCGGCCCGGCCCCAGGGACCAGGCGCTGCGCCAGGCGCGAGCCTGCTACGACCACCTCGCCGGCGAGGCCGGCGTGGCGCTCTACGAAGCGCTGGTAGACCGGGGGTTGGTGGCGGCGAAAGACGGTGACCTGACAATCACGCCGGCCGGGGCGGAATTCAGCCGCAAGTTCGGGATCGACCCCGACGTCCTGGGCCGTGCGCGCCGGCCGATCGCCAAGGCCTGTCTTGATTGGAGCGAGCGCACGTCGCACCTTGCCGGCGCGCTCGGCGCCGCCCTGTTGACGCGCATGCTCGAGCTGGACTGGCTCCGCCGCCGCCCGGGCACGCGGGCGCTGGTCTTCACCGCCGCCGGCCGAGCGTCATTTGCCGATCTTCTCGGCGGCGGGGCGCAGGCGTAAGCTCATCGGCAGAATTTCCCGGGAGCGCCCATGACCGCTCAGCTCAACCACCACATCGTGCTCTGCAAGGACAAGCAGAAGTCGGCCCGCTTCCTGGCGGACATGCTGGGACGCCCAGAGCCGAAACCGTTCGCGCCCTTCCTTCAGGTCGATCTCGACAACGGGGTGGCGCTGGACTTCATGGAAACCGATCGCCCGATCACGCCCCAGCACTACGCCTTCCTGATCGAGGAGGCCGATTTCGATCGCGTCTACGGCAAGATCCGGGAGCGCAATCTCGACCACTGGGCCGACCCCATGCGCCACAAACCCGGCGAGTTCAATCGACGTGACGGCGGCCGCGGAGTGTATTTCCCCGATCCCGACGGCCATTTCCTGGAGGTGCTGACGCGCCCCTACGGCAGCGGCGGCTGAACTATCGACCCTATCCGATCAGCGTGGCGATCTCTTCGGCCAGGACCGCCGGCTTTTCCAATGTCACCATGTGGCCGGCCTCGGGAATCTCGACCAAACGGGAGCCGGCGATCGCCGCCTGCCACGCGTTCGCATAGACCGGCGGAATGAGGGCGTCGGACTTGCCCCAGGCGATGAGCGCCCTGGCCTTGACCCGATAAAGCCGCTCGCTGAGGCCCCGCTCGGGGATAGGGAACAGGACCTTGCCAGCCATGCCCATCTGCCGGGCGTTGCGGATGAGGAAGGTCTTCAGGAATTCAGGGTCGTCCAGCCTCAGTCCCGCGGTCATCAGCGCCGCCCCGGCCTCAGGGTCGTGGAACAGGTGCTTCGGCATCTCGAATGGAAGCAGGGTGAAGATGTCGACGATCGGGTGGTCTTCGAGCCACAGCCCCGCCGGTGCGATGAGGGCGAGGCGAGAGACGTCGTTCGGGGCTACCGCGGCCATTTCCGCTGCGATCATCCCTCCCAGGGAGTGGCCCACCAGGATGGGATCGCGCAGGCCCATCGCCTCGACCACGTCGAAAGTGTGCAAGGTGAAGTCGAGCATGTCGCGCAGCGAGCCGCATTCCTCGGTCTCGCCGTAGCCGGGCAGGTAGGGCGCGAACACGCGATGGCGCCGGCCGAGCGCCGCGAGGAAGGGGTCGTTCGCCTCGATGCCGCCGGCGCTGTGCAGGAATACCAGCGGTTCGCCGTCGGCCGCGCCGCCGTCGAGATAGCGCACGGCCGCGTGCCGCGTGGCGACGGTCTTCGATTCCATTCGTGTCTCGTCTTCGTCTTTGGGTTCAGGCGGGCTCGGCTACCCGAGGCTCGAGCTTCTTCGGCAGCGATCCGGGCCGGGCGAGTTTGTCGAGCGGATGGCACCAGAACCGTCCATCGTCGGCCCACTCCGGGAACATGCCGCGGAGCCTGGGCATCACCTTCTCGGCGAAAAGGCTCGAGGAGTACATGCACTTGTCTGCCGGCATGTCGCCCACGTGCATCAAGCAGAAGACGTTGCCGACGTGCAGGCCCTTGATCATGTCCTCCATGCGCTGACGCACCGTCTCGGGCGATCCGGCGATCACGTGGCCCCCCTCGATGAGGTCCTTCCATGTCAGTTCCGCAAAGCCGCGGATAGGCGCGTACTGAGACAGCGCCCCGGTCTGGATCGTCTTGATGGTGCGATACCCGGGGGCGTCGGCGAAGCCCGGATAGACGTGCAGGCAACGGTTGTAGAAGTAGTTCACGTGCGGCGCGAACAGGCGCTCGGCCTCGGCGTCGCTGTCGGCGACGCAGATCGTCTGGGCGAAGCCGGCACGATAGGGCGAGCTGTCGGGAGCGTTACGCGCCGCGACCCGATCCCAGTAGCCTTGCAGTAGCGCCTTGGCCCGGATGTAGCCGGTGAACGACAGGTACGAATAGGAATAGGTGTGGTCTATGCAAAAATCGTAGGTCTCCACCGAGCCGCCGCCGGGGATATGCACCGGGGGATGCGGCTGCTGGATCGGCCGGGGCCAGATGTTCACGTGGCGCAGCTTGTTGTAGCGGCCGTTGAAGGCGAAAGGTTTGCGCGTCGTCCAGGCCCTGATGATGAGATCATGAGCCTCGGCATATTTCTCTCGCGTCAGTCCGGGGATCTGGCCGTAGCAGTAGTTGGTGTCCATCGAGGTGCCGACCGGGAAGCCGGCCACGAGGCGCCCGCCGGAGATGCAGTCCAGCATGGCGAATTCCTCGGCGACGCGCACCGGCGGATTGTAGAGGGCGATCGAATTGCCCAGGACGACCAGGGCCGCCTTCGAGGTGCGACGCGCCAATCCCGCAGCGATGAGGTTCGGCGAGGGCATGATGCCGTAGCCGTTCTGGTGGTGCTCATTCACGCCGATGCCGTCGAACCCTAGGCCTTCGGCGTATTCGAGCAGGTCCATGTAGGTGTTGTAGACCGCGTGGCTCTTCACCGGATCGAAGAGGCGCTGGTCGATGTCCACCCAGATCGACCGGTTCTTCTCGCGGAAGTCGTCCGGCAGATAGGGCCAGGGCATGAGGTTGAACCAAGTGAACTTCATCGTCGCGCGGCCTTCCTGATCACCGTTCACTAACGGGCCGACCCTAGGCCCGGAGGACCCTGCGGCGCAATGGCGGCGGCGATCGGGGCGCGAACGCGCGCGGGCGGCGGCTTGGCAGGCGAGGGTCGACGCCCGGCCGTCCAGAAGCGTCGCCTGGTCTCTCTCCGTTTGAACTAGCTGCGGCCCGGGCCTATTGCCGGGGTGATGGCCGACCTCTTCGACCCGATGACGCTGCCGCGCGGGCCCGCCTGGCGCAACCGGCTGATGCTGGCGCCGCTCACCAATCTGCAGAGCCATGAGGACGGCCGCCTCTCCGAGGACGAGTTCCGTTGGCTGACGATGCGCGCCGCCGGCGGTTTCGGCTTGGTCATGACCTGCGCCGCCTACGTGCAGCGCGTCGGCCAGGGCTTTCCTGGCCAGCTGGGGGTCTTCGAAGACGCGCAGCTGGAAGGGCTGGAGCGGCTGGCTCGCGCCATTCGCGCCGCCGGCGCGGTGTCATCGGTGCAGCTGCATCACGCCGGCATTCGTTCGCCGGCCGCCCTCACCGGAACACAGCCGGTCGGTCCCTCGGAAGATGCGGAGACGGGAGCGCGGGCTCTGAGCGAGGACGAGGTCGAGGCCCTCATCGAAGATTTCGTGGCCGCCGCCACGCGCGCCGAGCAGGCCGGGTTCGACGGCGTCGAGCTGCACGGTGCGCACGGTTACATCCTCTGCGCCTTCCTCTCGCCCCAGACGAACCGGCGCGAAGACCGGTTCGGCGGCGCCCCGGACAAGCGCGCCACCATCCTGTGGGAGATCATCGAGGGCGTGCGGCAGCGGTGCCGAGGTGACTTCCAGCTCGGCGTGCGCCTGTCGGCGGAACGCTTTGGCTTGGCGACAGCGGAGATGCGGGCGCTCGCTGCCGAACTGATGACCAGTGGCAAGATCGACTACCTCGACATGAGCCTGTGGGACGTCTTCAAAACTCCCGTCGAGCCGGCGTTCGCGGAAAAGCCGCTGATCGACTGGTTCGCCGACTTGCCGCGCGGCCGCACCCGTCTTGGGGCCGCGGGCAAGATCCTGACCGCCACCGGCGCGCGTGAGACGCTCGCCCACCGCGCCGACTACGCTATCCTGGGCCGGGCGGCGATCCTGCACCATGATTGGCCTCGCCGCGCCGCCGAGGATCCCGATTTCGCCAGCGCGACGCTGCCGGTGAGCGCCGAGTACCTGCGCGCCGAGGGCCTGGGGGAAGCCTTCCTGGGCTACATGCGCGGCTGGAAAGGCTTCGTCGCCGAAGACACCGCGGCCGCCCTGACCTAGATGCTCGACAAGCTGAAGGCGAACAACCGCGCCTGGGCGGCGCGCAGGACGGCCGAGGATCCGGGGTTTTTCAGTCGCCTCGTCGGGCAGCAGGCGCCCAAGCACCTGTGGATCGGCTGCGCCGACAGCCGCGTCCCTGCCAACGAGATCGTCGGCCTCGACCCGGGCGAGCTCTTCGTACACCGCAACATCGCCAATCTCGCCCCGCCTCAGGACGCCAATTACCTGTCGGTGCTGCAGTTCGCGGTCGAGGCGCTGGGAGTGGAGCACATCCTGGTGGTCGGCCACTACGGCTGTGGCGGCGTGGCGGCGGCCGTGGATGGGGTCCGTCGCGGGCTGGTGGACCACTGGCTGGCGCCCATCCGCGAGCTGGCGCGCGCCAAGGCGGCGGAGCTGGAGGGGCTCTCCGGAGCGGAGCGGCTCGAGCGCCTCTGCGAACTCAACGTCCGCCGCCAAGTCCTGAATGTCGCCGCCGACGTCATCATCCAGGACGCCTGGAAGCGCGGCCAGCCGCTGGCGGTGCACGGCTGGGTCTATGCGCTCTCGACCGGTCTCGTAACCGATTTGGAGACCACCATTCAGAGTCCGGAGGATCTGTCGCGCTGCGCGGGCGCCTAGCCTAGCGACCTGGATCCGACAGGTCGCACCAGGCCCGGACGCCCGAGCCGGGCCAGGCGCGGGCGTAGTAGACGGCGCGGGCGACGGCACGGGCAAGGCAGTCAGCGGCGGCTGCGCCCAGGCGGGCCACCAGCCACTCCGCTTCAGCAACCGCGATCGAGCGCCGTCCGGTCGCCAAGCCGAAGACAACGTCGCCGTCGAAGGGCGCATGGCAAGGGCGGATGGCGCGCGCCAGACCGTCTTGGGCCATGAGCGCGATGCGCTCGAGCTGGGCGCGGTCCAGCGCTGCGTCGACGGCGACGCAGGCGATGGTGGTGTTCTCACCAGCGCGGGCGCGGGGCTTTGCCAAGCCCCAGTCATCGGCGCCGGCGCGCGGCTCGCTGCGAGGGACCCCGCCGAACTCGGCCTCGACCTCGAACGGCGCCGCCCAGAATGTCCTGCCCCCCGGAACGACGACCGAGCCGTAGCTGTTGACCGCGGTGATCGCGCCGACCGTCCAACCGCCCTCGAGGACGACGCTCGCCGACCCGGTCCCTCCCTTCAGGGCGCCTGCCATGGCGCCGGCGCCGGCGCCGGCCGCGCCGAGCTGGAAGTCTGTTCTGGCGGCGTCCAGCGCCCGCCGGCCAAGCTCGCGGTAAGGCGTCGCCTCGCCCCAGTCCTTGTCGCCGCCATTGGCGAGATCGAAGAGGATGGCCGCCGGCACGACCGGCGCCGGCGGCGCGCCCGGCGCCAGCCGGTAGCCTCGCCCCTTGGCGGCCAGCGCGGCGGTGACGCCGTCGGCGGCGGCGAGCCCGAAGACTGAGCCGCCGGAGAGCACGATCGCGTCGACGGCCTGCACCAGTCTGGCTGTGGCCAGGGCGTCGGTCTCGCGGGTGCCCGGCGCTCCTCCGCGCACGTCGACCGCCGCCACCGCGCGCTCGTTCGGCAGGATGACCGTGACGCCGGTGCGAGCCGTCTCGTCCGTCGCCTGCCCGACCGCTATGCCGGCGACGTCGGTGATCAGGTTGCGCTCGCCAGGCCGCGCGCCGCTCATGGCGGCGGCTCTAAGACCAAGGGCGCTAGCGTGCTAGTGTCCCGAGGCCGCCCCGTTTGCCGCTCAGCGAGCGGGTGACGTTCAAATCCGTCACGCAAGCCTTGCCCAATGGCCGACAGCGAACTCACCTACGCCCGCTATCTCAAGCTCGATCGGGTGCTGTCGGCGCAAGCGCCCACGTCCGGCGCCCACGACGAGATGCTGTTCATCGTCATCCACCAGGTCTCCGAGCTGTGGATGAAGCTCGTCCTGCATGAGCTTTCCGCGGCCCGCGCGGCGATCGCCGTCGATGACCTCGGGCCGGCCCTGAAGATGATCGCGCGGGTCGTGCGGGTCCTTTCGCAGATGATCCAGGCCTGGGACGTCCTGGCGACGCTGACGCCCACTGAATACCTCGCCATCCGGCCCGCTTTGGGCGCTTCCTCGGGTTTCCAATCGCGGCAGTTCCGTCTGATCGAGGTCGCGCTCGGATTGAAAGATCCGGCGATTCTGGCCAACCGCGCCGGCGCCGAACGTGCGACCTTGGAGGCGGCGCTGGCGGAGCCAAGCCTCTACGACCAAACCGTTGCGCTCCTGGGCCGCCGCGGCTTCACAGGGCTCGAGGGGAAGGGCCAAGCGCGTTCGAATGCCATCGAGGCGGCATGGCTGGCGGTCTATCGCCAGCCGGAGCGTTGGTGGGATCTCTACGAACTTGCCGAAAAGCTCGTCGATCTGGACTTCGGCTTCGCCCGCTGGCGCTTTGCCCATCTGAAGACCGTGGAGCGCATCATCGGCTGGAAGAGCGGCACGGGTGGGAGCGCCGGGGCGGCGTATCTCGCACGGACCCTGACGGCGCCCCTCTTTCCCGAACTCGCCCGCGTTCGCACCGAGCTTTAGGCCGGCAGGCGAAGCTCGAATACCGTCCCCTTTGGCCCGGTGCGCACCAGCTCCAGATCGCCACCGTGACCCTGGGCGAGTTCGCGTGCGATCGCCAGGCCCAGCCCAGCGCCGCGGCGCGTGGAGCCCACGAACGGCTGGAAAAGGCTGGAACGGACCTGCTCGGGGATGCCCGGGCCGTCGTCGGCGATGCGCACCAAGGCGGCGCCATCCCGGCGCGAGAGGCGCACGGTTATCCTGCCGACGCCCCCCCGATCCTCGGCCCCGTCGATCGCCTCGCGGGCGTTGCGCAGCACGTTCACCAGGATCCGGTGCAGCTGCTCGGGATCGGCCTCGACGGTGGCGTCCGTGGCGACCTCGTTCTGCAGAGCGACCCCCCCTGGGGCGAGGCGCGCATCGTCGGCGGCTTCGTCGATGGCGGCGGCGAGCGGCGCCGGCCGCTTTTCCGGCGGCAGCTCCTCGCTGCGGCCGAACGCGAGCACATTGGAGGCGAGCGCAACGGCCCGGTCTAGCGCCCGCTCCAATCGCGGCAGGGATTGGGCCACGCGCGGGTCGCCCGAAGCGGCGATGCGCTCTGAGGCGATCTGGGCGCTGGTGAGCATGTTGCGCAGGTCGTGGTTGATCTTGGCGACCGCTTCGCCGAGCGCAGCCAAGCGCGCGCGCGAGGTTAGGGCGGCGCGCAGATCGGCTTGCATGCGTTCCAGCTCGCGCTCCGCACGCCCGATTTCGTCGCGCCGGCGCGATGGATGGATCCGGGCGCGCGGGTCCGACGGATCGGCGCGGAAACGCTCCATCGAGCGCGTGATTCGCTGCATGGGCAGCACCAGGAAGAGCGCCAGCGACAGGTAGACGACTGCGCCGGCGGCGATCGAGGTGATCACAGCGCCGGCGACAAAGCGTCGGAGCTGGGCGATCAGTCCGGCCTTCAGCGGCCCGTCCGGAACGACGATCTCGACGAATTCGCCGGCGCGGAACTGCGGCCGGGCCATGACCCGGACCATGCGGTCACCCCCAAAGAGCAGCGTCCGCACCGGCGTGAGCCAGGAAAGCGGATTGGGGCGTCGCAGGTCCACCAGATACGGCGTGCGCTTCAGCCGTGGCGCCTGCAGGATCAGCCGCCGCTCGCCGTCGGTCTGCAAGGCGACGGACACGACGCCGGCGCTCGCCATCAGCGTGTCCGAAACCCGTCCTGTGACCACGCCTCCAGGCGCGGTCTCCTCGACCATCGAGGCCAGCTCGGCGGCCCGGAGCCGGTCGCTCAGCCATTGCACCTCGAAGGCGTCGAGATTCTGCGGCAGGATCAGAAGGTTGGTGAGGACGACGATGGCGACGGTGAGGAGCAGCAGCCGCGCCGAAAGTCCGCCCGGGAAGAAGGCCCGGCGCTCGGGCGGGGCTGCGGGGACGGTCTCCGCGGGCGGATGCTGGGGCGCAAGTTGCGGAGGGGCGGCGTCCGCCATCGCCGATGCGTTACTTTACCGCGCGCACAGCGGCAATGAAGGTGCGGCTCACCGGCGGTTCCGACGCGCCGCGCGCCAGGCCACCGGAGCGAGCGCCAACAGGCCCAGGCCCGCCAGCGGCAGCAGCAGACGCGGGCCGAGGACGAGCCGGGCCGTGAGCGGCGCGCCAGAGCCGAGCGCGCCGCCGGCCCCGGCGCCCATGGCAGCGAGCAGGAAGCACAGCGGCGCGCTGCCCACGGCGGTGGCTGCGGCCACCGCCCAGAGCGGCGCGGCCGCCAGAGCCGCCGCTACGTTGGGGACGAAGTAGGGCACGGCTGGGAACAACTTGAGAGCCAGGAGGGTGGTGAACGGGTGCTCGGAGAAGCTCTCGGCGATGTTGCGCACCCACTTGGCGCCGCGCCGACGGGCCCAGCCGCCGAAGGCTGTCCGGCAGGCGAGGAATAGCAGCACTGAGCCGACAACACAGGCGACGAGCGTCGCGGCGCCGCCAATCCAGGCGCCGAAAAGAACGCCCGCCAGCAGACCCAGAGCGCTCATCCCCGGGAGGCAGGCAATCACGACGAGGGTGACCGCAAGGCCGAAGAGGGCCAAGCCTAGGCCGAAGTGGGCGGCGGCAAGCGACTTCAGCCAGGCGCGACAGGCCGCCAGGTGCGACCAGCTGAGCTCCCGCCAAAAGCCGCTGGCGAGGACCATCGCGGTAATGACGGCGATGGCGGCGACAGGGCCGAAGCGCCGCAATGCCCGCCACCGGGTCACGTCGCGCCCACGGCCTCGCGCACGGCGCCGAAGCCATCGGCGCGCAAACGTGCTGCGAGCTCGCGCCCGATCCCGGCGATCAGGCCTGGGCCGGCGAATGTCAAAGCTGTGTAGAGTTGCAGCGCGCCGGCGCCGGCCCGGATCTTGGCGTAGGCGTCGGCCCCGCTGGCGACGCCGCCGACGCCAACGAGCGCCAGGCGGCCGGCGGTGACGGTCCGGAACTGGGCGAGCAGGCGCGTCGAAGGCTCCATCAGCGGCGCGCCGGAGAGCCCGCCTCGCTGGCTCCGATGGTGCGATCTGAGGCCGGCAGGCCGGGCCACCGTGGTGTTGGAAACGATGAGTCCGTCGAGCTTGAACCGAACGGCGGTCGCGGCAATGGCCTCGATCTGAGGTTCGCTCAGATCGGGGGCGACCTTGAGGAAGATCGGCGTCGTCGTTGCTGCGCCGGCGCGGCGATCGCGCGCCTCGGCGACCCGGGCGAGCAGCTCGACGAGCGCATCGCGGTCCTGGAGGGCGCGCAGGCCCTCGGTGTTGGGAGAGGAGATGTTCAGGGTGAAGTAATCCGCGAGCCCCCAGAGGCGCTCCAAACCTTCGAGGTAGTCCCCAACGCGATCGGGAGAGTCGTGGTTGGCGCCAATGTTCGCGCCCACGACGCCCGCGTGCGCCCTGCGGGCGCGGCGCGCCAAGCGCTGCGCGAACGGTCCCAGGCCGCCGCTGTTGAACCCCAGGCGATTGATGATGGCCCGGTCTTCGCGGAGCCGGAAAACCCGAGGCTTCGGATTGCCGGCCTGAGGGCGTGGGGTGACCGTGCCGCACTCGACGAAGCCAAACCCGGCCTCGAGCAGAGCGTCCGGCGCGACGGCGTTCTTGTCGAACCCGGCCGCCAGGCCAATGGGGCTGGGCAGGCGCAGTCCGGCCAGTTCGCAGGCCAGGATCGGATCGGGCTGGGCATCGGCCTTCGGCTTCATTCCGAGGCGGAGCGAGGCCAACGTCAGCCGATGAGCGGTCTCCGGGGGCAGGATCGACAAGGCGCGGGCGGCTACGCCCCAAGCGCCCATCATTGCCGCTTCTGTTGGCGCCTGGCGCGCCTCACTCGCCGTCGCCGCCGTGGTCGCGGGCGTGATAGAGGCCGCAAAGGCTGGCCTTGCCGTCGGAGGCGATGCCGAACACGGCCACCGAGGCGGTGGCGAACTTCTGCGACACGCGTTCGATGTCCTCCTCGGCGCCGCCTTCGACAAGGAGGTTGACCGCTAATTCCTGCAGGCCGGGGTTGTGGCCGATCACCATGACGGTGCCCGCGCTTCGCGCCGCGGACCTGACGGCGGTGGCGATCTCTTCGGGGCTCGCGTTGTAGAGGTCGGGATGCAGTTCGCACGCCGCGCTTGGCATGGCGGTGGCCGCGGCCTGCCAAGTCTGGCGCGCGCGCTTGGCCGACGACACCAGGGCCACGTCCGGTGCGAAGCCCTCCTGTACGATCACCTTGCCCATGAGTTCGGCGTCGCGACGCCCGCGCTTGGTGAGACCGCGGTCGAAATCGCGGCCGCCGGCCGCGTGCGCTTCGGCCTTGGCGTGGCGGAAGAGGACGAGGCGGCGCATGGCTGCTTCATAGAGGCACGCGGGGCCGGCAGGAACAACGCTCGCGCTCGGAGTGAGGGGGCTGGCGGTTGACAGTACTCATCGATCCGGGCCTTTCGCGCGCCATGACAGTCCTGGGCGCGCGGGCCGAAGCTGCGCCGGGCGAGGTTATCCGCTTCGCCGGGGAAGCTCCGCTGCGGCTCGACTGCGGCGCGACTCTGGCCCCGCTGGAGATCGCCTACCGCACCTTCGGCCGTCTGAACGAAGCGCGCTCGAACGCCATCCTGGTCTGCCACGCCCTGACGCTGGACCAGCATGTGACCGGGCCACACCCGGTGAGCGGCCGGCCCGGATGGTGGTCGAGTTTGGTCGGGCAGGGCCTGCCCCTCGATCCCGAACGGCACTTCATCATCTGTTCGAACGTCGTCGGCGGCTGCATGGGAAGCACCGGCCCCGGCTCGATTGATCCGGGCACGGACGAGCCTTTCGGCCTCGCCTTCCCCATGATCACCATAGCGGACATGGTGCGGGCCCAGGCCATGCTGGTCGAGGCGCTGGGGATCAAGCGCCTGCTTTCGGTGATTGGCGGCTCGATGGGAGGCATGCAGGTCCTGCAGTGGGCGGCTGACTACCCCGAGCGGCTGGTCTCGGCCGTGTGCATCGCCGCGGCAGCGCGTCATTCGGCCCAGAACATCGCCCTCCACGAAGTTGGGCGGCAGGCGATCATGGCGGATCCGGACTGGGCCGGGGGGGCTTATGCGCGCACCGGCCGTAGACCGGAAAAGGGCTTGGCGGTTGCGCGCATGGCGGCGCACATCACCTATCTCTCTGAGGCGGCGCTGCAGCGCAAGTTCGGGCGCGAGCTACAGGGCGATGGTCTTTCCTGGGGCTTCGACGCCGATTTCCAGGTAGAGAGCTACCTGCGCCACCAGGGCGCCAGCTTCGTCGAGCGTTTCGACGCCAACTCCTATCTCTACATCACCCGCGCCATGGATTACTTCGACCTTGCCGCGGCCCACCGGGGCAATCTGGCGCGCGCTTTCGCTGGCGCAGGGGAGGTGCGTTTCTTCGTCGTCTCCTTCACCTCGGACTGGCTTTACCCGTCGGTCGAAAGCCGCGCCATCGTTCGGGCGCTGAACGCGGCGGGCGCCCGCGCCAGTTTCGTCGAGATCGCGACCGACAAGGGTCATGACGCTTTTCTCCTCGACGAGCCGGTGCTGCGCTCTGCCCTGGGCGGCTTTCTCGAGTCCGCCGCCGGCGCGCGGGACCTCTAGATGAGGGCGGTCGCGCCGACCCAGGTCCGCGAGGACCTGCGCGAGATCACCCGCCTGGTCCCCGCCGGGGCCAAGGTGATCGACGTTGGTTGCGGCGAGGGCGAGTTGCTGGAGTTGCTGGAGCGCGAGCGCGGCGTCGACGGTCGCGGCCTGGAGATCAGCCCGCAAGGCGTGTCGGCCTGTCTCGCCCGCGGCCTTTCGGTGGCGCAGGGCGACGCCGACCACGACCTCGACTACTTCCCCGAGAACGCTTTCGATTACGCCATCCTCTCCCAGACGCTCCCTCAGGTGCGCAGTCCCAGGCACGTGCTCACCGAACTGCTGCGCGTCGGACGCAAGGCCATCGTCTCTGCCCCGAACTTCGGTCACTGGCGGGTGCGGTTGGAGCTGCTCTTTCACGGCCGCATGCCGGAGACCGCCGCCTTGCCGGATCCTTGGTGGGCGACGGCCAACATTCACCTGTGCACCCTCGCCGACCTGACCCGGCTCTGCGATGAGCTCGGCCTGACAATCGAGGCGTGCGCGGCTCTATCGACGCGCGCGCCCGCTCGTCGGATCGATCCGCGCTCGCGGCTGGAGAACTGGCGCGCCGAGGCGGCCCTCTTCGTCCTCAGCCGCTGATGGCGGCCGCGTCGCGCTCGCCGGTGCGGATGCGCAGCGCCCCTTCGAGATCCATGACGAAGACCTTGCCATCGCCGATCTTGCCGGTGTTGGCCGCGGCCTGCAGCGCCTCGACCACTTTGGGCGCTAGGTCATCGGCGACGGCGATTTCCAGCCGCACCTTGGGCAGCAGGCGAATCTCGTACTCGGCGCCGCGATAGACTTCGGTCTTGCCGCGCTGGCGGCCGTAGCCGCGCACCTCGGTGACCGTGAGGCCCGATGCGCCGGCCTCGGTCACTGCCTCCAGGGCGGCGTCCAGCCGGCTCGGCTTGATGACCGCCACGATCATCTTCATCTCGAGCAAGGCCTCCGCGGCGCCGTCACCTTAAGAACAAGGTGAACCAAAGCGGTTGCGCTTCCAACCCTTGGGCCGCCCGATCGTCAAGCGGGCGCCGGCCGCAGCGCCCGAGGCAGGGCGACCCGCGCCCGAAGGCCCTTGGGCTTGACAGCGAAGGTCTGCTTCACGGCTTCCATCAGGATGAGGCCCGCGAACGGCGGCCAAAGCAGGGCGCCGGCGTGCTCGAAGCCCTCGGCCCAGCGGGCCGTCCAGGTCAGCGGCGGCGCATAGAGGGCGCGGGTCCACCCCACCGGCTCGAGTTCGGCCTCGCGCACCAGTTGTTCAAGTTGCCGCCGGCTGAAGGGCCGGCCATGACCAAAGGGTGAGCCTTCGGCGTCAGCCCACGGCCCATGGCGGGACGCGGCGACAATGATCAGGCGTCCCTGCGGCGCCAGGACCCGCCAGGCTTCGCGCAACAACGCCAGCGGATCGTCGCTCTCCTCCAAAGCGTGGGCGGCCAAGATGCGGTCGAAGAGGGCGTTCGGCAGGGGCAGCGCGGCCTCGTCAGCCAGGAAGGCGCAGTTGCGCGCGCCGGCCGGCCAGGTTTCCACCCCCTGGGCCGCGGGCATGACGGCAACGATGCGGCGGGCGCCGGCGGCGATCGGGCCAAGGAACGGGGTGGCGTAGCCGAGCGCCAGGGCGTCGAGGCCGTTCAAGCTTTCCCAAGCCTCGACGAGCTTGCGCGAAACCATCTCGCGCGCCGCTCTTCCCAGCGGCGAGGCGTAGAAGGCGCGAAGCTCGAGGACGTCCTGGCGCATGGTGGAGCCGGCCCGATTCGAACTTGAAGTCTAGAGCCGATGCGCCGAAGAGTCCGGCCCCGCCCGAGGGAGGAGGAAGCATGCCCCTGGAGGTCCGCCAGTTCCCCTGTCTGTCCGACAACTACGGCTTCGTCATCCGCGACCAGGCCAGTGGCAAGACGGCGTGCATCGACACCCCCGACGCCGCCGCCATCCTGGCGGAACTCGAACAGGCCGGCTGGGGACTGGATTTCATCTTCAACACCCACTGGCATCCGGACCACGCGGGCGGGAACGCCGAGGTCATCTCCGCCACCGGGGCCAAGGCCGTCGGTCCAGCCGAGGTGCGGCGGATCGCACCGCTCGACCGGGTGGTCGCCGGCGGCGACCGGGCGGAGCTCGGGGAGACGACATTCGAGGTGATCGAGACCGGCGGGCACACGCTGGGACACATCGCGTATTTCGATGCCACCGACCGGATCGCCTTTGTTGGGGACACCCTGTTTGCCCTAGGCTGTGGGCGCCTGTTCGAAGGCAAACCCGACCAGATGTGGGCCAGCCTGCAGCGCCTGGCGGCGCTCCCCGACGACACCCGCGTCTACTGTGCCCACGAGTACACGGCCGCCAACGCCCGCTTCGCCCTCAGCGTCGACGATGGCCCGGCGCTCAAGCAAAGGGCCGAAGCGGTGTTCGCCGCCCGCTCGCGCGGCGAGCCGACCGTGCCAACGACCATCGGCGCAGAGAAAGCGACCAATCCTTTCCTGCGAGCGCCGGCGCTGGCGGACCGTGTCGGCAAGACCGGTGCGCCGGCCTGGGAGGCCTTCGGCGCCATCCGCGCCGCCAAGGACGCTTTTCGCGGCTAACGCACGCCGAGCGCCTGGAGGATCTTCTCCGAGGACGGCCGCCCGGCGACCCCCCACGAGGGCGCCACGGTGATGGTGACCACGCCGCTCTTGTAGCTGACCCCGGTGCGCGCGCCTTCGAGAAAGGCGACCTTGGAGATGCTGGCCAGCCGCGCCTTGCCGCCGGGCCGGGCGGAGAGATTGGCAAGAGCGGCGGCGGCGGTGAGCGCGGCGTCGGCGATCAAGGGGTCGGAAGCCGGGCTGGCGTCCGGCGCGTCGAATCCAATCAGGCGTCCGGCGGCGCGGGTGCAGCGCACCGACGCCTGGAACAAGCGCTGGTAGAGCGCCACCGGTCCGAGCGGTGTGAGACGGAGCGGCGTGGCCCCCCCGTCGAAGGACGCCGCCGCCCCGCCGGGGCGGCGATCGGTGAATACCGTCATGCCGCCGAGCCGAGTCGCCCGCAGCACCGGCTGGCCGGCGTCGTTGCGATAGATGATGTCGCCGCGAGGGCCGCGTTCCGGCCATAGCACCCACACTTCCGAGCTGTCCTCGAACTTGAGCAACGGCTGGCGCGAGCTGCGGTCGAGAATGAAAACGGCGCCATCGTCGGTCCGGTAACGGGCGACGGCCCCGGCGCCGTCGGGCGGACTCGGCTCCGTGAGACGAGCCCGCATCCAACCCGAATCACCTGCGGTCGCCCTGGCCCAGGCGCTCGGCCGGCCGGTCGCAGCGCTGCGCTCGGAGGCGATCCTCGCCGGGCCCCGAGCGAGCGCCGGCGCCGCCAGCACGGCGAGGCTGGCGGCCACAATAAGCACGTTCCCGAGCCGGGGACCGGTCGGGACCGTTGGTGACGAGGCCATGGCCCCGGGAATCCAACTTCCGATCGCGGCCGATTTTGGACGACGCGCCCTGTCGCGGGCCAAGTGCGATGAATATGCCTAAGGGCTGTGGCGCGGCGGTTACAGCCCTGGGAGCTGCTCCGGCTCAGCCGGTGATGTACTGGCCGCCGTTTACGGTGAGGGTGGCGCCGGTGATGAAGCCGGCGTCCTCGGCCGCCAGAAAGGCGACGCAGCGGGCGATTTCATCCGCCATGCCCAAGCGTCCGACCGGAATTCCGGCGATGATCTGGTCGAGAACCTGCTTGGGCACCTGCGCCACCATTTCGGTGTCGATGTAGCCCGGCGCGATGGCGTTGACGGTGATGCCCTTGCGCGCGTTTTCCTGGGCCAGGGCCTTGGTGAAGCCGATCATCCCGGCTTTGGCGGCGGAGTAATTGGTCTGCCCCATCTGGCCCTTCTGGCCGTTGATGGAGCTGATATTGATGATGCGGCCAAAGCCGCGCTCCCGCATGCCCTCGATGACGTTTCGGGTCATGTTGAAGATCGACGCCAAATTGACGTGGATGACCTCCGTCCACTGGGCCTCGGTCATTTTGTGCAGCATGGCGTCGCGGGTGATGCCGGCATTGTTCACCAACACATCGATCGGGCCGAGCTCCGATTCGACCTTGGTGACGGCGGCGGCGCAGTCGGCGAACGAAGAGACGTTCCCTTTCACGACCATGACACCGAGGTCGTCAGCGCACGCCTGGGCCGCCACCTCATTGCCGGCGTACCCGGCGGCGACATGGTAGCCGGCCGCCTTGAGCCGGGCGCTGATCGCCCGCCCGATGCCGCGCGTGCCGCCGGTCACGAACGCCGCTCTCGCCCTGCTCATGACGTCTCCCTCGCTCGGATCCGACCGTCCCTAGCGCCCTTGAGGCTCAGGAGGCGCGCTCGACGCACATGGCCACGCCCATGCCGCCGCCGACGCACAAGGTCGCAAGGCCCTTGCGGGCGCTGCGCCGATCCATCTCGTGCAGCAGGGTGGTGAGGATGCGGGCTCCCGAGGCCCCGATGGGGTGGCCGATGGCGATGGCGCCGCCGTTGACGTTCACCTTGGCGGGATCGAGGCCGAGCTCGCGCACGACCGCGATCGACTGGGCGGCGAATGCCTCGTTCGATTCGATGAGGTCGAGATCGCCGACCTTCCAGCCGGCCTTGTCGAGCGCCCTGCGGGTGGCGGGAATGGGGCCGGTCCCCATGATCTCGGGCTCGACCCCGGCGTGCGCCCAGGAGGCGATCCGCGCCAGCGGCTTGAGGCCGCGTTTCTTCGCCTCGCCTTCAGTCATGAGCACCAGGGCCGCGGCGCCGTCGTTGATGCCCGAGGCGTTGGCGGCGGTGACGGTGCCCTCCTTGGCGAACGCCGGGCGCAGTCCGGCGACCGAATCGTAGGTTACGCCGTGGCGGATGTATTCGTCCTGGTCCACAACTGTGTCGCCCTTGCGCGTCTTGATGGTCACCGGCGCGATCTCGGCGGCGAAGCGCCCCGCGGCCTGGGCGGCCTCGGCGCGGTTCTGCGAGGCGACGGCGAAGCGGTCCTGGTCCTCGCGCGTGATCTGCCAGCGGGAGGCGATGTTCTCGGCTGTCTGCCCCATGTGGTAGCCGTGAAAGGCGTCCCAGAGGCCGTCCTTGATCATTGTGTCTACGAACGAGAGGTCGCCCATCTTCTGGCCGGAACGCAGGTGCGCCGCATGCGGCGAGCGGCTCATGCTCTCCTGGCCGCCGGCCACGACGACGCCAGCATCGCCGGCGGCGATCTGTTGCGAGGCCAGGGCCACGGCGCGAAGGCCCGAACCGCAGAGCTGGTTGACGCTCCAGGCCGGCGACTCGACGGGAACGCCGGCGTTCACGGCCGCCTGCCGCGCCGGGCCTTGGCCCTCCGCCGCCTGCAGCACCTGACCCATGACGACCTCGTCGACGTCGGCGCCCTTCAGGCCGGCGCGATCGATGGCGGTGCGGATGGCGATCGCGCCCAGGTCGTGACCGAACAGCGGTGACAGCGCGCCGTTGAAGGCGCCGACCGGCGTGCGCACGGCCGAGACGATGACGATGTCGTTCATGGCGGGATCTCAGGGCAAGGAGGGCGCGTGGCGGAGCGTCCCTATGCGCCATTGCCGCCTCCGCGTCACGCCCGAACGCGGCGCGAGCGGCGTCTGGTGTGTGCAGTTGCAATGTAGGATAGTGCGCCGCAATAGGGGCTCGAAGAGCGGCGCCGCCGCCGAGCTCGGAAAGGACCTGCCGGCGATGGCGCAGGAGACCGAGACGCGTTCAGCCAGGAGCGCGGAGGCCGGCAAGGCCGAGCCGGTGGTGATCCAGAAGTACGCGAACCGGCGACTCTACAACAAGGCGACCAGCAGCTACATCACCCTCGAAGACTTGGCCGGCATGGTCAGGGAGGGTGTCGATTTCGTCGTCTACGACGCCAAGACTGGCGAGGACATCACCCGCAAGGTGCTGACCCAGATCATTTTCGAGGAGGAGAGCCGCGGACCCTACCTGCTGCCCATCCAGTTCCTGCGCCAGCTGATCGGCTTCTACGGCGACCGCATGCAAGCCTTCCTGCCGAGCTACCTGGAGGCGAGCCTCGACGCCTTCATGCGCCAGCAGGAGCGCCTACGCAGCCAATTCGCCGCCGCCGCGCCCGGCGTCGGCATCTTCGATGAGCAGATCCGCCAGAACATGGCGCTCTTCGATCGGGCCATGAAGATGTTCTCTCCGTTCGCCTACCGCGGCGAAGAAGCGCCGCCCGCCGCCCCGCGCAGCGAGCCATCCGAAGACACGCTCACCGAGCTCAAGCGCCAGATGGCGGCGATGCAGGAGCAGCTCGCGGCGCTGGCCGCGAGGAAGTAGGCCTCAGAAGATCGAGTAGCCGCCGTCGATGACGAAGCAGTCGCCGGAGTGGTACCGCGACGCGTCCGAGGCGAGGTAGACGGCGATGCCGCCGAAATCCTCCGGCTCGCCCCAGCGGCGCGACGGCACGCGCGAGATGACCTTCTCGGTGAAAACCTTCGAGGTCTGGGCGCCGGCCGTCATATCGGTGGCGATCCAGCCCGGGAGGATGGCGTTGGCGCGGACGCCGAAGCGCGCGTGCTCGACGGCGATCGCCTTCATCATCGAGATCACCCCGCCCTTGGTGGCGGCGTAAGCCTCATTGCGGGCCGCGCCCTCGATGGCCGCCAGCGAGGCGGTGACGGCGATCGAGCCGCCGGCGGTATCGCCTGCCTTGGCGCGCTCGACCATGTGCTTGCAGGCCTCACGACAGGTGAAAAAGGCGCCGTCGAGATTGACCGACAGCACCCGCCGCCAGGTGCCCAGCGGCATCTCGGAAAACGACGGCGCGCCACCGCCGATGCCGGCATTGGCGATCACCGTGTCGATGCGGCCCATGGCGGCCGCCGCCTCGCCCATGGCGGCCACGACCTCGTCCTCGCGGGCGACATCGACTTTCTGGGTGAGGACGCGCACGCCGAGCTTGTCGAGCTCACCCTGCGCCTGAAGATTACGGTCGGCGTTCGAGCCCCAGACCACGATGTCGGCGCCGGCCTGGGCGAGCGCCCTGGCCATGCCAAGGCCGATGCCGCGGTTGCCGCCGGTGACGAGGGCCACCTTGCCGGCCAGATTGAACGGTGCGTAGGCCAAGCTGAGCCCCTCCTCGTCGATGCGTGTCGATCCCCTTAGACCGGCACGAGGTCGATACGGAAGCGCAGGGCCGGGCCGCCGCCGAGCGCGGCTGGCTTGTCGAACAGCTCGATGAGGCGCCCGCCGTTCTTCTCGATGACCCGCTGCGAAGCGTGGTTGTCCGGATCGGTGGTGACGTGGACGAACCTCAGACCTTCGTCGCGGGCGAGCGGCAGCATCAGAGCGAGCGCCGCGGTGGCCCGGCCACGGCCGCGCTCCCAGGGCGCCACCGCATAGCCGATGTGACCTGGGCAGGTGGGCGGCAGCGCCTCGGTTCCAACGGCCCAGCGGAAGCCGATCAGACCGCAGAAGCCATCGTCCCATATCCACCGGGTGACGCTCGGCAGCCGCTGGACCTGCGAACCGTCGGGCAGGGTGATCGCCGGCCCGGCGCCGTCGCGGTCATCCTGGGCCGCGAGGAAGGTTGCCGGGTCGTCGGCGATGTGGTCGAGCTCCATGCGCGTGCTTTGCGGCCCAAGGACATTGTCGGGTTCGAAGCCGCGCTCGAGGGCCGCGATGTAGGCCGGCAGGAGTTTGGCCGAAGGCGTCCGCAGGTCGATCACGGCTCGCGGAAGTAAGGCTCGACCGCGCCGGCGACCTTGATCGAGATCGGTCGGCCCTTGCGATCGACGCCCTTGCCCACGGCGAGGCGCACCCAGCCCTCGCTGACGCAGTATTCCTCGACATTGGTGCGCTCCTCGCCCTTGAAGCGCACGCCCACGCCCCTGGCCAGGACGGCGGCGTCGTACCAGGGGCTGGCCGGGTCGACCGCGAGCCGGTCCGGCGGCGTCTCGGGCGTCCCAGCCTCGCTCACGGGACGCGCGCCAGGGTGGGCGAATCCGGGTCCAGGCGACTGACCGGAATGATGGTCAGGCCGGGGTGGGCGGCCTCGAGCCCTGGGCCGAACTTCGAAGCATCGCCAACGACGATCAGAGAGAGGCGACGCGGGTCCAGCGCGGCTCGGGCGGCGCCGACCACTTGGTCTGCAGTCACCGCCTGGACCTTGTCGGGCCAGACGTCGAGCTCGGCCGGAGGCACGCCTTCGACCGCCAGCGTCCCGAGCACGTCGGCAAGCCCCGCCGCCGTGGCGAGCTCGCGGCCATAGGCGCCGACAAGGGCCGACTTCCGATTCGCCAGTTCCTCGGGGTCGGGCGGCGAGCCGGCGAGGGCGGCGATATCGGCGGCCATGAGATCGGCGACCTGGCCGGCGGCCTCGTTGCGCGTCTGGGCCTGGGCGGCGAAAAGGCCGCTCTGCCGCATGGCCGAAAGCTCGGAGCCGGCGCCGTACGAAAGGCCGCGCTTTACGCGGACATCCTGGTTCAGCCTCGCCGAATAGCCGCCGCCCAGCACCTGGTCGGCGACGAGGGCCTGGTAATAGCCCGGGTCGCTGCGGCTGATGGTCGGGCCGGACAGAACCACCGCCGCCTGACCGGTCCCAGGCAGGTCTACGGCGACCTGGCGTGGGGCGGCGCTCGGCGCGACCTGCGGGACCGCGGGCGGCGGCCCGGGAGGCCGGGTCCAACCGCCGAATGCCTGCTGCGCCAACGCGAAACCCCGCTCTGGGGTGACGTCGCCGGTGACCACCAGGATGGCGTTGTCCGGCCGCCACCAGGTCTGCTGATAGGTCGCCAGATCGGCGCGACCGATGGCGGGAAGGCTGGCAGGGGTGCCGTCCTGGGCATGGCCCAGCGGGGTGCCGGCGAAGACCAGGGGCTCGTCGACGATGCCGGCAAGCTCGCCCGGCTGCTGATAGGCCACGGCGAGTTCGTCCAGGGCCTGCTTGCGGGCCCGCTCCAGTTCCTGAGGCGCGAACGTCGGGCGCTCGGCGACATCGGCCATGATGGCCAGGGCCGCGCTCGCCTGTGGCGCCAGAACGCTCAGGGCCAGCGCCTGATGCTCGGAGGAGGAACTGGCCTCCAGGTCGGCGCCGAGCGCTTCGGTCGAGCGTGCGATCTCCTCGGCGGAACGGCCCGCCGCGCCCTCGGTGATGACGTCCGAAACGAGATCGCCCAGGCCCGACTTGCCGGGCGGATCAGCGGCGGCCCCGCCCGGGACGAAGAGATCGGCGGCGATCAGGGGCAGGTCGCTGCTCTTGGCGACCACCACCTCGAGGCCGTTGGCCAGCGTTCGCGTGGCCGGGACCGGAAGCACCGCCTTGACCGGGGGCCCCGCCGGCGGCGGCGCCTGGCGTTCGGCCGGCGGCAGCAGGGTGGCGACCGGGGCGTTGGTGGGCGGCAACGGCACGAGGCCGACGTCGGAGGCGGGCGCGGCCGAGGCGGCGCCCAGCGCCCCCGCGGGCCGCGCCGTCGCGGGCAGGTAGCGGATCACCGTTTCCGTCTTCGGGTCGAGATACTTCAACGCCACCCGCTGGACGTCGGCGGGGGTGACGGCCGCCACCGAGGCGACGTCGGTGTTGGCGCGGTTGGGATCGCCTTCCTCGACCACGGCGTCTCCAAGGGCGTTGGCGCGGCCCTGGATGGTCTCGCGCTCGCGCACCGTCTGGGCGAGGATCTGGTTCTTGGCGATTTCCAGCTCGGCGGCGCCAACCGGCGCGGCGCGCACGCGGGCGATCTCGGAGCGAAGGGCGGCCAGGCCCTGGTCCGCGGTCTTGCCGCCGGCGAGGATGAGGCCGGCATAGAACAGGCCTGCCTTCAGATGCAGGTCGGCGGAGGAGAACACCTGGTCGGCAAGTTCGGATTTGTAGACGAGGTCGTCGTAGAGCCGTGACGACTTGCCGGCGGTGAGCACCGCATCGAGGACCTGGAGCGCGGCGGCGTCGGGGCTGGCCGCGGGCGGCGCCAGCCAGGTGATGACGACCGCCGGCAGCGGGACATTGGGGCCATAGTCGTCGACCACGCGCGAGGTCGTGCGCGCGGGCTCGACAGCCGTCACCTGCGGGATGGGCGCAGCGGGTCTCGGAGTCGCGCCGAAGTATTTTTCGATCCAGGCGTCGAGCTGGCGCGGATCGAAGTTGCCGGCGACCACCAAGGTGGCGTCGTCGGGGCGGTAGTAGATGGCGTGGAAGGCGCGCACGTCGGCGAGGTCGGCGGCCTCGAGGTTCGCGATCGAGCCGATGGGCGGACGGCGATACGGGACCACCGAAAACGAATCGCGCGCGATGTCGAGGTAGAAGAGCCTGCCGTAGGGCGCGGCGAGCACGCGCTGCCTCAGTTCCTCCTCCACCACGGCGCGCTCGGAATGGAAGTTCGCCTCGTCGACGACGAGCGAGTTCATGCGCTCGGCCTCGGCCCAGATCAGCCGCTGCAACTGGTTGGCGGGGACGACTTCGTAAAAGGCGGTGGTGTCGTCGGCGGTGAAGGCGTTGTTCATGCCGCCCACGTCTTCGGTGAGGCGATCCATCTCCTCGGGCGGCATGTCGCGGGTGGCCTTGAACATCAGGTGCTCGAACAGGTGGGCGAAGCCAGAGCGCCCCGGCGGATCGTTCTTGGCGCCGACGTGGTACCACATCTGGATGGTGACGTTCGGCGTGGTCACATCGCGCGATTCCAGCACCTGCAAACCGTTGGCGAGATGGTGCTCGGCAAAGCGGATCGGCGGCACGACGATCGCCGGCCGGGCCAGCGCGGGCGCGCCGGCAAGGACGAGGGCGGAGGCAAGGGCGAGAAGAGGGAGGCGCATAGGCGCGGTCTCTAGCACCCCGCGCCGGCGCCGAAATGAGGCGGTTCGCTCGCTTTGAGGCGGGGTTCGGGCGCGGCGAGCAAGGCCGCGCCATCTGGTTTTTCTTTTGTATTCAACGCCTTGACCACCTCGAGCTGCCTGGACAAGGGCGCTGTCGGGCGGCTCGAATCGGCTCGAATCGGCTCGAATCGGCTCGAATCGGCGCGAATCGGCTCGAATCGGCTCGTTTCGGCTCGTCTGTGCTCGTTTCCGCCCGCTGGTGCTCGCCGGCGCACGGATCTGGCGCACCCCTGTACAAGCTTTTGGCATGCTCGACACGCATTAGCTGGCCCGCCTCGCGGGACGCGGACAACAGGGAGAGGCTGGACATCCGCGGCAGGAGCGGATCGGCTGAGTCGGTCATCGAGACTTCGGCGCTCGTAGTAGGGGTGAGCGGGGTGATTGCGGATTGCAACACACATGGCATGTGATGTCAAGATGCAAAGTAGGTATCGAGCCCCGCGAGAGGGCGTGTTAGCTGGCAAGATCGTCGCGAGCCGTTCCGGCTGCCCGGACAACCAGCGGCGCCATCAGAAAGGGCAAAAGAAAGCCCCACCTCCTCACGGCAAGGCGCCGAAGGTGTGCTTCCAGGGACGGATGTCGACCGTCTCGAAGAGGCCGGCGCGGCGATAAGGGTCGGCCTCGCTCAGAGCCTCCGCCGCCGCGCGGTCGGCGACTTCCACGATCATGAGCGAGCCGGCCATGTCGCCGGCGCCGTCGAGGAACGGGCCGCCGAAGCGGATCTTGTCGGTGTTGGCGCGGGCGAAGGCGAAGTGGGCCTCGCGCGTCGCCATCCGCAAGGGGAGGCAATCCGGCCGGTCGATGGCGGTGACCACAAAGTAGGGCAAGGAGAGCGGCCTCAAGCTTCCAGGCGGTAGGCGTCCCCGTCGCGCACGACCCGCCCTGCTGTAGGCGCGGCGAAGTGGGTGCCGATAAAGAGGATGGGCTGGTCCGCCACCTGTTCGAGAATGCCCTTGCGGGTAACCGCGGCGGCGGCGCCGTCGCTGTCGAACCAGGGCGACCAGTCGGGGTGGGCCATCTGGCAGGGATGGTGGATGGCGTCGCCGGTGATGAGCGCCGTTTCGCCGGCGCTTTGGATGACGACGCTGACGTGCCCCGGGGTGTGACCAGGCGTCGGTTGAAGCCGGACTTCGGGGCTGAGGACGTGATCCATCTCGACCAGTTGCGCCAGGCCCGCGTCGAGCACAGGCTTTACCGAATCGGCGAGGATGGTCTGCTGCTCGCCGTCCTCGTGGGCGCTCCAGAAAGCGTACTCCTGCTTGCCGATCAGGTATTTCGCCTTGGGAAAGGTGGGGACCCAGCGGCCGTCTTCGAGCATGGTGTTCCAGCCCACATGGTCGACGTGCAGATGGGTGCAGATGACGGCGTCGACGCTGTCGCGCGCCCAGCCAGCAGCCCCAAGATCGCTGAGGAACGAGGTGGAGAGCGCCTGATTTCCGGTGATGGTGCGCGGCCGGTCGTTGCCGATGCAAGTGTCCACCACCAGCCGCATGCCGGGCGCTTCGACCAGCAGGGCATGGATGGAGAGCTTCAAGGCGCCGTCATCGGCAACGTAGTTCGGAAAGAGCCACGGGAGCTCTCGCAGCGCCGCCGGCGTGGCCTGCCGGATGAACGACACGCGCTCGTCGTAGGGGATGGGCAGCTCCATCTCGACGATCCGTTTGATCGTCACCTCGCCCACCTTCCAGATCAGCATGTCTCTAGGTCTCCGCTATTGGGCTGGCAGGAGCGCGCGGGCGTTGGCGACGAGGTCGTCGACAACGGTTGGGTCCGCCAGGGTAGTGGTGTCGCCCAGGTCCGAGGTGGCGCCCTCGGCCACCTTGCGCAGGATCCGGCGCATGATCTTGCCTGAGCGCGTCTTGGGCAGTCCCGGGGCCCATTGGATGACGTCGGGGGTGGCGAACGGGCCGATCTCGCGCCGCACCCAGGTCACCAGCTCGGCGCGCAAAGCCTCGGTGGCGTCGTGGCCCACGGCCAGGGTGACGTAGCAGTAGATGCCCTGGCCCTTGATGTCGTGCGGGAAGCCGACGACCGCGGCCTCGGCCACCGCCGGATGGGCCACCAGGGCGCTTTCGACCTCGGCCGTGCCGAGGCGATGGCCGGAGACGTTGATGACATCGTCCACCCGCCCGGTGATCCAGTAGTAGCCGTCGGCGTCGCGCCTGGCCCCATCGCCGGTGAAATATTTGCCTGGATACGTCGAGAAATAGGTCTCAATGAAGCGCTGATGGTCGCCGAAGACGGTGCGCATCTGCCCGGGCCAGGAGTCGGTCAGGCACAGATTGCCGGTGGCTTCGTTCGCCAGCACTCCGCCGTCGGCGTCCACCAGGGCGAGCTTGACCCCGGGCAAGGGCCGCGTCGCCGAGCCGGGCTTGAGCGCAATCGCGCCCGGCAAAGGCGAGACCAGGATGCCGCCGGTCTCGGTCTGCCACCAGGTGTCTACGATCGGGCAGCGGGAATCGCCGACGACGCGGTGGTACCAGAGCCAGGCTTCGGGGTTGATCGGCTCGCCGACGGTGCCCAGGAGCCGCAGCGAGGCGCGCGAGGTGCGCTTCACCGGCTCGTCGCCCTCGCGCATCAAGGCCCGAAGGGCCGTCGGCGCGGTGTAGAAGATCTCCACCCTGTGCTTGTCGATCACTTCCCAGAACCGCGTGGAGCTGGGGAAGGTGGGCACGCCCTCGAAGATGAGGCTGGTGGCCCCGTTCGCCAGCGGGCCGTAGACGATGTAGCTGTGGCCGGTGACCCAGCCGACGTCGGCGGTGCACCAGAAGACCTCGCCACGGCGGTAATCGAAGACGGCTTCGTGGGTCCAGGCGGCCCAGGCCAGGTAGCCGCCGGTGGTGTGCAGAACGCCCTTGGGCTTTCCGGTCGAGCCGGAGGTGTAGAGGATGAAGAGAGGATCCTCCGCGCCCATCGGCTCAGCCGGGCAATCGTCGCCGACCTTGGCGGCCTCGTCGGCGTACCAGAGGTCGCGATCGTGGCGCATGAAGACCTTGGCGCCGGTGCGCTTGATGACGAGGACGCGCTCGACCTCCGGGCAGCGGGTCAGGGCCACGTCGACGTTCCGCTTCAAAGGCACGGTGCGGCCGCCGCGCACGCCCTCGTCGGCGGTGATCACGATGCGGGAAGCGCAGTCGGCGATCCGCCCGGCGATGGAATCTGGCGAGAAGCCGCCGAAGATGACCGAGTGAATGGCGCCGATGCGCGCGCACGCCAGCATGGCGTAGGCGACCTCGGGGATCATCGGCATATAGATCGTCACCCGGTCGCCCTTGCTGACGCCTTGGGCCTTGAGGACATTGGCGAAGCGGCAGACCTCGCGATGGGCCTCGGCGTAGGTGATGGCGCGCGACTGGGCCGGATCGTCCCCCTCCCAGATGAAGGCGATGTCGTCGGCGCGCGCCGGCAGGTGCCGGTCGAGGCAGTTGGCGCAGGCGTTCAGGGTACCGTCGGCGTACCAGCGGATACGGAAGTCGTCGCGGTCGAAGGAGACGTCCTTTACCTGGGTGAACGGCTTGATCCAGTCGAGCCGCTGGCCGAGGTCGCGCCAGTAGCCATCCGGGTCCTGCTCCACCCGCTGCCAGGCGGCCTGGAAGCGCGCGCCATTGAAGTGCGCGCGCGCCGACCAGGCATCGGGAACGGGAAAGACCTTCTCTTCGCTCAATGCGGCGCCTCCATCACGCCCACCCGCGGCAACCCTTTAAGCCCAGCGGCCCGGGCGCGGAAAGCGGGGCGGCCCCTCAGAGCGCGAAGGTGAAGCCGCCGTTCACCGGATAGACCTGGCCGGTGATCCAGGGGGAGGCGTCCGAGGCGAGGAAAAGGATCATGTTGGCGATGTCGCGCGGCTGGCCCGGGCGTCGGATGATGTACTTCTCCATCTGCCGCTTGAGGCGCTCCTGGTCGCCATGGAGGGTGGCCTGCACCGCCGGCGTGTCGGTGAGCGCGATGGCGACGCAGTTGGCGGTGATCTGATAGCGGCCCAGGGTCCGCGCCACCGAGCGCATGAAGCCAGCGGCGCCGGCCTTGGCGGCGGCGTAGATCTCCAGGCCCGCATCGCCCCAGCGGCCAGCGTCGGAGATGATGGTCAGGATACGCCCCGGCGCGCGCCGCTCGATCATGCCCGGGATCACCGCGCCGGTGCAGTTGACGACGCCGTAGAGGTTGACGCCCAGGAAGCTGTTCCACACCTGCGGGCCGGTCTCCCAGAACGGCTTGGCCAGCTCGGGCGAAGGATTGGCGCCGGCGTTGCCGGCGTTGTTGACCAGAATGCCGATGGGGCCGAGCTCGGCGCGGGCCTTCTCGACCATGGCCTTGACGCTGGCTTGATCGGAGACGTCGGCCTGGAGGGCGACGGCCTTGCCGCCGGCGGCGCGCACCTCCTCGGCCACCGCCTCGGCGCGCGCGAGCACGAAGTCATTGACGGCGACCCCGCCGCTACCGCTCGCGCCGCCCAGGTGCAGGGCGATCTGGCGGCCGACGCCCTGGCCGGCGCCGGTCACCAGGGCGACGCGTCCGCCCAGATCGAGAATGTCGGTCATCTGTTTGTCTCCGGCCATGAGCAATGATTGAGTCCAGCGTTAGCGCGCCGCGGCGTTCCGCCCAACTCCGGCGTTCATTTCCCGCGCGCTCGGCTCTAAGGAGCGGCGATGCTCCTGCACCTATCCACCTGGCCAGAGATCGAGGCGCGTCTCGCCAAATCGCGCGCCATCGTCATCCCTATCGGCTCCAACGAGCAGCACGGGCCCACCGGGCTCCTGGGCACCGATTGGCTCTGCCCCGAGATCATCGCCGGCGAGGCCGAGAAGAGCGACGACATCCTGGTGACGCCGACCTTCAACATCGGCATGGCCCAGCATCACCTCGATTTCCCCGGCACCAGCGCGCTGCGGCCGACCACCTTCATCGCCGCCATCGGAGACTGGGTGCGCTCGCTTTCGCACCACGGCTTCGAGAAACTGCTGTTCCTGAATGGCCACGGCGGCAACGTCGCTTCGATCGAGGCGGCGTTCTCCGAAATCTGGGCCGATTCCAGCTACGCCGGCCGCGCGGCAGGTTTCGCCATGCGCCTGAAGAATTGGTGGGACCTCAAGGGGGTGATGAAGCTGGCGAGCCAGCAGTTCCCGAGCGGCCATGGGAGCCACGCGACCCCCAGCGAGATCGCTATCACCCAGTGGGCCTATCCGGACCACATCAAGGCCGCCAACTACGCCCCGCAGATCGCCCCTGTCGGTCCGATCCGCGAAGCAGCGGACTTCCGCGCCCGCTTCCCCGATGGCCGCATCGGCTCCGACCCGGGCCTGGCCACGCCCGAGAAGGGCGGCGAGCTCGTCAAGCTGGCGGCCGAAGGGCTGGTCGCCGAAGTGCGCGCCTTCGAGGTGGAAGGGCCGAAGCGTTAGAGCCCGGACATCGGCTCGATCTTCGAGCCGTCGCCGAAGCGGGAGAAGCGCAGGGGCGTCGGGTCGACGATCGGGGCGCGGCCGGTGACGATGTCGGCCATCAGGCGTCCGGCCGCCGGGCCGATGCCGAAGCCGTGACCGGAAAAGCCGGTGGCGATGTGGAAGCCGGGCACGGCGGCGACCTTGTCGATCACCGGGATGATGTCGGGGGTGGAATCGATCAGGCCAGCCCACACCTGCGCCACCTTGGCTTTCTCGAAGGCCGGAAAACTCTTCGCCAAGCGCGCCAGCGCGGCGGTGGCGAGCGAGGCCTTGGGCTTGGGATCGAGGATGCGGCACCGCTCGAACGGGCTCTCCTTGTCGAGGGCCCAGCGTCGGGGCGTCGCCGCCTCCTCGAAGAAGCGGTCGCCGAACCGCAGCGACAGCGAGCGCCAAGTGTGAGTCAGGGCCGGGACGAAGTCACCGAAGAAACGGAAGGAGTCAGGGACGACATCGACGACGAGGCCATGGCCGGGGGCGACGGTGTAGCCGCCGTCGGCGCGGCCGCGGAAGGCGAAGCCGTCGGCCCAGAGCGCCGGACCCGGTCCGTCCGGCAGCGGTTCGGTGCGCAGGATCGAGTTCAGCACCTTCAGCTGCGGCAGGCGCAGCCCGAGCGAGCCGGCGAAGAGGCTGGACCAGGCGCCGCCCGCGAGCACCACCGCATCGCAGGCGATCGGACCGCGTTCGGTGACGACGCCGCAGACGGCGCCCGCCTTCAACTCCAGTCCCCGCACGGCGCAGCGGGTGAGGAGGGCGGCGCCCTTCTCGCGCGCCGTTTCGGCAATGGCGCTCGTGGCCCGCTGCGGCTCGGCCCGGCCGTCGGTGGGAGAGTAGAGAGCGCCCTTCAGCGCCAGGCGGCCGCCCGGGAAGAGGTCGCCGAACTCGCCTGCCGTCAGCACGCGCGCGTCGACCTGCAGCTCGCGGACGCTGTCGAGCCAGCCTTCGGCGCCGGCTACGGCTTTCTCGGTCGGCAAGGCGAAGGCGATGCCGGCGCGGGTGTAGCCGACATCGCGTCCGGTACGCTTGTCGAGATCGGCCCAGATGCGTAGCGACTGCGCCATCAGCGGCGCCTCGCGCGGATCGCGTTGGGTCAGGCGCACCCAGCCCCAGTTGCGGCTGGACTGCTCATGGGCGATCTCGCCCTTTTCGCACAGGGCTACGGAATGGCCGCGTTCGGTCAGCTCCAGCGTTGTGGAGGCGCCGATGATGCCGCCGCCGATGACGACCACGTCGACCTTCGCGGGCAGGGCTTCGTCGCCGCGGACGGGGACTACGGGAGGGCCGGGCATGGCGCCTTGGAAGCTTCAGCGGCGGCCGGTGTCAACCGATGCTTCCCGCCCCACACCTCGGCGTCGCTACGGTCTCGACCACTGACACTGTAAACCCCGCCTTCTCGTTGCTTCGCAACGGCCCTTTCCGCCCCCTCAAGGGGGCGGAGAAGAGGGCCGCCTCACGCCTCGGCTCTGAGCGGGCGGGCGAGGAGGGCGGCGATGGCCGCGCCGACTTCGGTCTCGCCGGCAAGGATGGCGCGCACCGCTTCGCAGATCGGTGTCTCCACCCCGAGCTCGGCGCCGAGCGCGGTCACCGCCGGGGCGCTCGCCATGCCTTCGGCTACGCTCAGCTTACCAGCCAGCGCCTGCTCGATGCTCTGACCGCGGCCAAGCGCGAAGCCGAGGCTCATGTTGCGCGACGAGTGCGACGAGCAGGTGAGGACCAGGTCCCCCAGGCCGCAGAGCCCGGACAGCGTCTCGGCGCGAGCCCCGAGCGCGAGCGCTAGGCGCAGCAGCTCGGCAAAGCCGCGGGTGATCAGGGCGGCGCGGGCGCTCTGGCCGAGCCCGGCGCCTTCGGCGACGCCGCAGGCGATGGCGATGACGTTCTTCACCGCGCCGCCGGCCTCGGCGCCGATCATGTCGGTGGATAGGTACGGCCGGAACGTCGGCAGGGCGATGGCCTCGGCCAGAGCGCGGGCTTCGGACTCGCCGGGGGCGGCCAGGGTGACAGCGGTCGGCAGGCCAGCGGCGACTTCAGCCGCGAAGCTCGGGCCCGAGAGCACAGCCGGCCGGGCGCTGGGGATGGTCTCGGCCAGGACCTGAGTCATCAGCTTCAGGGTCGTCGCCTCGATGCCCTTGGCGCAGAGGACGATCGGCAGTCCGGGGCGCGCGTGCGGCGCGAAGGCCGCCAAGGCAGCGCGCATGTGCTGGGCCGGGGCGACGGCAAGGATTAGGTCGGCGCCGGCCAACGCCGCCAAGTCGCCGCTGGCGCGGATCGCAGGCTCGAGGGCGACGCCGGGGAGAAAGGGCTCGTTGGCGTGGCCGCTGTTGATGGCCTCGACGACCTCGGCCTCGCGCGCCCAGATCGTCGTCGACAGCCCCGCCTTCGCCGTGACCTGGGCCAACGCCGTTCCCCAGGCGCCGCCGCCGATGACGCCGACGGTGCGGATCGGCTCCACGCTCATGCCTTAGGGCTCACGTCTTGGCCCTCACGCCTTGGCGCCCTTGCGCCCGGGAACGTGCGTCGGGCGTTCGCGGGCGGCGGCTTCATCCAGCGGCCAGCGTGGCCGCGCCCGGACGCTGAGTGGGTCGCAAAGGCCGGCGGCCAGGCGCTCGGCCCCGGCAAGGGCGATCATGGCGGCGTTGTCGGTGCAGTAGGCAAGCGGCGGGGCGAAGAAGGCGAAGTCCCTTGCCTTGGCAAGGTCGGCAAGGCGGCCGCGCACCGCCTGATTGGCGGCGACGCCGCCGGCGACCACGAGCCGGCGCTGGACGCCGGTGTGGCGCGTGGCGAACACGTCCATGGCGTGCTGGGTGCGATCGGCGAGCTGACGGACGATCTCGGCCTGGACCGCGGCGGCGAGGTCGGCGCGGTCGGCGTCGGTCGCCAGCCGCTCCGCGATGCGGGCGGCGGCGGTCTTGAGCCCGGAGAAGGAAAAGTCGCACCCGGCTCGGCCGGCCATGGCCTTGGGAAGGGCAATGCGTGCCGGATCACCGTTCGCCGCCAGCCGCTCCAGCGCCGCGCCGGCGGGGTAGGCTAGGCCGAGCGCCACCCCGATCTTGTCGAAGGCTTCGCCGGCGGCATCGTCGATGGTCGAGCCCAGGCGCTTCGCGGCGCCGACGCCGGCCACGTCGAGCAGCTGGCAATGACCGCCGGAGATCAGCAGCAGCAGGAAAGGGTAGGGGACGTCGTCGGCGAGACGGGCCGAGAGCGCGTGGCCTTCGAGATGGTTGACCGCCACCAGCGGCAGGCCGCGGACGAGCGCGATCGCCTTGGCGAAGGCGAGGCCGACCATGACACCGCCGACAAGCCCCGGGCCGGCGGTGGCGGCGACACCCGTCAGATCGGCCATGCTGACACCCGCTGCGGCCAGGGCGCTCGCGGCGACGCGATCGATGCCCTCGACGTGCGAGCGGGCGGCGATTTCGGGAACGACGCCGCCGAAAGGCGCGTGCGCCTCGTCCTGACTGAGCACGACCGAGGAGAGCACCTCGGCGCGGCCGGCCTCGAGACGCACCACCGCCGCGGCGGTCTCGTCACAGCTGGTCTCGATGCCGAGCACCGTGAGGGGCTCCGTCCCCCGCGGCGCCCCCTCGAGGGGAGGAAGGGGCTGTTTGCTCATATGAGGGAGGTGGGGTAGCGGTCGGCCGATGGCGAGGCAACCGGTGCGCATCGGGGCGCGAGGGTCCAAGCTTTCCCTCGCCCAGGCCGGCCTGGTGCGGGCCGCCATCGCCGCGAGACTCGGGGACGACGCCGCCGCGGTCATCGTTCCGATCACCACTTCCGGCGACCGCGAGGCGGCGGCGCGGCTGGCGGACATCGGCGGCAAGGGCCTGTTCACCAAGGAGATCGAGGCGACCCTGCTGGCCGGCGACATCGACTGCGCCGTGCATTCGCTGAAGGACATGCCGACCGCGGACACGCCAGGGCTGGCCATCGCCGCCGTCCCCGAGCGCGAGGATGCGCGCGACGCCTTCGTGAGCGGCCGCTTCGCCGCGATGGGCGAACTGCCGCGCGGCGCACGGCTAGGCACCTCGAGCCTGCGCCGCGCCGCCCAGGCGCGTTTCTCGCGCCCGGACCTGGCCATCGTTCCGTTGCGCGGCAACGTCGACACCCGTCTGGCAAAGCTCGACGGCGGCGAGGCCGAGGCCATCTTACTGGCGGCGGCCGGCCTCAAACGCCTGGGCCTTGTCGCGCGAGCGCGGAGCTTCATTGACCCGCGGCAATCGCCACCAGCGCCGGGACAGGGAGCGCTGGCGGTGCAGACCCGCGAGGCGGACACCGACGCGCCCTGGCTAGCTGGATTGGATTCGGAGGCGGCGGCGCTCAGCGTCACCGCCGAGCGCGGGGCTCTTGCGGCCTTGGAGGGCTCGTGCCGCACCGCCGTGGGCGCCCACGCCTGGATCGAGGGTGGGCGGCTGAAGCTCATCGTCGAGGCGCTGACGCCGGACGGCGCCAGGCGCTTCCGTCGCGCGGGCGAAACCGAGGTCTCGCGGCCGGCGGCGGCGGCGCTCGGCGAACGGCTCGGCGGCGAAGTGGCGGCCGAAGGCGGCGCGGCGCTCTTCGTGTGAGCTTGGTCGCGTGAGCCCCGATAGCGCACGCAAAGTCTGGATCACGCGCGCGGCGCCGGGCGCGGCGCGCACCGCCACGGCCGTTGCCGCAAAAGGCTTCGAACCGGTGGTAGCGCCCCTTATCGAGACGCGCCCCCTCTCGGCGAAGATCGATCTTGCCGGCGTCGGCGCCCTGGCCTTCACCAGCGCGACGGGGGTGGTCGCCTTTGCCGCCGCATGCGCCGTCAGAGACCTGCCGGTGTTCGCCGTGGGCGCAGCAACGGCCGCGGCCGCCCGGGCCGCCGGCTTCGCGAGGGTCGAAAGCGCCGACGGCGACGTGGCGGCTCTATCGCGGCTGATCGTCGGGCGAAGAAGCCTGATCAAGGGCGCGGTGCTGCACCCTGGCGCGCGTGCGGTCGGAGACCTCGCCGGCGAACTTGCCGCTGCGGGCATCGAGGCGCGCTCGGTCGCGCTCTACGAGACCCTGCCGTCCGCCACGCCCGAGGGGCTCGTTTCACGGATGAGCGACTTCACCGCCGTGCTGCTGTTCTCGCCCAGCGCCGGGCGGGCGCTGGCGGCGCTCGAAATTCCCGAGGGGACGAGAGTGCTCTGCCTGTCGCGGGCTGTGGCGGCGCCGCTCGCCGGCCGCAAGCTCGAGGTGCGCGTCGCTGCGCGTCCGAACGAGGCGAGCCTGCTCACGTTGTTGACACAGGTTCCGCTGATACCGGCCTAAGGCCGGCAGGGACCCAGGCAGATGCGGTGGGAGATGGTTGCCTGGGTCCCACAGGCGCGCCGGTCCGGTAACAAGCCTTTGGGCCAGCGGCGCGAAGTCAGTGCAGCTGGTGCTTGAGGCGACTGATCTCGTCGTGGTCGGCCTTCACCGAGGCATAGGCCGAGGTGACGACTTCGCGGGCGGTGGGCGGCAGGTCAGTCTCGCTGGTGGCCTTCTGGAACCGCGATTTCAACGTGTCTTCGCCGCGCTCCACCTCGTCGATGATGCCCTTGTCGCCGGCGCCGAGCTTGTCCTTAAGCGCCACCCAGGAGCTGTGCGTCTTGCCGGCGAAGGACTGCTCGTCCTTGGGACGGCCGCCGAAGGTGCGCACCTCTTCCTGAAGCCGGCGGCTGAGCTCCATGCGCTTGGTTGCCCGTTCCGTGAACAGCGTCTTGTAGCGCGGGTCCTTCAGGTGGCTGGCGGCTTCGCGATAGCCGTTGGCCGAGTCGAGCGTCGTTTCGATGAGGCGATTGAGCACATCGACGGCATGTTCGTTGCGGGATTCCATCACTTCTCCGATGCGGTAGGCTCGCCCCCCTCCCCAGGCGAAGGAATTCCCGCTCTTGCACCCGGTTCCGGCGACGCCTGCGACCAAACAGCGCAGCAAGAATGTCGGATCGGATGGGCCGTCTGCGTCATTTGTTCGGCGGCGCGCGAAAAGGAGGAACTGCGGTGCGTTTCATGATGATGGTCAAGGCGACGCGGTCGAGCGAGGCCGGGGTCCTGCCGACCCCCGATCAGTTCGCGACCATGCGCGCCTATAACGACGAACTCGCCAAAGCCGGGGCGCTCGTCGATCTTTCGGGTCTGCGGCCCACGTCCGAAGGCGCTCGCATCCGCTTTCGTGAGGGCAAGAAGACCGTCCAAAGCGGCCCGTTCGCTTTCACCGGCGAGACCGTCTCGGGGTACTGGATCATCGACGCGCCTTCGCCCGAGGCGGCGATGGAGTGGGCGATGAAGGCGCCCGACCCCTCTTTCGGCGGCGAGGGCGAGATCGAGCTCCGGCGCTTCTTCGCCCCTGAGGATTTCGCCTCCGATTAGAAGTTCGAGAGGGCGTCCCGCGGGCGCGCGACGATCAACGCCGGTCCCGCCTCGATCGCAGAACGCTATATCCGCAGGCATGCGCGCCTTTTCGCGACTGTTGGAGAGGCTCGCGTTCACGCCGGGCCGCAACGCCAAGCTGGCGCTGGTCACCGATTTCCTGCGCCAGACGAGCGATCCCGAGCGCGGCTGGGCGCTGGCGGCCCTGACCGGCGAGCTCGCCTTCAACGAGGCCAAGCCCTCGGCCCTGCGCGCCGTGGCCGAATCCCGCATCGACCCGGCGCTCTTCGCCTGGTCCTACGACTATGTCGGCGACCTTGCCGAGACCCTGGCGCTGGCCTGGCCGGCGAGGCCCGGCGCCAATCGCGAGCCGGAACTGTCTGAAGTCGTCGAGGCGCTCAACGCAACCTCGCGCGCGCGGGCGCCACGCTTGGTCGAAGGCTGGCTGGACGCGCTCGATCCCGACGGCCGCTTTGCTGTCCTGAAGCTCGTGACCGGAGGCCTGCGGGTCGGTTTTTCCGCCCGCCTGGCGCGCCAGGCGGCGGCCGACCTCGGCGGCCGGGACGTCGCCGAGATCGAGGAAGTGTGGCACGCGCTCAAGCCGCCGTACGAGGACCTGTTCGCCTGGCTCGAAGGGCGCTCGGAGCGCCCCACAGCCGACCATCCGGCGCGCTTCAGGCCGGTCATGCTTGCCCAGGCGCTGGACGAGGAGCGTGACCTCGGCAGGCTCGATCCGTCCCAGTACGCCGCCGAATGGAAGTGGGACGGGGTGCGGGTGCAAGCGGTGAGCGAGGGCTGCCAGCGCCGGCTGTTCTCGCGCACCGGCGACGACGTCTCGGCGGCTTTTCCGGAAGTGATGGAGGCGCTCGAGTTCCAGGGCGTGCTGGACGGCGAGCTGCTGGTGATGCGCGCGGGCGCGGTGGCCCCGTTCGGAGACTTGCAGCAGCGCCTGAACCGCAAGAGCGCCGATCAGAGGCTGATGGAGGCCTTCCCCGCGGGCGTGCGCGCCTATGATCTGCTGTTGGACGGCCGCGAAGACATCCGCGCGCTTTCGTTCCGGGAGCGCCGCTCGAGGCTGGAGACGTTTATCTCACGCCTGCGGACCTCGCGCATCGACCTTTCGCCGCTGCAGCCGTTCGCCGCGTGGGAGGAGCTGGCGCGCCTGCGCGCCGATCCTCCGGCCGGCGATCCCCGCTGTGCCGAGGGGCTGATGCTCAAGCGCTGGGATAGTCCCTACGAAGCCGGCCGCCCGCGCGGGCCCTGGTTCAAGTGGAAGCGCGACCCCCACCTCATCGATGCGGTGCTGATGTACGCCCAGCGCGGCCACGGCAAGCGCTCGAGCTACTACTCCGACTACACCTTTGGTGTGTGGCGCGAGGACGAGGCCGGAGAGCGAAGCCTAACGCCCGTAGGCAAGGCCTATTTCGGTTTCACCAACGAGGAACTCCAGAGCCTGGACGCGTTCGTGCGCGCGCATACGACCGAGCGCTTCGGGCCGGTGCGCCAAGTGCGCGCCGATCGTGAGTTCGGCCTGGTGCTGGAGGTCGCGTTCGAAGGCCTGCAGCGCTCGAGCCGGCACCGGAGCGGCATCGCCATGCGTTTTCCGCGCGTCAGCCGCATCCGCTGGGACAAGCCGGCGCGCGAAGCCGACGAGCTGGCGAGCCTGGAGCGGCTGCTGGAGCAGATGGGCGGCTAAGCGCCGCGCTATCGCTTCCCTAGGCGGTTTGACGTTCCCTCAGACGCCGATGGTTTGTTCCAGAAACGCGTCCAAGTCGCCGCCTTCGAAGAGCACTCCGCGCACGCCGGCGCGGACCGCGGCCTCGATATCGCGCGGCTGGTCGCCGACCAGAACGGCCTCGGTTGGATCGAGGCCGAAGTCGGCAAGCGCCCTTTGGACCATGCCGGGATTGGGCTTGCGATCGGGATGGTCGGCGTGGCGGAAGCACGCGAGCACCGCTTCGGGATGGAAGGGGCAGACGTAGAAGGCGTCGATCCGGCCGCCGTCTGCGGCGAGGTCCGCCTGCATGCGCGCGTGCACGGCGTCGACGTCTTCCAGGGTGAACAGGCCGCGGCCGACGCCCGATTGGTTGGTGGCGACGATGACGAGGACCCCAAGCGCCTTCAGCCGGGCGATGGCGCGTTTGGCGCCGGCGATCCATTCGAGATCGTCAGCCCTGCCCAGAAAGCCGCGATCCTTGTTGAGGACGCCATCGCGGTCGAAGATGACAGCCTTCACATCCCTTCCTTTGCGCAACGGGCGCCGGCAACATAAAGTGCGCGTCAAGGGGGCGCTAAAGGTCAAGTTCATGGCGCGCACGCTTCGAGCCTTCCAGGCCCTCGAACCGGTCGATCACGCCGCCAGCGCCGTGCGCACGGTGAGCGCGGAACTGGAGGGCCTCAAGGCCCTCGCCGAACGGCTGCAGGACGGCCTGCGCCGGCCTTTCGAGGCCGCCGTCGAAGCCATGGCGAACGCCGAAGGACGCGTCGTTGTCACCGGGATGGGCAAGAGCGGCCACGTGGCGCGTAAGATCGCCGCGACGCTCGCGTCCACCGGAACGCCAGCATTCTTCCTGCATCCGGGCGAGGCGAGCCACGGTGACCTGGGCATGGTGGCGCGTGGCGACGTGGTGCTGGCGCTTTCCTGGAGCGGAGGCAATCCAGAGCTCTCCGACGTCGTGCACCACTGCAAGCGCTTCGACGTGCCGCTGGTGGCCATGACCTCTGAGGCCAACAGCGCGCTGGCCGGCGCTGCCGACATCGCTCTCATCCTGCCGAAGGCGGCAGAGGCCTGTCGCAGCACCCACGCGCCCACGACCTCCACCACCATGCAGCTGGCGTTCGGCGACGCCCTGGCGATCGCGCTCCTGGAGGCGCACGGCTTTTCCGCCGCGGACTTCCGCGACCTGCACCCCGGCGGCAAGCTGGCGGCCAAGCTGGTCACCGTCGGCGATCTGATGGGCCGGGGCGAGGCGGTGCCGATGGTGCCCGACAGCGCCACCCTTTCGGAGGCCATCATCGAGATGACGGCCAAGCGCTACGGCGGGGCCGCAGTCGTGGATGGCGAGGGACGGCTGGTGGGTAGTTTCACCGACGGGGATCTGCGCCGCGCCCTGCCAATCGCCGATCTCACGGCCAAGGTCGCCGACCACATGAACCCGGCGCCAGTGAGCTGTGCGCCGCACCTTCTGGCCACCGAAGCGCTGCGGCTGATGAACGAGCGCGAGCGGCCGATCCTGCTCATGTTCGTCCTCGAGGACGAGCGCCTGGTGGGCGCAGTGGGCATGCACGACTTCCTGCGCGCCGGGATCGCATAGGCTCGCCGCTCATCGCCTCAGCCGGCGCCGGCGGGGGGGTAAGCATGCGTTTAAACCCTACGTAAAACGAGGCGCGGCTAGGCTCACCCCAAGGGCGTTATTCGGGCGACGCCCAAAGTCGGGGAGCGCGAACGGTGGAGATCGAGATTCTGCGCCCGCGCCTCATGCCGCCGGAGATGACGGCTCGGTGGACGGCGCTGCAACGCTCCCGCCCCGAACTCGCTTCGCCCTTCCTGTCGCCGCACTGGCCCCGGGCCGTGGAGCGGGCGTTGGAGGCGCCGGACTGCGGCGTCCGCATCGCGGTTCTGCGCGACAACGGCGCCAGCGTCGGCTTCATGCCTGTCCGCATCGACAAGGGCAGCGCCGCGCCCGCCGGGGCGCCGCTGGCGCCGATCGAGGCGCTGGTAGCCGAGCCTTCAGTCGAGATGGACCCGCGCGCCCTGGTGCGGGCGCTGGGCGTCGGCCGTCTCGATTTTGGCCGCATGTTCACCCAAGCCGGACCGTTCGCTCCGTTCGCCCGCAGTCCCCGGCGCGCCTGGATCGCCGAGATGTCCGAAGGCTGGGGAGCGTACGCCCGCAGCCGCCGGCGCGACGGCGGGGCACTGCTGAAGAGGCTCGCCGAGCTGCGCCGCCATGCCGAACGCGAGGTCGGGCCGGTGAAGGCGACGACGCCCTCACAGTCGAAGGGGGACTTCGCCCAGCTGTTCGCCTTCAACCGATCGCGCCTGCACGCTCTTGGGATGGCGGACGGCTTCGAGGCCCGCTGGCCGGCGCGGCTGATGCGCGCCGCGTTCGCCGAGCCGGGCGACGCCTTCGGGGGCGCCCTGTTCACCTTGCACATTGGCGGGGAGCTGGCGGCGGCGCAGTTCCACCTGACCGGAGACGGCGCTTTGCACGCCTGGATGGTGGCGCACGATGCGCGTTTCGAGGCTTTCGAGCCAAGCCGCCTGCTGACCTGCGACATCCTCAAATGGGCCCCTGGCGCCGGCTACGACCGCGTCTGCATGAGTGGCGAGGACGAGACGGCGGCGCGGGAGCTGGCGACGATGCGAGTGGATCTCGCCGGCGGCTTCGTCGGCGTCCGCCCAGCCGCAACGCTCGTCCGCCGGGCGGCTTTCGGAGTGCGCGAGGTCTTCGGGCGCTCGCCACTCGCCGCCTTGACGGCCCTGCCGGTGCGGGCGATGCGGCGATACGAGTTCGCCAGGTGATGGCGGCGGCGCCGATTTGCCGCTAAGGGGTGCCGCGCCGCGGCGAAAACGCGGCCCCCGAGCCGCCGCCGCGCCCCGACCCTGTAAATGACCCTGACCCTTTCCGACATCGAGGCCGCGGCCGCGCGTATCGCCGGCCAGGTGGAAAAGACGCCCTGCCGGTACTCGCGCACCCTCTCGGAGATCACCGGGGCCAAGGTGTGGGTGAAGTTCGAGAACCTGCAGTTCACCGCTTCGTTCAAGGAACGCGGGGCGCTCAACAAGCTGTCACAGTTGAAGCAGGAAGAGCGCGAGCGCGGAGTCATCGCCGCCTCCGCCGGCAACCACGCCCAGGGCCTTGCCTATCACGGAGAACGGCTGGGCATACCTGTGACCATCGTGATGCCGCGCGGCACGCCGCACGTGAAGATGCAGCAGACCCGCGACTTCGGCGCCCTGGTGGTGATCGACGGCGACAGCTTCGATGACGCCCACGCCCACGCCGTCGAGCTCGCCAACGAGCGCGGCCTCACCTTCGTCCATCCGTTCGACGACCTCGAGGTCATGGCCGGCCAGGGCACCCTGGCGCTGGAAATGCTTGCCGAGGCGCCGGAGCTCGAGGTGCTGCCGGTGCCGATCGGAGGCGGCGGCCTGCTCGCCGGCGTGGCCACCGCCGCCAAGGCGCTGAAGCCGGACATCGAGGTCGTCGGCGTCGAGGCCGCCATGTACCCCTCGTTCGCCGGCCGCATGCGCGGCCTCGCCGCCCGCAATGTCGGCGGCCAGACGATCGCCGAGGGCATCGCCGTCAAGGAAGTCGGCGCCCGCTCGTACGAGGCGGCGCGTCCCTTGATCCGCGAGGTGCTGCTGCTGGAGGAGGCGTTCTTCGAGCGCGCCGTCGCCCTCTACTGCAACGTGGAAAAGACCGTGGCCGAGGGCGCCGGAGCGGCCTCTCTGGCGGCCCTGCTGGCTTACCCGGAGCGCTTCCGCGGCAGGAACTGCGGTCTCATCCTCACCGGCGGCAACATCGATGCGCGGCTGCTGGCCTCGGTGCTGACGCGCGAGCTGGTGCGGGCCCAGCGGCTGGTGTCGCTGCGGATCGTCGGCGACGACCGCCCGGGTCTGCTGGCGACGGTCTCGTCGGTGGTCGGGTCGTTGGGCGGCAACATCATCGAGGTGGCGCACAATCGCCTGGCCCTCGATGTCCCGGCCAAGGGAGCGGAGTTCGACCTGATGGTGGAGACCCGCGACGCCCAGCACACCCAGGAGATCATGGACGCCCTGCGCGAGCGCGGCTATCCGCCAAGGGCGGTGTGAGGGCTCCGACCTCAAGCGCCGGGTGAACCGTCGTCCTCGCTGCCGCTCGGCTAGCGAACAGGTTCGCGGGGCGCCTGGGCCGGGCGGCCGCCGAGCCGCTCCAAGGCCCAGCCGGCGGCGTCGCGGACAACCTCCGAGCGGTCGTCCAGGCGGGCGCGGGCGGCGCTCGCAAGCTTCGGTCGTCCGGAGTTGCCGATGGCGTAGAGGACGTTGCGGACGAAGCGGTCGCGACCGATGCGCCTGACCGGCCCGCCGGCGAAGAGGGCCCTGAACTCCGGATCCGTAAGGGCCGCCAGCTCGGCCAAAGGCCGTGAGCGCACGGCTTGGCGGCCCGCGAGCTTGGTTTCGCGGGCGCGGCTGGCGAATTTGTTCCAGGGGCACACGGCCAGGCAATCGTCGCAGCCGAAGATGCGATTGGCGAGCGCGCCGCGATAGCGCTCCGGGACCGGACCGGCGTGCTCGATGGTGAGGTAGGAAATGCAGGCGCGGGCGTCGAGCCGATAGGGCTCGGCCAGCGCGTCGGTCGGGCAGACATCGAGGCATGCGCGGCAGGCGCCGCAGTGGTCGGCTTCGGCGGCGTCGGGCTTCAGGCGCGCGCTCGCCAGCACCACCCCCAGGAAGAGCCAGGAGCCGAAGCGCCGCGAAACGAGATTGGTGTGCTTGCCTTGCCAGCCCAGGCCGGCGCGCTGGGCCAAAGGCTTCTCCATCACGGGCGCCGTGTCGACGAAAACCTTGACCTCACCGCCGACCTCACGGGCCACGAAGCCGGCGAGGTCCTTGAGCCGCCCCTTGATCACGTCGTGGTAGTCGCGGCCCTGGGCGTAGACCGAGATGGCGCCAAGCTCGGGCGCCTTCAGGATCTGCAGCGGATCGCGATCGGGGCCGTAGTTCATCCCCGCCACCAAGGCGGTGCGCGCCTTTGGCCAAAGCGCCGTCGGGTGAGCGCGGGGCTCGGCCGTGCGGGCCATCCACTCCATGGTTCCGTGGCGGCCTTCTTCGAGGAAGCGCGCCAGGCGCGCGGCGGCCGGCCAGGGGGCGGCGGCGTCGGCGAAGCCGAGGACGTCGAAGCCAAGCTTGGCGGCGCGATCGCGGATGCTGGCGCGCGGATCGGCTCTGGGCTGTTTAGAAGTCGAGGTCGTCATAGTGGGCCGCCGGCGGCAGCCCCGGCCAACGGTCGCTCAAGAGGCCCCGGAAGGCCGGCCGCGACTTGAGCTTCATGTACCATAGCTTGACCGTCGGATAGTCGCGCCACGGCACGTCACCGAAATAGTCGAGCACCGAAATATGGGCGGCGGCGGCGAAGTCGGCCAGGCTCAGGCGCTTGCCGGCGAGCCAGTTGCGGTCGGCAAGCAGGCGCTCGAGGTAGCCGAGGTGTTCTCGGAGCGCCTCTCGGCCCTCGCGCATGCAGGCGAGATCCGGCGCCCCCAGCTTGAGCAGCCGCTTCTCGAGTTTCTCGTGCAGCAGCAGGCCGTTGACCTCGGTATCGAACTTGCGGTCGAACCACTGCAGCAGGCGGCGCGTCTCGGCGCGGTCGGCGGCGGTCTCGCCGAGAAGGTCGTGATCGCCGCTCTCGCGCTCCAGATGCTCCAGGATGGCGCGGATCTCGCAGATCACGACCCGATCCTCGCCCCCCCCTTCCACCAGGACGGGCGTCACCCCGGAGGGATTGAGCGCCAGGAAGTCCGGCGGCTCCTCCCAGAAGCGCACCACGCTTTCGGAGAATGGCAAGCGCTTTTCGGCCAGCGCCAGACGGGCCTGGCGCGACGCTGGATCCAAGGGAAAGTGGTGCAGGGTGCGATGGACGCTCATGCCGGCGCGGCGACTGCTAGCGACATTCGGGGCCCCGGACAATTCGCGCCGGCGCGGTGGATCTCCAGTTCGCCCGCTCTCCGGAACGGCCGTGGTGGCGACCTTCAGTCCTCGAGGCTGTCCGACGCTCGTCGGAAATCATCCCCGCACGATTGTGAACGTCGACCCCGAGCCCTAGCGGTGCGTCTGCTCGGCGAAGGCGCCACCGTGCGGTTCGGCGCGCCCGCGCGGATCGGGGTGGATGAGGATGTCCGCTTCCGGGAACTCGGCCAGGACCCGGCGCTCGGCGGCGACCACGATCTTGTGCGCCGCTTCCAGGGACAGAGCCGGATCGAGGTCGGCGTGCATCTGGATGTGGACGTTCGGCCCGGAGGCGCGAGTGCGCAGCTGGTGGACGTCGAGGATGGCGCTGTCGGCCATCATCAGCTCGCGGATGCGCGCCCGCTCACGCCGCGGCAGCTCGTGATCCATCAGCTGGCCCGAGGCCCGGCGGAAGACGCTGATCGCGCCCCAGATGAGGATGGCGGTGACGATGAGGCCGGCGATCGCGTCGAACGCGGCGACGCCGCTGGCCACGGCGGCGGCGATGCCGGCCAGGGCCACGAAGTTCGAGACCAGGTCGGCCAGGTAGTGGGTGCGGTCGGAGGCCACCGCCACCGAGCGGGCGCGCCGCAGAGCCGCCGTCTGGGCGGCGATGAGGAGGCCCGTGAGCAGTGTAGATGCGACCATGACCCCGAGCGCCAGGGCCTGGGCGCGCACCGGCGCGGGCCGGAGGAGCCGGCCGACGGCCTCCTCGACCACCAGGGCGGCGGAAGCGAACACCAGACCCGCCTGAAGGAGGCTGGCGAAGGCCTCGGCCTTGCCGTGACCGAAACGATGCTCGGCGTCGGGTGGGGCGGCGGCATAGCGCACCGCGTAGAAGGTGGCGCCCGAGGCGATCAGGTCCAGGAGCGAATCAGCGGTGGACGCCAGCAGCGCCACCGAACCGCTGGCGATCCAGATGGCGGCCTTGGCGAGCGCCAGACCGGCCGCCATGGCGACGGAATACCAGGTCACCCGGTGGGTGGCCGGGGCGCTGGTTGCGGCAGCATCCATGGCGCCATCTTACGGCCCAGGCGCCGCCGAGGCGACAGGATCTACGCCTTCTAGGCGGCGGCGATGGCCGGCGGCGGCCCTGGCCTTGGCCCAACGTAGACGGACCGCGGCCGCACCAGGCGGTCCAGCGCGCGCTGCTCGCGCGCATGGGCGATCCAGCCCGCCATCCGGCCGGCGGCGAAGATGCAGGTGAAGGCCTCGCGGGAGAAGCCGAGGGCCTCGAGCAGGAGGGCGGTGTAGAACTCGACGTTCGTCTGCAGGCTTCGGGCGGGCTTGCGCTCGGCGAGGATCGCCAAGATCGCCGCTTCGATCGCCTCGGCGAAGGCGAGCCGGCCCGGCAGCTCGCGCGATCCTGCGGCCAGGGCGCCGACAACGGCCTTCAAGGCGTCTGCCCTGGGGTCGCGCACGCGATAAACGCGGTGGCCAAAGCCCATGATGCGTTCGCCTCGGTCCAGGGCGCTCTCGATCCAGGCGCGCGCCCGCGCGGGCTCGCCGATGTCGTCGAGCATGTCCAGCACCGGCCCGGGCGCGCCGCCATGCAGCGGGCCCTTCAGGGCGCAGAGTCCGGCGATGGCCGCCGAGGTCAGGCCGGCCCGGGTCGAGGCGGCCACGCGCGCAGCGAAGGTCGAGGCGTTGAGACCGTGGTCGCTGACCGTGACCAGATAGGCCTCGAGCGCCCACGACTCGATTTGTGCGGCGCCCTCGCCGCGATACATGCGCAGGATGTCCGCGGCTTGGCCGAGCCGCGGCTCCGGGGCAACCGGCGCCTGGCCATGCGCGCGGCGCAGGATCGCTGGAGCCAGGACGGCCGGGGCGGCGAGCAGGCGCAGCGCCGTCTCGAGGTCGTCGCCGTCGGCAAGCCGGGCCATCAGCGCCCGCATGACGCTGAGCGGCTCCAGGGGAAGGATATCGGCGTCCAGCGCCGAGAGGTGGGCGAACACTTGCGCGCGCGCGTTTCCCAGCGGGACGGTCAGATCCGACGGGAGGTCGGCGAAAAAACCGTCCCACAGGCGAAGGGCGGCAGCCTCGAAACTGACCTTGCCGGCCAGGTCTTCCAGCTGTGCGCCCCGGATGATGAGCCGGCCACCCTCGCCGTCGACATCCGAGAGCACCGTGCGGGCGGCGACGACGTCCTCCAGGCCTTCGATGCGGGCATTCATGTCGCGAGCTCCTCTTGAGTTTCGGCGCGCGCCATGCGACTACTTGACGTTGAAATCAAGATTGATCAATTCAATCAACATTAATGACTGACGCTTGGTTGAGCGCTCGCGACGCGCGCCTGCGCCTGGGCGTCCGGCCGCAGACTCTCTACGCCTACGTCAGTCGGGGGCTGTTGCGGGCCGAACCCGATCCTCGGCGGCCGCAGACCAGCCGCTACCGCGCCGAGGACATCGAGTCGCTCGCTGGACGGCGAGGACGCAGCCGCAGGCGCTCGGAGGTCGCCGCCGGCGCGATCGCCTGGGGCGAGCCGGTTCTGCCTTCAGCCATCACCACGATCGCCGACGGCCGGCTGTTCTACCGCGGCCGGGACGCGGCCGGTCTTGCTGAAACGGAGACCCTGGAGAGCGTGGCGCGACTGCTGCGCGGTGGCCACGGCGCCTCGCTCAAAGGACTGCGGCTACCTCTCTCTGCGGCTGGGACGAGCGCGCGCGAGCGCCTGTTCTCGGCGCTGGCGCTAAGGGCCGGCGCCGACGCGCCGGCGCGGGGGCGGGCGCCCCTGGCGCTGGCCGCCGAGGCCGCCGAGTTGCTCGACGTCGTCGCCGACGCCGCCGGGCCGCCGGCTCGGGCCGTCGCCGCCCTCGGTCCTTCCGCGCCGATCCACGGACGTCTTGCGGCCGCCTGGGGCGCTGACGACGGTTCCGACGCCGTCCGCCGAGCGCTGGTGCTGCTGGCCGACCACGAACTCAACGCCTCGACGTTCGCCGCCCGGGTGGCCGCTTCCACCGGCGCCTCGTTGGCGGCCGCCGCACTCGCCGGCCTTGCCGCCCTCTCCGGACCGCTCCACGGCGGCATGTCGGCGCGGGTGGAGAACCTTGTCGAAGAGGCCGAGCGCGTGGGCCCGAGGGAAGCGGTCGAGGGGCGCCTGGCGCGCGCCGGGCCGATCCCGGGCTTTGGCCATCCCCTCTATCCGGCGGGCGATCCGAGGGCCGCCGCGCTGCTCGCCGCCGCCCCGCCGCCGCCGCACCTGCTGGCGCTCAAGGCCGCGGTCGAGGGCGCCACCGGACAGCGGGCCAATGTCGATTTCGCGCTCGTGTGCCTGGCCCACGCCCACCGCCTGCCGGCCGACGCGCCGTTCGCCATCTTCGCCGTGGCCCGCTGCGCCGGTTGGCTGGCGCACGCGATGGAGCAGGTCGCCGAGGGCGTGCTGATCCGGCCCAGAGCCCGCTACGTCGGCGCGCCGCCGATGGACTAGTGTGGCGGATTCAAAGTCCGCACGCTTTCTGGAGCGGCCTTCATGGCGAACTTCGAATCCGTAAACCACAACAGAATCATAGGTTTTCTAGTGTCCTCCCGAGTCCGAAGTCCGTCGGACGCCGGCCCCAGGCGCCTGCGGAATTCGGACTCGGGACACTAGCGAGCGCCAGCGCGAAGGGCGCCGCCGCCGGCGTACTGGCCGCCCCGCCGATACCGCCACAGGTAGGTCGGCAGGATGGCTTCGAGCGTCGTGGGCGTGACGCCGAGCGCTTCCAGCCCGGGCGCGAGGCCCGATACGACATTGTCGGCGCGCAACAGCCTCACCTGGTCGGTCGTGAGTGGCGGCGGAAGCGCGAGGGCCGCCAGGATGTCGCCCGCCGCGCCGAGCGCCATCGCCGCGCCGAAAGAGACCGGGACCAGCAAGCGCCTGCGGCCGATCTGGCGGAGCACGAGCTCCATCAGCTCACGGAAGGAGAGCGTCGCCGGTCCGCCGACCTCGAGGAGCGGCGGCCGCTGCTCGCTCTCCAGGAGGGTGACGACGGCGCGGGCGATGTCGCCGACGAACACCGGCTGGAAACGGGTGGCGCCGCCGCCGATGAGCGGCAGGGCCGGGCTCATCATGGCCATCGAGGCGAAGCGGTTGAAGAACGAATCCTCCGCGCCGAAGACGATCGAGGGTCGCAGCACCACGGCCTCGGCCAGCGCCGAGCGGACGGCGGCCTCGCCGGCGGCCTTGGTGCGCGCGTAGGCGGAGGGCGAGGCGGGGTCCGCGCCGAGGGCGGAGAGATGGACGAGCGCTCGGGCGCCTGCGGCCTTGGCTTCCTCGGCGACGACGGCGGCGCCGTCCACGTGCGCCCCTTGGAACGACTGCCGCGGCGAGGCGAAGAGGATGCCAACGCAATTCACGCAGACCGAGGCTTGCTCGAGCGCCGCACGGACCGAAGCGCGGTCGCGCACATCGGCCCTGACGACCTGGATCTGGCCGACGTCCCCCAGCAGCGGCAGCTTGTAGCCGCGCTCGGGCCGCCGCACGGCGACGCGGATGCGCCAGCCGGACCGGCTGAGGGCGCGGACGATTTGGGCGCCAACGAACCCGGAGCCGCCGAAGATCGTCGCCAGATCGGCCATCGCGGCCGCTTAGACGAGCGCCCCTAGCGGCGCAACGGCGCTTCGCCGGTCGGATTGACCGGCCCTCGCCCAGGCCCTATCTCGGGCCGCCCTCCCGGCGAGCCCGACGGGCGCGGCGACGATAAAGCCCAGGTGGCGGAACTGGTAGACGCGCTGGCTTCAGGTGCCAGTGGCCTTGCGGCCGTGAAGGTTCGAGTCCTTTCCTGGGCACCACTGTCCTGAGCGTCACTATCCTGGACGTGGTTGTCCGGTGGCGACGAAAGCGCGCTTTCAGGCGCCACGGCCCCGGGGACGTGAAGTTTCGAGCCCTCCCGGGCGCCGCGGTCGGTTGAGGCCTTCGGTGCGCGGTGCTGGTGGCGAGTTACCGCTTGCTCAAGCGGCGGTGGTTCGCCTTCACCTTGCGCCGGTAGTGCGCCAACGTCCTGGCGCAAGCGCTCGCTGGCGTCGCGCCGATCCCGCCGCGCAGGGCAAAGCCCTGCAGGGCGAGACCCGCCGCGAGCTTCTCGCTGGCCATCAGCTCGGCTTCCGCCAGGGCGTCGGCGCCGCCCTGGGCGATCTTCAGTGTGCGCAGGCACATGACGGCGGAGGCTTCCAGTCCCAGGGACCACGCGTCCAGACCGATGCCGACCCAGGGATTTCCTCTCCGGCGCGCCACCTCAGGCGGCCTGCGCCAGGGCGAAGCGGCGGCAGTGCTCGAGGTAGGCAGCCTCGTGCACCGACAGCAGGTCTACCACGCTGGACCACAGCCACGAGGGAGCATCGAGCGCCTTCGGGCGCGTCCGGGTGAGGTCCTTCAGCCAGGCGCGGCGGATCTCGCTCGTCATCTGCCGCCCATGGGCCCTGCCGACCACGCCGGCGAGATAAGCGGCCAGGGCCAGGGCCTTGGGTTCGGTCAATCGGCTCACCTCGAGCTTGAGGTCCTGGGGCAGCAATTCTCGCACCGCGACCGCCTTGTCGAGCAGGCGGGCGGCCGACATTCGGTCGCCGAGATTCGGCGACATCGCCTTGGCGCCGGTCACGACCCGCACCGCGTTGTCGCGCGGCATGTCCACGCCGGGCGTCCGCGGGGCGGCGGCGGCGACGGCCTCCTTGATGTCCAAGAGGCACAGGCTGGCGCCGTCGCCCTCGCCGACGCGAACCATGACGGCGTAGCGCAGTCGCCCGAGGGAGCTGCACCCCTTCATCCAATAGGCAGCGTCGACGAGCGTCACCGCATCCGCCTCGCCGCGGGACTTGAGCTTCGTCACTATGGCGTGGATCTCCTCGGTGGCGGCGAGCGCGCCGAGCGCTTGGCGTTCCTCTCCTGTCAGCGGCCAGAATCTCCGGCCGAGCGGGACGACCGGCCCGATGTCGTCCGACCGCTGCGCCGCCAGGCGCCGCCAGCGCCGGCGCAGGGATTTGGCAAGCAGGCCGCGGATGGCGCGGGGCCGCATGGTCCTTTCGCCTTCGTGGTCGAAGTCCCCGGCCAGGGCCGCCTCGTAGCCGATCACCATCTGCTCGAGGATTCGCGCCGTCGTGACGCCGGGAAGGTCAGAACTTCGGGCGGCCGAGGCCAGGGACAAGGCCAGGCGGATCAGATCGTGGGCGGGATTGCCGATCACGGTCTGGTCCAGGTCTCGGATTTGCACCGCCACGCGGCCCTTCTTATCGGCGATCGGGCCCAGGTTCCCGAGGTGGCAGTCGCCGCAGATCCAGACCGGTGGGCCGTCCGGAACATTGGCGGGGCCGGCTTCGAGCCACGCGTAGAACTTGACCGTGCTGCCGCGCACATAGGCGTGGGCGGAACGGGCCATCTTCAGCCGTTGGACCTCGGCCAGCCTCGTCGCGCGGTCGCCGACGAGAGTGGCGTTCTTCGCGGCGGTTGCTCCGGGGGGCTGAGGTGACGCCGACTGACCCGCCGGGCGACGGCCTGGGGTGCGTTCGCGGCTCATAGACGGTGTCTCCGAGGCTGCCCGACCAGACGCAATGCCCGGCGGACCGGCTTGTTCCTGCAGGACCACGGCGACAGGAGCTTGCCGGGCCCGTCACCTCGAAGGCGTTGGCCACTCGGGCCCGCGGCGCCGCTCGCCGAGGCGGCGCTCGGTGGCGCCCGCCGGGTGGAACCGCGAGGTCTTTCGCGATTTACCCCTGGGCAGTGACGAACGGCCGGAGGTTCGGCTCTCTGCCCCGCTGCGAGAGGCTCTGGACATGACAGACGAAGCCCTGATGAAGAGCAGCGACGTTCTGGGCCGCGCGGTCAGCGATACGGTCGGGGCGAAGCTCGGGACGATTCGCGAGATGTATCTCGACCGTCAGGACGGCAGCGTCCGGTTCGCGATCGTGGAGGTCGGCGGGTTCATCGGCGGCGGCAAGTTCCATCCCGTCCCCTGGCGGCTCATCCGCTTCGATGAGGCCACCGAGACCTTCGCCTCGTCGCTGACACGAGAGGCCTTGAAGAGCGCGCCTTCCTACGATCGAGACCAGCTCGGCAACCCCGCCTACGGGTGGGGCGAACAGACCGAACGCTTCTTCGCCACGCTTTGAACCGGTCGGGGGCGCCGTGGCCTTGCCGCCCAGACGGGTTCGGATCCGCAGCACGCATTCCATCAGAGCGCACTCTGCGGGCGGGCCAGGGCGAGCGCCGGCCGCTGCGTCAGCCGATCGAAAGATCGCCACCAAGGGCCTCCGAGCGCCAGTCAGACGACCCCAGCGCTTCGCCAGTTCCGGTTGTGGGTCAACCCTCTGACGCCGCGCGAGAGCCTCGCACCCTGAGGCGCGGGTGACATCCGACCATCCGAGAGGACTCGAAGGCCGGGCACGGCCGTGCGAAGAAAGCGGAGCCTGCCCCCGGGCCAGGGAAACAACATGCTCAAGTCCGCCGGATCGCCCGGCTTGGTGATCCCGAAGAGGGGAGGAACGGCCAGGGCCGCCGCGACGGTCCCGCCGAAGCCGGGCTTGCCGCTGATAGTCGGTATCGGCGCCTCTGCCGGCGGCTTCGAAGCCTTCAAGTCCTTCTTGGGCGCCATGCCGTCGGACAGCGGCATGGCCTTCGTGCTGGTCCAGCACCTGTCGCCCGATCACACGAGCATGCTGGCGGAGCTGCTCGGCAGGGTGACTTCCATGAGCGTCACCGAGGCGACCGATGGCGCGCCCGTCGAAGCGAACCGTGTCTTCGTCATCCCTCCCAACAGCACCCTGACCATCGCGGGCGGTCGCCTCGCGGTCTGCCGCCCTGCACCGCCGCACAATCGCCGGCCGATCGACACCTTCTTCCAGTCGCTCGCGGAAGATCAGGGCGAGAAGGCAATCGGTGTCGTCCTGGCGGGCACCGGAAGCGACGGGTCGCTGGGCCTGGCGGCCATCAAGGAAAGCGGCGGCCTGACATTGGCTCAGGCCGAGTCCGATCATCGCGCCATGGCCGGGATGCCGTCGAGTGCGGCGGAAACCGGCCAAGTCGATGACGTGTTGCCGGTCGAGGCGATGCCGGCGCGGTTGATGGACTACAAAGCGCACTTGGCGAGCGTGGCCATCCGCAAGGGTGCGGACGGCGCGCGCAAGGACGCCGGTTCTCATCTGGCCACGATCATAAGGGCGCTCCGGGCGCGAACCGGGCACGATTTCAGCGGGTACAAGGAAAAGACGGTCGTTCGCCGGCTACAGCGGCGGATGCAGGTGCTGCGCGTCGATACGCCCGGCGCCTACATCGAGCACTATCGCCGGCGGCCCGAGGAGCTGGACCTCCTTTTCCACGAGCTGCTGATCGGCGTGACCGAATTTTTCCGCGACCCGGCGGCGTTCGAGGCGCTGGCCGCGAACGTGCTGAAAGGCCTGGTGGCCGGAAAGGATGCCGACCAAGAAGTTCGCATCTGGGTTCCCGGCTGCGCCACCGGAGAGGAAGCCTTTTCGATCGCCATCCTCGTGCGCGAGGCCATGGCCGCTCGCCGGGCGAGGCCAAAGGTGCAGATTTTCGGCACCGACATCGATGAGCGGGCGGTCGCTGTCGCACGGCTCGGACGGTACCGTAAGCCCGCGGCGGGCCTGTCCGCCGAACGGATCGAGCGGTGGTTCACCGACGACGGTGATTACTGCTGCGTCATACCGGATATCCGCGAAATGTGCGTTTTCTCGACGCATAGCATCATCAAGCATCCGCCGTTCTCGAAGCTGGATCTGATCTCCTGCCGCAACCTGCTGATCTATCTCGACACGGACATGCAGGATCGCGTGATGCGGACATTCCACTACGCGCTCAAGCCGGGCGGGCGATTGTTTCTGGGCTCATCGGAATCCGTCACGCGCGCCATGCGGCTCTTCGTCGCCCAAGACAAGAAGCATCGGATATTCGAGCGCCGGGACGTCGATCGGGCGCCGCTGCCCGATCTGTCGACCGCGCGCGGCTCGGAAACCGTCGCCGCGGCCAAGGCGGCGCCGGCCCACCCCTTCGACCGCATCGAAGCGCACACCCGGCAAGTGACGGAGAAATATAACCCGCCGCACGTCGTGATCGACTCTAAGGATCAGGTCGTCCGTTTCTCCGGCCCCGCCATCGGCAAGTACGTGGCTCTGTCTGCGGGCGCGCCGAGCTATGGCCTGTTCGACATCCTGCGCCGCACCCTGCGGCAACCGGCGCGTGCTGCGGTGAAGGAAGCCAGGGCCTCGAGCGGCGCCGTGCGCCATGAAAACATCCCCATCCGGATCGGCGGGCGGCCGCGTCTTGTGACCTTGATCGCCGAACCGCTCGCCGACCATGGCGTAGAAGCCGGTTTCACTGTCCTGATCTTCAGGGAGGCCGGCGTCGGCGCAGCCGGCGGCCAGACTCCTCATCCGGCTCCGGAGGCGATCGATGCGGTCAAGGCGCTCGAACAGGAGCTGCGGACCACCAGAGCGCAGCTCCAGTCGACGATCGACGAGCTGGAGACGGCCAACGAAGAGCTGAAATCTTCTAACGAGGAACAACAATCCATCAACGAGGAGTTCCAATCCTCGAACGAGGAACTGGAGACCGCCAAGGAGGAGATGCAGTCTGTCAACGAAGAAGTGCAGACGATCAACGCCGAGCTGGCAGCGAAGAACGAGCAGTTGACGCGATTGAACAGCGATCTGCGGAATTTCTTCGATAGTACTGAGATTGCAACTCTGTTCTTGGACGCAGATTTGCGAGTGAAGAAGTTCACTCCCGGGATTCGTGAACTCTTCCACGTTCGGGAGGCGGACATCGGCCGGCCGATCACGGAAATCGTCTCGCTCGTCGAGTATCGGGATCTCCAGCACGACGCGAGAACCGTGCTTCGCAAGCTCACCATGCTCGAACGGCAGGTGTCCTTGGAAGGCGGCGGCATGACTTTCATCCTGCGCCTGCGCCCGTACCGGACGGTCGACAACGTCATTGACGGCGTGGTCGCAACCTTCATCGACATCACCGGTCGCCAAGCGGCCAGCGAGGCGCTGCGTGCGAGCGAGGCGAAGTTCCGGATGCTGTTCGACTTTATCGACGAGGGCTTTTGCACCCTAGAGAAGGTCGATACCGAGCCGGGTCAGCCGAGCGACTTCCGCTACCTTTCCGCAAATCCGGGTTTCGAGGTGCAGAGCGGCGTTTCGGACGTGGTCGGCAAGACCATCCGTCAAATGTTTCCCGGCGAAGCCCAGGAGTGGTTCGACATCTACGACGACGTGCTGGCGACCGGAAAGTCGGTGCGCTTCGAGCGCGAGCTCCTGACACAGGGCCGGACCCTCGAAGCGTTCGCCTTTCGCTTCCAAGACGGAGCCGGCCCGAAGCTCGGCGTCATCTTCCTCGATGTCAGCCAGCGCAGTCTTCATGAGCAGCAGCAGAAGCTGCTGCTTCGCGAGATGGACCACAGGGTCAAGAATCTTTTCGCCATCGTCGGCGGGATGGTCACGTTGACCGCTCGATCCGCCGCCACGCCCAGAGACCTGGCCGAAACGGTCCAGGGCCGCCTCGATGCGCTCGCCAGCGCCCATAGGCTCGTCATGCCCCAACAGGGCCACAAGACGCCGCACGCGACCTTGGAGGAACTGGTTCGGGCGATTCTGGCGCCGTACATCGAGCCCGCAAGAGCTGATGGCCACCCGCGAGTCGAGATCGACGGACCGGAAGTCTCGGTCGGCAACGATACCGCCACCGGCTTGGCGCTGGTGATTCACGAGTTGGCGACCAACGCGGCCAAGTATGGCGCGCTCTCTGTTTCCGGCGGCCATGTCGGGGTGTCGTGGTCGACCGCAAATGGGCGTCTCTGCCTATCGTGGCAGGAGGCCGGCGGTCCCCTTGTCAACGGCGCCCCGTCCCATGAGGGGTTCGGCGCCAGGCTGGCCCGCCGCAGCGTGAAAGGACAGCTTGGAGGAGATATGGTCGTCCACTGGAATCCGGACGGCCTGGCGGTCGTCATCTCGGCGCCGATGGAACGCTTGGCGGCTTGAAAGCTTAGGCTGCCAGATGGACGTCCGTCTCAGGAGCAAGTCGTTTCCATGTTGAACGGCGCGCCGATCCTCGTGGCCGAGGACCAGACCTACATCGCGCTCGACCTGGCGCTCGCTATCGAGGATGCCGGCGGCGAGGTGGTCGGTCCGGCCGCCAGTGTCGCCGAAGCTCTGGACCTGCTCGCGACAGTGAACATCGCCGCCGCGATCCTGGACGTCGACTTGGTGGACGGGGATTGTTCAGCCGTGGTGGAGGCTCTGGCGAACCGGCGCATTCCGACGATCGTTCAGACCGGCGTGGCGGTGGCGCCCGCCCTGCCAGCGCTCTTTCCCGACCTGATCATCCACATCAAGCCCTACGTGGCGTCGAAGCTGGTCGCGCAACTCGAGACCATGATCGGCCGTGGAGGCCCTGGCTGCGTCTAGGCCGGGGGCTGCGCCTTCTGCCTCCGCCGGCGGCTCGTGCGGTCAGTGACTGGACGATGAACCCACGAACACAACAAATCGCCGGGTGTGGCGCCCGCGCCCGCCGAAGCATCCTATGTTAACTGCGATAGCCCAAAAGCTCAGCCATCGAGACCCTTGGCCAACCATCTCCACCAGCACGATCTGCCTGATGGCCTGTTCGCCGGCGTTCCGTCGGTCGCCATCGATACCGAGACCATGGGTCTGCGGCTGGGGCGCGACCCCTTGTGCGTGGTGCAACTGAGCGTCGGCGACGGCGAGGCGCACCTGGTCCAGGTGTCCAGACCGCACGCCCCGGCGCCGAACCTCGAGCGGTTGCTGGCCGACGGCTCGGTGCTGAAGATCTTTCACTTCGGCCGTTTCGATATCGCCACCTTGCTGGCCGCCTTCGGCGTGCTCGCCAAGCCTGTCTACTGCACCAAGATCGCCTCGAAGCTCGCCCGCACCTACACCGACCGCCACGGCCTCAAGGACTTGGTCAAGGAGCTTCTGGGCATCGACGTTTCGAAGGCCCAACAGAGCTCGGACTGGGGGGCGGCCCAACTTTCGCCCGAGCAGGTCGCCTATGCCGCCTCCGACGTGCTGCACCTGCACGCGTTGAAATCCAAACTGGACGCTATCCTTGTCCGCGAAGGGCGGATGGAGCTGGCCAAGGCGTGCTTCGATTTCCTGCCCCATCGCGCCGCGCTGGATGCGGCCGGGTGGGCGGAAGAGGATATCTTCGCGCATGCATAAGGAGGCTCGAGCCGGTTAGATGGCGGTCGCCTCTCCCCAGAGATTGAGGTCCGAGGCCGGAGCGCCAATGCCGAGGGGCAAGGCGCGCGTGCACAGCCGCTTGGTGCGGGTTTTGCGCATCCTGCTGCCGGCGACGATGGCGGCGGTGGTCGTCGCCCTGGTGGCATTGACGGCGGTGCACGCGGTCCGTCGAAGCACCACCGCGCGCCAGGACGCGGCCGCCCCGATCCGGATGGTCAATCCGCACTTCTTCGGCCGCGACAATCAGGGGCGCGCCTTCACGCTGAGCGCCCGCGAGGCGTATCGAGACGAGGCTTCGCTCCAGACGGTCATCCTCGCCTACCCGTCGGTGACGCTCGATGCGGGCGGCGGGCGTCCGTCGACGCTGTCGGCCGATCAGGGTGTCTACCACGAGGACACACGGATCCTGTTGCTCAAAGGCCGCGTCCGGGCCAATGACCGGAACTCGGCGCGGTTCGCCACTGACGAGGCTATCGTGAACACGCGGACCGGGGCCGTCACCGGGGCTGAGGGACTTTCCAGCCAGACGTCTTTGGGAAACATCCGCTCCAACGGCTTCGATGTCACCAACAAGGGCGACCAGATGATCTTCAAAGGCGGCGTCCACGCCCGCCTGAAAGGACGTTGAGCCATGGGGATGCCCGAGAGCCGGATTGCGCGCGCCCGGGCGCTCCTGCTCGCTCCGTCGCTTTTGGCCTGGAGCGTGGCCGCGGCGGCGTCGGCCCAGCCCGACACCCGCTCCAACGCTCCGATCGACATCACCGCCAACGAAGCGCAGGTGATCAACTCCAAGTGCCTGGCGATCTGGCGTGGCGCGGCCGAAGCCCTGCAGGGGTCCACCCGGCTGCGCGCCGACACCATCACCGTCTACTCACGGATCAAGCCGGCGAGCGGCAGTGCGCCGGCCGGGTGCGATGGCACCGAGAAGATCGTCGCCGAAGGCAGTGTCTACTACGTAACGCCCGAGCAGAGCGTGCACGGGGACCGGGCCGTTTACACTCAGGGCGCCGATCAGATTGTAGTCACCGGCAATGTTGTCGTCGCCCAGGGCAACGACGTCGCGCGCGGCGACCGGTTGGTGATCAACGTCGCCTCGAAAGAGGCGACGATGGAAGCGAGCGCGGCCGGCGCCGGCGGACCCAACCGCGTCCGCGGCGTCTTCTATCCGGCCAAGTCGGCGCCGGCGCCCGCCAGCGCCGCGGCGTCCCATTAGCCGGGCTGTGGACACTCTGGCTGCGACACGCGACTCGGCCGAGGTCGCGGCCGGCGCGGGCCTGGTGGTCGACCGCATCGGCAAGTCGTTTCGCGGCCGTCCCGTGGTCAAGGGCGTCAGCCTGCACCTTGCTCGCGGCGAGGTAGCGGGCCTGCTCGGCCCCAACGGCGCCGGCAAGACCACCTGCTTTTACATGATCACCGGCCTGATCGCCGCCGACTACGGCGCCATCTTTCTCGACGGCGAGGACATAACCAACCAGCCGATGTACCAGCGGGCGCGCGAGGGCCTCGGCTACCTCCCACAGGAAACTTCGATCTTCCGCGGCATGACGGTCGAGCAAAACGTCATGGCGGTGGTGGAGATGCGCGAATCCAGCCGCCAGAAGGTCCGCGAAATCACCACGGCCCTGCTCGAAGAACTCCACATCGATCACTTGCGAACCTCGCCGGCGGTGTCGCTGTCGGGAGGCGAGCGCCGACGGGTCGAGATCGCCCGCGCCCTTGCAAGCGAGCCCAACTACATGCTGCTCGACGAGCCGTTCGCCGGCATCGACCCGCTGGCCATTGCCGACATTCGCGAAGTCATCGGCTATCTGCGCCGGCGCGGGATCGGCATTCTGATCACCGACCACAACGTCCGCGAGACGCTCGACATCATCGACCGCGCCTCGATCATCCACGCCGGCGAGGTCCTCTTCGAGGGCTCTCCCGACGAGATCCTCGCCAACCCCGACGTCCGCCGCGTCTATCTGGGAGAGCGTTTCCACTGAGGTCGGCGGCGGCCACCCGTTAACGGATCGGAGTTGGGTCCTCGCCTATGACCCCCGCCTAAGGATCGACGGGGGAAGGCGCGGTGGCGCTCAGCCAGAGACTTGAGCTTCGCCAGGGGCAAGGACTGGTTCTGACCCCGCAGCTGCAGCAGGCGATCAAGCTGCTGCAGCTCTCCAATCTGGAGCTCGAGGAGTTTGTCGAGACCGAGTTGGAGCGCAATCCCCTGCTCACGCGCGACGAACGCGAGGGCGATCGCGAAGCGCTTCGGGCCGACGCCCCGGCGCCTGCCCCCGAAATGGCGGCGGCGGACCAAATGGGCGCCAGGGAGGCCCAGAGCGATCTCGATGCACCTGCCGACGATGTGTTCGCCGACGCCTCTCCGGACGATCTTGCTTCGGGCGAGAACTCCGAGGCGGCGGCATGGTCGCGGGTCGGGTCCGGAGGCGGCGGCGCCGAACCCTTCGGCTCCTTTGCGCCGGAGGATCGGCCGCGGGGAGCGACTCTGGCCGAGCATGTGACGGCGCAGCTGGCTCTGGCCGGCCTCGTCGGACCTCGCCGGGCGATCGCCCAGGTCCTCATCGACGCAGTGGATGAGGGCGGCTACTTGCGCGCCGATCTTTCCGAGATCAGCGAACGGCTCGGGGCCCCGCTTGCCATGGCGGAGGAGGTGCTGGCGGTCCTCCAGGGGTTTGATCCTACCGGCGTGTTCGCGCGCGACGTGGCCGAGTGCCTCAAGCTTCAACTCATCGAGCGCGGCCGATTCGACGAGCCCGCTGCGGCGCTGATCAGCCGGCTCGACTTGCTCGCCCGCCATGACCTGGGGGCCCTGCGAAAGGTCTGCGGGGTCAGCGAGGGCAGGCTCGGGGAAATGATCGCCGAGCTCAGGAGCCTGACGCCGCGGCCCGGCGCGGCTTTCGGTGGCGAGCCCGCGCCCACGCTCATCCCGGACGTGTTCGTGCGCGAGGCGCCCGGAGGCGCTTGGCGAGTGGAGCTCAACACCGAGACCTTGCCGCGCGTGCTGGTGGACAGGCGCTATCACGCGCAGATCAGCGCGGCCGCTCGCCGGGAGAAAGAGACCAGCTTCGTCAGTGAGTGCCTCGCCTCGGCCAACTGGTTGGTGAAAAGCCTCGATCAGCGCGCCCGGACCATCCTCAAGGTCGCCGGCGAGATCGTGCGTCAGCAGGACGCGTTCCTCGCTTACGGGGTCGAGCACCTGCGGCCGCTGAACCTGAAGACGGTGGCCGACGCCATCGGCATGCACGAGAGCACCGTCAGCCGGGCCACCTCCAACAAGTACATGGCGACGCCCCGCGGGGTGTTCGAGATGAAGTTCTTCTTCACTTTCGCCATTCCCGCGACCGGCGGCGGCGAAGCGCACTCCGCCGAGTCGGTGCGCCACAAGATCCGCCAGTTGATCGACGGCGAAGGCGCCGCCGACCAAGTCCATTCGGACGACGCCATCGTCGACATCCTCAAGGAAGCCGGCGTGGACATCGCTCGCCGCACCGTGGCCAAGTATCGCGACGCCATGCGCATCCCCTCCTCGGTGGAGCGCAAGCGGCGATTGGCGATGTGACCTCGGCAGGGGCATCGATCACGCCTGCGCGAGCTTGACACCGAAGCGGGACGGAGCGCGTTCTAGCCAACATGCAGGTCCAGGTTTCGGGCAGGCGTCTCGAGATCGGAGAGGCGTTGCGCGCCCGGGTGGCCGACGAAATCTCGACCAGCATCGGCAAGTATTTCGAACGCGGCGGCGATGCCGAAGTGGTGGTCAGTCGGGACCGCTACGGTTTCCAGATCGATTGCCAGGTCACGCTTGCTTCCGGCCAGCAGCTTCAGAGCCATGGCGCCGGAAGCGATCCGCGCACCGCCCTGGATGAGGCGGTGGGCCGGATCGAGACGCGCATCCGGCGCTACAAGCGGCGGCTGAAGAGCCACACGCCGGCGGCGAACGCCAAGGCGGCGGAGACGGCCGCCCTCTATGTGCTGCGGTTGCCCGAGGACGAAGCCGAGGAGGAGATCTGGCGAGCGGGCGACGGACACTCGCCGCCGGCGGCCATGGTGATCGCGGAGACGGAAAGCGCGCTCAGGACGATGACGGTTTCCATGGCGGTCATGGAGATGGATCTCAGCGGGGCTCAAACAATCGTGTTCAGGAACGCCGCCCACGGCGGTCTGAGCGTGATATACCGCCGCCCGGACGGCAATGTCGGCTGGATAGATCCAGAGCGAACAAAGATCCGCTGATGGCGACAGCCTATATCCCGGGCGCGGGTCGAAGGGCCGGCGCCCTATCCCGTTCGCGCCTGAAGCCGGTGCGCTCCGGCCGCTCCAGGCGGACCGGGCGGGCGGCCGCCTCGTTGCGCATCGCCGATCTTCTCGTCGCCGGCGGCATCAGTCCGCGCCTGGCGGTGGCGGACAAGCGCCAGGCGCTTGCAGCCATCGCCGAGATCGCGGCGCGGCGGCTGAAGACCAGGCCCCAGCCCATTCTCGACGCTCTGCTGGCGCGCGAGGCGCTGGGTTCGACCGGAATCGGGCATGGCGTCGCCGCCCCGCACGTGCGCCTCGAGGGGCTCGACCGCATCGTCGGCGTTTTCGCCCGTCTGGCGGCGCCAGTCGATTTCGAGGCGGTCGACGAGCAGCCGGTCGATCTGGTCTTCGCGCTGTTCGCGCCCAAAGGCGCCGAGGCCGACCACTTGCGCGCTCTGGCGCGCATCGCCCGGGTGCTGCGGGACGCCCAACTCAGGGCAGGCCTGCGTCGCGCCTCAGGCGCCGAAGAGATCCGACTGCTGCTGGCTGATTAGGGTTAGTGGACCGAAACCGGGGCGAGTTCGTGCGCCAGCGCGGCCGCCACGGCGGAATTGCGGTCACCCATGACCGCGAGGCGAGCGCCATCGGCGCGGTGAACGGCGTACAGGGTCTGTTCGGGATCGAGCTGGGCGCCGGCGACTTGGCCCGGAGCGGCTGCAAGTATCTCCGCCGCCTTCACCGGACGGACATAGACGAGGTCTGGAGCGCCGAGAGCGGCGAAGGCCTCGTTTGAAAGAACGGACGTAATCATCACCATCTCCTCACGAGGCTAACGTCCGTAGAACCTCGAGGTTCAACCGGCTCTCAGGTTGCGATCATTCTGACCGACCTATGTTCAACCCGACCATGATCTTGCAGAAAAGGGGCGCGCGTTTCGAGGAGCGGAAAGCGCCAGATGCGCCGCTGGCGGGTGGAGGCCCGCGGCTCAGTGGCCGCGGGCCTTCATGGTGGAGCTAAGCGGAGTCGAACCGCTGACCTCTTGAATGCCATTCAAGCGCTCTACCAGCTGAGCTATAGCCCCAAGGCAAGTCTTGGGTCGCGGGCGAGGCGCCCCGCGAAGGCGCGGAACCTAGTGTGCGGCCTTGGCCCGATCAAGGGCGCGCGCTCACGCCTCCTCGCCCTCGTCGCCCGAGGGCAGGCCATCGATCTCATCCTCTGAGAAGTCGTCGTCCTCGTCCTCGATGAAGGGGACCTCGTCGTCGTCCGCCTCCTCCAGGTCATCTTCCTCGGCGAAGTCGACGCCGAGCGTCTCGCTGGGCGCCGGCGGCGCCTGATCGGGCTCCTCGATCTCCTCATCGTCGGCGATCAGCGGCGGCTCGTCGGTTACTTGGTCGAGTTCCGGCGCTTCCTCGACCTCGGCCTCGACGCCCTCATCGCCGTCGGCGGCGGCGGTCACCACCTTTTCCTCCTCGGCCTCCTCGTCCGCCGGGCCGACGCGGGCGCGCACCCGACGGTTGCGCAGCGCCTCTTCCGGATCGAACTGGACGCCGCATTTCGGACACGCCGCCGGTCGCCGGTTGAGGTCGTAGAACTTCGTCGCACAGCTCGGGCAAATTTGTTTGGCGCCCAGCGCGGGGTTGACCAATGCGCACCTTCGCTCGAGGGGGGTCCTAAAGGGGGCGGCTCCCTTGCCACGCACCGGCGCCACTGTCAAAAGCCTTGTCACCCTCTGAAGAAGAGCGCTCGCGAGACGCCGCCTGAACCATGGCCGAGACGGTCCTTCGAACCCGGCCCGGGCGGCCGTTGCGGGGCGTCGCCGCCGTCCCCGGTGACAAATCGATTTCCCATCGCGCCCTCATCATGGGGGCGTTGGCCACAGGCGAGACGACGATCCTTGGGCTGCTGGGGTCGGCGGACGTGCTGGCCACCGCACGCGCGGCGGCGGATTTCGGCGCCGAGGTCCGGCGCGCGGACGAGGGCGTCTGGCGGGTGCGCGGCCGGGGCGCCTTTGCCGAGCCCGAACGGGTGATCGATTGCGGCAACTCGGGAACCGGGGTGCGCTTGCTCATGGGCGCCGCGGCCGGTTTTTCCATCGCGGCGGGGTTCGATGGCGATGGTTCGCTGCGCCGGCGCCCGATGCTGCGCGTTCTGGAGCCGCTGGGCCGGATGGGCGCGCAGTGGATCGCCCGCGCCGGCGGTCGGCTGCCGGCGATGATCAAAGGCGGTGACCTAAAGGGCATCGACTACGCCCTGCCGCAGCCTTCGGCCCAGGTGAAATCGGCGCTTCTTCTGGCTGGCCTGAACGCCCGCGGGACCACGACAGTGAAGGAGACCGCGCCCAGCCGCGATCACACCGAGCGCTTGTTGCCCGCTTTCGGCGCCCGGGTGACGGTGAGCGACAGCGGCTGTGGGCGCGCGGTTCGCCTTGAGGGCGGCCAAAGCCTCGCGGGGGCGCGCATCGAAGTGCCGGCCGATCCTTCCTCGGCCGCGTTTCCCGTGGTGGCCGCTCTGGTCACGCCGGGTTCGGAAATCCTGGTCCGCGGCGTCCTTCTCAATCCGCTGCGTTGGGGGCTGTTCGAGACCCTGGCCGAGATGGGCGCCAAGCTTGCGGTCGAGAACCGCCGTCCCTGCGGCGGCGAGGAGATCGGCGATGTGGTTGTCAGCCACTCCGAGCTGAACGGTGTGGTGGTGCCGTCGCAGCGTGCGCCTTCGATGATCGACGAGTATCCCGCCCTCGCCGTCGCCGCCGCTTTCGCCCGGGGCCCCACGGTCATGCAGGGGCTGGGCGAACTGCGCTTCAAGGAGAGCGACCGCTTGGCCGCCATCCTCGCGCTCCTGCGCGCCTGCGGAGCGAAGGCCGAGGAGGACGCCGACACGCTCACGGTGAGCGGCGGCGACGGCGAGGTCGCCGGCGGCGCCCGGATCGCCACGGCCGGGGACCATCGCATCGCCATGGCCGGCGCGGTCTTGGGCCTGGCTGCGGGCGCCCCGGTCGAGGTCGACGAGCCAGCCATGATCGCCACCAGCTTCCCTGGATTTGTCGACCTCGTCCGGGATCTGGGCGGCGATATCGCCTTGCTCTGAAGGCGGTGGATTTCGTCGTCGCCATCGACGGACCGGCGGGGGCCGGCAAGGGCGAGATCGCCCGCCGTCTGGGCGAAGCGCTCGGCCTCCCCGTTCTCGACACCGGTCTGCTCTACCGGGCCGTCGGCGTCGGGGTGCTGGCGGTCGGGGGCGATCTAGACGATGCCGACGCCGCTGCTCGGGTCGCCGGCTCGATCAGTCCCGAGAGCCTCGATGATCCCGCGCTCCGCGGGGCGGCGGCCGGAGAAGCCGCCAGTCGTGTCGCTGTTCATGCCGAAGTGCGCGCGGCGCTATTCGCCTTTCAGCGCGCCTTCGCCGACCGCAGGGGAGGGGCCGTTATCGACGGCCGCGACATCGGCACCGTGATCGCCCCGGACGCGTCGGTGAAGCTCTTTGTCACCGCTTCGGCCTCGGAGCGGGCGCTGCGACGCCAGCGCCAGCTTGCCCTTCAGGGAGAGGGGCGGGAAATGGGCGCTGTGCTGGAGGAGGTCCGGCAGAGAGATGCGCGGGACGCCGGGCGGCGCGCCGCGCCGATGAGGCCGGCGGCGGATGCAATCTTGCTCGACACCACCGACCTCGATATAGACGCCGCCTTCGATGCGGCCCACCGTATCGTCGAGGCGGCGCGCGCCCGCTGGGAGCAATCCCAGAGCCACCTACCTTAAGGGCTAATCCCAACGCGCCGCCTAAGGCCGAACGCCGACGCGCCGCGGGCCGAGAAAGAAAGACCATCCTCACCCAATTGCTCGTCGGGAGGGCTCTCACGCGCCCGCGAGCGTCAATCGCAACAGCACGAGAAACGATCAGAAGATTATGGCCGACGACCTCACGATGAACCCTACGCGCGAAGATTTCGCGGCTCTGCTCGACGAGTCGATGGGCGCCGGAGAGTTCGCCGAAGGCACCGTCGTCAAGGGACGCGTCGCCGCGGTCGACAAGGACTACGCCGTGATCGACGTCGGCCTGAAGACCGAAGGCAGGATACCGGTCAGAGAGTTCGGGGTCGACGACGCCGGCAAGCCGACCTTGAAGGTGGGCGACTCCGTCGAGGTGTTCCTGGAGCGCATCGAGAACGCGCTCGGCGAGGCGGTGATCAGCCGCGAGAAAGCCCGCCGGGAGGAGGCTTGGACGCGCCTCGAGAGCGTCTTTGGCCGCAACGAGCCGGTGACCGGGGTCATCGTAGGCCGGGTGAAGGGCGGGTTCACCGTCGATCTGGGCGGCGCTTCGGCCTTCCTCCCGGGGAGTCAGGTCGACATTCGCCCGGTGCGGGACATCGGTCCCCTCATGGGCAAGGAGCAGCCGTTCGCGATTCTGAAGATGGATCGGCCCCGCGGCAACATCGTGGTGTCGCGCCGCGCCATCTTGGAGGAAGCCCGCGCCGAGCAGCGCACCGAACTCGTCAGCCAGCTCCAGGAGGGGGAGATCCGCGAGGGCGTGGTGAAGAACATCACCGACTATGGCGCTTTCGTCGATCTCGGCGGCATCGATGGCCTGCTGCACGTCACCGACATGAGCTGGAAGCGCGTCTCCCACCCCAGTCAGGTCCTGGCCGTCGGCGACACCGTCAAAGTGCAGATCATCAAGATCAATCCGGAGACCCAGCGCATCAGCCTGGGAATGAAGCAGCTCCAGTCCGATCCCTGGGACGGTGTGGAGCTGAAATATCCCGCCGGCGCCAAGTTCAAGGGCCGGATCACCAACATCACCGACTACGGCGCCTTCGTCGAGCTGGAGCCCGGGGTCGAGGGCCTGGTCCACGTTTCGGAGATGAGCTGGACGAAGAAGAACGTCCATCCGGGCAAGATCGTGTCCACCTCGCAGGAGGTCGAAGTGGTGGTGCTGGACGTGGACGCCTCCAAGCGTCGCATCAGCCTCGGTCTCAAGCAGGCGATGGCCAATCCCTGGGAGAAGTTCCTAGCCGAGCACCCGGTCGGCTCGGTCGTGGAAGGCGAGATGAAGAACGCTACCGAGTTTGGGCTCTTCCTCGGCCTCGACGACGACATCGACGGCATGGTGCACCTGTCGGACATCGACTGGACGACGCCCGGCGAGGAGGCCATGGCGCGCTACAAAAAGGGCGACCTCATCAAGGCCAAAGTGCTCGACGTCGATGTCGAGAAGGAACGCATCAGCCTTGGCGTCAAGCAGCTGGCGAACGACCCGATGCAGGGCGGCGCCTTCCGCAAGGGCCAGGTAGTCACCGCCACGGTGACCGAGGTCACGAGCGGCGGCGTCGAAGTGAAGTTCGGGGACGAGGAAGCCCCGATGACCGCCTTTATCCGCAAGTCGGACCTGTCGCGGGACCGCTCGGAACAGCGGCCGGAGAGGTACGCGGTCGGCGACCGGCTGGATGCCCAGGTGACGAACGTCGATCGGGCGGCCCGGCGCGTGTCGCTTTCGGTCAAGGCGCTGGAAATGGCCGAGGACAAGGAAGCCATCGAGAAGTTCGGCTCGTCCGACAGCGGCGCCTCTCTGGGCGATATTCTGGGCGCGGCGCTGCGGGAGAAGGCGGCCGGCAAGGAATAGGCGAGGCGTGCGGATTCCGTCGCCAACGCACGCCCAAGCCCTTGAAAACGCAGCGGCGCGCGGGCAAAGCTTGAATCCGGCGGATGTCGGGGGCGGCGATGATCAAGTCCGAGCTCATCAACGAGTTGGCGAAAGAGAACAGGCATCTGACCCAGCGCGATGTCCAGCGGGTGGTGTCGGTGATTCTCGAGCGCGTCATCCAGGCGCTCGAGGGCGGCGGCCGGGTGGAGCTTCGCGGCTTTGGCGCGTTCTCGGTGCGGGCCCGCCCGTCCCGGCCGGGTCGCAACCCGCGGACCGGTCAGAGCGTCGCGGTCCGCGCCAAACACGTTCCCTTCTTCAAGAGCGGCAAGGAGTTGCGCGAGCGCCTCAACGCCGGGTAGACGCGCGGCAGGCCTTATGCTGCGCCTGAACATTGTTCGGGAGTTCCGCGAATTCATCGTTCGCGGCAGCGTCATCGACCTTGCCGTCGGGGTCATCATCGGCGGGGCTTTCGGCAAGATCGTCGCCTCGATCGTAAGTGATCTCGTCATGCCGCCCATCGGCCTGGCCCTGGGCCGAGTGGAGTTCGACCAGCTCAAGCTGGTGATTCAAAGCGCCGATGCGGCGCATCATCGCCCCGAGGTGGCGATCCGCTGGGGCTCCTTCATCAATGCCCTGGTGCAGTTCGTGGTCGTGGCCGCGGTCGTGTTCTTCCTGGTCAAGGTGATCAACACCTTGCGCAGGCGCCAGGCGGACGCCGCCGCGGTCGCGCCGGCGCCGACGCCGAGCGAGGCCTTGCTCGGCGAGATCAGGGACAGCCTCAAGCGCATCGAGAGCCGAACGCCGTGAGGACCGCGAGCTCCTCGAGGCTCGGCGCTCGCCGATGACCGCGGCAAAGATCTGCGGCATTACCACGCCTGGAGCGGTCGCCGCCGCTCTCGAAGGCGGCGCCGCCTTCATCGGCTTCATGTTCTTCCCGGCGAGTCCCAGGAACGTCTCGGTGGCTGCGGCGGCTGACCTGGCTGCGCCGGCGCGGGGCCGCGCGCGCGTGGTGGCCGTCACGGTGAATGCGGATGAAGACCTGCTGGACGACATAGCGGCGCGCCTGAGGCCGGATCTTCTGCAACTACACGGCGAGGAGTCGCCGGCGCGGGTGATGGCGGCCGGCGCCAGGGCCGGGGCCCGAACGATCAAGGTCATCACGGTCGCCCGGCCTGAAGACCTGGCCGCCGCGGCCATGTTCGAAGATGTCGCCGACCACCTGATGTTCGACGCCCGCGCGCCAAGCGGCGCCAGCCGGCCCGGCGGCCTGGGCGCGCCCTTCGACTGGACCGTGCTGGCCGGCGTCAAGCCCACCCGACCGTGGTTCCTTGCCGGCGGCCTCGATCCGTCGAACGTTGCCGAGGCCGTCGCGGTCTCGCGCGCGCCGATCGTCGACGTGTCGTCTGGCGTAGAACGCCAGCCGGGCATAAAGGACCCCGACCTCATCCGCGCCTTTCTCGGGGCCGTGCGGCGGGCCTGACGATGACAGAGAAGAGGCGCCTGACGCTGGTGAAACGTGCTTCGGACCGGCGGGCGCCGGCCGCCAACCACCCGGCCGCGTGGCCCGACCCCGAGGGGCGCTTCGGGAGCTTCGGCGGGCGCTATGTGGCCGAGACCCTCATGCCTCTGGTGCTGGCGCTCGAGGCCGCATACGCGGAGGCGCGCGCCGATCCGGCTTTCGAAGCCGAGCTCGCCGGCTATCTGGCGAGCTATGTCGGCCGGCCAAGCCCGCTCTATCTCGCGCGCCGCTTATCGGAGCACTTCGGCGGCCCGAAGATCTATCTCAAGCGCGAAGAGCTCAACCACACTGGCTCGCACAAGATCAATAACTGCATGGGCCAGATCCTTCTGGCCCGCCGCATGGGCAAGCCCAGGATCATCGCCGAGACTGGCGCGGGGCAGCACGGGGTGGCGGCGGCGACGGCGTGCGCCCTCTTCGGCCTCGAATGCGTCGTCTACATGGGCGCGGTGGATGTCCGCCGGCAGGCTCAAAACGTCGCCCGCATGCGCCTCCTCGGAGCGGAGGTCCGGCCCGTCGAGAGCGGTTCGGCCACCCTCAAGGACGCCATGAACGAGGCGTTGCGGGACTGGGTCAGCAACGTCGACGACACCTATTACCTCATCGGTTCGACGGCCGGCCCGCACCCCTATCCAATGATGGTGCGAGACTTCCAGACGGTCATCGGGCGTGAGACCCGCGACCAGATCCTGACCCTCGAAAAACGCCTGCCGGACGCGCTCGTCGCCTGCGTCGGTGGCGGCTCGAACGCACTCGGCCTGTTTCACCCTTTCCTCGCTGACGGGGACGTGCGCCTCTTCGGGGTCGAGGCGGCAGGCGAGGGTCTGGGGACCGGACGACACGCAGCCGCCCTGGCCGGAGGCCGGCCGGGGGTGCTGCACGGGGCCCGCAGCTTCCTGCTTCAGGACGAAGACGGCCAGGTTCAAGAGGCCCACTCGGTCTCGGCGGGCCTCGACTACCCCGGCATCGGTCCCGAGCACGCCTGGCTCAGGGAGACCGGCCGGGCGCGCTATCTCACGGCCACGGACGATGAGGCGATCGCGGCCTTTCGCCTGCTGGCGCGCCTCGAAGGCATCTTGCCGGCGCTGGAATCGGCGCATGCGCTGGCGCGCCTGGATGTGGTGGTCAAGGCGGTGGGTGGGGCCGGGATCATCGTGCTCAATCTCTCGGGGCGCGGCGACAAGGATCTCGACACCGTCCTCGCCCTTGGGGACGCCTGATGGCTGCGGCGCGCGTGGCGGCGCGCTTCGCCGCCCTGCGGGCGCAGGGGCGCGCCGGCCTCATCGCCTACGTCATGGCCGGCGACCCCGAGCCGACGGCGTCCGCGGCCATCCTGGCCGGATTGCCCGGCGCCGGCGCCGACCTCATCGAGCTCGGCTTTCCATTCTCCGATCCCATGGCCGAAGGACCGCCGATTCAGAAGGCGTCGCGCCGGGCGCTGGAGGCGGGAACGAATCTCGCCCGAGTTCTGGGCATGGTCGCCGCGTTTCGCGACCGCGACCGCGATACGCCCGTTGTCCTTATGGGCTACCTCAACCCTCTGCTCGCCATGGGCCTGGGGCGGTTCGCCGCCGCCGCCGCCGAGGCCGGAGTGGATGGCCTCATCGTGGTTGATTGCCCGTTCGAGGAAGAGGCTCCTCTGACGGCCGCCCTGAGGGCCCATGACCTGGCGCTGATCAGGCTTGTCGCCCCGACGACCGGACCGGAGCGCATGACCAGCATCGCCGCGCGGGCGGAAGGTTTCGTCTACTTCGTCTCCGTGGCCGGCGTGACCGGCGTCAAGTCGGCGCGTGCGCGCGCCATCGCCGATCAGGTCGGGCGCCTGCGGGCTCTCGGCGGGGTCCCGGTCGCCGTGGGCTTTGGCGTGCGCACGCCGGCGCAGGCCGGGGAGATCGCCAGGATCGCCGACGCGGTCGTCGTCGGCTCCGCCCTCGTCGACGCCATCGCCGAGGCGGCCGCCCAGGAGATCGACCCGGTCGCGGGCGTAGCGGAGGTCGTCCGCGGGCTCGCAGGCGCGGTGCGCATGGCGCGGGCCGCCTGAGGGGCCTATAACAGACCGCCGATGGCTCTGGCCGACGACAAGTCAAAGTGGGGGAAAGGCCAAGGCCCGCCGCCCGGCCAGCGGGTGGGCTGGCTGTCCAAGATCGCGCCCGGCGTGCGCCGGCTGGTCGCCAAACGCGAAGCGCCCGAGAACCTCTGGGTCAAGTGCCCCGATACGGGCGAGATGATCTATCGCCCCGACCTGGAAGCGGCGCTCTGGGTGACCCCCGCCGGTCGCCACATGCGGATCGGCCCGAAGCTGCGCTTTGCCTACACCTTCGACAATGGCCGGTCCGCGCCTTTGGCGCTTCCGGCCACGCCCGATGATCCCCTTGGCTTCGCTTATGGCAAGCCGTACCGCGACTCGCTGGCGGCGGCTCGGAAGGCGACGGCGGAGACCGATGCAGCGGCCGCCGCCATAGGCGCGATCGGCGGAGCCCAGGCCCTCGTTTTCGTGCAGGACTTCGCTTTCATGGGCGGCTCGCTGGGTCTGGCCGTGGGCGAGGCGCTCATCTTCTGCGCCGCCGAGGCGGTCCGCCTGCAGCTTCCCCTGATCGCCTTCATCGCTTCCGGAGGGGCGCGCATGCAGGAGGGCACCCTTTCGCTGATGCAGCTGCCGCGGACGACCCTGGCGGTGCAGCGCTTGCGCGCAGCCCGGCTCCCTTACGTGGTGGTGCTCACCGATCCGACCTTTGGCGGCGTCACCGCTTCCTATGGCATGTTGGGCGATGTGACGCTGGCCGAGCCGGCGGCGGCTGTCGGCTTTTCCGGCCGCCGCGTGATCGAGCAGACGATCCGCGAGACTCTGCCGCCGGGTTTCCAGACCGCTGAATTCCAGGTCGAGCGAGGAATGGTCGATCGGGTCATCGAACGGCGGGATCTGCCGGCGGCGCTCGCCGCCATTCTGCAGACCTTGATGATGGCCCGGGCGCGGGCGGTTGCCGCCTGAATCTTCCCGCCGCTCACGACTTTGACGCCATCCGCGCCTCGGATCGCGTGATCGCGCGTCTGCGCGCCCATCATCCGAGCCTCATCGATCTTTCCACCGGCCGCATCGAAAGGCTGCTGGCGGCGCTCGACCACCCGGAACGGCGGATGGGGCCGGTGATCCACGTCGCCGGGACCAATGGCAAGGGCTCGACCTGCGCCTTCCTGCGCGCCATGGCCGAGGCCGCCGGTCTGCGGGTTCATGCCCTCACCTCGCCACATCTGGTCCGTTTCGCCGAACGCATCCGCATCGCCGGACGGCTCATCGACGAGACGGCGCTCGAGCGACTGACGGTCGAGGTCGAAGCAGCCAACGATGGGGCCCCGATCAGCTTTTTCGAGATCACCACCGCGCTCGCCTTCGCCGCTTTCGCCGAGGCGCCGGCCGACCTGTGCGTGATCGAAGTGGGCCTGGGCGGCCGGTTCGACGCCACCAACGTCTTCGAAGCCCCGGCGGCGGCGGTGATCACGCCGGTGGATCTCGATCACCTTGAAATGCTCGGGCCGGACTTGGCGAAGATCGCCTGGGAGAAGGCCGGGATCATCAAGCCGCGTCGGCCGGTGGTCGCCAGTCGCCAGCGCCGGCAGGCCGAGGACGTCATCGCCATCGAGGCGGCGGCGGCGCGCGCGCCCCTCACGCTGATGGGGCGCGACTTCGATGTCCATTCGGAACACGGACGAATGGTCGTGACTTGGCCGGATTGTCTGGCGGATCTGCCGCGGCCCAATCTGCCGGGCGCCCATCAAATCGAGAACGCGGCCCTAGCGGCGACGGCGTTGCGAGCCTGGGATGCGCCGCGGTTCCGCGAAGCGGCCCTGGCCGCCGGCGTCACTGGCGCGGTGTGGCCGGCCCGCTTCCAGAGGCTGTGCGCCGGGCCACTGGCGCTGTCGGCCGCAAGCGCCGGATCAGACCTGTGGCTGGACGGAGGTCACAACCCCCACGCCGGGTCTGCCTTGGCCAATGAGTGCGAGGCGATGAGCCGACGCGACGGCCGGCCCTGGGCGATCATCTTGGGCATGTTGGCCCGAAAGGATGCCGCCGGCTTCCTGGCGCCTTTCCGGAACCTGGGGGCGGCGGTGTTCACCACCGGCTTCGACTCGCCCGGCGCGGCGAGCGCCGCCGCTCTGGCGCAGGCGGCCGTCTCCGTTGGGCTCCAGGCCCGCAGCTGCGCCGACATCGATGAGGCGCTGGACTTGGCGCTCGCCGGCGCGGGGCCGCCGCATGTGCTGATCTGCGGCTCGCTCCACTTCGCCGGGGAAGTGTTGGCTATTAGCCCCGAAACCTGGCCGACATGAAGCCGGCTCAGGCCGCCGCCGATGCGGCGGTCACGCCCAGATCCGCGAGCCAGTCGAGAATCCGCTGCTTGGGCATGGCCCCGACTTTCATGTCCGCCATTTGGCCGTCCTTGAACAACATCAAGGTCGGAATGCCGCGCACGCCGTAGCGCGACGGTGTCTCGGGGCTCTCCTGAACGTCCATCTTGGCGACGGTGACCGCGCCGGCCAGTTCGTCCGCGATCTGCTCTAACGCTGGAGCGATCTGTTTGCACGGGCCGCACCATTCCGCCCAGAAGTCGACCAGAACCGGACGGGCGGCCTCGAGAACGTCGTGCTCGAAGCTCGAATCAGTGACGGCCAGCGTAGTCATGGTGTCTTGGATACTCCTTAGCGGGCGCCGTGCGTAGCGGCCCGAATCCGCACGAAGAGCCATTTAGGGGCATGGCGGGGGACTTCAACCAATCGAACCGTCGCCTCCGATAGCGGCGAGCATGAGTTTTTCTGGAACGACCATGAGGTCGGGACCATCGGTCCACAGCAGCGCCGCTTCCACCGTCCTGTCTGGGTAGATACGACGAAGCAGCGCCCAATAGAGCGCCATCTGCCGCACCTGCTCAGGGTCGGCCGCCTCGATCCGCGGCGGGGCGGGCCGGTGCGTCTTGAAGTCGACAACCAGGACGCGGTCGGGCTCGACCAGCAGCCTGTCCACCCGCCCGAAGATCGGGCCGGGCGCGAACGGACATGCGCCGGCGATCGCCGCTTCGGCGCGCGCGCGCGGACTGAAGAGTTCGGCGAAACGGGCGTCATTGAGCACCGAAAACACGCTTCCCAGCAGCGCTCGGCGCTCGGTGTCGGCCAGACCGCGCTCGTGATCGAGCACGGCTTGCGCCGCAGCCGGGCGCTCGGCGGAAGGAAGAGCGGGGAGAATCTGCAGCAGCTTGTGGATGAGTTCGCCCCGGGCCCGCCGACTCAACCCGCCAACGCGGTCCAAAGGCGATGGGAGCGCGCCCCAACGCTGGCCCGACGAAGGGGAAGCGGCGGGATTGGGCTGCCGCTCGAGCCTTGCCGCTCGCCGGGTCCATTGCGGCGGCGCACCTAAGACCGGCGCCGGCGTGGACGGCGGCCCAGATCTTGGCGCTGCTCCAAAGCGCAGCGCGGTTCCGCCGCAAGCAAGCTCGAATGCGTGACCTCCGAGGGCGGTCAGGCCGCGTTGGGCGAAGTCGTACCAGCTCTGGGCGATGTCGCTCTCCCGCGGCTCGACGCCACAGAGGATGAGCCGGTCGCGGGCGCGGGTCAGGGCGACGTAGAAGAGCCGCGAGGATTCTTCGAGGGCGGCTTCCTCCCGCCGCAGCCGTGCGGCGGCGGAAGCCGGGCAGTCTTCCTTCGCCCGCGGGGCCCAGAGGAACCCCCCGTCCCCGTCCTCCAGGAGACTGCCTCCCTGAGGTGCGGCGCGGGTAGTGGTGTCCGGAAGGATGACGATCGGCGCCTCCAGGCCCTTGGCGCCGTGAACCGTCATCACCCGCACCTCTCCCGAGGCTCCGGAGGGGGGTTCGCTCTGCTCGCGGGCCACGTCGACCCTCGCCGCCGCCATGGCGGCGGCGAGGGTCTCCAGGTCGCGCGCGCCCCGCCGTTCCGCCGCCAGGGTTTCCTCGAGGAAGGCCGCCAGCGCATCGGCCGCCTCCTCGCCCATGCGGGTCAGCAGCCGCTGACGATACGAAAAACTCTGACCGTCCATGCGGGCCAGCAGTCGCTGCAGAAAGTCGAACGGGAGCAAGCCTTCCTGGGTGATCAACGCCCATGAAAGCAGTTCGCAGGCGCGCGCCCACTCCGCGGCTTCCTCGCGCCGGGCCTGAAGTTCGCGCCACAAGGAGCCCGAGCGCGCATGAGCCAGAGCCAGCAGGCTCGCCTCTGAGACATCGCAGAAAGGACCCCGCAGGATCCCCGCCAGCGACAAATCGTCGTCGGGAAACAGCAGGAATCTCAGCAGAGCGAGTAGCTCAGCGAAGACGCCGTGCTCCGACAGCTCGAGGCGGTCGGCTCCGCCCACCGGAATCCCGGAGCGCTTCAGCGCCCGGATGATCTCGTAAAAGAGGCGCTTGCGGCGGCGCACCAGGATGAGGAAATCGCCGAAGCCGCAGGCGCGCAGGCTGCTGGTGTGGCGGTCGGCGACCGCATCGCCCCTCGCAACCATGGCCCTGATCTCGACGGCGATCTTGAGGGCCAGGGTCTTGTTCTTGCCGGCCGGCGGATCGGCGTCCACCGGGACCCAGGGATCGCGCTCGGGCGCCGCGGCGTCCGCCTCCATTGGCCAGAGCTCGACACAGCCGCCGCTCTCGCGCGCCGGCTCGTGGCGAACCGGGAAGGCGGTCACGGAGCGGCCCGGTCGCAGCCCGGCCACGGCCTGCGGGTCCCTGAACACGGCATCGACAAAGGCCAGGATCTCGGGGCGCGAGCGCCAGCTCACCGGCAGCAGCACCTTCTCGAATCTGCCGGCGGCGCCGATCTTGTCGCGGGCGCAGCGCTCCTCGGCGGCGAAACGCTCCGGGGCCGCCCCCTGGAACGAGAAGATGGACTGCTTTTCGTCGGCGACCGCGAACAGGGTGCGCTCACGCGTCCCCGCGCCCCCGTCGGCGAAGAATTCGTCGATGAGAGCGCTCACGATGTCCCATTGTCCGGGAGCTGTGTCCTGCGCCTCGTCCAGAAGCAGGTGATCGATGCCGCCGTCGAGCTTGTAGAGGACAAAGGCCGCGTCGGCCTTGATGGTGAGGAGCTCGCGCGCTTGCTCGACAAGGTCGTCGAAATCGAGGGCGCTGCGCGCCTCTTTGGCGGCTTGGTAGAGGCTGCCCAGAGCCGAGCCGAGGACGAGGACGCGGCAGGTGTCATCGGCGACGCGCGCTGCCCGGACCTCTTCGAGAGCGCGGCAAACCCTTCGCTGTTCGCCCTCGAGCCAGGCGCCTAGGTCAGGATCGAAGCGCACCGGGTACAGCCGTTGGCGGGGCGCCCGCTCGCCCGTTAGAAAGATCGGCAGGAGATCCTCCAGGCGGCTGTCCGGTCCGATCGCCTCCATCAACCGGCCGAACTGGGCGTATGTCGGCGCGCCGCAGCCAGCCAGCGCTCCCGCCGCCGCCCGCCACCGCCGCCAGCGGATCGCGTCGATGAACCTCGCCCCTATCGACGCGGGCTCGATGGAGCGTTCGAAGCCGCACCGGCGCCACACCCGTTTTGCCCCGCCCGCCTCCACGAAGCCGGCGATGGCGAGGCGCCGCTCGCCGAGATCCTCGATGAGCTGCCGGAAGCTTCGCCAATCGAGTTCGCCGGCGAGGCCCGCGTAGGCGCGGCCGAGCATCGTCTCCGGCTCGGCCATAGCCGCCTCGGCCAGATCATTCGCGGCCTGATCCAGCAGCGTTCTGGACTGCCGCTCCTCGAGGACCGTGAATCCCGGAGAGACGCCGGCCTCGAGGGGAAAGCGGCGCAGCAGCCGCTCGCAAAAGGCGTGGATCGTCTCGATCCTGAGGCCGCCCGGCGCATCCAGGGCCCGGGCGAACAAGGCTCGAGCGCGCGGCAAGTCCGCGCCAGGCTCGTCCAGGGAGATCAGCTCGGCGGTGAGTCGGGCATCCGCCATCACCGACCATTCACCCAGCGTCAGGAACAGGCGCCGCTTCATCTCGGCCGCCGCGGCCTTGGTGTAGGTGAGGCAGAGGATGGTCTCGGGCGCCGCGCCGGCGAGCAGCAGTCGCGCCACACGACGGACCAGGGTCGTGGTCTTCCCGGAGCCGGCGTTGGCGCTCACAAAGGCGGAAGCGGCCGGATCAGCCGCGCGCCGGGCCGGCTCGCGACCAGGTGGCGCGGCGGGCGGGGTCTGGGTGGCCTCGCTCACGCGTCGGCCTCGCCCATGACCTTCCATTCCCATACCCGGGCGAGGTGATCGTAGTCGCCGGCGAACCTCGAGAACTCCGGGATGGCCCAGGACCGGTACGGTGTCTCAGGCCGATCGAAGTGCGCGATCCGGCGCTTCAGGCCAGCCAGCGCTGCGGCCGCAAGGGCCGCGCTCTTCCCCGGTGCGCCCCGTGACTCCCGACGTCCGCCTTCGCGGCCACCTTTGATGCGCAGGTAGAGCAGTTCACCGGGCTCTCGTTTGCCTGCGCGCCCAAAGCCGCCGCCGGCGAGGATAGCTGCGCTGAGCGGCAGCTGCGGCGCCAGGCCTGCCTCGACCTGCGACTGGCTCGGCGGCGCGCCGGTCTTCAGGTCGATGATGTCGGCGCTTACATCCCGGACCTCGATCCGATCAGCGCGAGCCGTGAGGACAAAGGTTCCATGGGTGGTGGCGATGGCCAGTTCGCCGCTTTCCTCGAGCAGGAGTTCGGAGAGCGGACGGCGGGAGCGCTCGAACGCCACCGCCCAGCGGGCGATATCTGCGGCTCGTGCGGCTTCCCAGGCGAGCTCGCCCTCGATCATGCCGGCGGCGCGCAGCTCCTCGAGCAGGATGCTCCCGAACTCGGCCTCTGCGTTCTCGCCCAGATCCTCCGGACACGTGCGAGCGAAGCGCTCGAAGGCCCTGTGGATGGCGCTGCCGCGCTCACGCGCGCCCACCGTCTCGCCCGGCCGCTCCAGGGGCCTCAGCCTCAGCACGTGGCGCGCGTAGGTCGCATAGGGATCGCGGATCCAGGTCTCGACGGCGGTGACCGACAGCCGGCGCGGGCGCAGCGCCAGCGGCGGCGCCGGCCGGGGGCAACGCGCGGGTTTGAGATGCGCGGGCGGCTCTGCGAGTGGCGCGTCGAGTGCCCGGGCCCAGGCCGGGATTTCCGGCCGCGTCGGCGCCGCCACCTGTGCGCCCCTGGCGAGCGTCTCGAGACGCCACAGCCAGCGCGAAGGCACGCTCGGCGCGCCGCCGCGGCGTTCGGCTTGGATCAGGACCACATCGGGCGCGGCCGCCGCCTGGGCGAAGTCATGCGCCGAAAGACCGATGCGCCGCTCGGGTGGCGGCAAGCCAATCTCCGAGCGCATGGCGCGGGTGAGGAACGGGTCCGGCGCGGGGGCAGCGGGCCAGACCCCCTCTTCGAGGCCGGCCAGGACGACCAGATCGGCGCTCTGCAGCCGGCCCTCCAGAACCCCGAGGATCTGTAGGCGCGGATGGCCAGCGCCCTCCGGCGCCAGGGCCTCGCTCTCCAAGAGCGTCGCCAGGAGATCGGCAAAGCCCTGGACGGTAAGCGGCGGCAGGGCCCCGCTCTCAGTGTGAAGGTCCGAGAAAAGCGCTGCGAGGCGCTCGCCGGCAGGCCCGCTCCAGAGTCCTGACCCGCCGCCTTCGTCCTCCGCCACTGCCTGCTCGATCGCCCGGACAAGGCCCTCGGTCGCTGCAGCCGCGGTGGCGACACCGGTCGCGAACGGCGCCCGCGCACTCTCGAGGATCACGCCGAGCCGACCCAGCAAGTCGCGGGCGCCAGGCAGCGTGCGCCCTCGCCGGGCGCTGTCTTCCGGACCGCCGCCTTGAAGCAAAGCTTCCTGCGCCGCGGCCAGGCGCAGCTCCAGGCTCTCCCAGTCGCGGGCGCGCGAACCGCGCAGAGCCCAGCGCTCGAGCGTTCGGCGCCGGGCCGCGAGCCCCCGAGACGACATCGAGAGCCGTGTTAGCGGGTGCTTGAGGATCGCCAGCAGCAGCGCCGGATCGGTCGGATCGATGGCGGTCCTGGCCAGCAATGCGGCAAGGTGTGCGGCAGGGGCGTCGGCGAGCGGCCGGCCGGCTGAAGATTCGGCTTCGATGCCCCAGCGTGTCAGCGCCGCGCTCACGCGCCGGGCCAGCGCCGCGTCGGGGCTGATCAGCGCACAGGTTCGCTCGGGCGTCTCCAGGGCCTCGCGCAGCAGCAGCGCCGCGATCCGGGCTTGATCCTCTTCGTCGTGGGCGCGGTAGAGCGACAGACCCGCGAGCCCCTTTCCGATGGCGCCGGCGTCCTCGGTGCGAAGGCGCCCGATCGCTTCCAGCCAGTCGGCGGTTGCCGCCGCGGGCGCCAGAGCCTCGCCAATGACCCTCGCGCGCCAGCCCCCGGCGCCCCCTTCGCCTGCTCCCAACGTGCGGACATCCGAACGCTCGATCCCGGCGCGCGCGATCAGGCGTCGCAACGCCCCCTGCGGATGTTCCTCGCCGACTTCGGACCAGGCTCGCTCCGGCAGCGCCAGATCGAGCCCCGGAAGAACGACGCAGCCCTGGGGCGCGGCGGCGATGGCGATCAGCAGGTCGGCAACCGCAGCGGTGGCCCCGGTCGAGCCGGCGGCGATGACCGGAGCTTCGGGCGGGGCGCAGCGCCAGCGGTCGGCGAGGCGGCGCAGCAGCGCCACTCGGCGCTCGGCGATGTCCATGAGGCCGAGGGCAGCCAGGCGCTCGCGCCAGGCGCCGGCTGCGAAGGCGAGGAACTTGGCCGAGAGGTCGAAGTGGCGGGCGGCTGCGCCCGTGGCCAGGTCCGCGGCGCCCGCCGGGTCGACCTCCTCGATCTGGCAGCCTTCGAAGAACCGGCCGAGGGCGTCGCCCAGCTCCAGGGCGGCCGGCGCGCTCAGACGCCGACCGATGAGGTCTTCGCCACGGGCCACGAGCCCCGCCAATTCGAACCGGCGCGCTCGCGGGCCGATGCCCGCAGGCAGGGCCGCTGCGATCTCGGCAGGCTCGAAGGGCGGCTCGCTCTCGGCAAGATCGCCCAGCGCCCGGATCTGGGGCAGCAGCAACGCCCCGCCCGGCGCCGCCGCCACCAGGCGCTCGGCCAGGACCCGTCCGGCTCGGCGGGTCGGGAGGAAGACTATGGCGTCGCCGAGCGCCTCAGGGCCGAGCGTGTCGAGCAGCGCGTCCGCCAGCCGCGGAAGGAAGGGACGCTGAGCGTCGATGGTCAGCCAGCGCGGCGCCGGCGCTGCGAAAAGGCTCACTGGACACCCGCCAGTTCCGACTCGGCAGCCGCCAGCGCCACCGGATCGCCCACATGCATCCACCGGCCCTGGAGCGGCAGGCCCCAGAGCCGGTCCTGCGCCTGCATTTCGAGCCAGCAGCCGAGGAGGCCAAAGGCGCCGTCCGGCCAGGCGTCGATGAGCCGCGGATCCAGCACGTGCGCCCCAGCGTAGGCAAAAGGCGCGCTCGCACGCTCGCCCCGATGCTGCAGCCGGCCGGGGCCTCCGTCGTGAACCACGGCCGATAGGGAAAAATCACCGCGGCCGGAGAAGCCGAGGCTCTCGGTCGGGGCCAGCAACAGCAGCGAAGCCATCTGGCGCGTGTCAAAGGCGTCGGCGAGCCGCGTCAGCGTCGGCGCTGATCCGCCCTCGGTCCATATCGAATCGATGTTGAGGACGAACACCGGATCGTCCCCGAGAAGCGGTCGCGCCTTCTTGAGGGCGCCCCCGGTATCGAGCAGGCGTGCGCGCTCGTCGCTGAACGAGATTTCGAGGTCGGTCCGACGCGCCACACGAGCCTCGAGAGCCTCGGCGAAGGCGTGCACGTTGACGATGACGCGGCGGACCCCTGCGGCCGCAAGCCGGTCGAGACCGTGCTCGATGAGCGGTCGCCCGCCGAGCTCCACCAGGGCCTTGGGCCGGTCCAAAGTCAGTGGCCGCATGCGCGTCCCGAGCCCTGCGGCCAGCACCATCGCCGTAGTGATGGTCACGGCGCGCGCGCCTCGGGCGGAGCATGGCGCGCCAGCCATTCGGCGAGGCCCGCCGGCCCAGGCGCCTCGGCGCAGCGGTCGAGATAACGCCAGAGCCTGGGCATGAAGGCCGCGTACCTGGGTTTGCCATCGCGCACCACGAGGCGGGCGAAGATCCCCAGAATCCGCACGACATTCAGCGCCCCGAGGCCGTGAAAGTCGGCGAGGAAGGCCTCACGCTCGACCATTCCGCGGGCGTCGAAGTAGCGCCCCAGAACCGCCTCCTCACGCGCCGGCGACACATCGCGGCGCGCATCGTGCAACAGCATGGAAAGATCCCATGCCGGATGGGCGCGCACCGCATCCTGGAAGTCGATCAGTCCGCAGCGGGCGGCCCCGGCCCGCTGTGGCAACCAGATGAGGTTCTCCGCGTGGAAATCGCGGTGACAGAAGACCGAGGCCAGGGCGGCGCCTCGGGCTCGCACCGGTGCGAACACCGCTTCCCACTCAGCCTTGGCTCGGTCGCCGAAGACGAACCTTGAGTTGAACTGCGGCTGCCAGTCCATGAATAGGTCGCCGGCGGTCTTCAGGGCCAACTCGTCGTAAGTGAGGAGGGGCCAGGAAAGGCCATACCCGCACAGGACGCCGGGTGGCTGGGCCTGGTGCAGCCGCGCCAGCACATCGACCGCGGTGTCGTAGAGCGGCGCCTCGTCGGCGCCTTCGGCCATGACGCGCGCGAACAGGTCGTCGCCCAAATCCTCGAGCACCGCAAAGCCTTGGCCGGGGTCGGCGGCAACCACCTCCGGCGCCGACAGCCCAAGGTCGCGCAAATAGCCAGCGCACGCGGCGAAGGCCTCGATCCGGCCGGCGGCGAGTCGATAGAGGGCGTTGAAGCCGAGGCGCGCGCGGTCCTCGGGGGTCGCCTCTGGCGGGCAGGGGGGCGTCTCGGCCCGGGGCGGCTGGTCCATGAAGATCAGGCGGCCGCCGCCGGGAAGATGCAGGCGCTCGTAGAGGCGGGTCGAGGCGTCGCCCGCCAGCGGCTCCCGGCCTGCGGCCGCAAGGCCGGAACGTTGCAGGAAGTCGGCCGCCGCGCCGGCCCTGGAAACGCGCTCAGACTTCAATCGGGCGCCCTTCCCAGGCGCCTGCCGGCGTCAGCATCGCCAGGCGTGCTTCACCCTCGAACGCCAGCTCCACCTCCAGCCGCTCCGAGGGCAGGCGATGGCCGAGCCGGTCGGCCCATTCGATGATCGCTGCCCCATGCTCCAGAGCCTCCTCGAGCCCGATCTCGAAGGCCTCTTCCGGACGCTCCAGGCGGAAGAGGTCGAAATGGGCGAGCCGCAGCGGACCCTCGTAGAACTGGACCAGGGTAAAGGTGGGGCTGGGCGCCTCCTGCTCGCCGGGACAAAGAACGCGGATGAGGCCGCGGGCGAGCACCGATTTGCCTGCGCCCAGGGGTCCGAAGAGGCACACGGCTTCGCCGCGCTCCAAGACCTTGCCGATGGCCGCGCCCAGGCGGCCGGTGGCCGCTTCGCTGTCGAGCCGGAAGTGTCCGTCCGCCGGCGTGATCATGTCGGAGCCGACGCCGACCATCGTGGCCGGCGTCCGTTCACAAGTGGATGCATTGGGCATTTCCCAGACAGTGTAGCCACCGGGTGCGTCAGAATCGGGCGTCCGGATTGTGCAAAAGGTCGCGCTCGACAAAGCTCTTCAGCGACGCCGCGGCTTGTGCAGGGTCGGCCGGAACACGTTCCGCCGGGATCGGCGCGCCGATGGTGAGTGCAAAGGCGCAGCCGCGCTTGTTCAAGAACTCGTGGAAGAGGGTGATGTCGCGGAGCTCGCCGCTCACGCGATCGAAGAGGTGGAATAGCGTCGACCACGGCCCGGCCAAGTGCAGGGGCAGAATTGGAGCGGCGTGTCTGCGCGCCAATGAGAAGGCGCTCGGGGCCCAGTCCGGATCGGCTAGTCCGGCCGCCCGGCGTCGGGCGATGCGGCCCGAGGGAAAGACCACCAGCGCCCGCTCGGCCTCCATCGTTTCGCGGGTCATGGCCAGGGTGGCGCGAGCGCCGGCGCGGGTGCGCTTGGCCTCGACCCACTCGACCGGGATGAGGATCTCCGAGAACCGCGGCGCAACCCGGTGGGCGTCGGCGTTGGCGTAGAAGACCAGATCCGGCCGCAGCCCCTTGAGCGCATCATAGACGGCGATACCGTCGGCGATTCCGGTAGGGTGGTTGCAGACGGCGACGAGCCGGCCGGACCGCGGCGCGCGCTCCAGGCCCCGCACCCGCACCTTCAACCTCAACGCCTCTGAGATCCACTCGAGCGCCGCGACCCCGCTCAACGGGGCGATGGCGTCGGCCATGGCCCGCGCGCCGCGGTAGTCCAGTATGGCGTAGAGCAGCGGCCGAAGCACCGGCCAGGCCGGGCTAGCCGCCAGGCGGGGGGCCCGCTCCTCGATGAGGACGTCGATGATGTGGCCGCGCCGGCGCGCGAGCGCTGGCCAGAAGGCGAGAGCGGGCGAGTCGGCGGTCACGGGCGCGAGCATGCGCGCGCGGCGGCTCGCCAAGCAAGCGCGCCGGCTCGACGTCAGCCCGGCCTGACGGGACCGAGCGCCCGTCACCCGCGATGGCGCTCGCCAGGATCCGACCGCGGCGCCGGTGCGGCCGAGCTCACGGCCCGATGGGCGATGCCATAGGTTCCTTGGCGTCCCGCAGCGGCGGGCGCCTTTTCAGGCGCGGCAGCAGGAACATGAGTCCGGAGCTCGCCAGCAGCAGAGCTGAAACGGCGTAGATGGCAGGGCGATAGGAGCCGGTCCGGTCGAAAACAGCGTCCATCAAGACGGGTGTTATGCCCTGGCTCAAGATCACGACCGAGTACATCAGCCCCGAGATGACGCCGAACGCCCTGAGGCCGAAATAGCGGGAGACAAGATAGGGCAACGCCCCGTACTCGGCCCCCAGACCTATGCCCAGGAGGGCGCCGCCGGCGAAAAGGCCAGGCGGTGCGCCGGCGAAGGTGAGGAGGCCAAGTCCGGCGATCGCCGAGATGTACATCGGGACCACCACGCGGGGCGAAGCCGTACGGTCCAGGAGCCAGCCAACCACGACCTGCCAGCCCGCGGTCACCAGGGCGAAGGTGATCAGGACGTTTGTCGCCAGCTTCTCGTCGAACCGCCGGTCGGTGAGGAGCGGGACCACGTGGACGAAGACGGCGGTCATGCAGCCGGCGCCAAGGGCGATGGCGATGAGGATGAGCCAGAACGGGCCGGTCCGCAGGGCCTGGGCCGGGCTGAGGCCTGATGGCGCTGTCGCCTTCGTTCCGAGCCCGGGAGCCGACGGCGCGGGAGGGTCGCGCAACAGGGCGGCCATGATCGGGACGCCCACGCAAAGGACGATGAGGGCGATTCCGACCCAGGCATCTCGCCAACCGAACCGCTCGAGCAGTCGGATGGCTACGAACGGAAAAATGGCCGCGCCCACGCCATTGCCGACCCCGCCCATGACGCCGAGCGCCGTTCCGCGAGCATCGTCGAACCAACTGCAGATCATCTTGGTGTAGGCGGCGGCCGATGATGCAATCGACCCGGCTAAGCCGACCAGTCCAAAGAGAAGGTAGAATTGGAACACCGAGGGCTTGGCCAGGGAAAGCGCGGCAACCGCCGGCGCGAACAGCAATTGTCCAGCGAGGATGACCCGGCGGGGACCAAAACGATCGGCCAGCCGACCTGCCAGCGGCGAGACGATGACGCCAATGACCGCAAGCAGAGCGAGCACGCCCGAGACCGTCGCTCTGGGCCACCTGAACTCCTGCGAGATCGGTACGAGGAACAGGCTGAAAACCGTGGTCACCGAGACCGTCAGGCCGACCATGTTGCCGACCGTGCAGGCGACAAGGACCCCCGCCTGCGCCCTGCGGTTCGACTTCGGCGGTGATCCGACCCCGTTCTCCGTCCTCAGCTGCTCGGTCATCTCGCCTTTCGCTTCGCCTTCCTCCACCCGCCGGCATCGGCTAACCGGGCCGTCACGTGACGAGCCGTCTTCGAGAATTCTACCAGGAGCGCCTGGCCACAGGCGCCCTCAAGCCAGATCCCGGACAGCGCGCCGCGGTGGAGGCCCTGGCGCGCCTGGAGATCGAGCTGGCGCAACGCCGACGCTGGCGCGGGCGCGCGCCGCCCCGTGGCGTCTACCTTTTTGGCCCGGTGGGGCGGGGAAAGTCGCTGCTGCTCGATCTTTTCTTCACCGTGGCGCGGGTCGCGCCGAGGCGCCGGGTCCATTTCCACGAGTTCATGGCCCAGGTCCACGCTCGGCTGAACCTCTGGCGGCGAGGCGATGCGGCAGCTCGACGCGCGGCCTTCGGCAGGGTGCGCGCAGTTGATCCGATCGCACCGCTCGCTCGCCTGATCGCTTCGGAGGCGCGGCTGCTGGCGTTCGACGAGTTCGAAGTCACCGATATCGCCGACGCCATGATCCTGGGCAGACTGTTCGAAGCACTGCTCTCTCAGGGCGTGGTGATCGTGGCGACCTCGAACCGGGCCCCTGCCGAGCTTTACGCCGGCGGCCTCAACCGACAGCTCTTCCTGCCCTTCATCCCCCTTATCGAGAATCGGCTGGAGGTGGTGGAGGTCACCGGCGCCGCCGACCATCGTCTCGATCGTCTGCGCGCCTCGGGAAGCTGGTTTTCTCCGATCGATCCTGACAACGAACGCTCCTTCGACGAGCTATGGCGCGCCTTTGTGGGTTCGGAAGGGGAAACCGGCGTCACGCTCCAGGTGCTCGGCCGAGCTCAGCATTGGCCCCACGCCGCGGGCGCCATGCTGCGCGCCGACTTCGAGAGTCTTTGCGGGCGCGCGCTCGGGCCGGCGGACTACCTCGCCCTAGCCGAGCGCTTCGACACCGTCTTCGTCGAGGGTCTGACCCAATTACCGCCCGAGCGGCGCGAGGCGGCGCGGCGTTTCGCCATTCTCGTGGACACCCTTTACGAAGCGCGCGCCCGCCTCGTGGTGCTGGCCGCGTGCGAGCCCGCGCAGCTCTATCCGGCCGGCGCCCGCGCCTTCGAGTTCCAGCGCGCGGTCTCGCGTCTGGAGGAGATGCGTTCGGCCCACTGGCTGGAACGGCGCGCGGCGTGAGCGGCCACGCCCCCTATTTCGCCGCCCTCGAGCAGGCGCTGAAGAACGCCGGCGTCGCCCAGCCAACCATGGTGGTCGACCTTCGGCGTCTCGACGCCAACATCGACGCGGCCGGGCAGACGCTCGCGCCCATGGGCCTGGGTTTGCGCGCCGTCTCTAAGTCCCTGCAGGCGCCGGCGCTGCTGGGCCGGGTCATGGAGAGGGCGGCGACCGACAAGGTGATGGTCTTCAACACGACCATGTTGGACGACATTCTCGCCTGGCGATCCGAGGCCGACGTGCTGCTAGGGCGTCCGCAACCGGCCGCCGCGGCGGCCGGGTTCATGCGCCATCACGCCGGCGATGCTGCGGTCGCGGCTCGCCCGGTCTGGCTGGTCGACAGCCTCCGCAGGCTTTCTCAGTACGCCGAGATCGCCCGAGCGAGCGGGTTGTCATTGCGAATCTGCCTGGAGGTCGACGTCGGCCTCCATCGCGGCGGTTTCGATGAGGGGCCGCTGGCCGAGGCCATCGGCGCGGCGCGCGCCGAGCCGCTGATCGAGATTGCGGGCCTTATGGGCTATGACGCCCACGCCGCCGCCGCCCCCGATCCGGCCGCAGAGGTCGCCCGCGCCCTGGCGCGCCTTGCCCGCGCCAAGGCCGTGCTTGCCGAGGCGCTCGGCGGCGATCCGGCGCGATTGGTGATCGACACGGCCGGCAGTCTCACCTTCGCCCTGCACGCCGATGACGCGGTCGCCACCGAGCTTGCCCTTGGCTCGGCTCTGGTGAAGCCGGCCAACTACGATGCTACCGCGACCCAGGTCTTCGAGCCGGCCTGCTTCATCGCCGAGCCGGTGCTGAAGATCGTGGATCCGGCGCTTGCGCCCGGGGCCGAACGCCCGCAGGCCGCGCCGGCGCGCGGCATCTTCATGTTCGGCGGCTGGGGCGATGCGCGCCTGGTTTCGCCGTTGGGCCTTTCCTTTCACCCGGCCTGGGGGCGCTCGATGCTGCAAGCCGGGCCCGAGGTGGCGCTCGCGGAGGACGACTTCGTCTTCTTGCGTCCGCGTGAGAGCGAAGGGACGTTGTTGCAGTTCGGCGACTTGGCGGTTTTCGACGGCCGCGCCATCGTCGACCGCTGGCCGACCTTCCGAGCGGCGGCGTGATCGGGGCCGCTTTCTCTTGCCTGGCAGGCGTGAAGCAGCCGGCGATCCGCCTCCCGGCCCGCGTTGACACCAGGCGGAAGCTTCTAAGATAAGGTTCGAGCCCAATGGCCCAGCCCCTCCCAAGAGCCCGCCCGCTCTCGCCACACCTGCAGGTGTGGCGCTGGCACGTGACCCTCGCCGCCTCGATCGGACACCGGGTCACCGGGATGGGGCTCTATCTGGCGGCGCTCCTTTTCGCCGCCTGGGCCGTCGCCCTGGCGCTGGGGCGAGAGAGCTACCAGGCCTACATGGGGGCCATGGGAAGCTGGCCCGGCCGCGTCGTCCTTTTCGGGCTGACGGTCTGCGCCTTTTTCCATCTCGCAACCGGCGTGCGTCACCTCTTCTGGGACTTCGGCAAGGGCTTTGCGCCGCCGACCGCCAATACGACGGCGTGGATCTGCTTTGCTTTCGCCATCGGGGCGACGATCGCAGTCTGGGCGCTGGCGCTATCACGGGGCCTCGCCTGATGGCTTCGCTGCGCACGCCGCTGGGCCGCGCCCGCGGCTATGGCGCGGCCAAGAGCGGCGTCGGCGGCTTCATCGCCGAACGCGTCACCGGGGCGGCGCTGGTGATCCTGGTCCTGTGGGCGGTGCGCTCCGCTTTCACCCTCGCCGGGGCGCCCTATGACGACGCCCGCGTCTGGCTGGCCTCGCCGGTGAACCTCGCCCTGGGCGTGCTCCTGGCGATCACCGCCTTTCATCACATGCGCATCGGCATGGGCGTGATCATCGAGGATTACATCGAGCGCCCGGCTGCCAAGGTCGCCCTGCTCACGCTCAACGCCTTCGTCTGCTGGGGGGCGGCGGCGCTCGCCGTCGTGTCCCTGCTCTCGATCGCCTTCGGCCGCGCGCCGGGGCTGACCTGAGCTTAGAGCCGTGGCCGGCCCTGAGATCATCGACCACAAGTTCGACGTCGTCGTCGTCGGCGCCGGCGGGTCGGGCTTGCGCGCGGCGCTGGGCTGCGCCGAGCACGGCCTCAAGACCGCCTGCGTCAGCAAGGTCTTTCCGACCCGTTCGCACACCGTCTCGGCCCAGGGCGGCATCTCGGCGGCGCTCGGCAATATGGGCGAGGACGACTGGCGCTGGCACATGTACGACACCGTCAAGGGCTCGGACTGGCTCGGCGACCAGGACGCCATCGAGTACATGGTCCGGCATGCGCCGGCGGCGGTGTACGAGCTGGAGCACTGGGGCGTGCCGTTCTCGCGCACCTCCGAAGGCAAGATCTACCAGCGCGCCTTCGGCGGCATGACGCGCAATTTCGGCGAGGCCCCGATCCAGCGCACCTGCGCCGCCGCCGACCGCACCGGCCACGCCATGTTGCACGCCATGTACGGCCAGTCGCTGTCGCGCGATGTCGAGTTCTTCATCGAGTACTACGCCCTAGACCTGATGATGGAAGACGGCGTCTGTCGCGGTGTCACCGCCTGGCGGCTGGACGACGGGACGCTGCACCGCTTCCAGGCGCAAATGACGATCCTGGCCACGGGCGGCTACGGGCGGGCCTACCTTTCCTGCACCGGCGCGCACACCCAGACGGGCGACGGCGCCGGCATGGCCCTGCGGGCCGGCCTGCCGCTGCAGGACATGGAGTTCGTGCAGTTCCACCCCACCGGCATCTACGGCGCCGGCTGCCTCATCACCGAAGGGGCGCGCGGCGAAGGCGGGTATCTGACCAACTCCGAGGGCGAGCGCTTCATGGAGCGCTATGCGCCCACGGTGAAAGACCTGGCCCCTCGGGACATGGTGAGCCGCGCCATGACCATCGAGATCCGGGAGGGCCGCGGCGTAGGCGCGCGTAAGGACCACATCTTCCTGCATCTGGAGCACCTCGACCCGAAGCTTCTGGCCGAGCGGCTGCCGGGGATCGCCGACCTGGCGCGCATCTTTTCCGGCGTCGACATCTCGAGAGAGCCGATCCCGGTGCTGCCCACGGTGCACTACAACATGGGCGGCATTCCCACGAACCATCACGGCGAGGCGATCAGCGCCGCCGGCGGCGATCCGGACGCGGTGGTTCCGGGTTTGATGTCGGTGGGCGAGGCCGCTTGCGTGTCGGTGCATGGCGCCAACCGTCTCGGATCCAACTCGCTCATCGACCTGGTGGTCTTCGGCCGCGCCGCGGGCCTGCGTTGCGGCGAGATCTTGAACGGCGGCGACTCCCAGCCCGAGATGAAGAGCGCCTGGAGCGAGGCGAGCTTCGAGCGCTTCGATCGCCTGCGCAACGCCGACGGCGGCGAGCCGACCGCGAAGCTCCGCCTGGAGATGCAGCGCGCCACCCAGGAGGATGCGGCCGTCTTCCGCACCGCCGAAACGCTCGAGTCGGGCGTGCGCCGGCTCGAAGAGGTGCACGCCAAGCGCCGTGACATCGGCGTCTCCGACCGGGGGCTCGTCTGGAACAGCGATCTGATGGAGACGCTGGAATTCGAAAACCTGATCGGCGAGGCCATGGTCACCGTCGCCGGGGCCTTCAATCGCACCGAGAGCCGCGGCGCCCATGCGCGCGAGGACTTCCCCGAGCGCGACGACGTCAACTGGATGCGCCATACCCTTTCCTGGCTCGATGACGGCAGCGGCACGGTCACCCTGGGCTACCGCCCCGTGCACGACCACGGCATGACCAACGAGGCGCCGGTGATGCCGCCCAAGGAGCGGGTGTACTGATGCTCGCCGGCGGCTGTCACTGCGGCGCGATCCGCTACGAGGCCTCGCCCAAGCGCCCCGAAAGCGCGCTCTGCCACTGCGCCGATTGCCGGCGCACCACGGGCGCCCCGGCGGTGGCCTGGTTCACCGTCGGCGCCGAGGATTTCCGCTTCACCAAAGGCAAGCCGGGCACGTATGTTTCCAGCAGCCACGCGCGCCGGACCTTCTGTCCCGGTTGCGGCGCCCAGATCACTTTCGTTGACGACGACTACAAGGGCGAGCGCCTGGACGTTACCACCGCCAGCCTGGACGATCCCGCCGCGGCCCCGGTGCGACAGCACATCTGGACCCGCAGCCGCATCGGCTGGATGGAGGATCTGAACGGTCTGCCCGAGCGGACGATGGACGAAAAGCCGTAGAATGGTCCAGCTCACGCTTCCCAGGAATTCGAAGATCGGCAAGGGCAAGCGCCATCCGGCGCCGGCCGGCGCGACCAAGGTCAAGGCCTTCCGCATCTACCGCTACGATCCCGAAGCCGGCGGCAACCCGCATTGGGACGAATACGAGGTGGATGTCGCCGCCTGCGGCCCGATGGTGCTGGACGTCCTCATCCACATCAAGAACACCATGGACGCGACGCTGACGTTCCGCCGCTCCTGCCGCGAAGGCGTGTGCGGCTCGTGCGCCATGAACATCGGCGGCCGCAACACCCTGGCGTGCACCCATGGCTGGGCCCAGGTCCCCGGGCGCGAGATCCAGATCTCGCCGCTGCCGAGCCAGCCGGTCATCAAAGACCTGGTGCCCGACCTGACGCTGTTCTACGCCCAGTACGCTTCGATCGAACCGTGGCTGCACACGGCCACGCCGGCGCCCCAGGGCGAGTGGCTGCAGTCGCCGGATGACCGGGCCAAGCTCGACGGACTTTACGAATGCATCCTGTGCGCCTGCTGTTCGACCTCGTGTCCGAGCTACTGGTGGAACGGCGACCGCTACCTGGGTCCCGCGACCTTGCTGCAGGCGCGTCGATGGCTGGTCGACAGCCGCGACGAGGCCACCGGCGAGCGGCTGGACGCCCTCGAAGATCCCTTCAAGCTCTATCGCTGCCACACGATCATGAACTGCGCCCAGGTCTGCCCCAAGGGCCTCAACCCCGCTGAAGCCATCGCCGGCATCAAGGCGATGCTGGTGGAAAGGGTGATCTAGGTTTCTCCCCCGGCCGGGAGGGATCCAGGATGAGCGCCGGCGCCGCTGTTTCGGTAATCGGCCTTGGCCGGATGGGAAGCGCGCTGGCGCAGGCGCTGCTTCTCGGCGGGATACCGTTGGTGGTCTGCAACCGCACGCGCGCTCGCTGCGAACCGCTGCGCGAGCAGGGCGCGACCGTCGCCGTCGGCATTGCCGAGGCGTTGGCGCAGAGTTCCACGGCGCTTGTTTCCGTCGCCGATTACGCGGCGGCCGGGTCGCTCTTTTTTGGAACGGAAGGACCGGATCTCCGCGGCAAGACCCTCATCCAGCTGAGCAGCGGAACGCCGCAAGAAGCCCGCGAGTGGTCGTTGGCGTGCGCCGAGCGGGGCGGGCAGACACTGACCGGCGCCATCCTCGGCTATCCGATGCACATCGGCACGCCTCAGGCGCAGCTGCTGATCTCCGGCCCCGAAGATCTCTATGCGGGCTCGCGTGACCTTCTCGCTTTGCTCGGCGCGCCCACGCACGTCGGCGAGGCCTTTGGCGGCTCCAGCGCGCTCGACTGCGCCGTGCTCGCCGGCTCGATGCTGAGCATTATCGGCCTGATCCAGGGAATCGAGCTGTGCCGGTCCGAGTCGGTCGACCCGGCGAGACTGGTGGACATCACCAATGCGCTCCTCGCCGCCATGCCGCAGGTCAACGAGATGATCCTGCAGGCGGTCCTCACGCGCGATTACGCGGACCCGCAGGCCGCGATCGACACCTGGGAAGCGACCGCCGGACACATCGCCGATATCGTCGCGCGCAATCGGATGGCGCCGCCCGTGTCCCACATGCTGACGAAGATGTTCGCCCACGCCCACGCGGCCGGTCTCGGAGGCCTCGACATCTCGGCCCTTGCCGAGCTGCTTCGGGCCTCGCCCAAGCCTTAGGATTCAACCGGGCTGCTGGCGGAACGGGCTCTTGAATTGACCGCGCGGTGATACTTGTCCATCGGTTGAGCATGAGCGCGAACGGGCGGGGCGTGGTGATCCTCGGCGCCGGCCACGCCGGGGGAACGGCGGTGGCGCTGCTGCGCCAATACGGCTACGCCGAGCCGATCACCCTGGTGGGTGAAGAGCCGATCGCGCCCTATCAGCGGCCCCCGCTCTCGAAGGCTTGGCTCAAGGGCGAGGCCGACGCAGAGAGCCTGATGCTCAAGCCGGAGAGTTTCTACGCCGGGGCAGGGATCGAGCTGGTGCTCGGCGTGCGGGCAGTGGAGATCTCACGTTCGGCGCGGAGCGTGGTTCTGAGCGACGGCCGCAAGCTGGACTACGCCCACCTGATCCTGGCCACCGGCGCGCGCGCCCGCGAGCTCCCCATTGCCGGCGCCGATCTCGATGGCGTGCTCTTCCTGCGCTCCGCCGCCGACGCCGAGAGGCTCAAGGCGGCGCTTGCGCCGGGGGCGCGTCTGGCGGTGATCGGCGGCGGCTACATCGGCCTGGAGGCGGCGGCTTCGGCGCGCTCTCTCGGGGCCGAAGCCGTGGTGATCGAGCGCGAGGCGCAGATCCTGGCGCGCGTGGCGCGCGAGCCGCTGTGCAGTTTCATCGCCGGCTACCACCGCGAGCGCGGCGTCGACATCGTCACCGACGCCCAGGTCGTAGGATTCGAAGGCGAGGCCGGGAAGGTCCGGGCGGTGCGCCTGGCGGACGGGCGTGCGATCGGCTGCGATGTGGCGCTCATTGGCATCGGCCTCGTCCGCAACGACGAGCTGGCGCGCGCCGCCGGCCTGGAATGTCTCAACGGGGTCATCGTCGACGAACGTGCGCGCACCGCCGATCCCTTCGTGTACGCCGTCGGCGATGTCACCCATCGGCCGATACCGCACTACAACCGCATGTTCTGGCTGGAGAGCGTCGCCAATGCGCTGGAACAGGCCAAGCAGGCCGCCTCGCTGATCGCCGGCCGAACGCCGCCGCCGCACGAAGTCACCTGGAACTGGTCGGATCAGTACGACCTGAAGCTGCAGTTCGCCGGCCTGCCCTTCGACGCCGATGCTATTCTGGTGCGCGGTGATCCGGTCCAGGCCAAGTTCGCCGTCTTCCACCTCAAGGGCGATCTCATCCAGGCGCTGGAGGCGGTGAATGCGCCGGCCGAGTTCATGGGCGGGCGCCAACTCATCGGCCAGCGCCGGCCGATCGTGCGGGCAAGGCTTGCGGATACCGCCGTTTCCATGAAAGAGGTCGCCGCCTGACCGAAGTCGAAGGGGCGCGATGGCGAGGATTACCTACATCGAGTACGACGGGACCGAGCACGCCGTCGACGTAAAGACCGGCCTTTCTGTGATGGAAGGGGCGGTCAAGAACAACATCCCGGGCATCGATGCCGACTGCGGCGGCGCGTGCGCCTGCGCCACCTGCCACGTCTACGTGGACGAAGCCTGGCGCGACAAGACCGGCGACAAGTCGGCGATGGAGGAGTCGATGCTCGACTTCGCCGAGAACGTGCAGGAGAACTCGCGCCTCTCTTGCCAGATCAAGGTTTCCGACGCGCTCGATGGGCTGATCGTGCGTATGCCGGAGAGCCAGCACTAGCCGCATCCCGTCCCACCAGCGCCGCTCGCCGCCGCGCGATCCGAAGCTTGCCTTCCTCAGAAGAGCTCGGGCCGGGCTGCCTGGGCTTGGGCTGCTTCGGGAAGATGGCAAGTGAAGCGGGCCCCGGCGCCGGGCTCGCTCTCGAGGTCGACCCAGCCGCCGTGGAGTTCGACGATGGCGCGCACCAGGGCCAGCCCCAGGCCGGGACTGCTGCCGGCCGGTCCGCCGAAGCGGTTGAAGACGTGTGCTTGCACGTGGAAGGGAATGCCGCGCCCGGTGTCGGCGACGATGAGTCGGATCTCGCTGGCCGCGCGCTCGGCCGCCAGGCGCACCCGGCCGCCGGCCGGCGTGTGCCGGATGGCGTTCTCCGCCAGATGATCGATCACCTGCGAAAGGCGGCGCGCGTCGCCGCGGATGAGACCGGCCTCGCTCGTCGGATCGACCTCCAGATCGATGCCGGCGGCCGCGGCGGCGGCGGCCCATTTTTCGGCGGCCTTCTCCAGAAGCCCGGCGACGTCGACATCGGCCATGTCGAGGGCCATTTCGCCAGCGTCGATCTCGGCCATGTCGAGGACGTTGTCGATGGAGCGGGCGAGCTGAGTGGCGGCGGCGCGCACTGACGCCAAATGCCCGCGCTCGCGTTCGCCAAGGGCGGCGGCGGCGCTCTCCAGCAGCTCGGTGTAGCCGATGATGGTGGTGAGAGGGGTGCGCAGCTCGTAGGAGACACTGCCCACGAACTCGCGCTTGAGGCGCTCGGCCTCGGCCAGCGCCGCCTCGCGATCGGCCAGCGCGGTTTGCAGGCGGCGCGCGTCGGTGATGTCGGAAAAGCTGATCAAGGTGGCGCCGTCAGGGAGCGGGCGCGACTGAAAGGCGACCGCGCGGCCATCGGCGGTCGTAATCTCGGCGCTGACGGCGGACCTGGAGACCGGATCAGCGTCGGTGATGCGGCCCTTCAAGTCGCGCCAGAACTGCAGGTCGTGCAGGCGGCGCAGGCAAAGTTCGCGGACGGCGTCGAACTCGAGCTGCGGCTCGAGGGCGCCGGCAGGCAGGCCCCAGAAGGTCTCGAAAGCCTCGTTGTACAGCTTGAGGCGGCCGTCGGCCCCGAACACGGCGACGGCGTCGGAAAGCTTGTCCAGCGTCGCCTGCTGGACCTGGATCAGCTGGTTGAACTGCGTCCGCAGCCGAAGCTCGGCGGTGATGTCGCTGAACACCATGGCGATGCCGCCGCCCGGGTCCGGCAGGCTCACCACCTTGAGGGTCCGTTCGGAGGGCAGCCGCCAGATGGCGTCGGCCGAAGGCTCGACGAGATCGTGGCGGGCGAGTTCCGCGGCGCGGAAGCCCGCGAAGTCGTCCGTCTCGGGCAGACGCCGGCGCTGCCGAAGTCGGTCGATGAGCTCGCCGTGGGAGGGCGACTCGGCGAGCCAGCCGGCCTCGAGGCCAAAGAGAGCGGCGAACGCGGCGTTATGGGTCCTGAGCCGCTGGTCCGAACCGAAGACGGCGACGGCGTCGCCGACGTGGTCGAGAATGGCGTCGCGCGAGAGCTGGGCAGCCAGCTTTCCTTCGCCGGCAGGTCGGACCGCGGCGCGCGCTCCGGACTTGGGGCGCGCGGCGGCGGCGTCGAGCCGACGCAGCTTCACCAGCGTCAGCGCTCCCGCCGGCCGGCCCTCCACCTGGATTGCTGTAGCCCGTCCGGCCGCCTCGAAGACGCAGGGCCGACCTTGGCCGATGAGCCCGTCGATCGCCTCGGCGCCGGGAAGGCGCCGCAGGGCCTCGAGCACCGAGTCTGGGGCGGCCGAGGCGGCTCCGAGCTCAGCGGCGCAGGCGGTGAGCGCCGCCGGGCCGAAAACCAGCCTGACCTCGCCGTCCTCGAGCGCCAGGACCGCTTCGTCGAAGATGTCGGCCGCGCCGCCGATCGCGGTGGCGCGGGCCTCGGCCGCCGCCAGGCGCTCGCCCATGGCGGCCACCCGGACGCGTGCTCCCTGGGCGGTGAGCAGGGCGAGCAGGGCGGCGCCGAGCGCCAGGAAAACGGCCCCGGCCGCAGCGGCGGCGAGCAGTTGCTGCGCGTCCATCTGGAGGGCGGCCCCGAATCAGCTCCTCGGCCAGACCATAGTCGTTCGCAACGCCGCCTTTGAGCGGATTTGCCGGCGCGCTGGCCCCTAACCTTGGGTTACCCGGTAATTGCCGGACTTGAGCCAACGCAAGGACGGCTTTGCGATTCCTCGCAGATTGTGAGACCTTCGCCTAGTGCGAGGGAGCCGCAGGCCCGTGGGAACGGGCCGCTTTGTAGTAGGATGTGATCACCGACATGCGCAGATCAGCGGCCGCCCTCGTCGCGGCGATCGCCTTGGCCGCCGGCCTTTCGGGCTGCGAGACCGCCACGCCCTACCAACCGATGGCGCACGGAACGAAGGTCTGGGGCGGCTTCACCGACCAGCGGATCGAACCCGACCGCTACCGCGTCACCTTCCAAGGCAATTCTGTCACCTCGCGCAAGACGGTCGAGACCTACCTGCTCTACCGCGCCGCCGAGCTGACCACGGCGCAGGGGTATGACTGGTTCGAGGCGGCCGAACGCCACACCGACAGGTCGGTGGAGACCTATGTCGAAGGCGACCCGTTCTTCTACTGGCATCCGTATTGGCGCTTCTACGGCGGCTTCCGTCACCATGCCTTCGGCGGCTGGAGCGGCTGGGGCCCGTGGTGGGGCGACCCGTTCTGGGGACCGGACTTCGACGTGCAGACCATCGAGCGCTACGAGGCCTCGATCGAGATCGTCATGCACCATGGACCCAAGCCCGCGGGCGATGCGCGCGCCTTTGACGCCCACGCCGTGGTCGCCAATCTGGGCCCGACGATCGTCAGGCCGAGCTGAGATCGGTAGCGAGCTACTACAGATTGGCCGGTCGACGCCGCGGGCGGCGACCTTCGGGCCGGGCTCCTCGCTTAGCGCGGGGCCATGCGGATGGCGCCGTCCAGGCGCACGTCCTCGCCGTTGAAATAGGTGTCCGTGATCATGGTCAGCGCCAGCTGGGCGAACTCTCCCGGTCGTCCCAGGCGCTTGGGGAAGGGCACGGAGGCGGCGAGCGCCGCCTTCACGTTCTCCGGGGCGGCGTTCATCAGCGGCGTGTCGAAGATGCCCGGCAGGATGGTGTTGACGCGGATGCCGTCGTTCATGAGGTCGCGGGCGATGGGCAATGTCATGCCGACGATGCCACCCTTGCTGGCCGAGTAGGCGGCCTGCCCGACCTGGCCGTCCTCGGCGGCCACCGAGGCGGTGTTGACGATCGCCCCGCGCTCGCCGTCCTCGAGCGGCTCCAGCGTCAGCATGCCGGCGGCGCTCTTGGCGATACAGCGGAAGGTGCCGACGAGGTTGATCTGAATGATCAGGTCGAACGCCTTGAGAGGAAAGTGGCGGATCTCGCCGGTGTTGCGGTCGCGCGAGGCGGTCTTGGCGGCGTTGCCGGTGCCGGCGCAGTTCACCAGAATGCGCTCCTGGCCCAGCGCCGCGCGGCTCTTGGCGAAGGCGGCGTCGACCTCCTCGTCGGAGGTGACGTTCACCTTGCAGAAGACGCCGCCGATCTCCTGGGCCACCTGCTCGCCCCTGGCCTCGTTCATGTCGAAGATCGCGACCTTGACCCTCCGGTCGGCCAAGGCCCGGCTGGTGGCCTCGCCCAGGCCGGAGGCCCCGCCGGTGACGACGGCGACAATGGAAGAGTCGAGTTTCATGGCGCGGGCCCTCGAAAGCAGCTTGGCTGGCGGATGTCCTAGCTCCGCCGGCGCGCGGGCAAAAGCCTGACGCCGCGTCACCGGCGGGGCCTGTTCGGCCGAGACTTCCCAGCGCCTTGCCATGGTGGTAGTTGACATTGTCAACAAGCAGGAGTTGACGATGTCAACAACCGAAACTGCCGTCCTGTCGACGGCTGCGCGGATGGTCGACGAAGGCGGGCCGGACGCGGTGACCTTGCGCGGCCTGGGCGGCGCCGTAGGCCTGTCCCGGGGCGCTCCCTACCGCCATTTCGAGGACAAGGACCGGCTACTGGCGGCGGTGGCGGCTCGTGAGCTCGCCGGCCAGTGCGCCGAGATCCGCGCGGCGCTGGCTCGAGCGGCCGACGGGCGCGAGCGCCTGACGCGGCTGCTGCGCGGCTACGTCGGCTGGGCGCGCCGCCGGCCGCAGCGCTTCAAGCTGGTGTTCGCCTTGCGAAAGCGAGCGGACCGGGACCTCGAAGCCGCGGCCGCGGAAGCCCGCGCGCTCGTCATCGAAGCCTGCCGCCGGGCGATCCCCGCGGGAGGGGAGAACATCGGCCGCTCCCTGATGCTCCTGGCGCTGGCTCACGGGGCCGCCGACCTCGCCGCAAGCGGGCTGATGGGAGAGGATTTTGATGCCGAAGCGGCGGTCGCCGAAGGTCTGGCGCTGGCGCTGGCGCAGGCGGCGATCTAGCGCACGGCCCCGGCGGCGCAGCCGACGAAGAGCAGCAGCCCGCTCACGGTGTTCGACTTGAAGAGCCGCAGCGCCGAGGCCGGAGCGGCCACATCGAGCCGTGCGGCCTGGACCACGAGGTGTGCGCCGTAAATCACGGCGAACAACGGGAACAGAGGCCCCAGCCCCGACGGCCGCCAGACCGCCAGGGCCAGAAAGGCGCTCGAGAGATAGAAGATCAGGACCGCGGTCGGCGCCGCCTTGCCCAGACGGCGGGCGGAGCTCTTCACGCCCACAAGGGCGTCGTCCTCGAGGTCCTGCACGGCGTAGACGGTGTCGTAGCCGAGGGTCCACAGGACGCCGCTGGCGTAGAGCAGGATGGGAGCCAGCGGCAGCGCCGGGGCGAAGAGCTTCAGATCGACGCCTCGGACCCAGGCGGGCGCGGCCAGGGTCAGCGTGCGCGCCGCGCTCATGCCGCCTTGCGCGGCGGCGAATCCGAGGAGCGCGCCCCAGTTGAAAGTGAGGCCCAGCCACGCCTGCGGCCACCAGGTGATCCGTTTCATGAGCGGATAGGCGGCGATGAGGGCCAGGGACGCGACCCCCAGGAAAAGGCTCATCAGGTTGAGCGTCAGGAGGATGCCCAGGCCCGCTAGGCCGCAGGCGGCGACGAAGGCCCAGGCGCCGCCGACGCCGATGTCGCCGCTGGCCAGGGGCCGGCTGGCGGTCCGCGCCACGCGGGCGTCCAGGTCCTTGTCGAGGATGTCGTTGTAGGCGCAGCCGGCGGCGCGCATCACGGCCGCGCCTAGCGCGAAGAGGGCCAGGAGCGCCGGATCGGGGAGGCGGCCGCCGATGGCCGCGGCAAGCGCGATCCCTTGCCAGCCCGGGAGCATCAGCAGCCAGATCCCGGTCGGGCGGTCGAAACGGCCGAGCTTCAGCCACGGCCGCAACCCGGCGGGGGCGCGGCGGTCGACCCAGTTGGCCGGGTCGGCGTCGGGAAGGGGCGCGGCGGCGCGGCTCACGCCGTCATCGCTAATCCGGATTCGCCTGCCCAACCAGCGGCGCCAGGGCAGTCGCAAGATCGCCTCGCGGCTTTACGACGATGCTTCCCAGTCCGAGCCACGCGGCCAACTGGAGTAGCTCCGCGGCCAAGGCGTGGGCGACGGCCCCCTCGCTGGCGCCGGCCTCCAGGTGCGCCGCCTGAACCAGAAGCGCGCCCGCCTTGCGGTCCGACTTGAGATCGACGCGGCCGACGATGCGTTCGCCCAACAGAAACGGCAGCACATAATAGCCGTGCTCGCGCTTGTGGCCGGGGGTGTAGATCTCCAGCCTGACGCGCGCGCCAAAGAGCCTCTCGGTCCGCTCGCGTCGCCAGATCAGATTGTCGAACGGCGAGAGCAGGGCGGCGGCGCGGCCACGACGCGGAAGTCGCGCCAGCGGGTCCAGGAACGCCGGCTGGCGCCAGCCCTCGACGCGCACCGGCTTCAGCGCGCCGGCCTCGACGAGTTCGGCGACGCGGGCGCGCGCGCCGGCGACGGGCAGGCGGAAATAGTCGCGAAGGTCGCCTTCGGTGGCTACTCCCATTGCCTTGGCCGCGATGGCGACCAGAGCGCGCTGCGCCTGAGCCTCGTCGGGTGTCGGCGCCTGGGCGATGGCGGGCGGCAAAACGCGCTCGGTAAGATCGTAGACGCGCTCGAAGCCGCGGCGGGTCCTCACCATCAGCTGGCCGCTCCAGAACAGCCACTCGAGCGCCCGCTTGCCGCTCGTCCACTCCCACCAACCGCTTCGGCGCGCCTCGTCGGCGAAATCGCCGCCGGTCAGCGGGCCTTCGGCGCGCACGCGCGCCAGCGCCGCGGCGACGTAATCCCGCCGCTCGCGGGCGAAGCGCGCCAGCCCGCTCCAGGTGTCGCCCCGCAACGCCCGCTCCATGCGCCAGCGGAAGAGCGGCTGGATCTCGATTGGCATCAGGGACGCCATGTGCCCCCAGTATTCGAAGAGTCTCGGGCGCGGCCCCCAGGCGGCGCGCTCCAGCGCCGCGCGCGGGTATGGGCCCAGGCGCGAGAACGCCGGCAGGTAGTGCGTGCGCGCCAGCACGTTCACCGAGTCGATCTGGATCGCGCCCAGGCGTCGGGCCAGTCTCAGAAAAGCATCGGCGGTGGCCGGTCCGGCCCGCCGTGGCGTGCTCAGGCTTTGGGCGGCCAGCGCCACGCGGCGCGCCTCCTTGGCGGAGAGCTCGGACCTCATGCGCTCGCTGCCGTTTCGAGGCTCCAGGCGTCGAGATCCGGGGACGCGCCCAAGCGCGCCAGGCCGGCGGCGATCGACACCAGCTCGGCCCCGCCCTCCACCTTCGCCGCGCCGAAACGGCGTTCGAACATCGCCCGGACCGCCGGGACGAAGGAGGAGCCGCCAGTCAGGAACACGCGGTCTACCGCCTCGGGCGCCAGGGCGGCTCGCTCCAGGGCCGTCTCCACCCCAGCCTCCATGGCGGCGAGCTCCGGAGCGATCCAGGCCTCGAACTCGGTCCGCTCGACCCGCCGCTCGATATGGACGTTGCCGGCGTCGAAGGCGAAGTCGGCCTGCGTCTGGTGCGACAGCTCTTCCTTGAAGCGGGTGACTGCCTGGTAGAGCCGATAGCCGAGGTTGTCGTCCAGGATCTCGATAAGGCGGCCGATCTTCTCCGGTTCCAGGGCCGAGCGCGCCAGTGACCGGATCTCGCGCATGTCACGCGAGGCTCGCAACAGGGCCAGCTGTTCCCAGCGGGCGAAAGCGGCAAAGTAGCGGTTGGGCACCGGCAGGATGTTGTCGAAAGCGCGGTAGCTCGAGCCCTTGCCCAGCTCGGGCGAGACCAGGCGATCGATGATGCGGTAGTCGAAGGCGTCTCCGGCCAGCGGCACGCCGGCGCTGGCCAGCGGTTCGGCCCTGCCGCCGCCCGAGCCATGGACGAAGCGGACGACGGAAAAATCGCTGGTGCCGCCGCCGAAATCGCCGACCAGAACAATGGCGTCGCCCTCGAGCCGTTCGGCGAAAGCCACCGCCGCGGCTACCGGCTCGAAGGCGTAGCGCACCTCGGAGAAGCCCAGGCGCGCAAAGGCGCGCCCGTAGCGCGCCATCGCCAACGTCTCGTCTGGTTGCTGGCCGGCGAACCGCACCGGCCGGCCGACGACCGCCAGCCGCCCCCTCGGCGAAAGTTCGGCGTGCGCGCGCAGTTGCAGCAGGAAGGTGGAGAGCAGGTCCTCGAAAGGATAGCGGCGCCCGAGAATCCGCGTCTCCTGAAAGAGCGGGCTGGCGGCATAGGTCTTGAAGGACTGGATGAACCGGGTCTCGAGCGGATCCTCGAGGTAGGCGGCGATGGCGAACGGCCCGGCCTCGATGATGCGCCGGTCGGGTTCGATCGGATCGGCGTGGAAACTGAGCGTCGAGCGGAAGGCGACCACCTCTTCGCCCTCGACGGTGATGGCGAGAATGCGCGCCCGGCCATCGCTGTCCAGAGTCGAGAGCACAGTATTGGTGGTGCCGAAGTCGATGCCGACGACTTCGGGGCGCTCGCCAGCCATGCCGGATCCCTTGGGGAGCGGGGAACTAGCTCAGCCCGGCGCCCTCGGTCAAAGGCTGCTCGTAGGCGGTCATCTGCGCCATGGTCAGGATCTTGGAGACTGACGCCGACAGCGGGCAGATCTGCACTGAACGCGACAGGCCCACGAGGATCGGGCCGACAACGGTCGCCTCGCCGAGCGATTGCACCAACTTGGTGGAGATCGAAGCCGAGTGGATCGCCGGCATGATCAGGACGTTGGCCTCGCCGGAAAGGCGCATGAAAGGGTAGTTCACGCGGCTGTCCGTGAGCAGGGCGAGATCGGGAGGCATCTCGCCCTCGTATTCGAAATCGATGTCGTCGCGGGCGTCCAACAGCGCCACCGCCTCGCGCACCTTGGTGGAGCGGTCGCCCATCGGGTTGCCGAAAACCGAGTAGGACATGAAGGCGAGCCTGGGCGTGAAGCCGAGGATGCGCACGGTGTGCGCGGCCTGGCGGGCGATGTCCACCAGTTCGTACTCGTCGGGCATCTCGGTGACGTTGGTGTCGGCGATGAAAAGGGTGCGCCCCTTGGCGAGCACGATTGACATGCCCAGCACCCGCCCGCCGGGCGCCGGGTCAATGACCCGGAGCACCTCCTCGAGCGCCTGGTCGAAGTTGCGGGTGACTCCGGTGACCAAACCGTCGGCGTAGCCGAGCGCCACCATGGAGGCGGCGAAGGAATTGCGGTCCTGGTTGACCAGGCGTTGGACGTCGCGCTTGAGGTACCCCTGGCGCTGCAGGCGACCGTAGAGGTAGTCGACAAATTCCGGATTGTGCTGGGAGACGCGGGCGTTGATGATCTCGAGGCCGGTGTCGGCCGGATCGATGCCGGCTTGGCGCATGTTCGCCTCCACCAGCTCCTGGCGCCCGACCAGGATCGGATTCCCGAGCCCCTGGAGGCGGAAGGCGTAGGCGGCGCGGATGACCGCCGGCTCCTCGCCCTCGGCGAAGACGATGCGCTTGGCGGGCGCGGATTGAACCGAGGCGGCGATCTTCTGCAGGAACCCGGCCGCCGGGTCGAGACGGCGGGCCAGGTGCGCCCGATAGGCGTCCATGTCCCTGATCGGGCTGCGGGCGACGCCGGTGTCCATGGCCGCTTGGGCCACGAACGGCGGTATGTAGTGGATGAGCCGCGGGTCGAACGGCGCGGGGATGATGTAGCGGGGCCCGAACTTCAGCTGCACGCCCTGGTAGGCCGCGGCCACCTCGTCGGGCACGTCCTCACGCGCCAGCGCCGCCAGGGCGCGGGCGCAGGCGATCTTCATCTCCAGATTGACGCGCCGGGCGCGGACATCGAGAGCGCCGCGGAAGATGTAGGGGAAGCCCAGCACGTTGTTGACCTGGTTGGGGTAGTCCGACCGGCCGGTGGCGACGATGGCGTCGGGCCGCACCGCATACACGTCCTCCGGCAGGATTTCCGGATCCGGGTTGGCCATGGCGAAGATGATCGGCCGTTTCGCCATCGAGGCCACCATCTCCTTGCTGACCACGTCCTTGGCGGAGACCCCGACGAAGACGTCGGCCCCCCGCATGGCGTCGGCCAGGGTGCGCGCGCCGGTGTCGACCGCGTGGGCGCTCTTCCACTGGTTCATGCCCTCGACGCGGCCCCGCCAGATGACGCCGGTCATGTCGACGGCGATGCAGTTGTCCGAAGGGACGCCCATGGCCTTGACCAGATCGAGCGTGGCGATACCCGCGGCCCCGGCGCCGCAGAGCACCAGCTTCAGGTCTTCCAGCCGCCGGCCGGTGATTTCGCAGGCGTTGATGAGGCCGGCGGCGGTGATGATGGCGGTGCCGTGCTGGTCGTCATGAAAGACCGGCACATCGAGGAGTTCCTGCAGCTCGCTCTCGATGCGGAAGCATTCGGGGCTCTTGATGTCCTCGAGATTGACCCCGCCGAAACTGACCCCGATGTTCTTGACCACGGTGATGACCTCGTCCGGATCACGGGCCGTCACCTCGATGTCGATGGCGTCGACGTCGGCGAAACGCTTGAACAGGACGCACTTGCCCTCCATCACGGGCTTGGCGGCCAGCGCCCCGAGGTCACCCAGGCCCAGGATGGCGGTGCCATTGGAGACCACGGCCACCAGGTTGCCCTTGGCGGTGTAATCGTAAGCGAGATCCGGCGAGGCGGAGACCGCAAGCACCGGCGCCGCCACCCCGGGCGAGTAGGCCAGCGACAGGTCGCGCTGGGTCGCCATCGGCTTGGTGGGGGCGATGGCGATCTTGCCGGGCGTTGGCAGGCGGTGAAAGGCGAGCGCCTCTTCGTCGCTGAAGGCGCGCTTCTCGGGCTCGCTCATGGGCGCTCGGCGCCTCCCACCGAGGACGGGAGCCGCGCAACCTAGACGGGGCCCGTTCCCTCGACAACCGAGCCGGCCTAAGCGTGGCCAAGGCCTGCAGGACCAGGAGAGTGAACCCATGCGGATCGGGGTGGCCGGAGGGCCGGGGAGGATGGGGCGCATCGTCCTCGAGCTGGCGCGCGCCGCCGGCGAGGAAACGCTGGCGTTCTCGAGGCCGGGCGCCGCGCCGCCCTCGGGCGTCGAGCTCACCGACCGGGCGCAGGCGCTCGCCACGGCCGAAGTCATCATCGACTTTTCCACCGCCGAGGCCTCGGCGGAGCTGGCGCGCGCCGCTGCGCAAGCCGGCCGGCCGCCTCTGGTCATCGGGACCACCGGGGCCACGGCGGCCGAGGATCGCGCCGTGGCTGCCGCTGCCGGCGTCATCCCGGTGGTGCGTTCGGGGAACTTCTCCCTGGGCGTCAACGTGATGGCGGCGCTGGCCGAGATGGCCGCGGCTCGCTTGGCCGCGGCGGATTGGGATGTCGACATCGCCGAGGCGCACCATCGCGAAAAGCGCGATGCGCCTTCGGGCACAGCGATGATGCTGGGCGAAGCGGTGGCGCGCGGCCGCGGCGCCAGTCTTCAGCAGAGGCGCCTGCCGCCGCTCGGCGAACGCGCGAGCGCCTCCCGCCCGGCCGGCGGCATCGCCTTTTCCTCGGTGCGGGCGGGAAACCTCGTCGGCGAGCACACCGTCTTGTTTGCAAGCCAGGACGAGACGCTCACGCTGGCGCACTCGGCCCGGGACCGCAGGATCTTCGCCAAGGGGGCGCTCGCCGCCGCCCGCTGGATCGTGGGCAAGCCGCCCGGCCTTTACGACATGGCCGACGTGCTCGGCCTCCGCTGAGCGCGCCGGCGGTCAGACCCCGGTCGAGCCGAAGCCGCCGGCGCTGCGGGCGCTGGGCTCGAGGCGCACGCTCTCCCGCCACGAGGCTCGGGCGACGGGAGCGATCACCAGCTGGGCGATGCGGTCGCCGCGGCGAATGACGATCGTCTCCTCGCCTAGGTTGATGAGGATCACCATCAGCTCGCCGCGATAGTCGCTGTCGATGGTGCCGGGGGTGTTGGGCTGGCTCAGGCCGGCGCGCAGCGCAAGCCCCGAGCGCGGCCGCACCTGGCCCTCGAAGCCCTGGGGAATGGCGACGGCCAGGCCCGTGGGCGCCGCGGCCCGTTCGCCCGGTCGCAGCGTCAGCGGCTCCCCGGCGGGAACGGCGGCGCGCAGGTCCATGCCGGCCGCACCTTCGGTCTCGTAGGCGGGCAGCGGCAGCCCCTGGCTGTGGGGCAGGCGGACAACGGCGATCTCGACGCTCACGCCAGCGCCCCCGCGATCCATTGCGCCAGCCGCTCGGCCACTTCCTCCTTGCTTGCCCGCGGCCAGCGCTCGAGGGCGCCGTTCCGGCCGACGAGCACGACCTCGTTTTCCGTGCCGCCCAGCACGCCCGGGCGGCTGACGTCGTTGCCGACGATGAGATCACAGCCCTTCGCCTCGAGCTTGGCGCGGGCGTTGGCCTCGAGGTCCTCGGTCTCGGCGGCGAAGCCGACGACGAGGCGCGGACGGCGCGGACCGGTGGTGGCGAGCGCCGCCAGGATATCTGGGTTCTGGACCAGTTTCAGCGCCGGAGGACGACCGGGTCGTTTCTTCAGCTTCGCGCCGGCCGGACTCTCGGCGCGCCAATCGCTCACCGCCGCCAGGCAGACCGCGGCATCGACCGGCAAGACGGCGCGACAGGCTTCGAGCATCTCGCAGGCTGTTTCCACCTCCACGCGACGCACCCCGGGCGGCGAGGCCAGGGCGGTGGGGCCCGAGACGAGGGTGACTTGCGCCCCCAGGCGCGCCAAGGCGCCGGCGAGCGCATAGCCCTGGCGTCCGCTGGAGCGGTTGGTCAGGCCGCGGACCGGATCGATGGGTTCGAAGGTCGGGCCGGCGGTGACCAGCACTCCCCGGCCCGCCAACGGCGCAGCGGCGCCTGGCGCGCCGGCGAGCATAGACAGAGCTGCGGCGCAGATCGCCTCGGGCTCGGCCATTCTTCCCGCCCCGAACTCGCCGCAGGCCATCTCCCCTTCGTCGGGGCCGATGAAGGCGACGCCATCAGCCGCCAGGCGCGTCCGATTGCGGCCGGTGGCGGCGTGGCCCCACATGCGCACGTTCATCGCCGGCGCCATCAGCACCGGCTTGTCGGTGGCGAGCAGGCAGGCGGTGGCGAGATCGTCGGCCAGTCCAGCCGCCGCCTTGGCCATCAGATCGGCGGTTGCGGGAGCCACCACGACGACGTCGGCGGCCCGCGTCAGGGCGATGTGGCCCATGCGGGCCTCGTCCGCGGGCGCGAACAGGTCGGTGCGGGCCTCTTCCTCGGCCAGAGCCGCCAGCGCCAGCGGGGTGACGAAGCGGGCGCCGGCCGCCGTGAGCGCTGGGGTGACCCGCACCCCAGCGCGGCGCAGCAGCCGCACCAGCTCGAGCGCCTTGTAGGCGGCGACCCCGCCGCCCACGATCAGCAGCACCCTTTTGTCGGCCAAGGCCTTCCTCCAGAGAAGCGGCGCCGTCGTTTATCGCGCACGGGGGGTCTGGACAAAGGCTCGCGAATGTTCTTAGTTTGTTCCATTCGTCGGATCACAACAACCGGATCCACATTGCTGGGGAGTTGAGACATGAAGCTTTCGATTGTCGCGGCCGCGGCCATAGCCGCCGTTGGTCTGGGTGCGTGCGGGGGCAAGCCCTCGGCGGTGGCGGGCCAAGGCGCGGCGACGCCCACGGCTTCGGCCGCAGCGGGGGCGAGCGATACCGGCTCGGTCCAGCAGACGGCGCTCGTGGACGGCAAGCCCATCTGGGCGGCCAATCGGCGCCATTCGGCCGAAGAGAACGCGCAGTACCAGTTCGCCCGCAACGGCGGCCAGTTCGGCGCCCGCAGCGAGCGTGACTACATCCTCAAGGTCCACGCCTTCGTGGAGCGTCCCCCGAACGACGCCCAATACCTTGATCGCGCCAACGGCGACCGGCTCATCTATGCGCCCGGCGTCAACACCTTCGCGGTCGTCTCCCGGGAGGGGGCGCCTCGGACCATGTTCAAGCCGAGGACGGGCGCGGCCTACTGGGCGCAGCAGAAGGCGATAGCCGCTCGTTCGGCGGACTCGAGCGGCGCAGGCGGCGGCCAGGGCTGAGGCTCGCTCCGGGCGGGGCCGCTCGGCCGCTCCGCCCGGCGCTTTGTTTCAGAGCCGTCCCAGGGCCGCCGCCGCGGCCAGCGTCACGGTGGCGGCTGTCGCGATCCCGAGCAGGAAGGCCCAACCGGCCCCAAGGCCGCGCTGCGCCCGGGAGGCGGTTTCGGCGGCGCGAATTTCGTTGGGAGGGGCGGCGATATGGGCCAGCGCCAGACGCGCGTCCCTGGCCAGAGCCCGCGCCTGGGTGATCGGCGACAGCTCGCGGGCCATCCAGCGTCGCACCACCGGCTCGGCCGCCTGCCACATGTCGGTCTGCGGCCAGATGCGCCTGGCGACGCCCTCGGCCACGATCATCGTCTTCTGCAGCAACACCAGTTCCGGACGCAGTCGCATATCGAAGAGCGCGGTGACATCGAAGAGCTGAGTGAGGAGTCGCCCCATCGACACCTCCGCCGCGGTTCGACCGATGACGGGCTCGCCCACGGCGCGGAGGGCCTGGGCGAAGGCGCCGCGATCGTGACTGGCGGCGACATAGCCGGCGCGGAAGTGGGCCGAGGCGACGCGGTCGTAATCGCGGGTCAGGAACCCCCACAGGATCTCGGCCAGGTACCTCCGCTCCGCCGCGCTCAGGCGCCCGATGATGCCGAAATCCACCGCGACCAGGCGATCGGGCGCGGAGACGAAGAGATTGCCCTCATGCAGATCGGCGTGGAAGACCCCGTGCTTGAGCGCCTGCGCCAGGAAGCCGCGGACGAGATTTGCGGCCAGAGCCGCTCGATCGAGACCGTCCAAGGCGTCGGGATCGGAGAGGCGACGGCCCACCGCCCACTCCAGCGTGAGGACGCGGCGGCCGACGCCTTCCCACACCACTTTGGGAGCGCTCATGTAACCGTCCTGGGCCATGGCCTGGCGCAGCTCGTCGGCTCCGGCCGCTTCCAGCCGCAGATCGAGCTCCAGCGCCAGGGCGCGCGCCACCGTGGCCGCGAAACCCACAGGCTCGAGGCGGCGGGCCGCCGGGACCCATCGTTGCACCAGCGCTGCGGCGAGCTCGAGCGCGGCGATGTCGCGGGCCACCCGCCTCTCGATTTGCGGCCGCAGCAGCTTCACCGCCACCCGCCGGCCGTCGATGAGCCTGGCCTCGTGGGCCTGGGCCAGTGAGGCGGCGGCAATCGGCTCGCCGAAGCTGGCGAACAGGGACTCGAGGGGTGCGCCCAGGGCGGCCTCGGCATGGGCGCGGGCAAGCTCCGTCGGGAACGGGGCCAGCCTGTCCTTGAGGCGTCCAAGGTCCTCGGCCGCCTGGGCGCCGATGATATCGCCGCGGGTGGAGAGGAACTGCCCGAACTTGATGGCCACCGGCCCCAGACCTTCGAGCGCGAGGGCGAGGCGTTCCCCGGGGCGTCCGGCGCGGGCCTTCGGTCCCGCGAACGCGCGAAGGGCGCGGGCCGTCAGACGCCATCCCGGTGGCATCAGCGGCTCCGCCTCCTTCGGCGCCAGGGCGTCGGCGCGGAGGAGCGCCCAGAGCGCTCCAGGCAGGCGGAGGTAAGATGTCAGCGCCGCCACGGCGCCTTCAGAGCGCACAGGCGAAATGCAGGGCGGCGACGCCGCCGGCGAAATTGCTCACCGAGATCCGGGCGAAACCGGCGGCTTTGATCATGTCCGCCAGCCGTTGCTGGTCGGGGAAGCGGCGGATGCTCTCGATCAGGTATGCATAGGCGCCGCGGTTCCCGGCGACGGCGGCGCCCAAGCGCGGAATGACGTCGAACGAATACCGGTCATACGCTTGCCGCAGCGCCGCGCTCACCGGCCGCGAGAACTCCAGGCACAGGAAGCGGCCGCCGGGCTTGAGCACCCGCCGGGCCTCGGCCAGCGCCTGCGTGGGTGCGGCCACGTTCCGCAGGCCAAATGCGATCAGGTAGGCGTCGGCGCAGGCATCGCCGAGCGGCAGCCTTTCGGCGTCGCCGACGGCCCAGGCCATCGCCTCGGCGCCGCGACGACCGCGCGCTCGGCTGACCATGGCCGGGGTGAGGTCGACAGCGACGATTCGCGCTGGCGCGCCGCCTCGGCGTCGATGTGCGCGATCGGCGAGCCTGGCCAGGCGCGCGCCCATGTCCCCTGTCCCAGCGGCGCAATCGACGATGAGTTCGCCCGGCTGCGGATTCAGCCTTGCGGCGGCCGCGTCCTTCCACAGGCGGTGGGCGCCCCAGCTCATCAGATCGTTCATCAGGTCGTAGCGGCCGGCGACGCGCTCGAACACCGCCCGAACCAGGGTCGGCTTGTCGGCAAGCTCCACCTCAGTGAAGCCGAAGCTGGTCCGCTCACTTTCCACCGGGCGCGTCTTAGGGTCGAAGCGCGGAGCGCGCCAGCGTCGCAGGCCTTGGCGGCGCGGCGCCGGGTCGGGTAGGGATGGACGGCCGCAAGCTGATGCCCCGTGCCCGAACTCCCTGAAGTCGAAGTCGTCCGGCGCGGCCTTGAGCGCGCTCTGACGGGGGCAAGGTTCCGCAGCGTCCGCACGCGCCGCGCCGATCTGCGCTTCCCGTTTCCCGATCGGTTCGCCGAGCGCGTGACCGGGGCCAGAGCCGAAGCGCCGGAGCGTCGCGGCAAGCACATCATCGTGCCGCTGGATACCGGCTGGGCGATCATCATCCATCTGGGCATGACCGGGCGCTTCCTGGTGGGAAAAGCGTCGGCGGACGAGGGCGGGGAGGGCAAGCACGCCCACGTCGTCTTCGACACCGATCGTGGCGATCGCATCACCTTTTTCGACGCCCGGCGCTTCGGCTCCATGGACCTTGTGGAGCGGGGCGACTTGCAGATCCACGCCCGGCTGAAGGATCTGGGCGCCGATCCGTTGGCCGCCGGTTTCGGGGCAGGGTCGCTGGCGGCGGCGCTTGCAGGCCGGAAGCGCCCCATCAAGGCGGCCCTTCTCGATCAGCGCCTGATCGCCGGGCTTGGCAACATCTACGTTTGCGAAGCCCTGCACCGGGCCAGGATCTCGCCCCTGCGGCCGAGCGCGCGCATATCGCGCGCACGCATCCAGAGGCTGGTCGAGGCGATTCGCTCGGTCCTTGACGAGGCGATTGCGGCCGGCGGCTCGACCCTCAAGGACTACGCTGCGGCCGATGGTGAGCTCGGCTATTTCCAGCACAGCTTCCGGGTCTATGGGCGCGAAGGGCAGCGGTGTCTCGAGCCGAGCTGTGGCGCTACGGTTCGCCGGATCGTGCAGTCGGGGCGGTCGAGCTTCTATTGTCCCTCGTGCCAACACTGAGAACGCTGGCGGCGCTTGCCGCGGGCCTGCTGTGGGCCGGCGCGGCCTGGGCTCAGCCGCCGGTCTGGGTCGTCCGTCACGGCGCCGCCACGGTCACGCTCTTCGGATCCGTGCATCTCCTGCCGCCGGGATTGGACTGGCGCCCGCCGGCGCTGACGACGGCGTTGGCGCACGCTGACGAGGTCTGGTTCGAACTACCCATCGACGATGCCACCGCCGCGAAAGCGCAGCGCCTCGCCAGGCGTAGCGGCGCGCTGCCGCGCGGGGATGCGCTGGACAAACATCTGAACGCACCCGCTAGGGCTCGGTTGGCCCGGCTCGCCCCGTCACTGGGTCTGCCTTTGCAGGCTCTGCAGCCCATGCGCCCCTGGCAGGCCGAGGTGGTTCTGTCGCTGGCCGACACCGCCCGGTACGGGGCGTCGGCTGCAGACGGCGTCGAGCGGCAGGTCGCCGCCGAACTGCCGTCCAGCATGCGCCGGCGCGCGTTTGAAACCGCGAGCCAGCAGATTGCCTTCCTTGCCGACATGCCGATGGCCGAGCAGTCCGCGTCCCTGGAGCAGACGCTCGCGGAAGACGAGGCCGAGCCGAACCTCTACGAGGCGATCGTCCGCGATTGGCTGGCCGGTGATCTTCCTGCCCTGGAGCGTGAGGCTTTGGACCCGATCCGCCGCCAGACCCCGGCCGTTTACGAACGCCTGATTGCCGCCCGCAACCGGCGCTGGGCAGCGACGCTGTCGCGACGGCTTTCGGGGCGCCGGGCGATAGTCGTCATCGTCGGCATGGACCACATGCTCGGCAGCGACGGCTTGCCGGCGCTGTTGCGCCGTCGCGGCTTTTCTGTCGAAGGGCCGAGCGCCGATGCCGGCGACGGATCGCCCCAGGAGAGCGGCGGCTCGCGTTGACCGGGAAATGGGCTTTGCCTATATGCGCCACTCCCCCGAGCCTTGTCTGGCTGATCCGAGCGGCCGCGCGGCTATGTTGAAGAGGCGTCTCTAAGCGATGGCGAACAACCCCGGCGCCAAGAAGGCGATCCGCAAGACCGCCCGCCGCACTGAAGCCAATCGCGCCCGTCGTTCACGCGTGCGCACCTACCTTCGGGCCTTCGAGACCGCTGTCGCCAGCGCCGACGCCAAGGCCGCTCGGGGCGCCTTCGCCGAGGCCCAGTCGGAACTCATGCGAGCCGTCGGAAAGGGCGTTTTCCACAAAAACATGGGTGCGCGCAAAGTGGCGCGGCTGCACGCACAGCTGAAGAAGCTGACGACCGCGTAGAATTTGCGGATCTCGCGGCCAACCGCTTGATTTAGAATAGATATAGAGGCTGCAATTAGCTTCTTTCCTGCGACCGGCTGGACGTGGTTTCGGCCGGCGCCTGCGACCGATTCACTCAGGCCTCGACAGACCGGGCACGGATTTTCCTTGGCTGTGCTTGGGCTTTCGCGAGTCAACCAAAATATCGCTTGAAAGCGTCGCGAATCGGCGTTGACGCCCCCGGGTCCGGGGCTAGTGTGATCAACCTAGGCTTTCGATCTTGTACGGACGAAAAGCGGCGCGGGAAGCGTACTTTCCGGCGGGCGGGGCTTTGCGTCTTATGGCTGGGATTGTGCGGCGGGACCGGCGCTTAGCCGGCGTCGTGCGCAACAGGCGGGGAACCGGGGCGAATGACGATGACGGCAGTGCGCGCCGCGACGGCGCCGGCGGCGATGGTGTGGAGCAAGGTCGGCCAGGCTTTGAAGAGTGAAATCGGCGAAGCGGCTTTCGGCTCCTGGATCGCGCAGGCGGCGGTGCGGCAAGTGGCGGATGGCGATCTGAGGCTGGTGACGCCGACGGGGATTGCCCGCGACTGGATTCGCCGCAATGCGTGGGGGCGGATCGAGAATCTGTGGGCCGAGTGCGACCCGCACGCACGAGCCCTGCGATTGCAGTGTCGCCTGGAATTCGAGGCCGATTCGGGGGATGCGCACGATGCTGGGCTGCCCCCGAGGCCGAGCGCCCAGCGTCTGGTCGTCGCGCCGGCCGCCGAGCCCGCGAACCGGATCGGGGGCGCTTTTCAGGAGCGCTACACCTTCGACACTTTCGTGATCGGTCGAACGAACGAGTTCGCCAGCCAGGTCGCCCGTCGGATCGCCTCCTGGGGAGACGGCCATTTCAATCCGGTCGTGTTCCACGGGCCCTATGGTTTCGGCAAGACACACCTTCTGAACGCCCTGGGCTGGGAGGCGATGAGGACCCCCGGCCGCAAGGTCGTGTACCTGACCGCCGAGCGTTACATCTCGGGGTTCGTGCGCTCCTGCCAGGAGCGACGCGCCTCGGCCTTCACGGACGAGTTGCGCTCCGCCGACCTGCTGCTGGTCGATGACGTGCAGTTCATCGGCGGCAAGCAGCAGACGCAGGAAGAGCTGCTGCACACCCTGGGCGCGCTGATGGAAGATGGGCGTCGCGTCGTCTTCTCGGCCGACCGTCCGCCATCCGCCCTGACCGAGATCGACGTGCGCCTGCGCTCGCATCTGTCGTCGGGCCTGGTGTGCGGCATCGATCCTGCGGACCGCGAGCTGCGCTTGGGCATACTGGAGCGCAAGCTCGAGGCGCTGTGCCGGCTCCAGGGACTTCGCGGCCGCTTCAGTCCGGACATTCTCGAATTCCTGGCGGACAGGTTCACGGAAAGCGTGCGTGAGCTGGAAGGGGCCCTCAACACCCTGATCGTGCGCGCCGGGGGCGCTTTGAGCACCCTGCGTCTGCCCGAGGCTCAGGCGTTTCTGCAGACGCAACTGCGCGGGGCCGACAAGCGCATCACCGTCGATGACATCCAGAAGGCTGTGGCCGATCATTTCGGGCTCAAGCAGTCCGACCTCATTTCAGAGCGCCGCAGCCGCTCGGTGGCGCGCCCGCGGCAGGCGGCCATGTGGCTGGCCAAGCAACTGACGACGCGGTCGCTGCCGGACATCGGGCGCCGGTTCGGCGGCCGCGATCACACCACGGTGCTGCACGCGGTGCGGCGGATCGAGGCGCTGCGCGGCGGCGATGCGCAACTGGCTCGGGACCTCGAAGTGCTGGTCTGCCGCCTTCGGGGCTAGGTCGAGAAACCTCCAGGCTCTTCGGCCGGCGCCGCGCGGCGCAAGGTCAGGTTGATGCGGCCGCCGCCGGGCACGAGTTCCGAGGAGCCGGAGATGATCCGGTCTACACCGTGGAAACAGAGCCGCGCCGCGCCGGAGAGGACGACGATGTCGCCGGACTCCAAGATCAGGGTGCGCGTGGCCCCCCGGCGGCGCGGGCCGCCGATACGGAACACCGCCGCATCTCCTAAGGATATCGAGACGACCGGGAAGCTCGGATCAGCTTCGTCGCGGTCCTGATGCAGGCCCATGCGTGAACCCGCCTTGTAGACATTCATCAGGCAGGCGTCCGCGGGCGCGCGGCGGTCGCCCAAAGCGCTCCAGATCGCCAGCAGCATCGGCGGCATCGCCGGCCACCGGCTTCCCGGCGCGGCCGGCCCAGGCTCGTAGCGGTATCCGCTCCGGTCGCTGACCCAGCCGAGCGGCCCGAAATTGGTCATGGCCACGCTCATCTTCTGACCAAAGGGCGTCATTCGCCGCACCGGGGGCGCCTCGGACGCGGCGGCCAGGACATCGTCCACGAGCGCGCGCTGGGCGTCGGGCCCGAGCCAGGCCCGACGCAGGAGAAAGCCCTCCGGAACAAGGTCTGCAGGGAGCTGGCCTCGCTCCAGCGAGCCTCTTGCGAGCGTCGGGCCGGTTCCCATATCGGGGCCAAGATACGCACCCGTTGGAGCGAACCCAAAGGGGGCGATCCGAAACGAAATGGCCCGTGTGCGCCGTCCCCTTGAGGAGACGGGGTCGCGGGTGTGGGAGTGATCGCAAAAGGAGGGCGCCCGATCGGCGGGGCCCGCGGCGGTTGCTCGCCGATCGGGATCAGGAAGAAGACGGGACGATGAGCAAGATTATCGGAATCGACCTTGGGACCACCAACTCGTGCGTGGCCATCATGGAAGGCAAGCAGCCCAAGGTCATCGAAAACGCGGAAGGGGCGCGCACCACGCCTTCTGTGGTCGCCATTCTCGACGATGGCGAGCGGCTGGTGGGCCAGCCGGCCAAACGCCAGGCCGTGACCAATCCGGAGAACACTTTCTTCGCCATCAAGCGGCTGATCGGCCGCAACTTCGGCGACCCGATGGTGGAGAAGGACAAGTCGATGGTGCCCTACAAGATCGTCAAGGGCCCGACCGGCGATGCCTGGGTGGAGGCCCATGGCAAGCAATACTCGCCCCAGCAGATCAGCGCCTTCGTGCTTCAGAAGATGAAGGAGGCCGCCGAGACCCACTTGGGCGAAAAGGTCGAGAAGGCGGTGATCACGGTGCCCGCCTACTTCAATGACGCCCAGCGCCAGGCGACCAAGGATGCCGGCCGTATCGCCGGCCTGGAAGTCTTGCGGATCATCAACGAGCCGACGGCGGCGGCCCTCGCCTACGGCCTGGAGAAGAAAGAAGGCAAGAAGATCGCCGTCTACGATCTCGGCGGCGGCACCTTCGACATCTCGATCCTCGAGCTCGGCGACGGCGTTTTTGAGGTGAAGGCGACCAACGGCGACACTTTCCTCGGCGGCGAGGACTTCGACCTGCGGGTGGTGGACTATCTGGCCGACGAATTCCGCAAGGAACAGGGCGTCGACCTGCGCAAGGACAAGCTGGCGCTGCAGCGCCTCAAGGAGGAAGCCGAGAAGGCGAAGAAGGAGCTGTCGTCCACGGCTCAATACGAGGTGAACCTGCCGTTCATCTCGATGAACGCTCAGGGGCCGCTGCACCTGAATATCAAGCTCACCCGCGCCAAGCTCGAGGCGCTGGTCGATGACCTGATCGCCAAGACGGTCGGTCCATGCGAGCGCGCCCTCAAGGACGCCGGCCTTTCAAAGTCGGACATCGACGAAGTCATCCTCGTGGGCGGCATGACGCGCATGCCCAAGGTCGTCGATACGGTGAAGACCTTCTTTGGGCGCGAGCCGCATAAGGGGGTCAACCCGGACGAGGTGGTGGCCCTGGGCGCCGCCATTCAGGCGGGCGTGCTGCAGGGCGATGTCAAGGACGTGCTGCTCCTCGACGTGACCCCGCTGACGCTCGGCATCGAAACGCTCGGAGGGGTGTTCACCCCGCTCATCGAGCGCAACACCACCATTCCGACGAAGAAGAGCCAGGTGTTCTCGACCGCGGACGACAATCAAAACGCGGTCACCATCCGCGTCTTCCAAGGCGAGCGTCCGATGGCGTCCGACAACAAGCTGCTGGGCCAGTTCGACCTCGTCGGCATCCCCCCGGCCCCGCGCGGGATGCCGCAGATCGAAGTCACCTTCGACATCGACGCCAACGGCATCGTCAACGTGCAGGCGCGCGACAAGGCGACCAACAAGGAGCAGTCGATCCGCATTCAGGCCAACGGCGGCCTGTCGGAGTCCGACATCGAGTCCATGGTCAAGGACGCCGAGGCGCACGCGGCCGAGGACAAGAAGCGCAAGGACTTGGTGGAAGCCAAGAACCACGGTCAGTCCCTGGTGCACACCACCGAGAAGGCCATGGCCGAGCACGGCAGCCGCCTCGACGAGGCCGACCGCAGCGCCATCGAGTCGGCGGTGAGCGATCTGAAGTCGGTGCTCGAGGGCGAGGACACCGAGGCCATCACCGATCGCACGCAGAAGCTGATGCAGGCGTCGATGAAACTGGGCGAGGTCATGTACCAGGCGCAGCAGGGGGATGCCGCGGCCGCCGGCTCGGAGCGCCCGGCCGAGGAAGGGGTGGTCGATGCGGAGTTCGAGGAAGTCTCGGACGAAAAGAAGAGCGCCTGAGGACATCGACGTGGGCGCCCGCGCGTCTTCGAGGACCCGGCGGACGCTCGGGAACGAGCGGTAGATGTGCGCCGGGGGGTCCGCGTCCGGCTCGCTGGCCGGCGCCGATAACGAGCCTTGCGATGACGTTGCCGGCGCACCACCTGCCGAACTGGGCTTCGGGGGTACGCCGGCAAGGCGATGATGCGTGACTACTACGAAGTTCTGGGTGTGAGCCGCGGCTGCGACGAGGCGGCCCTGAAGGCCGCCTTTCGCAGCCTGGCCATGAAGCACCATCCCGATAGAAACGGCGGCTGCGAGGAGGCTGCGGCCCGGTTCAGGGAGATCAACGAAGCCTACTCGGTCCTCTCCGATCCGGGTAAGCGCGCGGTCTATGACCGGTTCGGCCACGCCGCGGTGAACGGCGTGAATGGCGGTTTCGCCGACGTGCACGACATCTTCAACGACGTCTTTGGCGATGTCTTTGGCGACATGTTCGGCCGCGCTCAACGCAGCGCCGGTCCCGCTCGCGGCGGCGATCTTCGCTACGACCTGGAGATCACCCTGGAACAGGCGTTCGCCGGGGCCGAGGTCGAGATCAAGATTCCGGCGTCTCTGGCGTGCGAAACCTGCGCCGGCTCGGGCGCCAAGCCTGGCACCAGCCCGACCCCCTGCGGGGCCTGCAACGGCCAAGGTCGGGTGCGGCGCAGCCAGGGATTCTTCGCGGTCGAGTCCACCTGTCCTCGGTGCGGCGGCGCCGGCCGGCTCATCCTCGATCCTTGCGACACCTGCCACGGACGCGGCCAGGTCCGGCGCGAGCGCACCCTCGAGGTAAGGATTCCGGCGGGCGTGGACGACGGCGCCCGCATCCGCTTGGCCGGAGAAGGCGACGCCGGGGCGCGAGGCGGACCGCGAGGAGATCTCTACATCTTTGTCTCGGTGCGCCCGCACGAGCTCTTCGAGCGCGATGGGCTCGATCTGCTGTGCGCCGTCCCTGTTCCCATGACCACGGCGGCGTTGGGCGGCGAGATAGAGGCGCCGTGCCTGTGCGAACGCCCCGAGGACGAGTGCAAGGTGCGCGTGCGCATTCCCGAAGGGTCGCAAGCGGGCCGCACCGTGCGGCTGCGGGGTCGCGGCATGCCCTCGCTCCGCTCGCGCGATCGGGGCGATCTCGTCGTCGAGTTGATGGTCGAAACGCCGACCCGCCTATCGCCGCGTCAGCGCGAGCTCCTGAAGGAGTTCGACGCCTCCTGCGGCGCCCAGCAGCATCCCAAATCGGCCGGCTTCTTCGAGAAGGCGCGCCGGTTCTGGGGCGAGGTGACTCGAAACTAGATCGGGTTTACCGGCCTGCGAGTTGGCCGATTTCGTCCCAGACGTAAACGATCTCGGTAAGGTCGGCGCCCCAGCCCCGGACGGCGCGCCGTGCGGCCGCCCGGCCGCCGAGATGTTCATAGAATCCCCGCGCGTTGGCGTTCTGGCTGAGAACGCCGAGCCAGAGCCGCTGCGCGCCCTGGGAGCTGAGCGCCCGGGCGGCGCTCGCGAGCAACCGTCGGCCAAGCCCGGACCGCTGAGACGCCCGGCGGACATAGAGCGTCGAGATCTCCGCTTCGCCGCGTTGCGCCTGACCGGCGCAGTATCCGGCAAGGCTCGCAGGCCCTTCGGCGACGAGGACGACCTCGCCTGCCCTGGGCGAGGTCAGCTGCCGCCGCCAGCGGCGGGCGTGCAACTTGACGTCCATGGCCGCCAGATGGGCGTCTGGAATGATTCCCCGATAGGTTTCGCGCCAGGTCGCGACGTGCAGCTTCGCCAGAGCATGGGCGTCCCCCGGGCCAGCCGGCAGAATGAAGAGCTCCGAGACCCGCTCCATGGGTCGACCCTCGCCTCTGGCGTCGGGAAGTCAAGGGTTGAAACAGCCTCGTTGACCCTGGGCGCGTCGGCGATAGCCTCCGGCCGATGAAACGGCTGCCCACGACCGATTCCGCCGCCCCGCAGCCGGCAAGCCCGATCATGGCTCAGTACTTCGCGGCCAAGGCCCAGGCCGGAGACGCCCTCGTCTTTTTCCGCATGGGCGACTTCTACGAACTCTTCTTCGAGGACGCGGCCCGGGCGTCCGAGGCCCTCGGCATCGCGCTGACCACGCGCGGGACCCATGCCGGCAAGCCGATCCCGATGGCCGGCGTTCCGGCGCACGCCGCGGAGTCCTACCTGGCCAAGCTGATCCGCAGCGGCTTCAAGATCGCCGTCTGCGAGCAGATGGAGGCGCCGGCCGCGGCCAGGAAGCGCGGCTCCAAGGCTATCGTCAGACGCGAAACCGTCCGCATCGTCACCCCCGGGACCCTGACCGAAGACACGCTGCTGGACGCTCGCGGCTCCAATCGACTGGCAGCGGTGGCTCGTCGGGCCGGCGCATGGGGGCTCGCCGCTGTGGAGCTTTCTACCGGAGAGGTCGAATTCGGACAGGTTTCTCTGGCCGGGCTGGGATCGGCGCTAACGGCGCTGGCGCCCTCCGAGATCCTCGTTCCCGAGCGTTGGCTCGCCGAGGGGCAGATCGCGGCGATGCTGAAGGGAGTCGGCGGCGCGATCTCGGCCATGGCGATGCCTCTTGTTGAGCCGACGGCGTGCAAGGCGCGACTTGGCCGCCTCTACGGTCCGGCGGAACTGGCGAATATCGAGGCGCTCTCCGGCGCTGAACTGGCGGCGCTTGGCTTGCTGGCCGCGCACCTCGAAGCCACCCAAGGCGGACGCGCTCCGGTCCTGCGGCCGCCCCGTCGGACTGGCGAGGGCCAGTTCCTCGTCATCGACGCGGCCAGTCGGGTCAGCCTGGAGATCGAGAAGAGCCTCTCCGGGAGGCGCTCCGGCTCGCTGCTGGCGAGCGTGGACCGGACCGTCAGCGGTCCGGGCGCGCGTCTGCTCGCCGCGCGCTTGGCGCGCCCGCTCACGGATACGGAGGCCATTTCGCATCGGCTGGACGCAGTCGCCTTCCTGGTCGAGCGAGGGAGCCTGCGCGAGGGCCTTCGCCGCACTCTGAGAGGCGCCGGCGACATGGCCCGTGCGGTGTCACGCCTGGCCCTGGGCCGTGGTGGCCCACGCGACCTGGCCGCGCTGCGCGATGGCCTCGAGGCGGCTGCAAACGCTGCGGGCCTGGTCCTTGCCGCTTCCGAACCGCTCAGCCCCGTTCCGGCCGAGGTCCTGCGCGCCGCCGAGGCCGTCGATCCGGCTGGGCGCAAGCTCCTCGGCGATCTGGCTCGGGACCTCGGCCGTGGATTGGCCGATGAGCTTCCGACGCAGGCGCGTGACGGGGGCTTTGTCGCCCCCGGCTGGTCGGCGGAACTGGATGAGACTCGGGCCCTGCGCGACGACAGCCGCAAGATCGTGGCCGCGCTGGAGTCGAAGTTGATCGTCGAGACCGGAGTGGCGTTGAAGATCCGGCACAACGCGGTGCTCGGCTATTTCGTCGAGACCACGGTCGCCAAGGCCGAAGCCTTGTTGCGCCGGCCGCTCTCGAGCCGGTTCGTGCACCGCCAGAGCCTTCCCAATCAGATGCGCTTCACGACCGCTGAGCTCTCCGAACTCGACGCGCGCATCGCCAGAGCGACCGAGGCCGCCATCACCAACGAAATCGCGATCTTCGAGCGTTGGCGCGATCAGGCGCGCGCCGCGGCGCCGACTATTCTGGCGGCGGCCGAAGGCCTTGCGATACTCGACGTCGCCGCCTCGTGCGCCGAATGGGCTCTCGAAGTCGGCGCGGTGCGGCCGATGGTCGATCAATCGCGCCGTTTTGCCGCTATCGGGGCCCGCCATCCGGTGGTCGAGGAGTTTCTTCGGCGCGAGGGCGGCGCGTTCACGCCCAACGACTGCCGGCTGGATGCCGATGGCCGGGAGGCCGCGCGGATGGCGATCGTCACCGGGCCGAACATGGCCGGCAAGTCGACCTTCCTGCGTCAGAACGCGCTCCTCGTGATTCTCGCCCAGGCCGGCTCCTACGTGCCGGCAGCGCGGCTGGAGCTGGGCGTGGTTGATCGCCTCTTCAGTCGCGTGGGGGCCGGCGACGACCTCGCCCGCGGCCGTTCGACGTTCATGACCGAGATGACCGAGGCGGCAGCCATTCTCACCGGCGCCACCGACCGGTCGTTTGTCATTCTCGACGAGATCGGACGCGGCACCGCCACCTGGGACGGATTGGCGATCGCCTGGGCCTGCGCCGAAGCGTTGCACCAGACCAATGGCTGTCGCACGCTCTTCGCCACTCATTATCACGAGCTGGCGCAGTTGGAGGGACGGCTTGCTCATGTCGCGAACCTCAGCCTCTCCGCCAAGGAGTGGAACGGCGAACTGGTCTTCCTGCACGAAGCGACGCCGGGAGCCGCCGATCGGTCGTACGGTGTCCAGGTCGCCAAGCTCGCCGGCGTCCCTCTGCCGGTGGTGGCGCGCGCCCGCGAGGTTCTGGACAGACTCGAGCGCGATGGCCTCGCCAGGGAGGGTCTCGAGGATCTGCCGCTGTTCGCACCGTCCGAACTGCTCACGGCGCCTCGAGGCGCCTCGCCGGCCATGGCGGCGCTGGCCGAGTGCGACCCCGACACCATGAGCCCGCGCGAGGCTCTGGACGTCCTCTATCGTCTCAAGGAACTGGCCGGCGGTTAGGGCGTAATCACGCCGGGCTCGGCTATATTGGAATTCGTGCCGCCGCGCCTGCGCCCGACCAAGCTCGAACACGTCGTCGACGGCGCGCGCCTGCGCGCCTTGCTCTCGGCTGCGGCGCTGGACGCCATCGGCAATGAGGTCGAGCAGCGCCGGCGAGCGATCGAGATCCTGAAGGCCGGCCTGTTCCGCGGCCGCATGATCGCCAAGGAACGGCTCGAGAGCGGGGCCGGAGGATTGGAGACGGCGAGGCTGCTCTGTGGCGTCACCGACGAGGTGATCCGCGCCCTCTATGACTTCACCACGGTCCACGTGTTTCGCGCCCGCAACCCGACCCAGGGCGAGCGGCTCGCGGTGATGGCTGTCGGCGGCTACGGTCGCGGCGCCCTGGCGCCGTTCTCGGATATCGATCTGCTGTTCGTGCGCCCGTACAAACAGACCGCCCACGCCGAGAGCGTGATCGAATACATGCTCTACGCGCTCTGGGACCTCGGCTTCAAAGTGGGGCACGCCTCGCGCACCCTCGGTGACTGCGTCAAGCTGGCCCGCGCCGACATGACGATCCGCACCTCGCTGCTCGAGGCGCGCCAGCTATGCGGTGACGAGGCGATTGGCCGCACGCTGCTGCGGCGCTTCCGCGACGAAGTGGTCAAGGGCTCCGGCGCCGAGTTCGTGGCCGCCAAGCTCAAGGAGCGCGACGAGCGCCACGCGCGCGCCGGCGCCAGCCGATTTCTCGTCGAGCCGAATGTGAAGGAGGGCAAGGGCGGGCTCCGGGACCTGCACACCCTCTTCTGGATTGCGCGCTATTTGCACCCGGCGGCCGATTTCGAGGCGGCGCTCGCCTTGGAGCTTTTCGATCGCTCGGAAGTGCGCGCCTTCCTGAACGCTTTCGACTTCCTGGAGGCGGTGCGGGCTCACCTGCATTTCGCCGCCGGACGGGCGCAGGAACGCCTGACCTTCGATCTGCAGCCGGAGATCGCGCGCCGGATGGGCTATCTGGACCGACCGCGGCGCGGGGGCGACAACACCCCGGCGGTGGAGCGCTTCATGCGCCGCTACTTCCTGATCGCCAAGGACGTCGGCGGCCTCACGCGCGCCTTTGCGGCCAAGCTGGAGGCCGACCATCTCAAGGCCGCGCCGCGGGGCTTGTCGCGGCTCCTGCCGCGGAGGCCGCGGAAAGTTGTGCTGGCGCCGCCGGGGTTCGCCGTCGAGGGCGGTCGCCTGACCTTCGCCGATCCAGAGAATCTGCAATCCCACCCCGTCGACCTGTTGCGTCTCTTCCAAATCGCCGATCAGCGAGACCTTGATCTCCACCCGGACGCCTTCACCACTGTCCGGCGTCGCCTCAAGTTGATCACCTCCAAGGTCAGACGAGATCGCGAAGCAGCGGCGATCCTGCTGTCGACGCTCGCTCACAGCCGTCAGGCCCTGAGGACGCTCGAGCTCATGAACGAGGCCGGCGTCCTGGGCCGGTTCGTGCCCGAGTTCGGGCGCATCGTCGGCCAGATGCAGTTCAACATGTACCACTCGTACACGGTGGACGAGCACACGCTGCGCGCCATCGGCGTGATCGCTGATATCAGCGCCGGGCGTCTCGCCGCGGATCATCCGCTCGCGACCGCAATCATGCCGCTCATCGAGGATCCGGAGGCCCTGTTCCTGGCCATGTTCCTGCATGACACCGGCAAGGGCGACGCTGACGGGCAGGAGCGCGCCGGCGGGCGGGCGGCGCGGTCCGCGTGCGAACGTCTGGGGATGGAGCGCTCGCGAACAGAGCTCGTGGGCTGGCTGGTCGAACACCACCTGGCCATGAGCGACTTCGCCCAGAAGCGAGACGTTGCCGATGCCTCGACGATCGCCGCCTTCGCCGAACTGGTGGAAAATCCCGAGCGCCTGAGAATGCTGCTGGTGCTGACCGTCGCCGACATCCGGGCCGTCGGGCCGGGAGTGTGGAACGGCTGGAAGGGACAGCTTCTTCGCGATCTCTACGAAGCGACTGAGCGGGTGTTCCGCGGCGGCCGGACCTCGGATCTAGCGGGAATGGCGCGTCGGCGGCTCGACGCCGCCGCCTACGATGCTCGCGTGGCCCTGATCGGCGCCGAACCGGAGGCCCGCGCCTTCGCTTCGAGCATGGAGGACTCCTATTTCCTGGCCTTCACTACGGCCGAACAGGCGGCGCACCTGGCGCTCCTGCGGCGCTCGGTTGCGAGCGGCCGGCCGGCGGCGGAAGGGCGAGTGCGCCTTGACCGCAACACCGCCGAACTGGTGGTCGTCGCCGCCGATCGCCCGGGCCTCTTCGCCGATCTCGCCCTTGCTGTGGCCAATCTCGGCGGCGACGTCGTCGCGGCGCGCATTCACACGTCCGCCGAAGGCGTGGCGCTCGACGTCTTCCATGTCCAGGAGACCGGCGGGCGCCCGTTCGGCGATGAAGATCCCGAACGGTTGCGCCGGCTCGTCAGCGCGCTCGAAGAGGCGGCGCTGGAGCGTCCGACGCGTGCGCCGGCGCGACGGCTCGTCGACTGGAGCCGGTCGGCGGCCTTCGCCATCGCTCCGGCAGTCGGGGTGGATAACAGCGCCTCCGCCGAAGCGACGGTGATCGAGGCTTCCGGCCGTGACCGTCCCGGCCTGCTCGAGACCCTGGCCCGCGCCCTCACCGAAGCCGGCCTGTCGATTCAGTCCGCCCATATCGACAGCTTTGGCGAACGCGCCGTCGACGCCTTCTATGTCGTCGTCAGGGGCGAGGGAAAACTGACCGATCCCAAGCGAATTGCGGCCCTGCGCGCCCGCCTTACCGAGATCCTGCTCGTCGACGAAGCTCCGTCCCAGGCCATCACCAGGCCCAGGGCGCGCGCCAGCGCGGCGCGCTAATCCGCCCCCCACTTGGGGCCTCGGTGTGCGCGACTCCGGCGCGCAGAGGGTTTGCGGTTCGCTCCCGCTCGCGTAATCGCGGAGCCAAATGGCCACGTCCACGTCCACCCTCGCCGGGCGCGTATTTTCCGGCATCCAGCCTTCCGGCGAGCTTCACCTGGGCAACTACCTGGGCGCGATCGCCAAGTTCGTGCCCTTGCAGCACCGGTTCGAGTGCCTTTTCTGCGTCGTCGACCTGCACGCGATCACAGCTTGGCAGGACCCGAAGACGCTCGCCGATCAGAGCCGCTCGATCGCCGCGGCCTATCTTGCCGCCGGAATCGATCCGCGGGCATCGATCCTGTTCGCCCAATCGGCCGTCCCGGCGCACGCTGAACTCGCCTGGATCTTCAACTGCGTGGCGCGGATCGGCTGGCTCGACCGCATGACCCAGTTCAAGGAGAAGACTGGCAAGCACAAGGAGCGCGCCAGCGTAGGGCTGTACGATTACCCGGTGCTGCAGGCCGCCGACATCCTCCTCTACAAGGCCACGCACGTGCCGGTCGGCGAAGATCAGAAACAGCACCTGGAGCTGGCGCGCGATATCGCCCAGAAGTTCAACCACGATTTCGACGCGCCCGGGTTCTTTCCTCTCCCGGAGCCCCTGATCGAGGGGCCTGGCGCGCGCGTCATGTCGCTGCGCGACGGCCGCTCCAAGATGTCCAAGTCCGACCCGTCGGACTACTCGCGCGTCAATCTGTCGGACAGCGCCGAGGTCATCCGCGCCAAGATCCGCAAAGCCCGCACCGATCCGGAGCCGTTGCCGCTGGCGCCCGCGGGTCTTGGCGGCCGGCCCGAGGCGGAGAACCTGGTCTCCATGCTCGCGAGCCTCAAGGGCCAGACCATCGAGGACGTTCTCGCCGAGTACGGTGGCCACGGCTTCGCCGAGGGTTTCAAAGACGCCCTGGCAGAAGCGCTGGTCGAAACGCTCGCGCCTCTGTCGGCTGGCATGCGGCGCTTTGCCGCTGATCCGGCGCAGATCGATGCGATCCTTAGCGAGGGCGCTGAGCGCGCCCGGGCGCTTGCCGAGCCGGTCCTCGCCGACACACGCCGCATCGTCGGTCTCCTCCCCAGGCCCTGAGCGGCGAGGGCCGGTTGCGCTGTGGGCGCGCGGACGCCATCTGTCGAGGCGAAGGAGCGGACCTTGTTCATCCAGACCGAGACCACGCCCAATCCCGAGGTGCTGAAGTTCCTCCCGGGTCGGACCATGCTTGCCGACGGCTCGCGCGAGTTCGCTGACGTCGAAGCCGCGGCCGCCTCCCCCTTGGCGAGGGCGCTCTTCGATCTTCCAGGGGTGCGCCGGGTCTTCTTCGGGACCGACTTCCTGACGGTGATGAAATCGCCCGGGGACGACTGGGCCTATCTGAAGGCGCCTGTCCTGGCGGCCATCATGGACCACTTCACCAGCGGCTTGCCCCTGATCGAGGACGAGGAAGGCGAGAGCGCCGACCAGCCGGTCTACGAAGGCGAGACGGCCCAGATCGTCGCCGAGATCAAGGACCTGCTCGATACCCGCATCCGCCCGGCCGTGGCCCAGGATGGCGGTGACATCCTGTTCTCGCGGTTCGAACCGGAAACCGGTGTCGTGTGGCTGCACATGCGCGGCGCCTGTTCGGGCTGCCCCTCGTCGGCGGCGACGCTGCGGGCGGGCGTGGAGAACATGCTTCGCCACTACGTGCCCGAAGTCACGCGCGTCGAGCAGACCATCTAAGGCGCCGACCGCGTCAGGTCGCGCTCGCCACCATGCTGGTGCTGGCCCTGGATTGCTGCCTTGCGGCCTGCCAGGTCGGAATCATTTCCGGCGCCGACGCGCTGTGCGAAATCTCAGAACCGATCGGCGCGGAGCGCCAGGAACGTCTGCCGCAGCTGACCGCGGAAGCCCTGGCCGCGGCCGGCCTCGTCTTTGATCAACTGGGGGCAATCGCGGTCACGATCGGACCTGGCTCCTTCACCGGCCTGCGGGTCGGGCTCGCCTTCGCCAAGGGCCTGGCCCTATCGACCGGACTGAAACTGACGGGAGTGGGGACGCTGGCGGCCCTGGCGAACGCCCCGATCGATCCCTCCGTGCGCGTGGCCGCCGTCGATGCTGGACGCGGTCGGGTCTATTGGCAGGCGTTTGCCGGCCATCGGGCTCTCAACGCGCCGCAATGCGCCTTGGCGTCCGATGCGGTGGCCAGCGCGGCCGGCATGGCGCCGCAGCTGCTGGTGGGATCCGGAGCGGAGATGCTGGCGGCGGCGGCGCCGAGCGCGCTGATGGCGCCGATTTCCGCTCCACCCCTAAGGGCCATTGCGGAGATTGCCGAGCGGAACCGCGACGCCCCGGCGACCCCGCTCTACCTAAGGCTCGAAGAGGAAAAGCGCCCGTGGTGAAGACCCGCCGCGCCGGCGAAGCCGATGCGACGCTGCTCTCGCAGCTCCATCAGCGCATCTTCGCCGACGCATGGGGCATTGCTTCGATTCAGGCGCTGACCTCGGAAGGCCAGGCGTGGGTCGCCGACATCGACGGCGAGCCGTGCGGCCTCCTGATCGCCCGCCAGATCGCCGATGAAGCGGAGGTGCTCAGCCTCGGCGTATTGCCTCGGCAACGGCGCCGGGGCGCCGCCCGGGCGCTGGTCACGGTTGCGCTTTCCTGCCTGCGCCGGTCTGGCGCGCGCAGCGCCTTCCTCGAGGTCGCCGAGGACAATGCCGCGGCACTTGCGCTCTATGCACGCAGCGGATTTGAGCAGGTGGCGCGCCGGCGCCGCTATTATCGTCGTGATGGCGGGAACAGCGACGCGCTGGTCCTGCGCGCCGATCTTTAAAGGGAAGCCTTGCGCGCCTATTCTCTCGGCCCATGGTCCGAGGCGGGAACCATCGGCGTGGATCGACTGGAAAAGCTGTGCGTAGAGAGGGGCCTGCGGATGACCGACCAGCGTCGGATCATTGCGCGCGTGCTCTCGAGCGCCCATGACCACCCCGACGTGGAGGAGCTCCATCGCCGCGCTCATGCCCTGGATCCGCACATATCGATCGCCACAGTCTACCGGACTGTCCGCCTCTTCGAGGAATCGGGCATCCTGACGCGCCATGAGTTCCGCGACGGGCGCTCTCGCTACGAGGAAGCGCGCGAGGCCCACCACGACCATCTCATCGACATGAAATCCGGTCGCGTCATCGAGTTCGTCGACGAGGAGATCGAACGTCTCCAGCAGGCCATCGCCAGGCGCCTGGGCTACCGGCTCGTAGACCACCGGCTGGAACTGTACGGGGTGCCGTCAGAGGAATGAGCGCCCGATTGCCGGCGCGCGCCCAGCCTTCGATCTCCACTGATCGCGGCGCGGCGCCGATGCGCCTCCACATCCAGAGCTTCGGCTGTCAGATGAACATCCATGACGCCGAGCGCATGGCGGAGATCCTGCAGCCTTTGGGGTACGCCGAGACGGCCAGCCCCGACGAAGCCGATCTTGTCATCCTCAACACCTGCCACATCCGCCAGAAGGCCGCGGAAAAGGTCTATTCGGAACTGGGTCGGTTCAAGGCGCTGAAAGCCGCGCGCCGAAACGGCGGGCGCGAGATGCTGCTGGTCGTCGCCGGCTGCGTCGCCCAGGCCGAAGGCGAAGAGATCTTCCGGCGCCAGAGCGCTGTCGATGTTGTCGTTGGACCGCAGGCTTACCATCGGCTTCCAGAACTCATTGCCCGCGCGCATCGGGCCGGAGCCAAGCCGCTCGCGCTGGCCTTCACCCCCAGCGAAAAGTTCGATTCCCTGCCCCGGACGCGCACGCCCGCCGGCCCGACTGCTTTCGTCACCATCCAGGAAGGCTGCGATCGCTTCTGCACCTTCTGTGTCGTTCCCTACACCCGCGGCGCCGAGTTCTCGCGGCCCGCAGCCTTGATCGAAGCTGAAGTCCGCGCCCTGGTCGGCTCGGGCGTCAGAGAGGTCACGCTTCTTGGCCAGAACGTGAACGCCTGGCGCGGCGTCGAGGGCGAGGGCTTGGCAGACCTCGTAGAAGGCCTTGCCGAGATCGAGGGCTTGGCGCGCATTCGCTACACTACGAGCCACCCCGCCGACATGAGCGAGGCGCTGATCGCTGCTCACGGTCGCGTCGACAAGCTGGCGCCCTACCTTCACCTGCCGGTCCAGTCCGGTTCGGACCGCATCCTGCGCGCCATGAACCGGGCGCACACCGCGGCAAGCTACAGCTCGATCATCGATCGGCTGCGGCGCGTCCGGCCCGATATCGCCGTGAGCGGTGACTTCATCGTCGGCTTCCCCGGAGAGAGCGACGACGACTTCGAGGCCACGATGGCGCTGGCCGAGCGTGTGCGCTACGCCAGCGCTTTCTCCTTCAAGTACTCGCGCCGACCGGGCACGCCGGCCGCCGCCATGGCCCGGCAGGTTCCCGAGCCGGTGAAGGAGCAGCGCCTCGCACGTCTGCAGGCGCTGCTCAGGCGCCAGCAGCAAGAGTTCAATCGCGCCAGCGTCGGCGCGCGGACCGAAGTCCTGTTCGAGCGCCCGGGCCGGCATGACGGTCAAATCGCCGGCCGCAGCCCCTACATGCAGGCGGTGCATTGCCCTGGGCCTGCCAGTTTCATCGGCAAGGTTCTGCCGGTCGTGATCGAACGGGCGGAGAGCCACAGCCTCGCTGGACGGATTCTCGCGGAGGCCGCTTGAGGCGAGGGCCGTCGGAATTTCTTCCTCTCGGCGAGGAGGCGGTGCGCGCCATCGCCGGTCCCGGAGGCCGGCACGCGGCTCTGATCGAAGACGCCTTCCACGTGCTCCTGGAGACCCCGGGAGGCGGCGTGGCGCTGAACGGCGAAGCGCGCAATCGCAGGATCGCCAAGACGGCCATCGAGGCCCTGGCCGATCGCATCGCCTCGCGCCAGGACGTCACGCCGGCCGACGTGCGCCTGGCCATCGATCAGGCCCGCGCCGGCAACGAGCAGTCGGGGCCGATCGCCCGGCGCGGCTCGGTTCTCGCCAAGACGGCGGGCCAGGCCCGGTACCTGGACGCGCTCGCGGGCCACGACCTTGTGTTCTCTCTGGGACCGGCGGGAACGGGCAAGACTTTCCTTGCCGTCGCCCATGGAGCCAGCCTGTTGCGTTCAGGCGAAATCGAGCGGCTGATCATTGCCCGTCCGGCCGTCGAAGCGGGCGAGCGCCTAGGCTTCCTTCCCGGCGACCTGGCCGAGAAGGTGGATCCTTACATGGCGCCGGTGTTCGAGGCTCTGAGCGACATTCTCGGTTCCGAGCTGTTGCGCCGCCGCCGCGACCGGGGGGAGATCGAGGTGGCGCCGATCGCGTTCATGCGCGGGCGAACGTTGTCGCACGCCTTTGTCATCGTGGACGAGGCCCAGAACGCCTCCAGACTGCAGATGAAGATGGTTCTCACGCGCCTGGGTGAGGGCTCGAAGATGGTGGTGACGGGCGATCCAAGCCAGGTCGATCTCGTCAATCCCCGCGATTCCGGCCTGGCGCACGCGGTCGGCCTTCTCGAGCATCTCGAAGGCGTGGCCGTCATTCGCCTGGAGACGAGCGATGTCGTGCGACACCGCCTCGTAGGCAAGATCGTCGAGGCGTACGACGCTGACGCCGAGGGCCGCTTGCCGTGAGCGCGGTGGACGTCATGGTCGCCGATCCGAGCTGGCGAGAGGCGCTTCCCGACGTCGTTCGCCGCTGCCGGCGGGCCGCCCGGCTCGCCCTTGGCGTTCTCGAGCCTGCCCGCAGCCTTGCCATCCTGCTTACCGACGATGCCCAGCTGCAGGAGCTCAATCGCCGTTTCCGCGGCGTCGATCGGGCCACCAACGTGCTGGCCTTTCGCCAGACGGCGCCCACCGGCCCCGAAGCCGATCGCCTGGGCGATGTCGCGGTGGCCTTCGGCGTCTGCGCCCGCGAGGCCGGCGAGCAAGGCAAGACGCTGGCGGATCACCTCAGCCATCTTGTCATACACGGCGTTCTCCACCTTGCGGGTCACGACCACGACCGGCCGCGCCAAGCCTCGCGCATGGAGGCGATCGAGACGGACCTGCTGGCGAGGCTCGCCATCGCTGATCCGTATTTGCCGCGCTGAAGGCGCCTTTCGATGCCATCCGACAATCCGACCGCCGCTGACCAGGTCGATCGCAAGAGGGCCGATGGCTGGCTGGCCGACCTCCGCCGCTGGCTGGCGGGTCGGCGCGCAGCGCCCCGGCCCGTCCAGGAAGGCGAGGCTCCGGCGGCGGCCGCCACCGAACTGGTGGACCACGCCCGCGCCTTTTCCCAGCTCACCGTTGGCGACGTCATGATCCCGCGGGTCGACATCCTTGCGATCGAGATCGACGCCAGCCTCGAGGCAGTGGTTTCTGCCTTTCTCGAGAGCGGCCACTCGCGCCTGCCCGTCTACCGCCGCAATCTGGACGACCCGGTCGGGGTCGCGCACTTGAAGGACGTTTTCAGGCTGCTGGCCGGCCCAGAGACAAAGCCCGCCGCCCGCACGCGCGTCCTGCGCGGCCTGATGCGCGAGACACTTTACGTCCCGCCGTCAATGCCGGCGGCGGAGTTGTTGGTGCGCATGCGCACCGGACGCATCCACATGGCGATGGTCATCGACGAGTTTGGCGGTCTGGACGGCCTCGTAACGCTCGAGGACGTGATCGAGGCGGTGGTCGGAGAGATCGACGACGAGCACGATGAAGCCAGCCCGGTTCGGCTGGAAAGCAAGTCCGACGGGATCTTCGAAGCCGACGGCCGGGTCGCTCTCGAGGAGCTCGAGGAGGCTCTCGGCGCCGAACTGGCGTCGCAAGACCTCGAGGAAGAAATCGACACCGTGGCCGGGCTCGTGGTCGCGCTCGCTGGACGGGTGCCGCGGCGGGGCGAAGTGGTCTCCCATCCGGCCGGCTTCGATTTCGAGGTCATCGAAGCCGACCCCCGCAGGATCAAGAGACTGCTCGTGCGCCGATCGCAGCCCGCTCGTGGCGCCGCCGAACTGACGGGCGGCGCTCGCCAGGGCTAGGAGACCCGGGCGCCGATGACGACTCAGGGCGTGACCCCCGTGGGCGCCGATGTCGGGTCGGGCGCGCGGCCCAGAGCGCCGTGGTCGAGGGCCCGCCTGATTGCCGCAGGCAGGGCGGCGCCGACGTGGGCGGCCTGCTTCGGCTGTGGCGCGGCGGCGGCGTACGTCAATCAACCCTGGGGCGTTCTTCCCGGGCTGCTGGGCTACGCGGGGATGTTCCGACTTGTCGATCGCGGGCGCGGCGGCGGCCAGACGTTCGCCCGCGGCTGGCTTTCGGGCGCCGGCTACTTCCTCGTCTCTTTGTGGTGGATCGCCAATCCCTTCTTCGTCGACGCCAAAGACCAGGGCTGGATGGCCCCGCTTGCGGTTCCGCTGGTCACTGCCGGCATGGCCCTCTTCTGGGGATTGGCGAGCCTCCTCTATCGTCTCGTGGCCGCCCACACAGGCGCGGCAAGGGTGCTGGCGTTCGCCGCCGCCCTGGCCGCCGCGGAGTGGCTTCGCGGCCATGTGCTGACGGGCTTTCCCTGGGACCTGCCGGGCGAGACCTGGAAGGCGGGCTCGGCGCCCTCGCAGGTCGCCGCCTTTGTTGGCGCTTATGGACTCACCTGGATCACCCTTGTCGGCGCCGCCGCGCCGGGGCTGATCGACGAAGGCCGAAAGGGGGCGCTGGCGGCCCTGGCGGGGGTCGGCCTCATCTTGAGCCTCTACGCCGCTGGCGCAGCAAGACTGGCGTCCGCCCCGCCCCGGCCGCCCGCCGGCGGCGCGCCGACGATCCGCGTCGTCCAGGCCGGCATACCCGAGGCGGTCAAGTACGATCCGGCCTGGTTCCCGACCATCGTGGATCGGTACGTCACTCTGACGCGCCGGCCGTCCGGGGCCGCTCTGCCACAGATCGTCGTCTGGTCCGAGGGCGCGATTCCTGCGCCGCTCGAGGACTATCTGGCCCCTGGGACCTGGACCGAGGCGGCGATCGCGGACGCTCTCTCGCCGGGCCAGGTGCTGATCCTCGGCGGCTACCGCCTCGTCCCTCACCCCAATGGCGAACTGACGGCCTTCAACAGCCTGGAGCTTCTGAAACGCCGGCCCGACGGTCTCGCGCTCGAAACGTTCTATGACAAACACCGCCTGGTTCCGTTCGGCGAGTACATGCCCCTGGCGCCGCTTGCTCGAACGCTGGGGATCGAGCAGCTGGTGCACGTGGGCGACGGCTTCGAGGCAGGCCCCCCGCCGCGGCCGCGGCGCGCCGCCGGCGCGCCGCCGTTTCAGCCGCTGATCTGCTACGAGAGCCTGTTCCCCGGCTTCGCGCATGCTGGCGAGCGGGCGGCCGGCTACCGTCCCGCCTGGATTGTCAACATATCCAACGATTCCTGGTTCGGGACCGGCATGGGACCGGCCCAGCTCCTCAACCTCGCCGCCTACCGCGCCATCGAGGAAGGTCTGCCGATGGTGCGCGCCACCCCGACCGGATACTCGGCCGTGATCGACGCCTACGGCCGCATCGCGCCTGGCCAACGCCTCGGTCAAGGCGCTGCCGGGGTCATCGACGCCCCTCTGCCGCCGCCGCTCCCGCCCACGCTGTACGCGCGATGGGGAGAAGGGCCGTTCTTCGCCATGCTCGCCCTCTCCCTCGTCGGCCTTCGGTGGAGGCGACGTGAGCGCGGCTGAACCGCGCCCGATCCGCACCTTCGGCCGCCGTCGCGGCCGGCCGCAGCGGGCGGCCCGAGCGGCCCTGATGCGCTCCCTCCTGCCGAAGCTCGCGCTTCCGGAAAGCCCGTTCGACCCGGCGGCGCTGGCGCCCTGGGCGCGTGAGGTCTGGCTCGAGGTGGGCTTTGGGGCGGGCGAACACCTCATCGCCCAGGCGCTGGGGGCGCCCGACGTCCTCGTCATGGGCGCTGAACCGTTCGAGAACGGCATGGCCGCGGCCGTGGCGCAGATCGACCGCTTGGGCCTCGGCAACGTGCGGCTGCACGCCGGCGACGCCCGCGATCTGATCGCGCGCCTTCCGGACGCCTGCCTTGCGCGCCTCTATCTTCTCTTCCCGGACCCGTGGCCGAAGACCCGCCACCGCAAGCGCCGCCTGGTGCAGCCCGCCTTCGCCGCCTCGGCGGCCCGGGTGCTGGCCCCCGGCGGCCAGCTGTTCTTCGCCACCGACTGGGCCGACTACGTCGAAACCGCCCTTATGGCCCTCGCCTCGACCCCAGGGCTCGAATGGACAGCCAGAAGCGCCGAGGATTGGCGCCGGCCCCCGCCAGATCATGCGCCCACCCGCTATCAGCAGAAGGGCCTCGGCGACTGCGCCCCTGTCTGGCTCATCTTCCGAAAGCGGGGCGGCGCGGCCCCTCCCTCGCTTTTTTCATCGACCTTGGCCACATGAGCCACGATGAAGTTTCTCGATGAGTGCCGCATCTTCGCCAAGGCGGGCGACGGCGGCGCTGGAGCGGTTTCGTTCCGGCGCGAGAAGTTCATCGAATTCGGCGGTCCCGACGGCGGCGACGGCGGCCGCGGCGGCGATGTGTGGGTAGAGGCGGTCGAAGGGCTCAACACGCTTGCCGACTACCGCTACCGCCAACGTTACGAGGCCGGCCGGGGTGGGAACGGCATGGGCCGCAACCGGACCGGAGCGCGTGGCGAGGATGTCACGCTCGCCGCGCCGGTCGGGACGCAGGTCCTGGACGAGAGCCGCTCCGAGGTCCTCGCCGACCTGACGACCCCGGGGGCCCAGCTCCGCTTGGCCTCGGGAGGGAACGGCGGCTTTGGCAACGTCCGCTTCAAGGGACCGACGAACCAGGCGCCGCGCCACGCCAACCCCGGCCTGCCCGGCGAGGAGCGGACCGTGTGGCTGCGGCTCAAACTGATCGCCGACGTCGGCCTCGTTGGCCTGCCGAACGCGGGCAAGTCCACCTTTCTTGCCGCCGCTTCCCACGCTCGGCCGAAGATCGCGGACTATCCATTCACCACGCTGGCGCCGCACCTTGGGGTCGTGGAGACGGCGCAGGCTCGCTTTGTCCTGGCGGATATTCCCGGCCTGATCGAAGGCGCCTCGCAGGGAGCGGGGCTTGGCGTCCGGTTTCTCGGCCATGTGGAGCGCACCGCCGTCCTCTTGCACCTCATCGACGCCACCCTCGAGGATCCGGCCGAGGCTTGGCGGATCGTCCGGTGCGAACTGGATGCCTATGGCGCCGGGCTGTCGGCGAAGCCGGAGGTGATCGCCCTGACCAAGATCGACTGCCTCGAGGAGGCGGACCGACGCCGCGTGGCGCAGGAATTCCAGCGGCGCACCGGCCGCGCCCCGTATCTGGTTTCGGCACTGAGCGGCGAGCGCATGACGGCTTTGTTGCGGCACGTCGGAGCGCTGGCGGCCGACGCGCTTGCCGCCGAGGCGCCCGCCGAGGGGTCGTGGCGGCCTTGAACCGTCTCGCCGAAGCGCGCCTGATGGTGGTGAAGGTCGGCTCCGCCCTGGCCACGGCTGCCGATGGCCAGCCCGATCGCGGCTGGATCGCCGCCCTGGCGGCCGACTTGGCGCGACTGACGCGGCGAAGGCAAAAGGTGGTGGTGGTGTCCTCCGGCGCCGTGGCGCTGGGCCGCGCGCGCCTGGGCCTGACGCGCCGTCGCCTCTCCCTGGCGCAGAAACAAGCGGCGGCTGCGGCCGGGCAGTCACGGCTCATGCGCGCCTGGGAAGAGGCCCTGGAGCCGGAAGGACTGGTCGCCGCGCAGGTGCTGCTCACGCCCGACGACACCGAGGTGCGCCGTCGCTTCCTCAACGCCCGCGCCACCCTAGAGGCTCTTCTCGAGCTGGGCGTCACCCCGATCGTCAACGAGAACGACACCGTGGCGACTGAAGAGCTGCGCTATGGTGACAACGACCGCCTGGCCGCTCGGGTGGCGCAGATGATCGGCGCCGAACTGCTCGTCCTGCTCTCCGACGTGGACGGCCTCTACAGCGCCGATCCGCGGTCGAATCCTCGCGCCCGGCACATCCCTGAGGTCGGCGCCATCACCGCCGAGGTTGAGGCCATGGCAGGCGTCGCCGATGCGGCCGCCGGGATCGGCAGCGGCGGCATGGTCACCAAGCTTGCCGCCGCCCGTATCGCCGCGGCCGCGGGCTGCGCCACCATCATCTCGCTCGGACGCCGCGCGGCGCCGCTTGCGGCCATCGAGGCTGGCGAGCGGGCGACGGTGTTCACGCCTGCGCTCACCCCGGCGGCGGCCTACAAAGCCTGGATCGCCGGGGCCCTCTCGCCTCAGGGCGTGCTGGTGGTCGACGATGGCGCCGTCGCTGCCCTTCGCGCCGGCAAGAGCCTGCTCGCCGCCGGCGTGCGGTCGGCCGAGGGCGGCTTCGGCAAGGGCGAAACCGTGATCGTCCGCGATCGCCTGGGGCGCGAGATCGGGCGCGGGCTGTGCCGCTACGATGCGCCCGAGGCGCGCCGGATCCTGGGGCTGCGCTCGGCAGAGATCGAGGCCTTGCTGGGCTACGCCGGTGGCCCGCTCATCCACGCCGACGACATGGCCCTGGCTGCGGGCGCCGCCTGAGGTGGGGCCGCAGCGGGCGCCGCAGCCGCCGCCCAGAGGCGCGGCCCATCTTGGCCTGAGCCTCGGCACCGGCTTGCGCGTCGGCCTTTTCGGCGGCTCGTTCGATCCGGCGCACGAGGGCCACCTGCATGCCGCCTCGGTGGCGCTGCGCCGGCTGCGGCTCGACCGGCTGATTTGGCTGGTCTCGCCGGGCAATCCGCTGAAGGCGACGCCCGGCGGCGGTTACCAGCAGCGCCGCGGCGCCGCTGCGCGCCGCGCCCACGCGCGGCGGATGCTGGTGTCGGATGCCGAGCAGCGCCTCTCTTCGCGCTACACCATCGACACCGTGCGGCTCCTCAAGAAGCGCTTCCGCAACGCCAGATTCGTCTGGGTCATGGGGGCGGACGGGCTCGCTCAGCTGCATCGGTGGCGCGGTTGGGTCGACCTCTTCGAGACCGTGCCGATCGCCGTGGTCGCGCGCCCAGGATTCATCCGTGGGGGCCTGTCCTCGCCGGCGGCCCGCAGGTTCGCATCTGCGCGCCTGCGCGAAAGCGCCGCCCCCGTCCTCGCCCTGAGGGCGCCCCCGGCGTGGGTATTCCTGCGGGCGCCGCTCCATCCGGCTTCGTCCACGGCGCTGCGCAACCGGGTTTCCGCCTCGCCTGTTATGGATATGAGGTCTGTGATTCGCCAGTCTGAGGAGTCCCATCTGACTGCGTCTGCGCCTCGCCGGGGAGCCGGCAAGAAAAACCTCGGGGCCGCTGCTCCGCGGCAGCACACCCCCCTCGAGAGTCTGCTGCTGGCCAAGCTCGAAGACGACAAGGCTCAGGAGGTGGTGTTGATCGATCTTGTCGGCCGCAGCTCCTTGGCGGACAGCCTGATCATCGCCTCCGGCCGCTCGCAGCGGCATGTCGCCGCGGTTTCCGACCACGTGTTGCGGGCCATCAAGGACGCCGGCCTGGGCCGAGCCAGGGTTGAGGGTCTGCCGCAAGCCGACTGGGTATTGATCGACGTCGGCGACGTGATCGTGCACGTCTTCCGGCCCGAAGTGCGCAGCTTCTACAACATCGAGAAGATCTGGTCCGTGGAGCCGGCCCGACGCACCGCGGCCCGCACGGAGGTCTCTTCGACTTGAGTTCCATTCGGCCGCGAAGGGCCGAGGCGCAACATTTCGAGCCCTGGCGGTGCGCTTGATTCTGCTGTGCATCGGACGCTTGCGGGCGTCCGCCGAAAGCGTCCTGGCCAAGGATTTCGCGGCGCGGGCGACCGCGGTGGGGCGGGCCGTAGGTCTTGGGCCGGTAGAGATCGTCGAGCTGGCGCCTCGAAAGAGCGGCAAGGCCGCCGAAGGCGAGGCCATTCTGGACCGGTTGGGGGGAGCGACGCTCATCGCCTTGGACGAACATGGCCAGACCGTCGATTCGCGCGCCTTCGCGGCCCTGCTGGCGGCGCGGCGCGGCGCCGGCGCCTCCGCGCTCGCCTTCGCCATCGGCGGGGCCGAGGGTCTCGCTCCGAGCGTCACCAGGGCCGCCGGTCAGGTCTTGTCACTGGGACCGATGACTTGGCCGCACGGCTTGGCGCGCGCCATGCTCGCCGAGCAGATCTATCGCGCCGCGACCATCCTTACCGGCGGTCCCTATCACCGTGGCTGAGCCGGGCGTGCGCCAAACCCTGAGGCGAGCCTGGTTCCTGGCTCTCGCGCTCGCCAGCACTCTCACCTGCCTTGCCGCCAGCGCCCCGCCGGCCGTGGATGAGGAGGCGGAGCGGGCGCAGCTGGAACAGGCGCTCTCGGCGCTCGAGATCTTGGCCTCGCCCTCTCCGGGTCTCGATGGGCTCGCCGATCCGCGAGCTTCACTGCGGGCGCGGCTGCTGGCGCGCGCCACCGGTGAGGCGGTCGCCGACCGCGCCCGGGCCCTTTCCCAGGATCTGAAGCGCCGCGCCGCCTCGGAAGACGCGGGGGAAGCCGCCGGCCCCGTCGTTCTGCGAGCGCCGGTCAGGGGATCGGTCGTCACCTTGTTCGGAGGGCGCATGGGCAACGGCGCGCGTTCGGCGGGTCTCGAGTTCGCCGCGGCGCCTGGCGCCACTGTTGTCAGCCCGGCTTCGGCGGTGGTGGACTTCGCCGGCGATGTCGCCGGCTGGGGCAAGGTCGCGATCCTGCGTGGACGGGGGAATCTCCACTTCGTGCTCGCGGGCATGGCGCGGATTGCCGCAGTGCGCGGCGAGGCGATGGCCGCTGGCGAGCCGGTGGGCGCGATGTCCCGCGATCGAGCCGCCAGGCTCTATCTCGAGGTCCGCCAGGGCGAGCGCCCCATCGATCCGGCGCCGCTGCTGCAGATTCCGGCCCGGGCGCGCCCGCCCCATGGTTCGGGAATCGAGCAGAGGATGTTAAGAGGCGCGCCTTAATTTCGGCGCGGGGTCCCCTATGTTCCGCCTCGCAGTCAGAGGCATCAGGCAGGCATGCGCAGGTACATTCTCATCGGAGCGTCGGCATTCGTCCTTGGCGCCGGCTCGATGGCTTACTTCAGCCAGGCGGCGCGCAGCGCCACCGAGGTCCAACCGGACACCTACCATCAGCTCGAGCTGTTCGGGAACGTCCTCGACACCGTCGAGCGGCAGTACGTGGACCCGGTGAACGAGAAGAAGCTCATCGACGCGGCCCTGAGCGGCATGGTCACCTCGCTCGATCCGCACTCGGATTACCTGGCCCCGACCGCCTACTCCGAAATGCAAGACGAGACCCGGGGCGAGTATGGCGGCCTCGGTCTGGAGATCACCAGTGAGGACGGCATCATCAAGGTGATCACGCCGATCGATGGCACGCCGGCGGCCAAGGCCGGCATCAAGAGCGGCGACTACATCACCGCCGTGAACGGCCAGACGGTGCTGGGCCTCAGCGTCAACGACGCCGTCAAGCAGATGCGCGGCAAGATCGGCGATGAGGTGACGCTGACGATCGCGCGCGCCAAGACGCCGCCGTTCGACGTGAAACTGACGCGGCAGATCATTCAGCCCAAGGCGGTGACCTACAAGCTCGAAGGCGACTTCGGTTATGTGCGGCTGGCCGAGTTCAACGAAAAGGCCACCGACGAGACTCGCAACGCCATCGAGGCGCTGAAGACGCGCGATCCGCACCTGAAGGGCCTGATCCTCGATCTGCGCGACAATCCCGGCGGCCTGCTCGACCAGGCTGTGGGTGTGGCCAGCCTCTTCCTCGACGGCGGCGAAGTGGTCTCGGAGCGCGGTCGCGATCCCCAGGACGTCGAACGGTACAACGCCACGCCCGGCGTCAAGGTCGACGGCCTGCCGGTGGTGGTGCTGATCAATTCCGGCACCGCCTCGGCCGCAGAGATCGTCGCCGGCGCGTTGCAGGACCGGCACCGCGCCGCCCTCGTCGGCCTCACCAGTTTCGGCAAGGGTTCGGTGCAGACGGTGATCCCGCTGCGCGGCGGCCTGGACGGCGCCCTCAAGCTCACCACCGGGCGCTACTACACGCCTTCGGGCCGCTCCATTCAGCGGACGGGAATAGAACCCGACCTCGAGGTGGCCGAGACCCGTGAAGAAGCTCAGCAGATCGCCAACGAAGCCTTCCAGTTCAGCGAGGCCAGCTTCCACAACGCCTTGAGCTCGCAGGACGGGGAGGTGCGCGTCGGACCCCATGAGCCGGCCGAAGAGCCGCCGCCGGGGTTCAACGAGAAGACCGGCGACTTCCAGCTGAGCCGGGCGGAGGACGTGCTGCGCTACGGTTCGGTGGCGGCGACGCCCAAGCTTCCCAAACCGGCGGCGACGCTCGCCGACGCCGACATCCTGCGCCAGGCGCATGAGGCGGCGATGCGGGCCGCGGCCCATGCCGCGGCGCCGGCGAAGAAGAACTAGGGCGAGCTCGGAGGCGCCGAGACCTGAGGCGGCCTTGCACAAGGCCGCCGATCAGGCTTCATTAACCTTATCGCCACAGCTTGCGGGCGCTCGAAGCTCGCAACTTGGCTGGGAATGTCCGCGCCCTCAGAATCCGCCCGCCCGGTCTTCGGCAAGGCGAAGGCGTTCAGTCCGCCGCCGCCGTCTGCGCGCAGGAGCGCCGGAAACGTCTCGGTCGCCTGGGGCGCGGTGGGGGCGATCGTCTTCGCCGGCGCGGCTGCGTGGCTGGCGGTCGCCCCGCGGGCGGCGGCGCCGGTAGCGCAGCTGTCGCTCGCGCGCATCGACCCGGTGGCGCGTGATTCGGCCCCGCTTTCGACCGACGCGTCGGCCTCGACCGCGCCGGCAGACGGCGCCGAGGTCGTGCTGACCACCACCCCCGATACGGGCCAGGGACTGGCCGATCAATCCGCCAGCGCCGGCGAGGCGGTGATCACCCTGCCGGACAGCGACGCCGACACGCCGGCGCCGACCACGAACGCCCAGGGCTTGGCGCAGGCGCCGCTGGTCGGACTTTCGGAGCCCAGCCCCAGCGGGCCGCTGCCGGTGATCGCCAGCGACGGCAGAACGGCCGCTTCGGCCTACGCTCGCACCTTCGTTTCCAACGGCAAGCCCGAGGTGGCGCTCATCATCGGTGGCCTCGGCCTCAACGCCCAGGCCACCCGCGAGGCGATCTCGGACCTGCCGCCGCAGGTAACCTTGTCTTTTGCGCCCTATGCGGACGGGCTTCAGGGCTGGATCGATCTGGCGCGCGCCGCCGGCCACGAGGTGCTGATCGAAACACCCATGGAGCCGAGCGACTATCCGAAGAATGATCCGGGCCCCTATACCCTGCTGGCCAACGGCAATGCCGCCGACATCACCCGCAAGCTCGACTGGATCATGTCGCGGGCGACCGGCTACTTCGGGCTGACCAATTACCTGGGCGAAAAATTCGTCGCCTCGCCCCCGGCCATGGACGCCTTTGCCGCCGAGCTGAAGCGGCGAGGGCTGGCCTTCATCGACGACGGCGCGGCGGCGAACTTCGGCGGCAGCCTGCCGCGCGCCAGCGCCAACAGGATCGTGGACGAGCAGCTGTCCGCCTCCGCCATCGATGGGCAGTTCCAGGCGCTGGAACGGCGGGCCGCCGACAAGGGCGCGGCTTTGGGCTCGGGCTTCGCCTATCCGGTCACCCTGGCCGAGGCGACCCGGTGGACCCGCGGCCTGGCGGCGCGCGGTTTCCAGCTCGCGCCCGCCTCGGCCCTGATGGTCCGCAGATGAGGCGCACGCCGAAAAAGCCTTGATCCGCCGCGACGGATTGGGTGGAGTCGGACGGCATGGATCGCCCGGCAAAGGATCCTCGCGCCGACGGCGGCGCCGGCCTCAGCGCCTATCGTCCCAATGTCGGCGTGGTGCTGGCCAGCGCCGCGGGCAGGGTATGGCTGGGACGCCGCGCCGGCGCCCCAGGTCCCCACAACTGGCAGTTCCCTCAAGGGGGAGTGGACGAAGGCGAGGACCTGCTGGCGGCGGCGCTCCGTGAGCTGAAGGAAGAGACCGGAGTGACCTCGGTGGCGTTCCTCGGCCGCACCGACGGCTGGATCACCTACAATTTTCCTCCGGGTCATGGCGGGGACAAGGCGCGCAAGGGGTGGCGGGGGCAGCGGCAGGTGTGGTTCGCGTTCCGCTTCGAAGGATCCGACTCCGAGATCGACCTCGAAGCCCACGGTGAGATCGAGTTCGACGCCTGGAAGTGGGCCTCGCTCGAGGAGGCCTTGGAAAAGGTAGTGGCCTTCAAGCGCGAAACCTACCGCAAGGTCGCGGCGGCCTTTGGGCCGATGATCGCGCCGGGCGCCGCGGTCAGCTCCGCTTCAGGAGAAGTCGGGCCAGCCCCGCGACCGCGACCAAGGCCCAGGCCAGCTCCATGAGAAAGGCGGCGAGATTGAAAGCCGCCAGCAGAGACGCCAGGATCAGCAGCGCCCCGACGAGGTTCATCAGCAGCGACGGCGCTTCGAGCGGATCAAGACGGCGGAGCTGGGCCAAGGCGTAGGCGGCGAGGATCAGCCCCACGCCGGCAATGCCGGCCCCGTTGGCGATCAACTTCCATGACATGCGATATTCTGTAGAGCGGGTCGCGATCGGAATCAGCCAGCCTTGCGCGCCAGGGCGCTCTCTTGCGGCGGCGGCCGGGCCCCATATCTAACCCGCCGCCATGGCATTCGACACTCTCGAGCCGCCCGAAGCCTTCGCCGGCGAGGAACTGGATCCTTATTCGGAACGGGTCATGCGCGCCTTCGAGGCGGTGGGGCCCGCGGTGGCTCGGGTCGAAGCGGCGCAGGGGAGCGGCCGCGCCGGCGCCGGCTCGGGGGTCATTTATGCGCCCGACGGCTATCTGCTGACCAACAGCCACGTCATCGAAGGGGCGAGGAAGCTGCACGTCAACCTCGCCGACGGCCGCCGCCTCGCGGCGGAGCGAATCGGAGACGATCCGGCCACTGACCTTGCCGTGCTCCGGGTGGCGGCGGCGGGCTTGCCGCACGCCCGCTTCGGCCGCTCGGGAAACCTGCGCGTCGGCCAGTTGGTGATCGCCATCGGCAACCCGCTGGGTTTTCAGGCGACGGTCACCGCCGGCATCGTCAGCGCTCTTGGCCGGACACTGCGCAGCGCCTCCGGGCGCCTCATCGACAGCGTTATTCAGACCGACGCGCCGCTCAATCCGGGCAACTCCGGTGGCCCGCTGGTGGACGGCGGCGGGCGCGTGGTAGGCATCAACACCGCCATCATCGGCGCGGCGCAGGGCATCTGCTTCGCCATCGGCATCGACACGGCCGTGGACGTCATCGGCCAGCTGATGCGGGAAGGGCGCGTGCGCCGTTCGCGTCTGGGAGCGGCGGCGCAGACGATCCCGCTGGACGCACGCCTTTCCGCTCGCCTGCGGCGTCGCGCGCCGACCGCCGTGCTTATCGAGTCCCTGGCCGAGGCCGACGCCGCCGAAGGCCTCGAGGCGCGCGACGTCATCTTGAGCTTCGCTGGCGAGGCCGTCTTCAGCGTCGATGACCTGCACCGGCTGCTGACCCCCGAGCGCGCCGGCGCGGCCACGCCGGTTCAGGCCCTGCGCGCCGGCCGCATCGTCGAGATCATGGTGACGCCGCGGCTGGATACCTGAGGGCGCCGCAGCTACCTCGCGCCGGCTCGGCTGCTCAAGTGCTCGTCTTGGTCTCGCTGTAGATCATCTCGGAGGTGTCGGCGTCGCGCTTCATCGGCGTGTCGTCGGCCTTGCGCGTGGTGGTGAGCACCAGGGCCTCGTGCTTGCCCGGGTCGTCGTGCTCCCATGAGCGGGTGATGTACTCGAGCCCGCCGGTGACGTTCTTGTCGTTGCGATAGAGTGAGTAGCCACGCTCCAGCGCGGCCCAGTTGTGCAGGGCGATGACCAGCGGCTTGGCCGGCGACTCGGGGTCGACCGCAGAGGTGATTTCGACTTCGCAGTCGGTCGGGTTGGAGGGCGAGGGGTTGATCGAGAACTGGAAGCCCTGACCCTTGTAGGTGAAGGTGTCGCCCGACTTGCGCCAGCCGTTGGCCTTGGCGAGCTTGGCGTAGGAGCCGCCCTCGGTGGCGGGGATGCAGATGTTCTGCAGGGTCGCCAGCAGAGCAATGGCGGCCGGATCGGTCGGCGGCGCCGGAGGGGCTTCGGGCGGCGGCGCTGCCGGCGCGGCG